>NZ_SPNG01000029.1:0-1303 GCF_004563845.1 Rhodococcus sp. 1R11 | reverse complement strand
CGCGACTGCGCCTACTGCTGGTGGTTGCGGTGGGCGCAGTCGTCTTTGTGGTTCAGGCGGGTACGCGGTCGGCGTGCAGGCTCGGCAGGTCGGGGAATGCGTCTGCGACTCCGGGGTAGACGATCCGGCCGTCGCGGGTGTTGACGCCCAGTGCCAGCGCGGGGTTGGCGGTCAGGGCGGCGTCGACGCCTTGGTCGGCCATCTGACGCAGGTAGGCCAGCGTGGCATTGGTCAAGGCCTTGGTCGAGGTTTGGGGTACTCCGCCGGGCATGTTCGCCACGCAGTAGTGACGGATGCCCTCGACGGTGAAGATCGGCGACTCGTAGGTGGTGGGGCGGGAGGTCTCGAATGCGCCACCCTGGTCGATGGCGACGTCGATCAGGAGTGCACCCGGCTTGAGCAGTGCCAGCTGTGCACGTGAGACGACTTTCGGTGCTGCCCGTCCGGGGACGAGGACTGCGCCCACGACTGCGTCCGCTCGCGCGAGTTCGGTGTCGAGGGTCTGGGCGTCGGAGACCAGTGTGCGTGCTCGGCCACCGAAGAGGATGTCGAGTTCGCGGATCCGCTTTCCGGAGGTGTCGAGGATGGTGACTTCGGCTTGCATCCCCAGAGCCAGGAGTGCGGCCTGGGTGCCGACGACTCCGCCGCCGATGACCAGAACCCGGCAAGGCGCTACACCGGGTGATCCGCCGAGCAGCATGCCGGGGCCACCGCCGGGCATGGTCAGGTGGGTGGCGGCTGCGTGCGCGGCCAGTCGACCGGCGAGCTCGCTCATGGGAGTGAGCAACGGTAGGCCGGTGTTGTCCTGCACGGTCTCGTAGGCGATGCCGAGTGTTCCTGCGGCCAGCAGAGCTTCGGTGAGCGGGCGGTCTGCGGCGAGGTGCAGGTAGGTGAACAGGGTCAGGTCCTCGCGCAGGAATGGGTATTCCGCGGCGATCGGTTCCTTGACCTTGACCAGCAGTTCGGCGCGTTCCCAGGCCTCGGCCTGGGAGGTGAGGTGGGCACCGACGGCGGTGTAGTGGTCGTCGCTGAACCCTGCGCCGTCACCGGCACCGCGTTCGACGTAGACGGTGTGGCCGCTACGAACGAGGTCGGCGGCACCGCCGGGGGTCAGCCCGACCCGGGCCTCTTGTGGCTTGATCTCTTTGACAACGGAAATACGCATGACAGAGACACTTTCGTTCTGGGGAGAAGTGAATGGATGTGGGTAGTTCACGTGCTGGGGCGGCGGGCGATGTTGTAGAAGCGCACGTTCTGGTACTCCTCGAGCCCTTCGGCACTGCCCTCACGACCGAGACCGGAC
>NZ_SPNG01000036.1:0-572 GCF_004563845.1 Rhodococcus sp. 1R11 | reverse complement strand
ATCACCCGAACCGCGATCTCACCACGATTGGCAACAAGAACCTTGGAAATCTTCTTATGGGAGGTAGAGGTGGTCATCTGTGCGAAGTCCTTCACTGGCCGAATCGGGCATTGACGAAAAGAGCTGGGGCACTGGCGAGTCCGTAACGATGCATATCTTCCGGGCGACCCCACAGATCGATCGGGGCCGGCACGTCCTCGGCCACCGACGACTGCGCGGCAGTCAGAACCGCGACGACAGCAGCAATCTCGGAGTCCGTCGGACTTCCGCGAAACGACCAACTGGCAGACGCGGCAGCATGATTCGCTTCGCTCACTGCGTCATGATTCGCTTCGTTCATAGTGGGATGTTTCCGTGTTTCTTCGGGGGCAGGGTCACTTGTTTGCGTTCGAGCAGACGCAACGCGGTCACGATCTGCCCGCGGGTGTGACTGGGCGGGATGACGGCATCGAGGTACCCGCGTTCGGCAGCGACGTACGGATTGACCAACGTGTCCTCGTACTGCTGCTGCAACTCGAGCCGCAACGCATCGACGTCCTCACCGTTCTTCGCGGCCTCGAGCAACTGCTTGC
>NZ_SPNG01000002.1:0-577263 GCF_004563845.1 Rhodococcus sp. 1R11 | reverse complement strand
GATCACCCACGTGTTACTCACCCGTTCGCCGCTCGTGTACCCCGAAAGGCCTTACCGCTCGACTTGCATGTGTTAAGCACGCCGCCAGCGTTCGTCCTGAGCCAGGATCAAACTCTCCGTAAAAGACTCTCGATCAACAGTCGAAACTGTAAATCAGTCATAAACATAAAGAGTCAAATCACTAGCAAATAAACTCAACTAGCATTTTCAAACAACACCCGACAACAACCACCACAAGCGGGCAGTTGATACATCGAATGCTTTCACCAAATAAAATTCGGCACTGACATTCATCGACACACTGTTGAGTTCTCAAAGAACACGCACACACCATTCACGTCCGAGATGATCTCGTCGGTGTCCGGGGCAACCATTCCAGCTTAGATCGGATGTTCCGGCTCAGTCAAACTGGCCTTCGATCCGCGGTTAAGACACAACCGAAGTCGTATCCGAACCGGATTGTGTAGAGCGCGTCCGCTTCGCTCAGGCCTTGCGGTCTGGGCTGGCGTCCGTGTCGCTCTGACTTGGACAAAGTTACGCCCCGGATAACAACGCGTCAAATCCCCAGGTCGTTCGGACACAATCGGTGTGAACAGCCTGGTCGCGGTCGATGGATTGCCCCTCGAGCGGATGTCCAAACCAAATTACATCAATGTGACTCCGGCCACTGGCCGATCCTGGATTCAGCGAGCCACTCGTGCTCCCGCAAAGTTTCGCTTCCCGCGCCGGACCACCAACCATTGTCCGTGCAAGAGGTCGTCACTCGACGGTGTCCAGTTCTCGTCGGCGATCTTGACGTTGTTCACCGCTGCCCCGCCCTCTTTGACAGCCCGGCGCGCAGCACCCTTGCTCTCGCTCAGCCCCGTCGCGACAAGGAGGTCGACGATCGTGTTCGGAGCACCCACCTCGATGTCGGCCACCGATGCCTCGTGCAACGCCGCGGCCAGAGTGCTTTCGTCGAGGTCGGTGAGCTCTGCCCGCCCGAACAGCGCTTGGCTGGCGAGCTCGACCGAGCGAGTTGCCTCTTCGCCGTGAACCAGAGTCGTCATCTCCGCTGCCAGTCGCTTCTGAGCTTCTCGGGCGTGCGGCCGTTCCTCGGTTGCGGTCTCCAATTCGGCCAGTTCGTCCTGGGACAGAAAGGTGAACCAGCGCAAGTACTTGACAACATCGGCGTCACCGGTGTTCACGAAGTACTGGTACCAGGCGTACGGGCTGGTCATCTCGGGGTCCAACCAGAGACTGCCACCACCGGTGGACTTACCGAACTTCTTGCCGTCCGACGACGTGACCAGGGGAACGGTTAGTGCGTGGACCTGTTCGGCGTCCTGCCGACGGTTCAGTTCCACGCCGGCGATGATGTTGCCCCACTGATCCGAGCCACCGATCTGCAGACTGCAGCCGTACTCCCGGCGCAACTGGACGTAGTCGTTGGCCTGCAACAACATGTAACTGAACTCGGTGTACGACATGCCGTCACCCTCGAGCCGAGTCTTGACCGTCTCACGCGCGAGCATGACGTTGATCGAGAAGTGTTTGCCGACGTCTCGAAGGAAGTCGATGGTGGACAACTCCCCCGTCCAGGACAGGTTGTTCACCACCACGCCACCGGTAGGGCCGTCGTCCAGGTCTACGAACCGTTCGAGCTGCCCCCGGATACGCGACGCCCACTCGGTGACCACCTCACGGGAATTCATGGTCCGCTCCCCCACATCGCGAGGATCACCGATCAGTCCGGTTGCGCCACCCGCGAGAATGATCGGCCGATGACCGGCCCGCTGGAACCGCTTCAAGGCGAGCAGCGGAACGAGGTGGCCTGCGTGGAGCGAGGGTCCGGTCGGGTCGAAACCGGAGTACAACGTGATCGGCCCGTCCGAGGTGGCCTTCTTCAGTGCTTCCACGTCGGTGGACTGCGCGATCAGTCCGCGCCAGGTCAATTCGTCGATGATGTTCTCGCTCACGACGTCGATCTTCCCGCATGCACTTGCCGCCGCCTCGTTCAGCCCTCACGCAAGCCGGGCTGGGGAGCCCGGGGACTGCGCCGGTAGTTCGACACTGCAGGCGAGGCCGGTAGCCAGAAACGCCACGGTCTGTCCGCTGCCACACTCACACCCACGCGCGGACCGACTTTCACCGCATCGTCGCCCAGGGGATGTTCGGGCAGCTCGAGTGTGATCGGTGACGACGCGTCGAACAGATCGGTCCCGTTGTCGGCGAGTCCCACTGCGAGTGCTCGACCGAGATTGCCGGGCCCGCGAGCCCACCCGGCCTCGACCCGCGCTGTTCGCGACTGTCCGCCACCGCGCCTGCCGTCGACGAGGTCGTGACCTGCAATTACGTGACCGGCTCGAAGCAGGACGGCAGCCGCCGTCCCATCCGGCCCGCAACTGACGTTCATGCACAGGTGCATGCCGTAACTCAGGTAGACGTACAACCGCCCCGCAGGACCGAACATCACGGCGTTTCGGGGTGTGCGACCACGGAAAGAATGCGCAGCGGGATCGGGCCAGGGACCGTCGACCGGACCGCCGTAAGCCTCGACTTCCACGATGCGCACCGACACCGCGCCTGCATGGACGGTGGCCCCGAGGATGCGTCGGGCTGCGTCGTCCGGCTCTCCGATTTCCAAGTCAGCAGCGTTCACCCGTCCCATGATGCTGCGCCCTTGACCCCGAGGCATCGACGGGGCTATGACTGCATCGATCGACGAGAGTCTGGAGGCCCACATGGCGTTCACCGGGCAACATGCCGTCGAGATCACGGGGTTGACGGTTCGCCGCGGCAACCGAACGGTGCTGCACAATCTGTCCCTGACGATTCCGCGGGCTGCCATCACCGGCCTCCTCGGCCCATCGGGCTGCGGAAAGACCACGCTGATGCGCGCCATCGTCGGCACGCAGATCGTTGCCAGCGGAACCGTGACAGTGCTCGGATGCCCAGCCGGCTCCGCCTCCCTGCGCCGCACTGTCGGGTACGTGACGCAGGCACCGAGCGTGTACCGAGACCTCACCGTTCGCGAGAACGTGCAGTACTTCGGGTCGCTGTACGGTCGCCGCCACTCCGAGGTGGCGTCCGCCATCGAGGCTGTCGGACTCACCGACCATGCGGCGTCGCGGGCGGGTGAGCTCTCCGGTGGCCAACTGAGCCGAGTCTCCCTGGCCAGCGCGCTGGTCGCCGAACCCGAACTCATCGTCCTCGACGAGCCGACGGTCGGGTTGGATCCCGTCCTTCGCTCGGAACTGTGGTCACGATTCGCCGCAATCGCAGCGGCAGGTACGACAGTGTTGGTCTCGAGCCACGTGATGGAGGAGGCAGAACACTGCAGCCAGCTCGTACTGATGCGCGACGGTGCCGTCCTGGACCGATCGAGCCCCGAAGCGCTACTGGCGCGGACGAAGGAAACGAACCTCGACCGCGCGTTCCTCTCGCTCATCAGATCCACGGAGCAGACATCGTGAACGCACGAATCTACGTAGCGGGTACGGGTCGAATCCTGCGCCAGCTCAGAGCCGATCACCGATCGGTGGCCATGGTCCTGCTCGTGCCGTCTCTATTGATGGTGCTGCTGTATTTCCTGTACCGAGACGTCCCAGCTCCGCCGAACCAACAATCGTCGTTCGATCGAATTGCGATCACGATGCTCGGCATTCTGCCGTTCGTCGTCATGTTTCTGCTCACGTCGATCTCGATGCAGCGCGAACGCAGCACTGGAACGCTCGAACGCCTGCTGACCACACCGATGTCCAAGATGGACCTGCTTGCGAGTTACGGCTCCGCGTTCTCGCTCGCCGCTGTAGGGCAGGCGCTGCTCGCGTGTGCACTCGCATTCGGACTGCTCGGACTCGACATCGACGGCTCGATCGGGTGGGTTCTGGTGATCGCAGTACTAGGGGCGATGCTCGGAGTGGCGATCGGGCTGTTGTGCAGCGCTTTCGCACGTACCGAATTTCAAGCGGTCCAGTTCATGCCGGTCGTCGTGATCCCGCAGCTCTTCCTCTGCGGGCTCCTGGTGGCCCACGATCAGATGCCGAGTTGGCTCGGTGCGGTCAGCAACCTTCTGCCGCTGAGCTACCTGGTGGACGCCCTGCAGGAGATATCCGTCCACCCCGATGCAACCAGGCGCATGGGGGCCGACATCGCCGTGGTCGTGATGTTCACCGTGGCAGCGCTGACCGGGGCGGCAGCAACATTGCGTCGGCGAACCCCATGAACGGGACCGTCTAGGACGTGGCGCGCGCCAGGATCGACTCGTGCTCGGCGTCGTCGACATCGCGTGCATCGTCGGCGAGCAACACCGGAATGCCGTTCTCTATCGGATATGCGCGACGCAGTCGCGGGTTGTACAGCAGTTCGTCCTCGACGAGCAGGAGCGGGCCCTTGTCCACAGGGCACGCGAGGATGGAGAGCAGTGTCGAGTCGATTGCCACAGGTGTCCTTCTGTCTGCTCCGACCGAGCCGGAGTGATGGTCTTCGTTCACGCTACCGAACGCCGATTGTGGCCGTCTCGCGGGCCGTTGGCTGCCCTCTTCCGTCAGGACGACTTCTCGGCCGTGGCCTGACGTCCCACGAAGCGTTCTGCCACAACAGCTTTCGTCAGTCGGCGGTAGCTGTTCGACTCCGGATCGTAGTACCACGATCGTGCGCTCGGAGTAGGAATTCCTGCCTGTTTCAAGGCAGACGCATTGGGTCGATAGGCGCGACCGACCGGGATGTCGGACACAACGTGGACGATCGCCGGGCGCTCGTCCGGAAGCAGGACTCCCAGGGCATCGGTGAGAGCGCGAGCGGTGATCACCGCTTCGGGCTGCAAGGAGACCGCGCACACGGCGACCTCGGTGGCCGACGCTTCCACGCGGATCGACCGTGGCCCGTCGACCGCAACGCGGACTCCGTAGACCACGGCCGAACCGACTTGGTCGAGATCGCCGACGGCGTCGACGATCGGCTGGGTGTACACCGGCCCTCGGGCCGAGCGCACCACGGTGTCCTTACGATCGATGAGCCAGTAGTCGCCGTCGGAATCACGCCGAAACAGATTCTCGGTGGGTATCCACGCGTCGGTGGGCTCGAAGACCCCACGCATGACATGGCTGGTCGCTTCACCGTCACCGCTCGGGCGGCCCAGGAGCAGCCCAATCTCGTTGTCGCGGCATTGCCGCACGAATCCGTCGTCGTCCTCTTCGAGCCGACCGGTGATCGGGTCGTATGCCGCCAGCGCCACTCGCGCACTGCCGGGCAGCGGGCGTCCCTTCGAGCCGATCTTCGTCCCGGCGACATTGGCCAGAATGACGTCGTTCTCAGTGGAGGCGTAGAACTCGAGCACTCGCGCCGGGGTGAACTTCGCCAGGGTGCGACGCCACAATCCCACCGGCATACCGGAGCCGATGAACAGCCGAACCGGGTGACCGGTGTCGACCGGGAAGCGCCCGTCGTCGGTGATCTGCTGCATCATCGTCCAGGTGTAGCTGACGACAGTGACGCCGTAGCGGTACACCTCTTCCCTGAAGCGCTCGGGATCGAGACCACGGGAGAGCGCGATCCTCGATCCACCCGCAAGCGCGCCGCCGATGGTCACGAGTATGCCCGCCGAATGATGCAGCGGTGCAAGGCAATACACGGTGTCGCCGGGACCGAGAGCGGCCGTCGTCGCGGTACCGAATGCGGACAGTGCCCAGCGATGGTTGGTGATGTAACGCGGTTCGAGGCCACGATCGGTGGTGGTGAACAGAATCATCGCCAATTCGCGAGCGCGACCGGGATCCGGCTCGAACCAGGCCGGTAGCCGGACGGCGTCGGGGTCGATGGCTTCGAGGTCGATCACCTCGTAGCCGTCCGGAACATCGAGCCGCCGCGTCTCGCCGCCGCCGAGCACCAGTACGTTGGGCGCGACCGGAACGGCCGCCGCGGCATTCTCCGGATCGGCGATCACGGTATCGACGTCCACGGTGCGTAGCGCAGCCGTGAGGTCGCTACCCGGCTGCAGCAACACCGGAACAGCGCCGATGCGCGAGAGGGCAGCAATGGCGGCGAGGGCACTCGGCCTGGTCTCCATCAACACACCGATGCGCGATGCCGGCCGTACACCGACGCTGATCAGGCCCCGAACCACATTGTCGATACGCACGTTGACGGCGTCGTAGGTGTGCACTCGGTCGTCGAAGAGGAAGCACTCGCCGAGCGGAGACTTTCTTCCCTGCTCAGCTATCAAGCGGCCCAACGAGACCCGACTGTGCGGCTGCATCTGACCCAGCCGCGCCAGCCGCGGGAGGGTGCGCACGGCCTCGGTCGAGATCTCGCGGGTACCGCGCACGGCACCGGTCGCAGCCGAGGCCAATCCGCGTCCCACACCGACTCCCACTTCGGCGATGGAGGCAGCGGTATGGATGAGCCTGTTGGTGATCGATACGCCACTCTCGCTGTCCGAGTGCTCCTCGTGTTCCATGACGCGCACGGCCTCGGGCTTCGGTCCGAGGTTCTCGCGCCACCGAATCCAGTTTCCGGTGGTCGGCCATGTCTGAGCAGCAGCCGTACTACCCACTACGAGACCGAAATGGCCTGCCCTCAGCGTGGTTTCGAATACCTGCGCCCGGGGTGCGGCACGCCGGATTCCGCGGACCGCCAAGGGCTGTCCGATGTCGTCCACTTCGCCGACGAATGCCAACACCGGCACCGTCAATTCCGCGAGCGTCAGCAGCCTGTCCTTGATGACGAAGCCGCCGGTCATCATGCGGTTGTGCACGACGAACTGTTTGAGCAACTCGGCCACGGCGGGCCCGGACCACGCCACCCAGCCGTCCATAGCCAGGAAGCGGCGCTGCGGCTCCCGAGGCAACAGTGCTTCCCGATCGTGCAACTGTCGCAGGAAATCCAAACGAGACCGCACGGTCTTCGCCGGGTCGAGTAGCTGAAATCCTGTCCGCGCCATCCACCCCGACACGGCCAAGCGCGTGAAGACATGGTCGGCCAGAAACTCTGCGCCCCGAGTTGCCACACCGGCCGGGATACCCAAGGGCAAGCCGGCCAATGTGTCGACCGGAGCTCCGAACGTGATGAGGCTGGCCAGGTTTCGTCCACCTCGATAGGCGGCAGCTTGGTAGCAGAACATGCCGCCCTGCGAATACCCGCCGAGGTGAACGTCGCGGCCGGTGTGCTCGTGCACCTTGTCCACGACCTCGCTGATCGCAACGACATGATCGGCCAGAGTACGGCTCCACCCGCCCTCTTCGGTATCGGGCGAACCGAAATCGACCACCCACGGGTCCATGCCCATGCCGTGCAGAATGCCGGCCGCACCTTGATCGGTGGTGACGTCGTACACGTCCGCGGAGACCATCATCGGCGGAATCAGCACCACCGGAGGACCGTCCACGGGAACGTCGTCGGGGAAGTAACGCCGCAACCGATACATCGGCTCACGGTCCATCACCCGGAAAGGCGACGGATCGACCTCGGTCTCGAGACCACCCAGCCGAATGACCTCGAGGCCGTTCTGGGCCGTTGCGATAGCACGCCGCAGTGGACCACGTACCGCGTCTGCATTCAGTCCCACAAATACACTCCTGCGTTCGGCCCCGACGGAACGACCGACATCGGTCTTCGCGTGACGAAAGCTTCTCACATCACAGTCGTGGAATACGGCGAGGATGTCGATTGCTCGACTAGTGCCGCAACACCGGTATCTCAGCCCACGCGCGCAACGTCGACGCAATCGCCCGCACACCACCGAGTTGATGCGCCACCTGAACCGCCGCGGTGCCGCCGCGAGCATCACGCGAGGAAATGGAACCCTCCACGGTGAGCACCTCGCGCACCGCCGGAGTCAGCGCCGGATCGATCGACGAGAGCTCGTCGTCGGTAAGATCCACCAGCCCCACGCCCCGCGCTTCCGCCGCACGCACGCAGGCACCTGCTGCCTCGTGAGCGACCCGGAACGCAATGCCTTGCCGCACCATCCATTCGGCGATGTCGGTGGCGAGCGTGAACCCGGCCGGCGCGAGTTCGGCCATGCGATCGGTGTGGAACTCCAATGTCGCCGTCAAACCGGTGAGTGCCGGGAGCAGCAACTCGAGCTGAGCCACCGAATCGAAGACCGGCTCCTTGTCTTCCTGCAGATCCCGGTTGTACGCCAACGGTTGTGCCTTGAGGGTGGCCAACAGGCCGGTCAGATTTCCGATCAGGCGGCCCGTCTTGCCACGAGTCAACTCCGCGACGTCGGGATTCTTCTTCTGCGGCATGATCGAGCTGCCCGTCGACCACGCATCTGCGAGAGTCACGTAACCGTATTCGGGTGTGCTCCACGAGATGACCTCCTCGGCGAACCGAGACAGGTCCACCGCTGTCATCGCCAGGACGAATGCGGCTTCCGCCGCGAAATCACGCGAGGACGTGGCGTCGATCGAGTTCTCGGCGGACGAATCGAACCCGAGTTCGGCGGCGATCTTCTCGGGGCTCAGACCGAGCGAGGAGCCGGCCAGAGCCCCGGAACCGTAGGGCGACACCGCCGCTCGCCTGTCGAAGTCCGCGAACCGCTGGACATCACGCAGCAGCGGATGGGTATGTGCGAGCAGATGATGCGCCAACAACACCGGCTGCGCCGCCTGCGAATGAGTCTTGCCGGGCATGACCGCGGTGGGGTGAGCCGCAGCCTGAGTCGCCAATGCGTCCACGACGTCGAGAACACCGACCGACACCCGACGGACGGCGTCGCGCAACCACATTCGGAACAGGGTCGCGACCTGATCGTTGCGTGAGCGGCCGGCGCGCAGCCGACCACCCACCTCCGGTCCGACCCGGTCGATCAAACCGCGTTCGAGGGCGCCGTGCACGTCCTCGTCCGACTCGGCAGCGACGAACTCACCGGACGCCACGTCGTCGGCCAGCCGCTGCAAACCGTCGAGCATCGTCTCGAGATCCTGCGGGGTCAGCAGTCCGGCACCGTTCAGAACCCGAGCGTGCGCCATGGACGCACGGATGTCGTAGGGCGCGAGAACCCAGTCGAAGTGTGTCGATTTGCTCAGGGCAGCCATGGCAGCCGCCGGGCCGGAAGCGAAGCGCCCGCCCCACAGCGAGCCTTCGTTGGTTCGGTGTGCGTTGCTCGAAGTGGTCACAGGCCCAGGTCCCGCTTCGCTGCGATCTTGGAGGACAGCCCGTGCAGCTGCACGAATCCCTTGGCCGCGGACTGGTCGAACGTGTCGCCCTCGTCGTAGGTGGCGAGATTGAAGTCGTACAACGACTCCCCGCTGCGACGGCCGTTGACGATGATTCCGCCCGCGTGCAGGACCAGGCGGATGTCGCCCGAGACGTGTTCCTGCGTGTGCTGAACGAACGTGTCGAGCGCACCCTTGAGCGGCGAGTACCACAGGCCGTCGTAGACCAGCTCGGCCCACTTCTGGTCGGTATGACGCTTGTAGCGGCCGAGTTCGCGCTCGAGGGTCACGTGCTCGAGTTCTTCGTGCGCACGGATCAGCACCATCGCACCGGGAGCCTCGTAGATCTCACGGCTCTTGATGCCGACGAGGCGATCCTCGACGACGTCCAATCGGCCGACACCCTGAGCGCCCGCACGGGTGTTGAGTTCCTGGATCGCACCGAGCACCGACACCGGACGGCCGTCGATGGCGACCGGGCGACCCTTGTCGAACGTGAGGATCAGTTCGTCGGGTGCCTGGAAGTTGACCGTCGGATCCTCGGTGTAGTCGTACACATCCTTCGTCGGCGCGTTCCACAGATCTTCCAGGAAGCCGGTCTCCACTGCCCGTCCCCACACGTTCTGGTCGATGGAGAACGGCGACTTGGTGGTGACGTTGATCGGGATGTCGTTCTCCTCGGCGAACGCGATCGCCTTCTCCCGGGTCCACGCGTAATCGCGTACCGGTGCCAGCACTTCGAGCTCCGAAGCGAGCGTGTTGAAACCGACCTCGAACCGGACCTGGTCGTTGCCCTTGCCCGTGCACCCGTGGGCGACGACGGTTCCGCCGTGCGCACGTGCGTTCTCCACCAGATGCTTGACGATCAGCGGGCGGCTGATGGCCGAGACCAACGG
Source organism: Rhodococcus sp. 1R11 (assembly GCF_004563845.1). Classification (NCBI taxonomy): domain Bacteria; kingdom Bacillati; phylum Actinomycetota; class Actinomycetes; order Mycobacteriales; family Nocardiaceae; genus Rhodococcus; species Rhodococcus sp. 1R11. Next base: position 567,224 of record NZ_SPNG01000002.1, on the reverse strand, counting down.
ATACCGATCCATGTACAGCGCGTTCGATTGCACCGTCGGCAGGCAGTACTCGTCGGCGAACTCGTCCCTGGCGTCGACGACGACCGATTCGACTGCACCGCAGTCCAATGCGCGCTGGCGGACGACATTCATGTCCTCACCGCCCTGGCCGAGGTCGATGGCAACAGCGACGACCTCCTTGCCGGTCTCCCGTCCGATCCAGCTGATGGCGACAGAGGTGTCGAGTCCGCCGGAGTAGGCGAGGATGACGCGTTCGGCCATGGTGATGACGCTCCTTCGTGGTTCGTGTGGTGCAGTGCGGAGTGACCGGATCTCAGTTTCCGCGTCGAGCGAGCTTTTCTATCTTGTCGGCGATCTCACCGCCGGTGGTCGGTTCACGGGCGATGAGCAGGATCGTGTCGTCTCCGGCGATCGTTCCCACGACTTCCGGCAATGCAGCACGATCGAGCGCGCTGGCCAGGTAATGCGCAGCTCCGGGCGGTGTCCGCAGAACTGCCTGGTTTCCGCTGTGATCGGTGGACACCAACAGCTCCCCCAACAGCCGCAGGAGACGGTCGGTTCCGCCCGACACCCCGCGCACCGGGCTGCCGTCCTCGGGGACCACGTACACCCCGACTCCGCCGTCGGGAGCGCGCAACTTCACCGCACCCAACTCTTCGAGGTCACGCGACAGCGTCGCCTGGGTGGTGTCGATCCCCTCGGCGGCGAGCAACGACGCCAACTGCGGTTGACTGCGCACCTGATGCGTGGCCAGCAACGCGATGATCCGCGCCTGTCTGCCCGCGCGGGTCGACGCGGTCAGCGGAACCGCAGTGACGTCGTCACTCACGGTCGCCGAGCCTGCTCGAGGAGCCAGACCAGCAGTGCTTTCTGAGCGTGCAGACGGTTCTCGGCCTCGTCCCAGACGACACTGTGCGGACCGTCGAGCACCTCGTCGGTGATTTCCTCGCCGCGGTGGGCAGGAAGGCAATGCAGCACGACGGCATCGGATTTGGCCTTCGACAGCAGCTCGGAGTCGATGCGGTAGGGCCGGAACGGAGCGACTCGATCGAGTCCGTCGTTCTCCTGACCCATCGATGTCCAGGTATCGGTGACGAGAGCATCGGCACCGTCGGCGGCCTCGTCGGGGTCCTCGGTCACCGTGATGGACGCTCCGGTCTCCTCGGCGCGCGCACGTGCGGCATCGAGGACGTAACCGAGTGGTGCGAATTCCTTCGGAGCGGCGATCCTGACATCGAGTCCCGCGGTCACTCCGCCGATGAGAAGCGAATGTGCCATGTTGTTGGCACCGTCGCCGAAGTACGCCAGCGTCCGTCCGGTCAGGTTTCCCTTGTGCTCGATCAGCGTCTGCAGATCGGCGAGGACCTGGCAGGGATGGAACTCGTTGGACAGCGCGTTCACAATAGGAATCGTTGCGCCCGTTGCCATCTGCTCCAGGCGCTTCTGCCCGAACGTACGCCAGACGACTGCCTCGACGTAGCGGGAGAGCACGCGTCCGGTGTCCTGCAGAGTCTCCTCGCGGCCCAGTTGAGTGTCGCTTCCGGTCACCACAACGGCGTGACCGCCCAACTGCGCAATGCCCAACTCGAACGAGAACCGAGTTCTGGTGGAATTCTTCTCGAAGATCACACCGACACCCTTCGGCCCCTCGAGCGGCCGCTTGGAGAACGGAGCCCGCTTGATCTCGGCCGCGAGCGCCAGAATTTCACCCTGCTGCTGCGGAGTGATGTCGTCGTCGCGAAGGAAGTGCTGAACGGTCATGGCTGGTGTGCCTCCTGTGCTGCGTCGAGAATTGCCGGTAGTGCCGAGACGAACGACGCGGCCTGCTCTTCGGTGATGATCAGCGGCGGTGCGAGCCGCAATACGTCTGGTTGCGCCGCATTGATCAGGAAGCCTGCGTCACGGGCTGCTGCCTCGGCTGCAGGCGCAACCGCGGCCGTGAGCACCACTCCGAGCAGAAGCCCGGAGCCCCGAACATGGCTGACGAGAGGGTGTTCGAGAGCCTCGATGGAATGAGCGATGGTCTTGCCGAGGCTGTCGGCGTGCGACACGAGGTCGTCGGCGGCAATGGTCCGCAACACAGCCAACGCAGCAGCGGCGCAGACCGGGTTGCCGCCGAAGGTGGTGCCGTGCTTGCCCGGATGCAACAACTCTCCCGCCGCCCCGATGCCGATGCAGGCTCCGATGGGCAGACCCCCGCCCAGTCCTTTGGCCAAGGTGATCACGTCGGGCACGATGCCGACCGACTGGTGGGCGTAGAACCAGCCCGTGCGGCCGATACCGGTCTGCACCTCGTCGAGGACCAACAGCGCGCCGTGCTTCGCCGTGATCTCACGCGCGGCAACCAGATATCCGTCCGGAGGAACGACCACGCCGCCCTCACCCATGATGGGTTCGAGAAACACTGCGGCGGTGTCGGAATCGACGGCTGCCTCGAGCGCGGCGATGTCTCCGTAGGGCACGTGCTGGACACCGGCAGGCATGGGTTCGAACGGAATGCGCTTGTCGGCTTGTCCGGTGAGCGCCAGTGCACCCATCGTCCGTCCGTGAAAGGCCTTCTCCGCGGCGATGATGTGGGGACGACCGGTCAGACGCGCGATCTTGAACGCCGCCTCGTTGGCCTCGGTTCCCGAGTTGCACAGGAACACTCGCCCCGTCGCACCCGCACCGAGGTGCGCCAACAATTGCTCGGCCAGTTCGATACCCGGCTCCGTCGCATACAGATTCGACGTATGACCCAGCGTGGAGAGCTGAGCAGTGACCGCCTCGATCACCGCAGGATGAGCGTGGCCCAGGATATTGACGGCGATACCGGCCAGCAGGTCGAGGTACTGCTTGCCGTCGGCGTCGGTCACCACAGCACCTTCGCCTCGGACGAGCGCTACGCGCGGCACACCGTAGTTGTCCATGAGCGACGTGGACCACCGCTGCTGTAGATCGACCGTGGACTGCGTGCCGGTCATGACGTGACTCCTGACGTAGACGAGTGATCGGGGGTGACCATCGTGCCGATCCCCTCACCGGTGAACAGCTCCACCAGAACCGAATGTTCGACGCGACCGTCGATGACGTGCGCCGAAGGTACGCCGGCACGAACGGCCCGCAGGCACGCTTCCATCTTGGGGACCATCCCGGCATCGAGCGTGGGCAGCAATGCGTCGAGTTCCGACGCGTCGATTCGAGAGGTCAGCGAGCTGCGATCGGGCCACGCTGTGTAGAGACCCTCGACATCGGTGAGCACGACCAACTTCTCGGCCCCGATCGCACTGGCGAGAGCAGCAGCAGCGGTATCGGCGTTGATGTTGTGCACCACGCCGTCGCTGTCGGGTGCGATGGTGGAGACCACCGGAATGCGTCCTGCGGCAATCAGATCGAAGATCGCCTTCGGATCTACAGAGGTGACGTCGCCCACCAGACCGATATCGGTATCGACGCCGTCGACCAAGACCGAACGACGGGTCGCGGTGAACAGGTGCGCGTCCTCCCCCGAGATTCCGACGGCATACGGCCCGTGACTGTTGATCAAGCCGACGAGTTCACGGCCGACCTGCCCGAACAGCACCATCCGAACGATGTCCATGACTTCCGGTGTGGTGACCCGGAATCCGCCGCGGAACTCACCCGTCAGGCCCAGCCTGCTCAGCATGGCCGAAATCTGCGGGCCGCCGCCGTGCACGACGACGGGATGAATTCCGACGGTGCGTAGAAACACCATGTCGGCGGCGAATGCTCGCTTGAGATCGTCGTCGACCATGGCGTTCCCGCCGTACTTCACCACGACGATCTTGCCCGAGAAGCGCTGGAGCCAGGGCAGTGCCTCGGCGAGGGTGAACGCCTTCTGCGCTGCGGTCAATTGCTCTGCAGCAGCAGTCATGACGAGTACGCCGAGTTCTCTTCGACGTAGGCGTGGGAGAGATCCGTGGTTCTGATCGTGGCCGTACCGGACCCGAGTCCGAGGTCGATGGTCACGGCGATATCGACTCCGGACAAGTCGACCTCGCGAGCACCCGGAGCGCCGACGCCGTCGATGCACACCGGATTGCCGTTGAACGACACGGCAATCCGATCCGGATCGAGTTCGATCGGAGCAATACCGATCGCCGCGAGCACACGGCCCCAGTTGGGGTCAGAACCGAACAGGGCCGTCTTGGTGAGACTGTCCCTGGCGACCGTCCGCGCACCGACGAGAGCCTCGTCCTCCGATACCGCACCGGAGACGGTGATCTTCACCCGCTTGGTGACGCCCTCGGCATCGGCCATCATCTGGTCGGCGAGGTCGTCGCATACCGCGAGGACAGCAGCGTCGAGGTCCTCCTGCGACGGGCTCACACCGCTCGCCCCGGAGGAGAGCAGCAGTACCGTGTCGTTCGTGGAGGATGCGCCGTCGACGTCGAGTCGGTCGTAGGACAACCGGGTGGCCGCGCGAAGCGCGGTGTCGAGCTGCTCCGCGGTCGCGACGGCGTCGGTGGTGATGACGCTGAGCATCGTGGCCAGTGAGGGTGCGAGCATGCCCGCGCCCTTGGCCATGCCACCGACATTCCACTTGTCTGCGTGATGAATCGCGGCCTGCTTCGGAACGGTATCGGTGGTCATGATCGCGTACGCCGCATCGGTACCACCCGAGATGCCGCCTGCGAGTTCATGGACCACCTCGGTCACACCGGGTAGCAGCTTGTCCATCGGCAACCGGTCGCCGATCAGACCCGTCGAGCACACGGCAACCTCGATGGCCCCTGTTTCCGAACCCCAGTTGCTCAACACGGACGCGACCTCCTCGGCCGTCCGATGCGCGTCCTGGAAACCGGGTGCACCGGTACAAGCGTTGGCCCCGCCGGAGTTCAGCACCACCGCGCGGAGCCGACCGGTGGTGAGCACCTGCTGCGACCACAGCACCGGCGCGGCCTTGACCTTGTTGCGGGTGAAGACGCCCGCTGCCGTGAAGTCCGGACCTTCGTTGAACACCAGAGCAAGGTCGGACCTGCCACTTGCCTTGATACCCGCGGGAATCCCGGCCGCACGGAATCCGGCGGGAGACGTCACGCCCTGGGAACGCACGAGCTTCCCCGCGATCGAGGCGACCGCATCCGTCTCGCTCTTCAGGCCGGTCATGGAGCAACTCCTACGGTAGAGAGACCGTCGGTCTCGTCGATTCCCAACGCCAGATTCATCGATTGCACTGCTGCACCGGCTGTTCCCTTGGCCAGGTTGTCGATGGCCGCGATGACGACCAGCAAACCTGCGTCTGCATCGACGGACACACTCATCTGCACGGCGTTCGATCCGATGACCGAACCGGTCTGCGGCAGCCGACCGGCCGGAAGAACATGAACGAAAGGCTCCGCTGCATAGGCCTTCTCGTACACCACGACGGCCTGAGCCTCGGTAGCGGTGGTCACGGCCGTACAGGTGGCCAGAATGCCACGCGGCATCGGCGCGAGTACCGGAGTGAACGACACCGACACGTCGGTACCGGCTACCGCCGACAGGTTCTGCACGATCTCGGGGGTGTGTCGGTGCGCGCCTGCTACCGCGTATGCGCGAACCGAGCCCATCACCTCGGAGCCCAGCAGGTCGGCCTTGGGTGCCCGGCCCGCACCGGACGTGCCGGTGACTGCAACGATGTTGACCCGTGGCTCGATGATTCCGGCGGCAACTGCCGGGGCCAGGGCAAGACTCGACACCGTCGGATAACACCCGGGTACGGCGATACGCGTTGCCCCGACCAGAAGCTCGCGGTGCCCCGGTAGCTCCGGGAGCCCGTACGGCCAAGTCCCCGCATGCGGGGATTTGTAGTACTTCTCCCAGGCTGCGGAGTCGTTGAGGCGGAAATCGGCACCGCAGTCGATGATCACCACGGATTCGGGCAACTGGAGCGCGAGTTCGGCGGACTTACCGTGCGGCAACCCGAGGAAGATCACGTCGTGCCCGGCGAGTTCGTCGACCGTCGTGGGGCCGAGAACACGGTCGGCAAGCGGCAACAGGTGGGGATGGAACTCACCCAGCGTCGCGCCTGCATTGCCGCCCGCAGTCAGCGCTCCGATGACCAACGAGCCGTCGCGTACAGCTGGGTGGCCGAGCAGCAGACGAAGGATCTCACCACCGGCGTAGCCACTGGCACCCGCCACCGCGATGCGCTTCGGCGTTGCCTCCGAAATAGTCATGCGGTTTATTATGCAGCATCATGCAAGCCCATTCATCGGTGGGCCCGAAACGTTAGCTGTTACCCATCGATCTACGGATTTCGTCGAGCTTCTTTCGGCCGGCTTCCTGCCGATCGTTCCACTGTTCGTCCAGGTCCTGACCGGCTCTCGATTCCCGGTCCAGCTCCTCCGCCCCGAGAGCCGTGCCCGAGCGGTGCTCCACCTTCTCTCGCACCCCGTCCCAGGTCGGCACCCCGGAGTCGGTGAAGTCGCCCGTAGTCGCACCGCCGACATAACCCCCACCAACGCCGACGGGCAGGTCGTCTACCAATTCCGCATCGATGACGCCCGGCACCGTCCCGCCCAACGGAGCTCCCGGGGGTGGATCGCCGAGCGGCTGGTCGATACGAGGTTTCGTCACCTGCGGAAAATCCACATCGGGAACGGTTCCCGGCGGGACGCCGCGATCCGGACCGGCGGGCTCGGGTTCCGCCGTCCCCAACTCGGCCGCCAGAGCAGATGCCGCCGCTGCCACCGGAGCCAACCGAGGTCGGCCGACCACCGCCGCGAGGACCTCGTTCAACACCTGCAGATCCGAGGCCGTGCCCTGCGTGTCGGATTCACTCATCGGCTGCTCCCGTCGTCGTGCCCGTCATGACACCACGCTACGCACAACACCGGCAGCGCCGTCGACGGTTCAGCTACGCAGCTGGGCACCGACCGCTGTGGACGCCGCCGCCACGGCTGCGTCGCGAGCCGCCGTCGCCTGATCCTCGGTCAGGGTTCCGTCCGAACCGCGGAACCGGAGGGCGAACGCCAATGACTTACGCCCCTCGCCGACCTGCTCACCCTCGTAGACGTCGAACAGTCGGATGGATTCGAGCAGCTCTCCACCGCCGATCGTCAGCGCTGCCTCGACGGACGCTGCGGGCACGGACGCGTCGACCACGACAGCGACGTCCTGCAACACTGCCGGGTATGGGGATACCTCGGGGGCCGGAAGCGATTCGACGACGGGCAGAGCACTCAAACTCAGCTCCACCGCACACGTACGCGGAGGCAAACCGGCTCGCTCGAGCACGGCCGGATGCAGTTCGCCTGCGTGCCCGACGACCTCACCGTCGAGAAGAACCTCGGCGCACCGGCCCGGATGCCAGGGAAGGTGTTGTGCTGCACGAAGATCGACCTGCACGCCGGACGCCGCGGCAACAGTGCGCACAGCGGCGAACGCGTCCGCGGCCTCGGCTGCTCGGCCCGGACCCCAGGGCCCAGAGGGCTCACGCTGACCGGCGAGCACCACGCCCACGTGTACCGGCTGTGCGGGGAGGGACCCACGGAGCATCGCGATCTGATCGTCGGTCGGTCGCCGATCGACCGGCAACGCGTCCACTGCAGCGGTCGCGTCGTGCCGGAGAACGACCTGGGCGATTCCGAACAACGACACGTCCCGCTGACCGCGCGCGATGTTCCTGCTCAGCATTTCGAGCAGACCGGGAAGCACGGTCGTCGCAAGCTCGGGGCGGTCGGCCTCGAGCGGGTTCAACACCGACGTCGTCGCCCGGCGCGGGTCGTCCGCGTCGAGGCCCCACGTGTCGAAGATTCCCTTGGGCAGGAACACCGGCGGAAGAACTTCGACATAGCCGGCGAACGCAAGAGCCTTGCCGACTGCCCGCCGACGCTTCTGCTCGGCGGTGAGGCCGCGCCCACCGGGAGCGGACGGCAGAATCGACGGGATCTTCTCGAGCCCTTCGAGCCGCAGCACCTCTTCGACCAGATCGGCGCGCTGCACCAAGTCGGGTCGCCACGAGGGAGGATCGACGACCAGTTGTCCGTGGCCGCCACCGTCGACATCCACCTCGACGGTGCATCCGATCTGAGCGAGCCGTCGAGCAGCGGTCCCGTCGGGGTACTGCACACCCGCGATCCGATCGGGCAGGTCGAAGTCCATCGTCACCGACGGGAAACGGGCAGCCTCGCCGATGTCGGTCAGCACCGGTTCGATACGTCCACCGGCGATCTCGACGAGCAACTGTGCGGCCCGATCGAGCGCCGCAACCGGGAGCGCCGAATCCACAGTCCGCTCGAAACGCTTGCTCGCCTCGCTCGACAGCTTGTGGCGACGGCCGGTTCGGAACACCGCGAGCGGATCGAACGATGCTGCTTCGAGAACGACATCGCTGGTCGAGTCGTCGACCTCGGTGGACGCCCCGCCCATGACGCCGGCCAACGAGATGGCTCCCGTTCCGTCGGCGATGACCACGTCTTCCGCATCGAGCGACCGCTCGACGCCGTCGAGCGTCGTGAGCGTCTCCCCCGCATTCGCGCGCCGCACGACGAGATGACCGTCGAGCTTGCTTGCGTCGAAAGCATGCAACGGCTGGCCGAGTTCGTGGAGCACATAGTTGGTCACGTCCACGGCCGCCGAGATCGGTCGCACCCCGGCCAGCAGCAGTCTGCGCTGCATCCACCAGGGAGTGACGGCAGCAGGATCGATCCCCACGACCTTGCGCAGAGCGAACCGAGAAGTACCGGACTCGGGCTCGACCGTCACGGGCCAGGCGTCGCCGGTGACCTCGGTGGGCATCGTGCGCGCCGGATCCACATACGGAAGATCGAAGCTGCACGCCAGCTCACGGGCCAGGCCGCGTACCGAAAAGGCGTACCCGCGATCCGGTGTCACGTTCAGCTCGATCACCGAATCATTTAGGCCCAGAACGACTTTGGCATCGTCGCCGGGCTGCGCAGTCCCTTCCGGTAGCACCAGGATGCCGGAGTGGTCCCGGCCGAGACCGAGCTCGAGCGTCGAGCAGATCATCCCGTTGGAGTTGCGGCCGTACGTCTTGCGCGACGCGATGGCGAACCCGCCGGGCAGCACGCTGCCGGGCAGCGCCGCGACGATCAGGTCCCCCTCGGCGAAATTGCGTGCACCGCAGACGATCTCCTGCGGCTCGTCGGCCCCCACGTTCACGAGGCAGAACCGAATGGGCTTCTTGAATTCGGTCAGTTCCTCGATCGACTCGACCCGACCCACCACGAGGGGCCCCGTCACGTTGTCCAACGAGACCAGCTCCTCGACCTCGAAACCGACGCGTACGAAACCCGCGTCGAGCTCGTCGGGCGAGACGGACCAGTCGGGAGTACCCGCGTGCAGGACCTCGGTCAACCAGGAATGTGGGACTCGCACGTGTGCTCAGCTCTTTCTTGTATCCGAGATGAAGTGGGGCTGGAGAGTGGCCGCGTCAGGCCTGAACACCGAAGGGCAGAGTGAACCTGATATCCCCCTCGACGATGTCCCGCATGTCCGGGATGTCGTTGCGGAACTGCAGAGTTCGCTCGAGTCCCATGCCGAACGCGAAACCGGTGTACACCTCCGGGTCGATGCCGCTGGCCTGCAACACCTTCGGGTTGACCATTCCGCAGCCACCCCATTCGACCCAACCGGCTCCACCCTTCTTCTTGGGGAACCACACATCGACCTCCGCGGAGGGTTCGGTGAACGGAAAGTAGTTGGGCCGCATCCGAGTACGCGTATCGCTGCCGAACAGAGCCTGCGCGAACGCGTCCAGCGTTCCGCGCAGATGCGCCATCGTCAGGCCCTTGTCGATCGCGAGCCCCTCGACCTGATGAAAGACCGGAGTGTGCGTCGTGTCGAGCTCGTCGGTACGGAACGTTCGGCCAGGACAGACGACGTAGATCGGCACCTCGCGAGAGAGCATCGATCGCACCTGCACCGGCGACGTGTGCGTACGCAGTACCTGACGCGAGCCCTCCGGCGCGATGTGGAACGTGTCCTGCATCGTGCGAGCCGGGTGATCGGGCAGGAAGTTCAACGCGTCGAAGTTGAAGTGCTCGGTTTCCACCTCGGGGCCCTCTTCGACCTCCCAGCCCATTCCGACGAAGACGTCGGCAACCTGCTCGGAGATGATCGTGATGGGATGGCGCGCTCCGACGGGTGCCCGGTCGGTCGGCAGCGTCACGTCGATCGTCTCGGCCACGAGAATCGCCGCATCGCGCTCCGCCGACAGCACTGCGCGGCGCTCGTCGAAGGACTTCTGCACCCGGTCTCGTGCCACCTTGACGCGCTTGCCCGCGTCCGCCTTCTGGTCACCGGGAAGAGCTCCGAGGGCGCGCTGAGCCAACGCCAGTGGCGCCTTGCCACCCACGTGATCGATTTTGACCTTCGTGAGCGCATCGAGGTCCGACGCGTCGGCGAACGCCTGCTCGGCCGAGTCCACCGCAGCGTCGAGTGCGGACTCTTCGAGAACGCTCGGATCTACCGGCTCGGGCCCGGACTCTTTCTTCGCCACGACAGATGCACTCCTCGAATAATGGTCGGTCTGCACGAAGCAGAGTGGTAACGATCCTAGGCGACCGTATTCACGGGTTCGCCGACCGTCGTCGAACACGGGCGCTCGCGTAGAGACACAGTGCCGCGGCGGTCGCCAGGTTCAGACTCTCCGCCCGACCGTGGATGGGAATTCTGATCCGGTGATCGGCAGCTTGGGCAACGGGGAGGGACAAACCGTGGGCCTCGTTGCCGAACAACCACGCAGTCGGCTGCTCGAGCAGCTCGTCTGCGTCGTCCAGGTCGACTTCGCCGTCGGCGGCGGTCGCCACGACCGTCAGTCCTGCACGGCGCAGTGCGTCGACGCCGCCCTCGATCGAGCGCTCCCGCGCGATGGGGAGATGAAAGACGCTGCCGGCCGAGGCCCGCACGCATTTGCCGTTGTGAGGGTCGACGGAGTCGCCGAGCAGGACCACCGAATCGGCCCCCGCGGCGTCGGCGACACGAATGATCGTGCCGGCATTACCAGGCTCGGCCATTTCCACAGGAACGGCCACCAGCCGCGGTGTTCCGGCCAACGCACGGTCGATCGGGACGTCGACCAACTCGGTGACTGCGATCAGGCCCTGCGGAGTGACAGTGTCGGACAACGCCTTCGCGGCCCGATCGGTGATCGGAAACACCCGTGCTCCAACGGCCTCGACGGAGGCAATGAGGCTCTCGTATCGGTCGAAGGCGTCCGCGGTGAAGAACAGCTCTCGGACCGAACCGAACCGAGCAGCCTCGGACACCGCGTTGAAGCCCTCGGCCAGGAACAGTCCCGTCTTCTTGCGCTCTGCAGCGCGAGCGAGCTTGACGGCCGAAACGACCCGCGGAGTTCGCTCGGTCAGCGAATCCACGGGTCGTTTCGGAGTTGAATCGTCGTGCGGCGACTCGCTCAGGCTGCTTCTCCAGCAGGAGCGTTGACATCGGCAGGCAATGCAGCCTTGGCGATGGCGACCAAGCCGGCGAATGCCTCGGCATCGGACACAGCGAGCTCGGCGAGGATCTTGCGGTCCACCTCGACGCCCGCGGCCTTCAGGCCCTGGACGAAGCGGTTGTAGGTGATGTCGTTGGCCCGCGCTGCAGCGTTGATACGCGTGATCCACAGCTTGCGGAAGTCACCCTTGCGCGCGCGGCGGTCCCGATAGGCGTAGGTGAGCGAGTGGAGCTGCTGCTCCTTGGCCTTGGTGTACAGACGTGAGCGCTGTCCGCGGTAGCCCTTGGACGCTTCGAGAATCGAACGGCGCTTCTTCTGGGCGTTGACGGCCCTTTTTACGCGTGCCACTGGTGAATCCTGTCGATCTGGGGGCGTGTGAAACCCCGAATGGTAATGGGATGAAGCCGACCGAAATCAGTCGGCGGCGAGCCGGATCAGATGCCGAGCAGGCGCTTGATCCGAGGCACGTCGGCCTTCTTGACAACGGCGACACCATCGAGGCGACGAGTCACCTTGGTGGGCTTGTGCTCGAGCAGGTGGCGACGGCCGGCCTTCTGGCGCAGGATCTTGCCGCTGCCGGACACCTTGAATCGCTTCTTGGCACCACTGTGCGTCTTCTGCTTGGGCATGAAATCCTCTGTTCTGTAATAGCTCTTAGTGGTGCATGGCACAGCCACGCAGCGCCTCGGAACGGACTGCGCACCGAGGCGGGTGCGGGACTGTCTTACTGGTAGAGCGCGAAGCTCAGTTGGTCTGAGCCGGAGTAGCCGGAGCTGCTGCGGCCGGTGCCTCGGCAGCCGGAGCTGCTGCGGCGGGTTGTTCCGGCGCGGGGGCCGGTGCGCGTTGCGCAGGCGGCGCGGCAGCGCTTTCCTGAGCCTTCACGCGAGTCTTGGCACCCTTGTGCGGAGCCAGGACCATGGTCATGTTGCGGCCGTCCTGCTTGGCCGACGTCTCCACGAAACCGAGTTCCGCGACATCGGCACCCAGGCGCTGCAACAAACGGAAACCCAGCTCGGGGCGCGACTGCTCGCGACCACGGAACATGATGGTGACCTTGACCTTCGAGCCGGCTTCGAGGAAGCGAACCACGTTGCGCTTCTTGGTCTCGTAGTCGTGCGCGTCGATCTTGGGGCGGAGCTTCTGCTCCTTGATGACGGTGAGCGTCTGGTTCTTGCGCGATTCGCGCGCCTTCTGCGCAGCCTCGTACTTGAACTTCCCGTAGTCCATGATCTTGCAGACCGGCGGACGTGCGTCGGGAGCTACTTCGACAAGATCGAGGTCGGCTTCGAGAGCCAAGCGGAGTGCATCTTCAACACGCACGATTCCCACCTGTTCACCGCCCGGTCCGACAAGACGGACCTCGGGAACTCGGATGCGATCGTTGATGCGGGTCTCAGTGCTGATGGGGCCTCCTAGGTAGTGCGGTGTGGTGTGTAACCCGACCGCCTGCCACTTACACAGCCCGTCGCCCTCGAACCTCGACATCACGCTCGGCGAACGAACGCCGAAAACGAAAAAACCCTGCAGTCGGTCAGTACCGACAGCAGGGCCCGATGTCGACCGGTCGAACTGCACGACATAGCGCGTCGTACAGTCTCCTCGCGGGGAGGAAGCACTCCGGAACCCCCGCTGGGACTCCTTCGTGCGACCGGACCGGAAGCGATCCATTCGGATCACGTACCGGTGGGAGTCGGGCTCCACTTGCTGCCTTCATGCGGTGAACTCCATCGAGGAGCGCACGCCGAAGACGGTCGTCGAGTAAGACTACCAGCAGAGAGCCGAAACCGGCAATCGCGCCGACAGAGTGCACTCCGTCGACACCCGATCCCACCGACGGAACACGCGGCGTGGGATTCTCGTAGCTATGACCAGTTCATCCACGCCCGCCGATCCCGCAGGCACCGACCCCACCGGCATCGAGCAAGAAGTCCGGGAACTCGCCGAGGTTCCCGCGGTCGAGGTCATCAGCCGCGCAGCGGTGATGCTGATGAGTTCCGCGGCCGAGAAGCTGGGTCTGTCCGAGCCCGATCCCGCGGAGAGCCCTTACCTCGATCTCGACGAAGCCCGACGCGTCATCACCGCCCTCGCCGGCTTGGTCACCGCGTCGGTCGAGTACCTGGGTCCTCACGCCGGACCGATTCGCGACGGACTCCAGGCACTGCAACGCGCGTTCCGGGAAGCCTCCGCACACCCGGACGAGCCAGGACTCGGTCCCGGTGAGAAATACACCGGCCCGGTGCACTGAACAAGCGCACCCACCCCCATCTACAGACGAAGCCGCATCCGGCAATCCGGATGCGGCTTCGTCGTATATGTGTTCGCGTCAGACCGCAGCGACCTTACGAGCCCGACGCTTCTTCGGGGCCGCCTTCGGCGTGGACGCCACTACCTCGCGGGAGAGCGCCTCCTGCAAGAATTTTCCGGTGTAGCTCTCGGGTACCGCCGCCACGGCTTCTGGATTACCTTGTGCTACAACCGTTCCGCCGCCCGAACCACCTTCGGGCCCCATGTCGATGACCCAGTCGGAGACCTTGATGACATCGAGATTGTGCTCGATGACGATCACGGTGTTCCCCTTGTCGACGAGTCCGTTCACCACGCCGAGCAATTTGCGGATGTCCTCGAAGTGCAGGCCCGTGGTCGGCTCGTCCAGAATGTAGACGGTGCGGCCGGTGGAACGCTTCTGCAACTCGGCTGCGAGCTTCACACGCTGAGCTTCGCCGCCGGACAGCGTCGTCGCCGGTTGCCCCAGGCGGACGTAGCCGAGTCCGACCTCGACGAGTGTCTTCAGGTACCGGTGAATCGAGGTGATGGCCTCGAAGAAGTCCGCGGCCTCCTCGATCGGCATATCCAGGACCTCGGCGATGGTCTTGCCCTTGTAGTGCACCTCGAGTGTCTCGCGGTTGTAGCGAGCGCCCTCGCACACCTCGCACGGGACGTACACGTCGGGCAGGAAGTTCATCTCGATCTTCAACGTGCCGTCTCCCGAGCACGCCTCGCACCGACCGCCCTTGACGTTGAACGAGAATCGCCCGGGCTGATACCCGCGAACCTTGGCCTCGGTGGTGGCCGCGAACAACGTACGGATCTTGTCGAACACCCCGGTGTACGTCGCGGCATTGGACCGGGGCGTGCGACCGATCGGTGACTGGTCGACGCGAACCAGCTTGTCCAATTGGTCCAGGCCGTTGATCCGGGTGTGCCGACCGGGAACCTGACGGGCACCGTTGAGCTTGTTGGCCATCACGGTCGCGAGGATGTCGTTGACCAGTGTCGACTTACCCGAGCCCGAGACACCGGTGACCGACGTCAGAACACCGAGAGGGAAGCTGACGTCGATTCCCTGAAGGTTGTGTTCGCGGGCACCCACGACGGTGACCTGTCGCTTCTTGTCGACCACGCGGCGGGTATCCGGCAACGGGATCTCCATGCGACCCGACAGATACGCACCTGTGAGCGATTCGTCGTTGGTCAGCAGGTCTGCGTAAGAACCGCTGTGTACGACGCGTCCGCCGTGCTCGCCTGCCAACGGTCCGATATCGACGACCCAGTCCGAGGTACGGATGGTGTCCTCGTCGTGCTCGACGACTATCAACGTGTTGCCGAGATCGCGCAGTCGCGTCAGTGTGTCGATGAGCCGACGGTTGTCTCGCTGATGCAGTCCGATGGACGGCTCGTCGAGTACGTAGAGCACGCCGACGAGGCCGGAGCCGATCTGGGTGGCGAGCCGAATACGCTGCGCCTCGCCGCCGGACAGCGAGCCTGCGGTGCGCGCCAACGACAGGTATTCGAGACCCACGTCCAGTAGGAAGCCGAGTCGAGCCTGAACTTCCTTGAGGACCTGGCCCGCAATCGCTTCCTCGCGTCGGCCCAGGGTGAGACTGTTGAGGAAGTCGGCCGTGTCGGCGATCGAGAGTTCACACACTTCGGCGATCGACTTCGGCCCGAAATCACCCGCCGCGATGGTGACCGACAGAATTTCCGGACGCAGCCTGGCTCCGTTGCAGGTGGGGCACGGAACGTCGCGCATGTAGCCGTCGTAGCGTTCCTTCATCTGTTCGGATTCGGTCTGCTCGAGGCGGCGGTGCAGGAAGGGCATGACGCCCTCGAACTCGGCGTAGTACGACCGGGTGCGGCCGTACCGGTTCTTGTACTTCACGTGCACCTGGTGGTCGCTGCCCTCCAGGACGGCTCGCTTGACCTTCGCCGGCAGCTTGTTCCACGGAGCGTGCAGATCGAAGCCCATGGCGTCGGCGAGTCCGGACAGCAGGCGGCCGAAGTACTCCGACGTCTGTCCCATCGACCAGGGTGCGATGGCACCGTCGGCCAGACTCAGATCACCGTCGGGCACCACCAGCTCGGGATCGACCTCCTTGCGCACGCCGAGCCCGACACAGTCGGGGCAGGCGCCGTAAGGCGAGTTGAACGAGAACGATCGCGGTTCGAGGTCGTCGATGGACAGCGGGTGGCCGTTGGGACACGCGAGCTTCTCCGAGAAACGACGCTCCCGATCGGGGGCGTTCTCCTCACGGTCGACGAAGTCGAGAACCACTATGCCGTCCGCCAGGCGCAGCGCGGTCTCCACCGAGTCGGTGAGCCGCTGCTTCGAGCTGGACTTGACGGTGAGTCGGTCGACGACAACCTCGATGTCGTGCTTTTCCTGCTTCTTCAACACCGGCGGGCTACTGAGCTGGTGGACGACACCGTCGACGCGCACGCGTGAGTAGCCCTGAGTATTGAGCGAGTCGAACAGGTCGACGAACTCTCCCTTACGGGTTCGGACCACCGGCGCGAGGACTTGGAATTTGAGGCCCTCCTCCATGTCGAGAACCTGATCGACGATCTGCTGTGGAGTCTGCTTGGCGATCTGCTCGCCGCACACCGGGCAATGCGCAGTGCCCGCCCTGGCGTAGAGCAACCGTAGGTAGTCGTAGACCTCGGTAATAGTGCCCACGGTGGACCGAGGGTTGCGGTTGGTCGACTTCTGATCGATCGAGACCGCGGGCGACAGGCCTTCGATGAAGTCGACGTCGGGCTTGTCCATCTGACCGAGGAACTGCCGGGCGTATGCGGACAGCGACTCCACGTAGCGACGCTGGCCTTCGGCGAAGATCGTGTCGAAGGCGAGAGACGACTTGCCCGAACCGGACAAACCGGTGAACACGATCAGCGCGTCCCGGGGTAGGTCGATATCGACCCCCCTCAAGTTGTGCTCTCGTGCACCTCGCACTATCAGGCGATCCGCCACTGTGTTCCCTTCTTTTCTCACGAGCACGTCGAGCCGTGTTGCTGCTCGACGCAGCATTGTCCGACGTCGAGTCGGTGATGACGCGTGGTGCCGATGCACCGATCACACGCCGTGTAGCCGAGGACTCCACGTCGAAAACCTGTCGAGGTGAGGGACGAACCTCACCTCATAGCAATGGTAGGTCCAGGTACCGACACACTTTTCCACGAGCGTGACCCCGGCGCTCCCGTCGTTGCTGCCGACGGTAGCGTCCTCGAAATGGACGAGCACCTCATGGTCATCGACGACAATTACACCGGCGTCGTCGTACAGGGTTCACCCCCGCAGCGGCGGACGATACCTGGAGCCACGATCACCAAGATGTCGGTCGGCCCCATGGACAACAACACCTACCTGGTCGTCTGTTCCGCAACGGGCCATTCCCTGCTGATAGACGCCGCCAACGAGGCCGACCGCATCTCACTGCTTCTCGACGAGAACGCACCGACGCTGTCTCTGATCGTCACCACACATCAGCATGCCGACCACTGGCAGGCGCTGGCCGATATCGCCGGTGGCACCGACTCCCCCACCGCGGCCCACGAGCTGGACGCAGAACCGCTGCCGGTAGCTCCGGACCGTCTTCTTGCCGACCACGACACGGTGTCGGTGGGAGAGCTCACGTTCGATGTGGTGCATCTGACCGGTCACACTCCGGGCTCGATAGCGCTCGCGCTGACCGACGCCGAGGGCACGACGACGCACCTCTTCACCGGTGATTCCCTGTTCCCCGGAGGCGTCGGCAAAACCAACGGCCCAGAGGACTTCACCCATCTGCTCGACGACGTGAGCTCCAAATTGTTCGACCGTTTCGCCGACGACACCGTCGTCTACCCCGGGCACGGCAAGGACACCACCCTCGGTGACGAGCGGCCACACCTGGCGGAATGGCGCGAACGCGGCTGGTGACGCCGCACGTGCTTGAGACCGTGAAACACGGGGTATGAAGAGTGTGACAAAAGTGCGCGCACCGGTGATTTCGAACGACTTTCGGTGCGAGTTCGCACGTACAACCGCCATGACACGAGAAACTACGCAGGAGGCTGTCAATGCTGGTCCGCCGTATCGCCCGTCCGCTGATGTCTACGATTTTCATCTCCGGGGGCGTCGATGCACTTCGTAATCCCGCCGGTAGGGCGAAGGCAGCCGCTCCGCTGATCGAGCAGAGCAAGGACGCTCTGCCCAACGAGGTCACCGCGAACGTGCCGACCGATCCCGAGACGTTGGTTCGGATCAACGGCGGTATCCAGGTCGCCGGCGGCATTCTGTTGGCCACCGGCAAGGCACCGCGTATCGCATCGCTCGCTCTGGCTGGAAGCCTGGTTCCGACGACGCTGGCCGGACACGCGTTCTGGAACGAAACCGACCCGGAGACCAAGGCTGCGCAACGCATCCACTTCTTCAAGAACCTCAGCCTCCTCGGCGGACTGCTGATCGCGGCTGTCGACACCGAGGGCAAGCCCTCCGTCGCATGGCGTAGCAAGCGCGCGGCACGTCGCGCACAGGAATCTGTGGTCTCTGCGCTGCCCGGTCACACCACTCACGACACCGGGGAACGCGTCAAGGAAATTGCCTCGATCGCAGCGAGCCGGGGTGCCGATCTGGCCGATGCCGCACAGCCGAAGCTGGCCAAGCTCGCCGACGCCGCCCAGCCCAAGCTGGCCAAGTTCGCCGACATCGCCGGCGAGAAGGGCTCGGAGCTGGCAGAGGTCGCGCAGCCCGCTCTGAACCGGTGGGCTCATATCGCCGCCGACAAGGGTTCGGAGCTGGCAGAGGAGGCCCAGAAGCGGGGCTCGAAGCTGGCCGAGCTTGCTGCCGACCGCGGAAGCGACTTGGCCGAAGAGGCGCAGAAGCGCGGATCGAAGCTCGCCGACAAGGCCGCGCACCGCGGCTCGGATTGGGCCGAGTTGGCCCAGAAGCGGGGCTCGAAGTTGGTCGACGTCGCCGCCGACCGCCGGAGCGAACTGGCTGATGTAGCGCAGAAGCGCGGATCGAAGCTCGCCGATCTCGCCGCCGAAAAGGGAGCCGTTCTGGCCGACGAGGCTCAGAAGCGCGGTGCCACGTGGGCCGACATCGCGTCGGATCGGGTCGACACGCTCGGTAAGCGCGCTCGTAAGCGGGCGAAGAAGCAGAGCAAGGAACTCGAGAAGGCCACCGAGCAGGCTCGGGCCAAGCTCGAGAAGCGAGTTGCCAAGGCGCAAAAGAACTTGGACAAGAAGCTCCAGCAGTACGCGAAGTAGGTCTACCCACGACACTCGACGTCGTTCGCGCGCACGGCCCTGTCCCAGAACTCGCGGTTCTGCGGCAGGGCCGTTCTGCGGCGTAGACTACTTTGGCTGATTTCGAGGCGATATTTTCGCCTCGGCCGAACTCCCGAGGAGAACCTTTGCCGGACGACGGCCACACATCGAACGATCCCGGTGCACCCATCGAGGAAGACCTCGAACAGGCGCACCTGACGCGCTTGTACACGCAGCTCGATTCGCTGCGCGAGTATGCGGCAAACCGACTTCGCGCCGTGCTGCTCGAGACCGGCGGAACACCGCAGGCCCGAAGCGAGCGCGAATCCTTCAACCAGATGTACACCGAGGACATCGCCAAGTACGACGCAGCCGAGAACGGGCTCTGCTTCGGACGCATCGACCTCGATCCGGACACCCTCGATCCAAAAGTCGACGACCGCCCCGAGCGTTACATCGGCCGTGTCGGAATCCTCGACGACAAGAACGATTACGAGACACTACTGCTGGACTGGCGAGCTCCCATGGCCCGTCCGTTCTATCTGGCGACACCGGCAGCTCCCGAAAACGTGTTGCGCCGCAGGCACATCCGTACCCGCGGACGCAAGGTGACCGCCATTGCCGACGAGTTCCTGGACCTCAATTCCGCGCAGTCGTCCAACGATGCCGCTGTTGCGGGTGGCGTCGCCAGCGAGGGTGCGCTGCTGTCCGCTCTCGATGCAGCGCGAACCGGTCAGATGAACGACATCGTCGAAACGATCCAGAGCGAGCAGGACGCAATCATCCGCTCGCAGCATCGCAGTGTCCTGGTGGTTCAGGGCGGACCGGGCACCGGCAAGACCGCCGTGGCACTGCACCGAGCTGCGTATCTGCTGTACACGTACCGTCAACAACTCGGCAAGAGCGGTGTCCTCATCATCGGGCCCAACGCCACGTTCCTCGACTACATCGGCCAGGTGCTGCCGTCGCTGGGCGAAACCGGGGTATTGCTGTCGACGATCGGCGATCTGTACCCCGGAGTCCGTGCGCAGCGTGAGGATTCGGCTCTGGCAACCGAGGTCAAGGGCAGACTGTCGATGGTCGACGTATTGACTCGAGCGGTGCGTGATCGCCAGGAGGTGCCCGCACAACCGCGCCGGCTGAAATTCGACACCTACGACATCACCCTCGATCGAAAGATTGTCACGCGTGCCCGCGGCCGCGCCCGGTCCTCCCGGCGACCGCACAACTTGGCTCGACCTCTGTTCGTGTCCTCGGTCATCGACCAGTTGGCCAATCAGCTGGCCGCGAAACTCGGCCAGAACGTGGTGGACGGATCGAGTTTGCTCAGCGCCGACGACATCGCGGACATGCGGGACGAGATGCGCGAGGACCACGACGTGATGGCTGCGATAGACGAGTTGTGGCCGGATCTGTCGCCCCAGCAGGTTCTTCGAGACCTGCTCGCATCACCGGAGAAGATCGCGTCGGCCGCACTTGCGCTGGACGAGTCGGAGCGTGAGTCGCTGCTGCGCCGCGGCCACGGTTTCTCGTCCGCGGACGCCCCGCTGCTCGACGAGCTCGCCGAGCTGCTCGGCGTCGACGATGCTGCCGAACGTGAACAGGCTCAGCGTCAGTGGCGTGGCCAGATCGCCGATGCCCAGGGCGCGCTGGACATCCTGACCGGGTCTGCTCCACAGGACCTCGAGGACGAACTGGACCCGGAAATTCTGATGGCGTACGACCTGATCGACGCCGATCAGCTTGCGCGACGCCAGAATTCGGGTCAGCGACTCACCACCGCCGAACGCGCCGCCGGCGACCGTACCTGGACCTACGGGCACGTGATCGTGGACGAGGCACAAGAGCTGTCGGCGATGGCGTGGCGAATGGTGATGCGGCGCATCCCCAATCGGTGGATGACACTGGTGGGTGACACCGCGCAGACCGGTGATCCGGCCGGAACCTCGTCCTGGGGATCGGTGCTCGAACCCTATGTGGCTCAACGCTGGAAGCTCACCGAACTGACGGTCAACTACCGAACGCCGTCGGAGATCATGACCGTGGCGCACGACGTGCTCGCGGCGATCGATCCGGAGCAGTCCGAACCGCGATCCATTCGCAGCACCGGCGTAGAGCCGTGGGCTCAACGCGTAGCCGCAGCAGATCTGGTGACCACGGTCGAGAAGCGAGTGGCCGACCACCCTCGTCCCGGCCTGAGCGCAGTGCTCGTTCCCTCCGAACTCGTCTCCCAACTCCGGCACCTGGCGTCGGATGTGGTGACCGTGTCGACGGTCAAGGACGCGAAAGGGCTCGAGTTCGACTCGGTGCTCATCGTCGAGCCGAGCGCGATCGTTGCGGAGTCCGTCAAGGGTATGAACGACCTCTACGTGGCCCTGACCCGAGCAACCCAGCGACTCGGCGTCGTCCATGTGGATCCTCTGCCCCAGGAGCTCGAGGCCCTGCAGCCCTTCGACGCCGAGGTCTGACGAGAACAGTCTGACGAGAACAGTCGGCCCGCCCCGTCATCTTCGACGGGGCGGGCCGATTGTCGTACTACGAGAAAATCAGCGGACGGTATGGACGATCAGCACGTCACAGGTCGACTTGCGGGCCGCGTCGGACGGAACCGAACCGAGCAAGCGACCGGTCAGCGAGTTCAGCCCACGGTTGCCGACGACGAGTAGATCGCCCTTGACCTCGTCCACGAGTGCCAGGAGGGACTCGACGGGCGCTCCGACGATCGGCTTCTCCTCGATGTTCTTCGCGCCGGCCTTGGTGGCGTGCTCTCGGGCGGTGCGCAGGATTTCGCGCGTCGGTGCCGAACCGGTGATCTGGTAGGCGTCCTCGCGGAGTGCGTCGGCGGCGGCAGAGGTGTCTTTCGGATCGGCCGGGTAGTAAGCACACGCGATCACCAGGGTGGCATCGGCATCTCCCGCCAGAGCCGCGGCCTTCTCCACTGCCCGCAGTGACGATTCGGAGCCATCGGTTCCGACGACGACGGTGCGGTAGGCGCTCATTCATTCCTCCATTTGTCGGTCACACACAGATGTGACACTTCTGGTCGAACTGGATTGGTGCAAGTCACAGGACCGAAAGTCGTGGTCCGGGGACTGATGCGCTGACAGTAGCCGGAAGTCGACGATCGGCACGTGAACTTGGGGAACAACACGATCCGCGCCACTCACATACATTGGTTTGCATGCCGATCCCCCGCCCGCCGTTGTCGAGACGGGCCCTCGTTCTCGGTGCCGTCGCGATCTCGATCGCGATCGTGGCCGCCCTCGCATTCGCATTCCTCCCCCAGGGACGCGAAGCCGACACTGCTACGCGTGACGCGCGCATCACGCTACCGGACAGCCCCGGTTCGACGGAGACCGTCGACCTCGACACCCGGCTCTACATTCCCGAGTCCACCCCCGCTCCGGCTGTGTTGCTCGCGCACGGCTTCGGCGGCAGCAAGGACTCGGTCGACGGCGAAGCTCGTGATCTCGCCGCGCGCGGATACGTGGTTCTCGCCTACACCGCGCGCGGCTTCGGTGACAGCACGGGTTCCATCTCCATCAACGACCCCGATCGCGAGGTCGCCGATGCCCGCGGCCTGATCGACTGGCTGGCCGAACAGCCCGAAGTACAACTCGACGCTCCTGGTGATCCCCACGTCGGCGTAGCAGGCGGATCGTACGGCGGGGCACTGGCCCTCAGCGCAGGCGGAACAGACCCGCGTGTGGACTCGGTGGCCGCTGCCATCACCTGGAACGACCTGGGCCAGGCCCTGTTCCCCAACTTCGGCGTCACCTCGTCCGCAGGTCGAGAAGCGCTCGGAAACATCGACTCCCCGGCCGGTGCCGAATACGGCGGACCCGGAGTCCTCAAACGTGGCTGGGCCGGGGTCTTCTTCGGAGCGGGGGCCTCCAGCGCTGCGCCCGGCAGTTCCACCGACGGCAACGGTGGTGGAAACGATGGAGGTGGCGCATCCGCGTGCGGCAGATTCGCCCAGGAATTCTGCGACGCCTACGCACAATCCGCAGTGACCGGCATCCCCAGCCAGCCGCTGCTCGATCTGCTGACTGCCCACTCGCCCGTCGCGGTGGCGTCGAACATCACGGCTCCGACGCTTCTCCTACAGGGCACCCAGGACACTCTGTTCGGTCTCGACCAGGCCGACGCGACGGCTCGTCAGATCGCAGACGCTGGCGGTGACGTGACCGTACGGTGGTTCGACGGTGGGCACGATGCCGGTGGCACGAACGGAGCGTCGGATCGAGCCGTCGCGGACTTCTTCGACCGGACGCTGCGCGGCGCCACCGATTCCTCGACCTCAGGGAACGCTCCGTTCGTGTACTCGACGCAGCGCGCAGCCGACGAGCGAAGAGGCGAACGCAATCGTCGGATGACGGCTCCCGACTACCCAGGCCTGACCCCGAACTCCGAACCCACACAGACGAATACGGTGACCTTCACCCCCGCCTCGGAGGACGGGGCGATCATTCGTCCGCCCGGTGCGTCGCCGTCGGCCATCTCGTCCGTCCCCGGCCTGGGTTCGGTGTTGTCGACGCTCGGATCGACCGGCGCAGGTGCAGCGCTGACTGCGGACCTTCCGGGGCAATCGGCGATCTTCACGAGCGAACCCGTCGACTCGTCACTGACGATCACCGGCGCGCCGAGGGTCGATCTCCGGGTGGCGTCCCTCGCCGGGCCCGGCCAGGCCGTACTGTTCGCGAAACTGTACGACGTCGCCCCGAACGGCACACGCACCCTTCCCGGCGGCGCTGTGTCGGCCATCCGACTGCCCGACACCGGGAGCATCGATCCCGTCGACGTCACCGTCGCCCTCCCGGGAATCAGTTACACCGTCCAGCAGGGTCATCGTCTCGAACTCAGCGTCTCCACCACCGATCAGGCATACGCCGTCCCGTTGGAGCCCGCACAATTCAGCGTGACCATGGCGAACACGTCCGTCGCGTTGCCGACGGTTCCCGCGGTAGCGAGCGCGAACAGCACGGTGCCCGTCGCTCCACTGATCGGAATCGGCGTGGTCGTCCTGGTGGTCGGGTGCATCGTCGTGGCGACGATCCTGCGCACCAGACGCCGCACGGTGGCCGAGGTCGACGAGGCTCTGGTCGACACTCCCCTGGTGATCACCGACCTGGCCAAGACGTACTCGAACGGGTTTCGTGCCGTGGACGGCGTCAGCTTCGAGGTGAAACAGGGGCAGGTACTCGGACTGCTCGGACCGAACGGTGCCGGAAAGACCACCACGTTGCGCATGCTGATGGGTCTGATCACCCCTACCGGCGGCGACATCCGAGTCTTCGGCCACAAGGTCACACCCGGTGCCCCGGTGTTGTCGCGGCTCGGCTCCTTCGTAGAGGGTTCCGGCTTTCTTCCGCACCTGACCGGCACCCAGAACCTGCGGCTGTACTGGGAGGCGACTGGGCGACCGATCGAAGACGCTCACCTCGACGAGGCACTCGAGATCGCAGACCTCGGCGCTGCGATCGAACGCAAGGTCAAGTCCTACAGCCAAGGCATGCGTCAGCGACTGGCAATCGCACAGGCCATGCTGGGTCTGCCCGATCTCATGGTGTTGGACGAGCCGACCAACGGCCTCGACCCGCCACAGATCCGAACCATGCGTGACGTGCTGATCAACTATGCGAAGACGGGGCGCACCGTGTTGGTCTCGAGCCACCTCCTCGCCGAAGTGGAACAGACGTGCACGCACGTCGTGGTCATGAACCGTGGCTCCGTGATCAGCTCGGGCACCGTCCGCGAGCTGACAGCGGCCGGCGGGCAGACCGAGATCCGGGTCGACGACGCCGGCCGCGCCCAGTCGGTACTCGAGGCCGCCGGCCATGGCGGTGCGGTTGTCGTCGACGACGGCACGGTGACCGTCGACCTGACCGACGCCGATTCCGCCGTCGTCATCAGGGAACTCGTCACCGCGGGAGTGTCGGTCCGCGGCTTCTCCCAGTCCACCCGACTCGAGGACGTGTTCCTCGACCTCGTTCATCGAGATACCCCAGGCACAGTCGTTCACGAGACCGACTCCAGCGAGGACCGCTCATGAGTACAACGCACGCAGACGGCCGCGCAGCGGGCTACAGCGGTGGCCGCACCCTGCCGTTTCGTACCGAACTGCGCCGACAGTTGGGCCGGCGACGCACTCAGCTCGCCATCGGTTTTCTCGCCCTGCTGCCGGTGATCCTGGTCGTCGCCTTCACGGTGGGTAGTTCCAGCGCCGACTCCGACGCCGGTGGGCTCATCGAGCTCGGCACGCGAGGCGGCATGAACTTCACCGTCTTCGCCCTGTTCATGTCCGTCGGATTTCTGCTCATCGTCGTGGTGGCGCTGTTCTTCGGTGACTCCGTTGCGAGCGAGGCATCGTGGTCGAGCCTGCGCTACCTGCTCGCCATCCCGGTTCCTCGAAGTCGGCTGTTGACCCAGAAGGCACTCGTCTCGGCCACGTTGTCCAGCGCCGCCATTCTGGTGCTGGTCGGAGTGTCCCTGCTGATCGGGACGGTGATGTACGGCGCCGAATCACTGGTCACGCCGCTGGGTGAAGGACTGTCGTACGGCACTTCCCTGGTGCGACTACTGATTGCGGTCACCTACATCGGTGTCAATCTGCTGTGGGTAGCGGGTCTCGCCATGTTGCTGTCGGTGCTCACCGACGCCCCTCTCGGGGCCGTCGGCGGCGCGGTCATGACGTCGATTCTGATGCAGATCCTCGATCAGATCACGGCATTGGGGTCGCTGCGCAACTATCTGCCCGGGCACTACGCGAACTCGTGGATCGACGCCTTCGGCACGAACATCGACTGGAACGACATGGTGGTCGGATCGTTCTCGGCCATCACCTACGCGGCGGTCTTCGGGCTGATCGCGTGGAGACGATTCGCCACCAAGGACATCACCAGCTGAGGCGGCCTACTTCTTTTTGATTGCTGGCCCGAAGACGCCCTCGGGAATGGTGCCCTGGCCGACGATCGACTCACGCCACGGCGTCGCGAGCGAAACCAGCCGAGCTGCACCGTCCTCGCCGAGGGCGGCCCACGGCGCGACGGCGAGGTCGTTGGTGATGTCCTCGACCAACGTGCGGAGATCTTTCCCGTCCTGAGTCAAAGCGCCGTCGGCCGTCAACAATTCACGATCGGCCAAGGACCCCACGGCTTCGTTCCACTGCTCGGTCGACCATCCACGACGCTTGCGCGCGAATTCCTTCTCGAAGCCGTACCCGGTGGCGGTGTGGGTGATCAGCGCGTCCAGGCCGTTCAACCCCGCCGTCTGCAGTGCGGCAATGTGGCCGTCGCCGCGGTATTCGCGGATCAGGGTGAGAGCGTGCCACAACACGAGGTGCGGCGCTTGCGGCCAGTCGAGTTCGGCGTAGGCGGCGTACAGCGGCCGACCGTCGTCTCCTGGGATTCCACGCGCAGCGATCGATGCGAGGTCGGCAGCTTCGGCCATATCCGGGGACGCCAACGTCTCGGAGCCCAACAGACGCTCGAATGCGGTGTCGAGTGTGGCGTAACGGATTGCCATGATCTCGTCGGGAGAGGCGATGGCCCAGGCTGCCGGAACCAGCGGGCTGATCAGATCGCGGTTGAAGTTGTAGAACGTGGCTGTCACGACACCTGCACCGACCTGCCCGAGAGGTGCTGCACGACCGGCGAAATAGCAGGCCCGTGGCGGTAACCCAGCAGCAACGAGAGCGTCCTGCGTCTCCGGCAGGAAGTAGGTCATCGAGTGGATCAGTTCGAGTGCACGAGAGGTGCGGCCGGCGGTGGTTGCGTCCATCACTGAACCGTAACCGAACCATTTCGGATCGTTCCGCAGGCTCGACTCGCACCCCCGCCCGACCTACTTGAGGCCGGCCGCGTCCATGCCCCGAAGCTCCTTCTTCAAGTCCTGGATCTCGTCGCGCAGTCGACCGGCCAGCTCGAACTTCAACTCGCGGGCAGCGTTCATCATCTGATCGGTCATGTTCTTGATCAGGTCGGCCAGCTCGGCGCGCGGCATCGACGAGACATCCTGCCCCTCGTACACGCCGGAGCTGACCGACCTGCCTGCTTCGCCCTGCGCTCGCCGACCACGGCTGGCGTTCCGACCCGAGCCACCCACTTCGACGGCCGTATCGGTGTCCTCTGCCTCCTGATACACCTGATCGAGAATGTCGGCGATCTTCTTGCGCAGCGGTTGCGGATCGACTCCCCGCTCCTTGTTGTAGGCGATCTGCTTCTCGCGCCGACGTTCGGTCTCCTCGATCGCGTACGTCATGGAGTCGGTCATCTTGTCGGCGTACATGTGCACTTCACCGGAGACGTTTCGAGCGGCGCGGCCGATCGTCTGAATGAGGCTGGTGCCGCTGCGGAGGAATCCCTCCTTGTCCGCGTCGAGAATGGCAACCAATGACACCTCGGGGAGGTCGAGGCCCTCCCTGAGCAGGTTGATGCCGACCAGGACGTCGTACTCACCCAGCCGAAGCTGACGCAGCAGCTCGACTCGGCGCAACGTATCGATGTCGGAGTGCAGGTACCGGACGCGGATGCCCAGCTCGAGCAGATAGTCGGTCAGGTCCTCCGACATCTTCTTGGTCAAGGTGGTGACGAGAACTCGTTCGTCCTTCTCGGCACGCTCGCGAATTTGGTGCACGAGGTCGTCGATCTGCCCCTTGGTCGGTTTGATGACGACCTTCGGATCGACGAGGCCGGTAGGACGAATGACCTGCTCGACGAACTCGCCGCCGGTCTGCCCCAGTTCGTACTTGCCGGGAGTGGCGGACAGGTAGACGGTCTGGCCGATCCTCTGTGTGAACTCTTCCCACGTCAGCGGCCGGTTGTCCGTCGCGGAAGGCAACCGGAACCCGAAATCGACCAGGTTTCGCTTGCGCGACATGTCGCCCTCGTACATCGCGCCGATCTGCGGGACGGTGACGTGGGATTCGTCGATGACGAGTAGGAAGTCCTCGGGGAAGTAGTCGATCAGGGTCGCGGGTGCGGTGCCGGCCCCGCGACCGTCTATGTGCCGCGAGTAGTTCTCGATTCCGGAGCAGAAGCCGACCTGCTTGATCATTTCCAGGTCGTATTGCGTGCGCATCCGGAGCCGCTGCGCCTCGAGCAGCTTTCCCTTGCCTTCGAGCTCCGCCAGGCGCGCCTCGAGCTCGGCCTCGATGTCCTTGACCGCCCGTTCCATGCGCTCCGGTCCGGCCACGTAGTGGGTGGCCGGGAAGATGCGCACCGAATCGACCTGGCGAACGATGTCGCCCGTCAGCGGATGCAGGTAGTACAGCGCCTCGATCTCGTCACCGAAGAACTCGATGCGAATAGCGAGTTCCTCGTACGACGGAATGATCTCCACGGTATCGCCGCGGACTCGGAACGATCCGCGGGTGAACGCCATGTCGTTGCGCGTGTACTGCACGTCGACCAGAAGCCGGAGCAGCGCATCGCGCTGAACCTCGACGTTGACCTCGAGCTCGATCGACCGATCGACGTACGACTGCGGGGTACCGAGACCGTAGATGCACGACACCGACGCCACCACGACCACGTCTCGGCGAGAGAGCAGGGATGCCGTCGCCGAGTGCCGCAGACGCTCGACGTCGTCGTTGATGGACGAGTCCTTCTCGATGTACGTATCGGTCTGCGCGATGTACGCCTCGGGCTGGTAGTAGTCGTAGTACGACACGAAGTACTCGACTGCGTTGTTGGGCAACATGTCTCGCAGCTCGTTCGCCAACTGCGCTGCGAGAGTCTTGTTCGGTGCCATCACCAGGGTGGGGCGCTGCAGTTTCTCGATCAGCCAGGCGGTGGTGGCCGACTTACCGGTACCGGTGGCACCGAGAAGCACGACGTCCTTCTCGTCCGCCTTGATCCGACGTTCGAGTTCTGCGATGGCGGTCGGCTGATCACCGGCCGGAACGTGTTCGCTGACGACCTCGAACGCCGGTCCGGTGCGCTCGATCGCTCCCACCGGACGGTGTTCGGAGTGCGCGACAACGGGATGTTCGGATGCAAACGCCATTACACAAGCGTAGACGCGACCACCGACAAGTTCCGTCGGAGAGACCTCGGAGGTCTGTTCCCGGTAGCTTCTACAGGCATGGTCGCTCACACGTCAGCCGGTGCGCACACCGTCGTTCATGCCCCGAAACACGAGACGTTCGACCTGGTCGCCAAGACCAACGTCGACCCCAAGGGGTTCGTTCGCGTGGTCGACGAATACCGCGTCGAGCCGTGGGGGCTGTACATGGCCCGGCCTTCCGATCATGCCCACTTCGACTACCTGGAGTCCTGGCTACTGCCTGCTCTCGGGCTCCGGGCCTCGGTGTTCCACTACCTGCCCGCGCATGCAAGGGACCAGGACTACTACGTCGACATCGGCGAGTACACCGCCGGGGCCAGCCGATGGACCTCGGTCGATCACTATCTCGACCTCAGCGTTCGCACCGGCCGCGACTACGACCTGCTGGACGTCGACGAACTGTTCGACGCGCGCGTGGCGCAGCATCTGGACACCCCGACGGCCGAGCGGGCGCTGTCCCGATCGATCGCGGCCATCGAAGGACTGACGCGGCACGATTACGACCTCAACGCCTGGCTCGCGTCGGTCGGAATGCCGACGGAATGGAACGGCAAACCGGCCTGACGCGCACAGCTCTGCCTCAGACAGTCCAGTTCGTCTCCTCCGCCCACTGCCACGCCCGCCGATACGCCACGTCGAACCACGGTGCTTTTGCGTTCTCGTATGCCTCGATCGCCGAGCGGTAGTCGGTGATTCCGGCGGCGGCTTCGGAAGCACGCCGCTTGATCGCGGCGTATTCCGTCGCGACAGCCGCGTCCGCCCGGAGCCAATCACGGAACAACGGGGCGAACGTCTGGTTCGGCCAACCGTCGACTCGAACATGAACGTTGGCCGGTCGGCCGGGGTCTGCGTTGCCGTGAAAACGCTTGCCCCACACGGCCGGATCGGCCTCACCACCCACTCCGTACGCGGGC
The DNA here is from genome assembly GCF_004563845.1 of Rhodococcus sp. 1R11. Classification (NCBI taxonomy): domain Bacteria; kingdom Bacillati; phylum Actinomycetota; class Actinomycetes; order Mycobacteriales; family Nocardiaceae; genus Rhodococcus; species Rhodococcus sp. 1R11. The sequence goes on along the minus strand of NZ_SPNG01000002.1, from coordinate 537,314 downwards.
TTCGGATCGTCGAAGTCACTGGACTCGACGCCGGGGAACCCGGCGACGCGCAACTGTTCGCCGACCGAATCGGCGTCGGCCAGCGAGCGCACCGTGATCTGGATGTCGAGCACGTCCTTGGCGTCGAGTCCGGGTACCGCCGTCGATCCGACGTGGTCGATCCGAACCGCCTTGTCCCCACACGCGAGAGCAAGGCGCGCGATCATCCGGCGCGCCTGGGATTCCCAGGCCGGGTCTGCAGTCACGAGTTCCGGATGCGTCCGGGCGACAATGCCCTCTCTGAGGTTGCGCTCGAAAGGAATCACGCGCTCGTTCCACAAGTTTCGTACCTGATCGTCGACGCTGCCGGGCGCACCCGTGTTGTCGATCCACACATCTGCAGCAGCTCGGCGCGCATCGTCGGTCGCCTGCGCGGCGATGCGCGCGCGGGCATCGGCCTCGGGCATGTTTCGTTGGCCGGTCAGCCGGCGTACTCGTTCCTCGGCGTCGACCCAGACGACGACGACCAGATGGAAGAACGGACCCATCGAGCCTTCGACGAGGAGTGGAATATCTTGCACCACCACGGCATCCGCGGCCGCACCCTCGATGATCTCGGTAGTGCGCTGTCCGACCAATGGATGCACGATGGCATTGAGCTTCTTTCGCGACTCCTCGTCGCCGAAAGCCTTGGCGGCCAAGGCCGGCCGATCGAGTGACCCGTCGGGCGCCAGTATCTCGGTACCGAAGGTGTCCGTCAGTTGTTGCAGCCCAGGCGTTCCCGGCTCCACCACTTCGCGGGCAAGAACGTCCGAGTCGACGAGCACTCCCCCGAGTTCGGTCAGCACTTTCGCCACGGTCGATTTGCCGGCACCAATTCCGCCGGTCAGTCCCAGTCTCAGCATGCGTCCAGTCTGACACTCGAACACGCCGAAGCCCACCAGCCCCAAATGCACCGGTTTTGCGAGCCTGTCGGTTATCTTCGACGAGCGCGACCTCGATGTGCCGACCCACCGCCAGCGAAAAGGACACCCATGCAAAGCAATCAGATCCAACCGGGTCGGCACCGCCTCGGCATGGATGCAGGCGTTCACTGCATTCTCATTCCAGAAGTTGCCTCGGCGCTGGCCGACCATCGGCGTAACTGGTTCACCAACCTCCTGACCCCCGCCCGCCACAGCTTCGCCACGATGCGTAAGCGCACGGCGAGCGTCGGCCAGTGGAGTCCAGCCACCGCCGCGTAGTTCGCACTCCCCCTCAACCTTGGACCCGGTTCACCAGAACCGGGTCCATTGTCGTTTCCGTTGCACATGCGTATTCGAACGAGAAAGCCCCGGTTCTCACAGGGAGAACCGGGGCTGAGGTCACACCCTCACGGGTGGACTACTTCTATCAGGCGTTGCCCGACAGCTTCTCGCGAAGTGCAGCGAGCTGCGCATCGCTGGCCAGCGATCCACCGGTCGATGCCGGAGCCGACGCTGCGGGAGCATCGCCTTCTGCATCGGCGGGAGCCTGACCCGACTCGGAGGAGTAGTTGGTGTTGGCGGCTTCGGCAGCTTCGTCCTTGGCCGTCTTCTCCATCTGAGCGGTGTGCATCTTGTGGCGACGCTCGGCCTCGGCGTAGCGACCTTCCCACTCTTCACGCTGCTTCTCGTAACCTTCGAGCCATTCGTTGGTCTCGGAGTCGAAGCCCTCGGGGAAGATGTAGTTGCCACCCTCGTCGTACGAGTCGGCCATGCCGTACTTGGACGGATCGAACTCTTCTGCGTAGTCCTCGTTGGCCTGCTTGAGGCTCAACGAAATCCGGCGACGCTCGAGATCGATGTCGATGACCTTGACAAGTGCGTCGTCGCCGACACCCACGACCTGGTCCGGAACCTCCACGTGGCGCTCGGCCAACTCGGAGATGTGCACGAGGCCCTCGATGCCCTCTTCGACGCGAACGAACGCACCGAACGGAACGAGCTTGGTGACCTTGCCGGGCACGATCTGGCCGATCGCGTGGGTGCGAGCGAACTGGCGCCACGGATCTTCCTGCGTTGCCTTGAGCGACAGCGACACACGCTCGCGGTCCAGGTCGACGTCGAGAACCTCGACGGTGACCTCGGTGCCGACCTCGACAACCTCGGACGGGTGATCGATGTGCTTCCAGGACAGCTCGGAGACGTGCACCAGGCCGTCGACGCCACCCAGGTCCACGAAGGCACCGAAGTTGACGATGGAGGACACGACGCCCTTGCGGACCTGGCCCTTCTGCAGCTGATGCAGGAACTCGCTGCGGACCTCGGACTGGGTCTGCTCGAGCCATGCGCGACGCGACAGGACCACATTGTTGCGGTTCTTGTCGAGCTCGATGATCTTGGCCTCGATCTCCTTGCCGACGTACGGCTGGAGGTCGCGGACGCGACGCATCTCGACGAGCGAGGCGGGGAGGAAGCCACGGAGACCGATGTCGAGGATGAGTCCACCCTTGACGACCTCGATGACGGTGCCCTTGACGGCCTCGTCCTTCTCCTTGAGCTCCTCGATCGTGCCCCAAGCGCGCTCGTACTGAGCTCGCTTCTTGGACAGGATCAGACGGCCTTCCTTGTCCTCCTTGGTGAGGACGAGTGCTTCGATCTCATCTCCCACGGAGACGACCTCGTTGGGGTCGACGTCGTGCTTGATGGAGAGCTCGCGGGAAGGGATGACGCCTTCGGTCTTGTAACCGATGTCGAGTAGAACCTCGTCGCGATCGACCTTGACGATGGTGCCTTCGACGATGTCACCATCGTTGAAGTACTTGATCGTTGCGTCGATGGCTGCGAGAAAATCCTCTGCGGAGCCGATATCGTTGACGGCTACCTGCGGTGAGGTTGTGGTTGAGGGCATGTGTTGAGTTGCTCCGGACGGGTTGGGTATCGGTTGATGGATGTTCGGTCGGACTTGTGAAACGTGTGCAGCACGAGCATCTTCCGCGGATCCGTTGCCGGCTCCGCACGCGTCGACGCCGGGCGAACCCGACCTGGGCGCAGCATGAACACACTCGCGTTGATCAGGGTACGCGATGCCGCAGTACCAGCACAAACCCGGTTAGAGTCGGCGTGTGACCGATCCTTCCGCACCGTCGTCCACCCCCGGCCGCGGCCGAATCGATTCGGTAGCGAGCGACCGCGCGAGTCGAACCTGGTGGGATTCGGATGCCGACAACTATCACCGTACGCACGGCGCGTTTCTGGGCGCGTCGACCGAATCCGGAGAGTTCGTCTGGTGCCCGGAGGGACTGCACGAGGGCGACGTGCACCTGCTGGGTAACGTCGCGGGCAAGGACATTCTCGAGGTGGGCTGCGGCAGCGCACCCTGCGCCCGCTGGCTCGGGACTCAGGGGGCGCGCGCCATCGGCCTCGACATCTCGATGGGCATGTTGCAGCGCGGCGTCGACGCGATGACCGCGGGCGGGTCGACGGTTCCGCTGGTGCAGGCCAGTGCCGAGTCCCTACCGTTCGCCGACGAGCGGTTCGACATCGTGTGCTCGGCCTTCGGTGCGGTTCCGTTCGTCGCGGACTCCGCCAATGTGATGAAGGAAGTGGCGCGGGTACTGCGGCCGGGCGGCATCTGGGTGTTCGCGGTCAACCATCCGATGCGCTGGGTGTTCCCCGACGATCCCGGGGTAGGCGGCCTGACCGCGACGATTCCGTACTTCGATCGAACCCCGTACGTCGAGTACGACGCCGACGGGACCCCCAACTACGTCGAACATCACCGCACGATCGGTGATCGCGTGCGCGAGCTGGTCGCCGCAGGTCTCGAGGTTCGCGACATCGTCGAGCCGGATTGGCCGGAGTGGCTCGACCGCGAGTGGGGTCAGTGGAGCCCACTGCGCGGCCAGCTGTTTCCCGGCACCGCGATCTTCAGTAGTCGAAAACCATGGTGAGTCCGTAGTCGATCAGCGCCGGTGCACCCTGGCTTCGACGGTCTCGGTGAAGGCGCTGGTCGACGCCTGCCCGCCGAGGTCCGCTGTCGCGACCCCGGATTCGACGGTGTCGTCCACGGCGTGCCGAATCCGGCCGGCTGCGGCGGCGAGCCGTTCGTCCCCGTGCCGATCGGCGAGCCACTCGAGCAGCATCGCGGCCGACAGAAACAGCGCCGTCGGGTTGGCGCGATTCTTGCCTGCGATATCCGGGGCGGAGCCGTGTGAGGCCTGCGCCATGGCCTGGGTACGCGAGGAGTTGATCGACGGTGCCGTACCGAGCGAGCCGGACAGCTCTCCGGTCAGGTCGGACAGGATGTCGCCGAACATGTTCTCGGCCACGATGACGTCGTAGTCCTCACCGCGTCGCACCAGATGCGCCGCGAGGGCGTCCACGTGTTCTTCGGTGATGTCGACCTGCGGAAACTCCTCGCCGACGGACCGGCAGGCATCGCGAAACAACCCCGTCGTCAACGAGAGCACATTGGTCTTGTGCACGATCGTCACCTTCCTCCGCCGCCGGTCTGCGAGCGAGAAGGCCTCACGGGCGATGCGTTCGCACGCCGAACGGGTGAACACTCCCACTGCGAGCGCTACGTCGGGCGTGGGCATGAACTCGCCACTGCCGACGAACATGTTGCGGTCGGCGTAGAAACCCTCGGTGTTCTCCCGCACCACCACCAGGTCCATCTGCGGCGACATCGCGCGCACTCCGGGAAGGGCCTTTGCCGGACGGACGTTGGCGAACAGATCGAAATGCTTGCGAATTCGTCCCCCCGGAGTCAGCTGAGATCGGAACGGCTCGGGGTACGACGCGCTGTCGTGAGGCCCGAGAATCCACGCCTCGAGCCTGCCGAGCTCGTTCAACGTGTGCTCGGGCATCGGCGTTCCGCGCTCGTCGACAGCACCCAACCCCAGCGGCAGGTGCTGCCAATCGACGACGGGACCGTGCACTGCGGCCAGAGCTGCGTCCACCACCCGGATCGTTGCGGGGACGATCTCGTGGCCGATGCCGTCGCCGGTCATGGCCCCGATTCGTAATGTCGGTGCATCTCGTCCGTCCGTCTGCGCCATCATGACTACATGGTGCAGTCCGCCGAACTCCTCCTCGACTCGGGGCTCGATACTGCGGTTCGCCGCGAGTGGGCGGCACTCTCCGATGCCGGCCTGCCGAGCCAGAACCGTCATCGGGGCGAGTCGAATCGTCCGCACATCACCGTCTCGGTGGCGTCGTCCATGCCCGCGTCCGTCGATTCCGGTACGGCCGTGCGTTTCGACCCGTTCGATGTTCGTCTCGGCGGCCTCGTCGTATTCGGTGGCCGGACCGCCACCCTGGCCCGTCTGGTCGTGCCGAGCGTCGAGCTGCTCGACCTGCATGCTCGGATGCATGCCGCCGTAGGCCCGGGCTCGTTCGACAATGTCGCCATCGGGCATTGGACGCCGCACGTGACGCTGGCCCGGCGGTTGACACCCGACGAAGCCGGTGCCGCGACCCGCCTGCTGTGCCCGCACCTGGACGACCTGATCGGCGCTGCCGTTGCCTTGCGTCGATGGGACGGTGGCAACAAGTGCGAATGGCGCATCGGCTGACCATCGGGCCTGTCAGAACCGGAAGTCTCCGAATTGGGTCACCTCCCCATGTGTATCCGGCGTGCGGCCGACAGCGACCCACGCATCGAGGGCGAGAAACATCAACACAACCACCAGTACAATTGTCATGCCACCAGCGTCCTACCTGCGCCGATCCAACACGAGTGGCAGTAACGACAGGTATCGTCGATTTTCTGCCATACTGCTGTCGTGCTGAAGAAGGTGGTCGCAGTACTGCTGCCGTTGACCGAGCAGTTCGAGCTCGGCGTGGCCTGCGAGGTGTTCGGATTCGACCGCTCCGACGAAGGACTGCCCACCTACGACTTCTCGCTGATCGCAGGGGTCCCCGACACGATTCGCACCAGGGTGGGTTACACGATCGATGTGCCCCACGATCTCGACCGGCTCGACAGCGCCGATCTGATCATCGTTCCGGCCGGCGGCACCGAATCGGCCGACGACGGAAGCTACGTGTGCGGCAGTGAGTACAGCCCCTCGGTCGAGCCATTACTCCACAAACTCCGTGCGGCGGTGGACCGAGGCGCGCTGGTCGCCAGCCTGTGCAACGGCGCGTTCGTGCTCGGCGCGGCCGGCCTGCTCGACGGCAGGCGGTGTACGACCCACTGGCGACACTCGGCCTCCCTGGCTGCGAAATATCCGTTGGCTCAGGTCGATCCGAACGTTCTCTACGTGGACGACGGGAATGTACTGACCAGTGCGGGCACGGCGGCCGGTATCGACCTGTGCCTGCACATCGTGCGCAAGTACCAAGGCAGTGTCGTGGCCAACGGAATCGCGCGCAGAATGGTCGTTCCACCGCACCGCGACGGCGGCCAGGCACAGTTCGTCACCAGTCCCCTGCCCGCGATCCGAACCGAAACGTTGGCACCGTTGCTCGATTGGATGACCGAGAACCTCGATTCGGAACTCACGATCGGACGACTGGCTGCGAGGGTGAACATGTCGGCTCGTACGTTCGCCCGCAAATTCGCGGCCGAGACCGGCACGACGCCTGCGCGGTGGCTCAACGACCAACGCGTACTGGCTGCGCAGCAGCTCCTCGAGAACTCCGACCTGCCCATGGATTCGATCGCCGAAGTCGTCGGTTTCGGCAATGCCGCAGCACTGCGCCAGCATTTCGTCCGACTTCGTTGCACGACGCCCAACTCGTACCGCCGAACATTCCGGGCCGCGCCGCAACCCGTGTGACGGGCCATGGAACAAAGGGGGTCCGGGATGATTCCGGAGAACCTCTGCGTTGAGACCATCAAGAAGCGCAATCAATCGAAAGGGTACGCGTGGCCACTCAGACTTTGACTCAGCAGAATTTCGACGAGATCGTCACCAGCAACGATGTGGTGTTGGTCGATTTCTGGGCGTCCTGGTGCGGTCCGTGCCGCCAGTTCGCGCCGACGTTCGAGAAGTCGTCCGACGCGCACCCGGACATCGTGCACGCCAAGGTCGATACCGAGGCCGAGCAGGGGCTCGCTGCGGCAGCGCAGATCCAGTCGATCCCGACGATCATGGCGTTCCGCGAGGGCATCCTGGTCTACGCCCAGCCCGGTGCGTTGCCCGCTCCGGCGCTCGAAGACCTAGTCGGCCAGATCAAGGCACTCGACATGGACGTCGTCCGCCAGCAGATCGCCGAACAGGCACCCGCAGCGGAGTAGATCCACTCACAGCACGAAACGAAGGGCCGCTCACCGAATCCGGTGAGCGGCCCTTCGCTGTGCCTTGGGTTGAATCAGTGAGCTGGCCCGATTCAGTGAGCTGGCCCGATTCAGTGAGCTGGCCCGATTCAGTGAGCTGCAGCATCCCAACTGCGACCGGTGCCGACCGACACCTCGAGGGGCACCGACAATTCGATGGCCGACGACATTTTGTTACGCACCAACGCCTCGACTGCCTCGCGCTCGGAGTCGACGACCTCGAGTACCAGCTCGTCGTGCACCTGCAACAGCATGCGCGACTTCAGGGTCGACTCCGCCAGAGACTTGTGCACGTCGATCATCGCGACCTTGATGATGTCTGCGGCAGTGCCCTGGATCGGAGCATTGAGTGCCGCGCGCTCGGCGACCTCGCGACGCTGACGGTTGTCGCTGTTGAGATCGGGCAGGTAACGACGTCGGCCGTACAGCGTCGAGGTGTAGCCCACCTTTCGGGCTTCCTCGACAGCGTTGCGCAGGTAGTCGCGCACGCCGCCGAATCGAGCGAAGTACGCCTCCATCTGCTGCTTGGCTTCGTCGGTGGAGATCTTCAACTGCGCGGCGAGGCCGAAGGCGCTGAGTCCATAGGCGAGGCCGTACGACATGGCCTTGACTCGACGGCGCAGTTCCGGGGTGACCTCGTCGATCGGTACGCCGAACGCGCGCGCACCGACGAAGCTGTGCAGGTCCTCACCGGTGTTGAACGCTTCGATCAGCCCCTCGTCACCGGATACGTGTGCCATGATGCGCATCTCGATCTGGCTGTAATCGGCGGTGAGCAGAGTGTCGTAGCCGGCACCGACCACAAAACCGTCGCGGATGTGGCGTCCCGCCTCGTTGCGCACCGGGATGTTCTGCAGGTTCGGTTCCGTCGACGACAGTCGTCCGGTGGCCGCGACGGTCTGATTGAACGTGGTGTGAATGCGGCCGTCCTCGGCGACGGACTTGAGCAGGCCGTCCACCGTCACCTTCATCCGTGTGGCATCACGGTGGTCGAGCAGGAACTTCAAGAACGGATGCTCGGTCTTCTCGAACAGCCCCTGAAGTGCGTCGGCGTCGGTGGTGTACCCGGTCTTGGTCTTCTTGGTCTTGGGCATGTCGAGTTCCTCGAACAGCACCACCTGCAGCTGCTTCGGCGACCCGAGATTGATCTGCTTGTCGATCACGCCGTAGGCGGAATTCGCGGCCTCGTCGACCTGCGCAGCAAAACCCGATTGCAACGAACGCAGGTGATCGCCGTCCACTGCGATGCCCGTCGCTTCGATATCGGCAAGCACTGTCAGCAGCGGCAGTTCCATCTCCGAGAGCAGAGTGGTCGACTCGATTGCCGCGAGTTCCGCGTCGAGGGCGTCGGCGAGATCGATGACCGCCCGCGCCTTGAGAATTTCGCCCTCGGCGAATGCCGCGTCAGCGGTGTCCTCGGCGTCGAGAAGCGACATCTGCCCCTCGCCTGCGTCTTCCACGCGCAGTTCGCGCTTGAGGTAGCGCAGCGACAGGTCGTCGAGGTTGAACGACCGCTGACCGGGCCGCACGAGATACGCCGCGAGCGCGGTATCGGTCGTCAACCCACGGAGCGTCCACCCTCGACCGCGAACGGCATGCAGTGCCCACTTCGCCTCGTGCAGAGCTTTGGGTCGATCCGCATCGGCGAACCACGCGACCAGAGCGCGTTCGTCGGACTCGTCGAGAGCCGTCGTGGTGACGAAGGCACCCTCACCGTCTGCTGCCGCGATGGCCACCGACGTCGCATCGCTGTCGTACGGCCGGCGCGGTCCGAGGATGGATACCCCACTGCGCCGACCGTCGGACGCGTGCTCTCCCAGCCACGCCGCCAACTCCCCGGGCGCGACGATGCCGCCCCGGACGTCGAACCCTTCTTCTGCCTCGGGCTCGACCGAGGCCAGTGTCTCGAACAGTCGATCCCGCAGGATTCGAAACTCCAGATCGTCGAACAGGGCGTGGATCTTCTCGCGATCCCACGGGGCCAGCTCGAGTTGATCGGGCGTGAAGGGCAACGGCACGTCGCGCACCATCTCGGTGAGCTCGCGGTTGAGCACCACACTCGACAGGTTGGCCCGCAATGCATCGCCCACCTTGCCCTTCACCTTGTCGACATTGTCGACGAGGGCGGTGAGCGACCCGTATTCGACGATCCACTTGGTCGCCGTCTTCTCGCCGACGCCGGGGATGCCGGGAAGGTTGTCGCTCGGATCGCCGCGCAGGGCGGCGAAGTCCGGGTACTGCGCCGGCGTCAGACCGTATTTGGTGGCGACCTCGTCCGGAGTGAATCGCGTCAGGTCCGAGACACCCTTGCGGGGATACAGCACCGTGACGTTGTCGGTGACCAGCTGCAGTGCGTCACGGTCGCCGGTGACCACGAGAACGCGATAGCCCAGCGCCTCGGCCTGAGTGACCAGAGTGGCGATGATGTCGTCGGCTTCGAATCCTGCCTCGGCCATCACGGGAATGCCCATGGCACCGAGCACATCCTTGGTGATGTCCACCTGGCCCGCGAACTCGTCCGGCGTCTTGCTGCGGTTCGCTTTGTATTCGGGAAAGCGCTCGGCTCGGAACGTTTGCCGCGACACATCGAAGGCGGCAGCGATGTGCGTCGGCTTCTCGTCTCGCAACAGGTTGATCAGCATCGAGGTGAACCCGTACACGGCATTGGTGGACTGACCGCTCGTGGTCTTGAAATTGTCCGCCGGCAACGCGAAGAAGGCGCGGAAGGCCATCGAGTGACCGTCGATGAGGAGCAGCGTCGGACGCTCTTCGGCTGACTTCGAATCGGTCCGGGCTGCGGGTGCTGCACTTTTGTCGGTTACTGGGCTCACGGTTGACCAGTCTAGGTAGCGGGTCCGACATCACGTAGCCGGATGCGGGCACCGCGACGCAGTCGCGGCGGTACCGATCTCCCGTCGCCGCGAAACACAACCGATACTTTCCGGAAATCTCAGTTGCCGATTTTGCGTCCTTTCAACGGATAGAGTCCGACAATTGCAGTAAATCCCCATCCCGTGACTCAACGACAACCGTCCGGAGGACGTGCGTGGCTCCAAATGTTCGATGGACCAGAAAGGTGCAACCACCGAGGTTGCGCGCAAGATCTGCAGTTCGCGTTTTCCAGCGAACACTCCTACTCGCCATCCTGAGTTCCATTGCGGCGCTGCTGTTCAGTGCGCCTGCGTTGGCGCAGGAACCTACCCCCACTCCCCCGGCCGCACCGGGAACCAGCGCTGAACAGGCACCGCCTGCCGACGCCGTCAGCGTCGCGGGATCTCTCAACAACGGAGGAGAACGCCTCGAAGGTGTCGATGTTGCGGCGCTCGACGCGTCGGGCAGCGAAGTAGCCCGCACCACCAGCGAGACCGGCGGACGCTGGACTCTCGAATTGTCTCCTGGCACATACACATTCCAGGTGGTTCAGGAAACGCTCCCCGATGGAGTGAGCGTGCAGGGCGAGGTCGAGCGCGATGTGCAGGCCGGTCGCTCGAACACCGTCATCTTCTCCTTCGGTGAGGCCCGGACTGCGACCAGCACCCCGTTCTACGAGAAGTTCGTGCGCACCACGGTCGACGGCTTCCGGTTCGGTCTGGTCATCGCACTCGCGGCTGTCGGTCTGAGCTTGATCTTCGGAACGACGGGCTTGACCAACTTCGCGCACGGCGAACTCGTGACTCTCGGAGCCGTCGCAGCGTGGTTCTTCAATGTGAGCCTCGGGATACAACTGATCCCGGCCACCGTGCTGGCAATCATCGTCGGAGTCGCGATCGGCTGGCTCAACAACGCCCTGATCTGGCGGCCGTTGCGCAAACGTCGAACCGGCCTGATCGCTCAGCTGGTGGTGACGATCGGACTCGCCATTGCCCTGCGCTACCTCATCCTGATCTTCTTCTCCGACCGCTCGGAACCATTCGACGACTACCAGGCTCAGACCGAGAACGACTGGGGCCCACTGTCGATCACCAATGTCAACCTCGCCTGCATCATCATCAGCGTCGTCGTCCTCATCGGCGTCGCGCTGATGTTGCAGCGCACCAAGATCGGTAAAGCCATGCGTGCGGTGGCCGACAATCGTGATCTGGCTGCCTCGTCGGGTATCAACGTCGAGCGCGTCGTGACGTTCGTGTGGTGCCTCGGCGGCGGCTTGGCTTCCCTCGGCGGCGTGCTGTTCGGGCTCTCGGAACTCGGTGGTCGCGTGCAATGGGAGATGGGCTTCAAACTCCTGCTGCTCATGTTCGCCGGAATCACGCTCGGAGGACTCGGCACGGCCTACGGCGCATTCCTCGGTTGCGTCATCGTGGGCCTGCTCGTGCAGTGGTCGACGTTGGTCATCAATCCAGACCTCAAATACATCGGAGGGTTGCTCGTCTTGATTCTCATCCTCGTCGTCCGTCCTCAGGGCATCCTCGGCTCGCGACAAAGGATCGGGTGACCTGCACATGGATATCATCGGCGCACTTCAGATCTCTCTTGCTCAGCTGGTCGGCCCGTCGGCCATCTTCTACGCACTGCTCGCCATCGGCCTGAACCTGCACTTCGGCTACGCCGGCCTGCTCAACTTCGGCCAGATCGGCTTCGCCCTGCTCGGCGGCTACGGGGTCGGCATCACCACGATCACCTACGAGCAGCCACTGTGGCTCGGCATCCTGGTCGGTCTCGCTGCGGCCGGCCTGCTGGCTCTGGTGCTCGGCATTCCGACCCTGCGATTGCGAGCGGATTATCTCGCCATCGTGACGATCGCCGCATCGGAAATCCTGCGACTGGTATTCCGCTCCACAGCAACCGATTCGGTGACCAAGTCCACAAACGGCATCACCGGATTCGCAGCTCCGTTCACCAATCTCAGCCCATTCGAGGGTGGAAAGAGTTACAGCTTCATCGGCATTCGGTTCCTGGGTAACGACCTGTGGGCCATGCTCGTCGGTTGGACGCTGGTATTGCTGCTGTGCGGGGTCGTCTACCTGCTGACACACAGCCCGTGGGGCCGTGTCCTCAAGGCAGTTCGTGAAGACGAGGACGCCGCCCGGTCGCTGGGCAAGAACGTGTTCGTCTACAAGATGCAGGCGCTCGTTCTCGGCGGCGTGATCGGCGGTATGGGCGGGGTGTTCAACGCACTGCAGACGCAGTCGATCAACCCCGACTTCTATTCGACCGCACAGACGTTCTTCGCCTTCGGCGCTCTCATCCTCGGTGGTGCCGCAACGGTGTTCGGCCCCGTGATCGGCGCAATGCTGTTCTGGTTCCTGCTGTCCATTCCCGACGCGATTCTGCGGCAACTGATCTCGGGCGACGATCCGGTGCTCAACCTCACCGGTGCCCAGGTCGGTGCCACCCGATTCGTACTCCTGGGAATTCTGATCGCCGTGCTGATGGTGTTCAGACCCCAGGGCATTCTCGGCAACAAGCGAGAGGTTCAACTCAATGCCTGACCCGAGCACCGGCGCCGCCGCAGATGCGACACCGAGCAAGAAAGCCAGCACACTCGAAGCACGTGCAGCCAAAGCACTGTCGAGCGATCAGCGCGCAAGTCTGTTCGCCGGCGTTGCCAACGAGCCCGGGGCACCCAAGCCCGACGCGACATTGGTGGTCGACGGGGTCTCGCGTACCTTCGGCGGCCTCAAGGCCGTCGACGTGGCGCACCTCGAGATCCAGCGCGGGTGCATCACCGGTCTGATCGGACCGAACGGTGCGGGTAAGACCACACTGTTCAACCTGCTCACCGGATTCGACCGACCCGACACCGGCACGTGGTCGATGGACGGTCAGGAACTCGGCCGGATGCACCCACATCAGGTGGCGCGCAAAGGCGTCGTACGTACCTTCCAGTTGACGAAGGCACTGTCGAAATTGACTGTGCTGGACAACGTTCGACTGGGTGCGACGGGCCAACGCGGCGAGCGCATGATCAACACGTTCATGCCGTGGACGTGGAAGGCACAGGAACGTCAGATCACCGAACGCGCCTACGAACTGCTGGGGCGCTTCAAACTCGACGCCAAGGCCGATGATCTGGCCGGCTCGTTGTCGGGCGGTCAGCGCAAACTCCTGGAGATGGCGCGAGCGCTGATGACCGATCCGTCGGTGGTCATGCTCGACGAGCCGATGGCCGGGGTCAATCCCGCTCTGACGCAATCGCTTCTGGGTCACATCAAATCGCTGCGCGACGACGGCATGACCGTGGTGTTCGTCGAACACGACATGGACGTCATCCGCGACATCAGCGACTGGGTGGTTGTGATGGCTCAGGGCAGCATCATCGCCGAGTCCACCCCGGAAGAACTCTCCAACAACGGTGCCGTCGTCGATGCCTACCTCGGCAGCCATCACGATCAAGCACTCGAATTCGACGCCGACGGCAATCCCGTCGGAGCCACCGCCGAACTGGCCGAGGCATTGAAGCAAGCCGAGGTGGAGGAATTGCAAGCAGGAGGCGATCTTTCGGAACCGGAGTTCGTCAGCCCCGCAGCCACCGACACTGCTGCGGGCGGCTCGCACCGAGCCAAGGAGGACAACTGATGAGCGAACAAACTCTGACGCCGGCCGAGTTCGCGGCCACGCCGGGCGAGCATGCGCGTCTGGCCGAAGGAGCACTCCTGCGCGCCGACGGTCTGGTCGCCGGGTACATCCCGGGCGTCAACATCCTCAGCGAGTGCAACTTCTTTCTGAACGACGGTGAGATCGTCGGCATCATCGGACCCAACGGTGCCGGCAAATCGACTCTGCTCAAAACACTGTTCGGCCTCGTGGCGGTCCGCGAGGGCAGTGTGAAACTGCGCGGTGACAACATCACCTCCGCCGAAGCACACGTCCTGGTGACCAAGGGCGTCGGATACGTGCCCCAGACGCAGAACGTGTTCCCATCGCTCACGATCGAGGAGAACCTCGAGATGGGAATCTACCTGCGGCCGAAGAAGTTCGGCGAGCGGTTCGACTTCGTCAGCGAGTTGTTCCCACTGCTCGGCGAACGCAAGAAGGTCAAGGCAGGTGCACTGTCCGGCGGTGAGCGCCAGATGGTTGCCATGGGCCGCGCACTGATGATGGAACCGTCGGTGCTGTTGCTCGACGAGCCGTCGGCAGGCTTGTCGCCGATGTTCCAGGACGAGGTCTTCATCCGCTGCAAGAAGATCAACGCGGCGGGTGTCTCGATCATCATGGTCGAGCAGAATGCTCGCCGCTGCCTGCAGATCTGTGACCGCGGCTATGTTCTCGATCAAGGTCGCAACGCCTACACCGATACCGGGCCGGCGCTGATGAACGACCCCAAGGTGATCGAGCTCTACCTCGGCACTCTCGCGGGAAGCAAAGAGAAGAAGGCCTGACCTTCTCGGCAAGAAGCCCCGACTCGACATAGTTCGAGTCGGGGCTTTCTCGTACCTGCGCCATAGGTACCCAACGTGGTGTATTCGAACGACTCCGGGCCCGAGTCCTGATGTCAGGACTCGGGCCCGGAGGCTGTGCAGCAGCTACAGGTCACTCACCGACGACGATGTATCCGTCTGTCGTCAGCTTGTTGTCCGGTCCGAAGACCAGGTTGCCGTAGGAACCGGTGGCGGGCTCGCCTGCGTCACTGAAGTTCAGCGCGCCGGTGATTCCGTCGTAGTCGATATCGGTGCCGGCTTTGACGAGCGGGAGGCACTCGGCGTAGCTCGTGCACTTCGTGCCGTCCTTGGTGATGCTGTTGATGTTGGCAGCGATGTCGGTGCCTGCTGTCGATTTCGCCTGCTCGGCTGCGAGAGCCGAGATGACGACTGCGTCGTAGGACTCACCGGCGTAGTTGAAGTCGACCAGTGCCGGATCCACGCCCTTGAGACGATCCTGGAACGCGGTGCCGACGTCGGTCAGCGGGGTGGTGCCGCGCATCGTGTCGAGCAGGCCGGCAGCGACCGACTCACCGAGGGCGTTGCCCATGTTGCCGTCGACGCCGTAGACCAACGTGCCGTCGGACGGTCCGATGCCGATCTCGTGCATACGGGTGATGATCTTCGCGGACTCCTCGAAGCCGATGATGGCGACGGCATCCGGGTTGAAGTTCTTCACACCGTCGACCTCGGCGTTGAACGACTGTGCGTTCGGGTCGTAGATCGTGGTCTGGATCTGGTCTGCCGCGATGCCCGCCTCTTCGAGGTTGTCGGCGGTGTTCTTGGCCAGGCCCGTGCCGTAGGGGTCGTTCAGAGCCAGGATGGCGACGCGCTGCGCGCCGTCCTCGGCGATCAGCTGCGAGAGTGCCTGTGCCTGCAGCACATCGGTGGGTGCCGTACGGAAGTACTGGCCCTTGTCCGGGTAGCAGACGAACTGGTCGGAGGTGTTGGCAGGCGAGAACTGCACGACACCCGCGCTGGCGATCTTGTCGATGACCTTGAGCGAGACCGAGGACGATGCCGCACCGACGATGACGTTCGAGCCGCCGGCGAGCAGACGGTCGACCGTGGTGTTGGCGGTGTCGGTGGTGGTGTCGCCCGAGTCACCGGGGATGAGAGTGACGGGCTGGTCCAGGACCCCGCCTGCACCGTTCACATCGTTGACGGCCAACCGGACACCCGCGACCTCGGGTGGTCCGAGGAAGGCCAGGGTGCCGGTCTCGGGAAGGAGGGTTCCTACCACCAGCGGCGACGTGTCGGGAGTGGATCCGGCGGTGGCCTGCTCGGGAGTGCAGTCGGTGGAGACGGTCGTTTCCGCGGCCGACGTGCCGCCGCTGGCACTGGTGGAGTCGGTCGAGCCCGAGTCGTCGCTCGACGAACAGCCGAACAGTGCGAGCGAGGTGACGCTCAGCACTGCAGCCGTGCGGACATAGGTCCGAATTGCCATCTAGGTTCTCCTTGAAATTGCTCGTCGTTGAAGCTCACCTGAGTTACATGTGGCTCACGTGTGAACCAGACGCTAATGCTCGAAACCGGTTCGCAAGGCCTAGAACGACGCTCGTGACCTGACTGTGACCTAAGAGGTCGAAGTTTTACGTGGCCGTAGCTTTCCGCGGGCCGATCAGCTCTCTGCCACAGGGTTGTTCGCCGGAGTACCGAGTGTTTCGATCACGACCTCGGCCACCGCCTTCATCGTCGTGCGTCGGTCCATCGCGGCACGCTGAATCCACTTGAACGCCTGCGGTTCCGTCAGCGATTGCGACTCCATCAGGACGCCTTTCGCCTTCTCGATCAACTTGCGGGTTTCGAGTCGATCCTGAAGATCCGCGATCTCCGATTCGAGCGCAGAGATCTCGCCGAACCGGCTCGCGGCCAACTCGACTGCAGGCATCAGATCGGCCTTGGTGAACGGTTTGACCAGATAGGCCATGGCACCCGCATCGCGCGCCTTCTCCACGAGCTCTCGCTGACTGAATGCAGTGAGAATCACCACCGGCGCGATCCGCTTCTCCGCGATCTCGGAAGCCGCGTCGATGCCGTCACGTCGCGGCATCTTCACGTCCATGATCACCAGGTCCGGTCGAAGTTCGACAGCCAGTTCCACGGCCTGCTGACCGTCCGCAGCCTCACCGACCACGTCGTAACCCTCTTCGCGGAGCATCTCCACCAGGTCGAGACGAATCAGGGATTCGTCTTCCGCGACCACCACCCGCAGCGCAGGCTTGCCAGTACCGTGCGTATCAGGAGCATTCATCTGTACCGGTCTCCTTCGACAGTCGTCGCCCCTCAGGGGCATCGAGCAACTGAAGGGTACCGGTGCACGGCACCGAAAGCGCATCTTCTACACTCGTCAATCGTTGCTTGAAAGACGCCAGCCCTCGTATCCCAATTGGCAGAGGAAACGGATTCAAAACCCGTCCAGTGTGAGTTCGAGTCTCACCGAGGGCACCACAGCACGATCGACCGGCCGCGACAGCGGTCGGGTCCACTCACGATCACGCCTACAGTGGGGTGATGTACATACCCAGCAGTCTTCGTTGCCATGACACCAGCGCGGGCAAATTGTGCGCGCAGAAGGTCGACCACCGTTTCGGAGATTCCGCGGACCAGTCCGCTCAGTGGGTCTACTACACCTGCAGCGCCGACTCCGCCCACGAGACCGGTTACGTCGACCGCCTGGTCACCGCCTGAATCATGTTCGTAGAGCGCGCCTTTGTCCACGCCGACGATGTGGGATCGGAGTGGCCCTTCACCGTTCCCGCTGTCGCCGACCTCACGCGCGAGGGACTCGAATTCCTCGCACCGGTCACAATTCTGGTAGGCGACAACGGTTCCGGTAAGTCGACTCTCGTCGAGGCCATCGCAGAGCGTTTCGGCATCGACGCCCGCGGGGGTCGGGCCGCGCAGAAGTCTCGTCGACTGGACGAGGTGACGAGCGTCCTCGGCGAGGTGCTCGAACTCGAGACCACGCCACGAGGCGCGCGCATGCTGCGGGGTCCGCGGGAGCAGAAGCGTGGGTTCTTCCTGCGGGCCGAGACTGCGTTCGACATGGCCGAGAACCTCGGCGGCATGCCGGGTTTCTGGGACGAGAACACCGCCGAGATGAGCCATGGTGAGGGCTTTCTGGCCATGTTCGGTGCGATGTTGACCGAACCGGGCTTCTATGTGCTGGACGAACCGGAGTCGGCTCTGTCGTTCACCGCATGCCTGCACCTGGTCGCGTTGATGTCTCGATTGGGTGAGGAAGGGGCACAGCTCGTCTGTGCCACGCATTCACCGATCCTGGCTTCGACACCCGGCGCGGACATCGTCGAAGTGGGTGAACACGGTCTACGCCGAAGCACCTGGGACGAACTCGAATTGGTTCAGCACTGGCGGCGATATCTCGACGATCCGAACGTGTATCTCCGTCACCTGCTCGACTGAACCGGCACCAACGCCACGTCCTGACGACGACGCACACTTCCCGGGGAGACTCCCATCGCCCGTTTGAACGCTTTGCCGAATGCTGCTTCCGACGAATACCCACTGCGACGGGCCAATTCGGCCAGCACCACATCCTCGGACCGAAGCGTGTCGTACGCAACCTGCATTCGCCACACCGCCAGGTAACTCATCACCGAATCGCCGACCAATGCGGTGAATCGAGCCGAGAACGCCGAACGTGACATGTGTGCACTCGACGCCAGTGCCGCAACGGTCCACCGCTCGTGGGGATTTCGATGAATGCGAGCCAGCGCGCCTCCGATTCGCTCGTCCTGCAATGCTCCCAGCCAACCGGACTGCGCGCTCGGAGTGTCCGCAATCCATGACCTCAACGCCTGAATCACCAGAACGTCGGAAAGCCTGGTGATCACCGCCTCTCCCCCGGGCTCGAGTGATCGTGCCTCGTCGGCCACCATCGCGAGGATGTTCTGCATCCGTGCGCGCCGCGGTCCGCTGTCTGCGTCGATCACGATCACCGCCGGTAACAGCCGAAGAAGCTGCTGCGCCGCAGGATGATTCATCCGGACGGCCCCGCAGACCAATACGGTGTCGGGTCCGCTCGCATCGCACTGGGTGATCACCGCGTACCGGTCGCTGACGTAGTCGTGTGGCACCTCGTACACGCTGGTCGCGTCGCCGACAGACTCGATGTCGGCCGCCAACACGTGCCCACGCCCGTGGGGAACCAACGCGAAGTCGCCGGGAACGAGCTCACGCGTCGACTCCCCGGGGACCGACAGCACACACGACCCGTCGACCACGGTGTGGAACCACACAGCGTCGTCCATCGCGGGTAGGGCCAGCCCCCACGAGCCACTCATCTCGGAGCGCACGTAGAAGGACCCGGTCATTCGGAGGAAATGCAAAGCCTCACCGAGCGGATCGGGTGACTTCCAGGGGTCGGCTCCACGCACCGGACAATTGTCCCCCCACGGCCGGGACGATCGGACATGAAATCGAGCCCCGCGCGCATTGTCCATCCACCCGCGACGCGGAAAGGTCGGAAGCGCACGACGAATCCACGGGAAGGACGCACCAATGATCGACAAGATCTCCTCGATCGCCACCCTGGTCGCAGCAGTCGGATGCGGCCTCGTCGCGGGCGTCATGCTCGCGTTCTCGGTCAGTGTTCTTCCTGGCCTGGCGTCGTTACCGGTGCCCGACGCGATCGCCGCGATGCAGAGAGCGAACGCCGCGATCCTGAACCCGCTGTTTCTGACGCTGTTCGTCGGTACCGCGTTGACCTGTTCTCTCGCAACCGTTCTCGCGATCACCACGGAGGGTGGGCGATCGACCTGGGTCGGCGCGGGAGCAGCGCTCTACGTGGTGGGCTGCTTCGTGGTCACGGTGGCGTTCAACGTCCCACTCAACGATGCATTGGCAGCGGTGGATCCGGCGAGTCCGTCGGGAGTCGACATGTGGCAGACGTTCACGTCGAGCTGGACGCGGTGGAATACCGTCAGGATCATCTCGTCGACGGCGGCGTGCGCCGCGCTGATCCTCGGTCAGGGCAGATCTGTGCTCGGCTGATCGGACTCACCGTCCTGGTGACGCCTGCGAATCTCGTCCTCGAAGCGGGCGATGAGATGGTCGGTGTCGGCGGTCGAGACGTCGCGCGCGCCTTCGTCCATCGCGGCGTCGCGTCCTCTGCGCAGGGCGGCGAGTTCGGCTTCGAGTTCGTTGTTGTCGAGTACGCGTGGATCCAACATCTCTCCATTGTGGTCCCACCCGAGTGCCTGCGCGCGCTGTTTGCTGTAATCGCGACATGAACGTCGTGCACAGCTTCGAACCGATAGTCGACGAGCATGCTCATACGCTGATACTCGGTTCGATGCCCGGTGTCGCGTCGCTCGCTGCTCAGCAGTATTACGCCCATCCCCGAAATGCGTTCTGGCCGATCATGGGAACGTTGTTCGGTGCCGGGCCGGAATTTGCGTACGAGGCACGAACAGAGAGACTGGCGCGCAGCGGGATTGCCGTATGGGACGTACTGAAGCTGTGTACTCGGACCGGAAGCCTGGACTCGGCCATAGTCGAATTATCCATTGTGGCAAACGATGTCGCGAACCTCATCGCCGGCCATCCCGGCATCGACACCGTGCTGTTCAACGGAGCCAAAGCTGCCGAGAGCTATCGCAGATACGTCGCGAACGCGGTGCAGCCGGACATCGAGTGCATCCGTCTGCCGTCCACCAGTCCAGCGCACGCCTCACTCACACTCGAAGCCAAGACTCGACTGTGGTCGGCAGCACTCAGGCGCGAACGCGTTTCGGGAAGTGGCGAATGAGGCCCTCCTGCACGACGGTTGCGAGCAACTGACCGTCCATCGAGAAGAATCGGCCGGTGGCGAGTCCCCGCGATCCGGCCGCGACCGGCGATTCGGTCGCATACAGAGCCCACTCGTCGAATCGGAACGGTCGGTGGAACCAGATGGAGTGGTTGACCGTCGCCGCCACGATGCGGTCGAGTCCCCAGGACAGTCCATGGGTGGTGATGATCGAATCGAGCACCGTGGTGTCCGACGCGTAGCCCATGGTCGCGGCGTGAAAGATCGACTCGTCCGGCAGATCGCCGTCCGCTTTCATCCACACTCGATTGTGGTTGAGCTTCTCACCGGTGCCGTGCATGATCCACGCCGGATCGTTCGCGTACCGCATGTCGATCGGTTTGAGTGCGTCGACGAACATCTGCAGTCGGTCCTCGAACCCCACGAAGTGGTCGCCGAGAGGCGGCAGGGCGTCGGGATACGGAACCTCGGGAACCTCGACGCTGTGCTCGAGGCCCTTACCGAAATCCTGGAAAGCAGCGAGCATCACGAACAGCTCGTTACCGTCCTGCAGCGCCGTGACCTGCCGGTTGGCGAACGCACGGCCGTCGCGCTGACGACTCACCCGGTATTCGATGGGCTTCTTGACGTCACCACCACGGATGAAGTGCGCATTGATCGCATGAACGTCCCGGGACGTTCCGGACACAGTCCGGCCGGCGGCGATGAGCGCCTGAGCGACGAGCTGCCCACCGAACGTCCGGCTCCCCACCTGCTCCGGATGCTGTCCGATGAACACATCCTCCTCGGTCTCCTCGAGGGCGAGGAGACCGAGAAGGGTTTCGAGATCGGTTCCGCGTACTGCTGTACTGCTCGGCGCGCTCTCGCTGACGCCGGTTCCCCCCGCTTCGACCACTTACCGGTCCTCTTCTCCGATTCGGTGCACATGGATCAAGTTGGTCGAGCCTACTGTGCCGGGAGGGGCACCGGCGACGATCACGACCTGATCGCCTCGGTTGTAACGACCGAGTTCGAGCAACGCCTTGTCGACCTCTTTGACCATCGCATCCGTCGAGCCCACGTCGGGAACCAGGAACGTCTCGGTACCCCAGCTGAGGGACAGCTGACTGCGGACCTCGGAGATCGAGGTGAATGCGAGCAACGGGAGCTTCGTATGCAGGCGAGCCAACCGTCGCACGGTGTCGCCCGACTGGGTGAAGGCCACGAGTGCCTTCGCGTCCAGACGCTCGCCGATGTCGCGGGCGGCGTAGGAAATGACACCGCGCTTGGTACGAGGAACGTGGGTCAGCGGAGGAACGCTGTCGCCTTCGGTTTCCACGGTCTCGACGATCCGAGCCATCGTCCGCACCGTCTCCATGACGTACTTGCCGACCGAGGTCTCACCGGACAGCATGACCGCGTCGGTACCGTCGAGCACTGCGTTGGCGACGTCGGACGCCTCGGCGCGCGTGGGACGGGAGTTCTCGATCATCGACTCCAGCATCTGTGTCGCAACGATCACGGGCTTGGCGTTGGCGCGGGCGATCTGGATGGCGCGCTTCTGCACCAGCGGCACCTGCTCGAGCGGCAGCTCGACACCGAGGTCGCCGCGGGCGACCATGATGGCGTCGAACGCGAGAACGATGGCTTCGAGGTTGTCGACGGCCTCGGGCTTCTCGAGCTTGGCAATGACAGGAACTCGGCGGCCGACGCGGTCCATGACCGCGTGGACGAGTTCGACATCGGCGGGCGAACGCACGAACGACAGGGCGATGAAATCGCATCCCAGCGCGAGGGCGAACTCGAGGTCCGCAATGTCCTTCTCGCTCATGGCAGGAACGGAGACGTCCATGCCGGGCAGGGAGACGCCCTTGTTGTTACTGACCGGACCACCCTCGGTGACCCGGCACAGCACGTCGTTGCCTTCGACACCGGTGACGACGAGGCCGACCTTGCCGTCGTCGACGAGCAGGCGGTCGCCTTCCTTGGCGTCCTGGGCCAGCTCCTTGTACGTGGTCGACACGCGATCGTGGGTGCCCTCGCACTCCTCGACGGTGATGCGGATGAGTTCACCGGCGGCCCAGGTGGTGGAGCCCTCGGCGAATCGGCCGAGTCGAATCTTCGGTCCCTGCAGGTCGGCCAGGATGCCCACGGCTTTGCCGGTGGCGTCCGATGCGGCGCGAACTCTCTCGTAGTTGGCCTGGTGATCGGGGTGATCGCCATGGCTGAAGTTCAGTCGTGCGACATCCATTCCACTCTCGACGAGTTCGCGGATGCGCTCTGTGGTTGCGGTTGCGGGTCCAAGGGTGCAGACAATCTTCGTACGTCGGCTCACGGTTGCGAGCGTAGCCGCTGGACGCCCCGTTCTCTATCGCAGAGGAACCCGCCCGGATACTACCGACGGGTAGCCTCGCTGGACCGCTGCTCGAAGCACCTGTACCGGTACAGAGACGAGTGTCACACCACCGCCAGAGGCAGTGCCGTGGGGTGCACCGGAGACGGCAATTCCGAGTGTCCGGTGAGGAAAGCGTCGACCCCGTTGGCTGCCGAACGACCCTCTGCGATCGCCCACACGACCAACGACGCACCGCGGTGGGCATCCCCGCAGACGAACACACCCGGGGCCGTTGTCTGCCAATCGGGACCACACGACAACGCGCCGCGCTTGGTCAGCGCCAGGCCGTAGTCGTCGAGCAGCGGTCCGTGTTCGACACCCTCGAATCCGATGGCGAACAACGCCAGATCACAGGGTAATTCGACCTCTTCACCGATGGGCGTGACGATGCGTCGCCCGTCCGCGTCGCGCTGCACCTCGACCTCGGCGAGCACCATGGCGCGCACATGTCCACGCTCGTCGCCGAGGAATCGCTGCACGGCGACCTGATGACGCACGACGCCACCCTCCGCATGCGCAGGCGACGTCCGAAGCACCAGCGGCCACGACGGCCACGGCGAAAGGCCGTCGTCGCGGGCACCGGGAAGAGCAGGGTTGTAGTCGAGCTGAGTGACCGACGCGGCACCCTGACGGTGAGCCGTGCCCAGACAATCGGCCCCGGTGTCTCCGCCGCCGATGATCACCACATGCTTGCCGGCAGCGGATATCGACGTCGGCCCGTCGCCCTCACATTCCTTGTTCGACGGCACCAGATGCTCCATCGCCAGGTGAATGCCGTCGAGTTCGCGACCGATCACCTCGGTGTTGTCGCGAGCCCGCAAAGCGCCGACGGCGAGCACGACCGCATCGAAGCCCGCGCGCAGTTGCTCGACGGTGAAGTCGATGCCGACCTCACACTCGGTGACGAAATGCGTGCCCTCGGCCCGCATCTGCATCAGCCGCTGATCCAGCACCGACTTCTCCAACTTGAATTCGGGGATCCCGTATCGAAGCAATCCACCGAGCCGATCGTCGCGCTCGTACACGGTGACATCGTGACCGGCCCTGGTGAGCTGTTGCGCCGCAGCCAGACCCGCCGGACCCGAACCCACGACGGCCACTCGCTTACCGGTGGTGATCGTCGGCGGCTGCGGGACGACGCTGCCCTGTTCCCAGGCCAGGTCTGCGATGGTCTGCTCGACCCGCTTGATCGTCACACTTCCGCCGGTAGCGGCCTCGGAAATGGACAGCACACAAGCGGATTCACACGGGGCCGGACACACTCGGCCGGTGAACTCCGGGAAGTTGTTGGTGGCGTGCAACCGATCACTGGCCGCGTCCCACCGATCGCGGCGAACGAGATCGTTCCATTCCGGAATCAGGTTGCCCAGCGGGCATCCAGCAGTTCCGGAGTGGCAGAACGGAATTCCGCAATCCATGCAGCGGCGCGCTTGTTCCGAGACCTCGGCTGCGCGTTCGCTGCTGGGCTGATCCGAGTACACCTCGTTCCAGTCCCTGACCCGTTCGTCGATAGGACGCTTGGCGGCCTCACGCTTGACGACCTTCAGAAATCCCTGTGGATCAGCCACGTGCAGCCTCCATGATCGCAGTGTCGACGTCGCGCCCCTCGGCTCGCGCCATTCGTGTCGCCTCCAGCACACGCTGGTAGTCGACGGGCATGACTTTGGTGAACAGAGCGGACCGGCGGGGCCAGTCGGCGAGCAGCGAGGTCGCGACGGTGGAGCCGGTCCAGCGCTCGTGGTTCTCGACCGTCTCGCGCAGCCACACCAGATCGTCCGGATCGGGAACCTGCAACTCGACCATCGCCGTGTTCACGTCCGCGGGGTCGAGACCGAGAACGAAGGCAATACCGCCGGACATGCCGGCCGCCATGTTGCGTCCCGTCGGCCCGAGCACGACCACCCGTCCGCCCGTCATGTACTCGAAGGCGTGATCGCCCACGCCCTCGTTGACCGCAACGGCTCCGGAGTTGCGCACGGCAAACCGCTCCCCCGCCTTACCGCGCAGGTACACCTCGCCCGACGTAGCTCCGTAGAGAATCGTGTTTCCGGCAATGACGTTGTCCTCGGCAACGAAGGGTGCGTCCTCGGCCGGTCGGACGACGATTCGTCCTCCTGACAGGCCCTTGCCAACGTAGTCGTTCGCGTCACCGACGAGATCGATCGTGATTCCGGGTGGTAGGAATGCACCGAGCGATTGCCCGGCAGAGCCGGTGAACGACACGCGAATCGTGTCGTCGGGAAGCCCGGCCGCGCCGTAGCGTCGCGTGACCTCGGACCCCAGAAGTGTTCCGACCGTACGGTTGACGTTGCGCACGGGCAGCTCCAGCGTCACCGGATGCGCGTCCTCCAGTGCGCCCTCGGCCAGCTGGATCAGCGTGCGATCCAGCGCGAAATCGAGGCCGTGGTCCTGATCGCGTAGGCGTCGACGCTGTGTCATGGGCGCGCCGTGCCGATCCACCGGCATTGCGAAGATGGGTGTGAGGTCGAGTCCCTTGCTCTTCCAATGTGCGACACCGGCAGCGGTCTCGAGCACGTCGGCGTGGCCGACGGCCTCGTCGATACTGCGGAAACCGAGCTGCGCGAGATACTTTCGCACATCCTCGGCGACGAACCTGAAGAAGTCCTCGAGGAACTCGGGCTTGCCGGTGAACCGCTTGCGCAGGTCGGGGTTCTGAGTCGCGACACCCACCGGGCAGGTGTCGAGATGGCAGACCCGCATCATGATGCATCCCGCGACGATCAGAGGTGCCGTCGAGAACCCGAATTCCTCGGCACCGAGCAGCGCCGCGACGATCACATCACGGCCGGTGCGCATTCCGCCGTCGCACTGGACGGTGATGCGATCGCGAAGTCCGTTGAGCACCAACGTCTGTTGGGCGTCGGCCAGCCCGATTTCCCAGGGCGCACCGGCATGCTTGAGAGACGTCAACGGAGCCGCGCCCGTGCCACCGTCGTATCCCGAGATCAGTACGACGTCGGCGTGCGCCTTGCTCACTCCCGTCGCCACCGTGCCCACTCCTACCGAGCTGACGAGTTTGACGTGGACGCGAGCGTTCTCGTTGGCGTTCTTGAGATCGTGGATCAACTGCGCGAGATCCTCGATGGAATAGATGTCGTGGTGCGGAGGCGGGGAGATCAGGCCGACCCCGGGCGTCGAGTGCCGAGTCTTGGCCACCCACGGGTACACCTTGTAACCGGGCAGCTGCCCGCCCTCACCGGGTTTGGCACCCTGCGCCATCTTGATCTGAATGTCGGTGGCGTTGACCAGATAATCGCTGGTCACCCCGAACCGTCCACTCGCGACCTGCTTGACGGCACTGCGCCGGCTCGGATCGTAGAGGCGGTCGACGTCCTCTCCGCCCTCACCGGAGTTGGAGCGCCCACCCAGATTGTTCATCGCAACGGCCATGGTCTCGTGTGCCTCGGCAGAGATGGATCCGTAGCTCATCGCGCCGGTGTTGAACCGAGTGACGATGGACTCGACCGGCTCCACCTCGTCGAGTGGAACAGGCGTGCGCACCTGGTCTTTGAACTCGAACAGGCCGCGGAGTGCACCCCCCTCGCGGGCGAGCCGGTTCACTTCGTCGCTGTACTTCTGGAACACGTCGTAGCGACCGGTGCGTGTTGCGTGCTGCAACAGGAACACCGTCTCGGGAGTGAACAGGTGGAGTTCGCCCTCACGCCGGAACTGGTACTCACCGCCGATCTCGAGGCGGCGGTGAACACGGTCGGTGGGATTCTCCGGGTATGCCTTCCGGTGACGCAGTTTGACCTCTTCGGCGAGGACGTCGAGACCGACTCCGCCGAGCTTGCTGACGGTGCCCTTGAAGTACTCGCGCACGACCTCGCGATCGAGACCGACCGCCTCGAAAACCTGAGCGCCGGTGTAGGACCCGACGGTCGAGATGCCCATCTTGGACATGACCTTGAGCACGCCCTTGCCGAGCCCGTACAGGTAGTTGCGCACCGCGACAGTGGGTTCGACCCCGGTGAGCTCGCCTTCGCCGACCAAGTCCTCGATCGACTCCATGGCCAGGTACGGGTTGACCGCCGCCGCACCGAATCCGATCAGCAGGGCCAGGTGGTGCACTTCTCGTGCATCGCCGGACTCGACGACGAGGGCGACCTTGGTGCGTTCCTTGGTGCGCACCAAATGGTGATGCACAGCAGAGGTGGCCAGCAGGGACGGAATCGGTGCCCGAGTGTGGTCCGAATCACGATCGGAGATGATCAGCGTGCGGTAGCCGGCAGCGATGGCTTCCGATGCCCGCGAGCGCAGCTCCTCGATGGCCTCGGCCAGACCTTCCCCACCACGCTCGACCTCGTACAGTGCGCGCAGCACGATGGCCGACAGACCGGGATGATCACCGTCGTCGTCGATGTGAATGATCTTGTTGAGTTCGTCGTTGTCCAGCACCGGCCACGGCAACACGATCTGTCTGCACGACGCGGCAGTGGGCTCGAGCAGATTCTGCTCCGGTCCCATCACGCGCGACAACGAGGTCACGATCTCTTCTCGGATGGAGTCGAGTGGCGGGTTCGTGACCTGCGCGAACAGCTCGATGAAGTAGTCGTACAGCTGACGAGATCGCTGGGACATCACCGCGGACGGGGTATCGGTCCCCATCGACCCCAGTGGCTCGCCCCCGGAGGCGGCCATCGGGGTGAGCACGACGCGGAGATCTTCCTCGGTGTAGCCGAACGCGATCTGCCTGCGGATCACGGACTCGTGGTTGTACTGAATGTGGGCGCGCTCGGGCAGGCTCTTGATTTCCAGCAAGCCGGCGTGCAGCCACTCCTGGTAAGGATGTTCCTGCGCCAGTTGCAGTTTGATCTCCTCGTCGGGAACGAGACGCCCGGCGACGGTGTCGACCAGAAACATCTTGCCCGGTTCGAGGCGACCCTTGGCGACGACCTGAGACTGCGGCACGTCCAGCACACCCGCCTCGCTCGCGAGGATCACCCGACCGTCGGCCGTCTGCCACCACCGACCGGGACGCAGACCGTTGCGATCGAGGACGGCGCCGACGTAACTACCGTCGGTGAACGTGACGCAGGCGGGACCGTCCCACGCTTCCATCATCGACGAGTGGAACTGATAGAACGCCCGTACCCGCGGATCCATCGTGCGATGGTTCTCCCACGGCTCCGGCACCATCATCATCACGACGTGGGGAACGCTCCGGCCGCCCAGGTGCAGCAATTCGAGGACCTCGTCGAGCGACACCGAATCGGATGCATCGGGATTACAGATGGGGAAAAGCCGCTCCAGATCGCCGGGGATGAGATCGCTGGACAGCATCGCTTCCCGAGCTCGCATCCGGTTCCTGTTGCCCTTGACCGTGTTGATCTCTCCGTTGTGCGCTACGTAGCGGTGCGGGTGCGCCAACGGCCACGACGGGAAGGTATTGGTGGAAAAACGACTGTGCACGATGGCAATTGCACTCGTACACAACGGGTTACGCAGCTCCGGGAAGAACAGGGGCAGCTGCATGGTGGTGAGCATGCCCTTGTAGACGATGGTGCGTGAGGACAGCGAAGGGAAGAACAGGCCCGAGCCCTCGGCCTCGATCTCCGGGGTGACGCGCTCCGACCGCTTACGCAGCCCGTACACCAATCGGTCGAGTTCGAGACCGGCCGGACGCGAACCGTCGACCTCGGGGGCCGCGACGAAGAGATAGCTCATGTACGGCATGCATCCGAGCGCGGTCAGTCCGACATCGGCGCGATCGGGATCGACCTCGACCGGAACCCAACCCAGGACCTCGAGACCCTCTTCGGCTGCAATGGATTCGACACGCTGCACGGCCGACCCGCGCTCGCGGATGCCCTGCGGCAGAAAGCAGACACCCGCTGCGAAGGTGTTCTCACCGTCGGCGTTGGCGGACGGTAGCTCGAACGACGACAACGAATCGAGAAGTTCGACGGGCAGCTGGATCAGAATGCCCGCGCCGTCACCACTGTTGGGCTCGGCACCGGCAGCACCACGATGTTCCAGGTTCTCCAGTGCCAGTACACCGTCGGACACGATCGAGTGCGAACGTCGTCCGGCGATGTCGGCGATCATCGCCACACCGCAGGAGTCCTTCTCCGCGCTCGGGTCGTACAGTCCTTGCTCGGCAGGCATCCGAGAAAACAACACCACGATCACCTCCACGTAGACCGGTGGGTGCTTCGGATGGCGCAGTGTCGACACGCTGCACTGTGAGCCTCGGCTACCCCGCCGGCTGGTCGCCCGAACCGGCATCGAGTGCCGGATCGATCGAATTCGATGCCTATCGGGAATTCACCGGGACAGCTCTGGCCCGCGAAAGAATCCGAGATCGCTCTCGGATGGCGGAATCGTATCAGTTGCCGATCGCAACGATGCAATCGCGAACGGCACTGGGCTCAGTCGCGCAGAGGGCGCCCGTGTTCATCGCGCACGCTGCCCGTGAGCATCATGATCCCGTCGATCAGCGGCCAGATCCCGCCGATACCGCAGGTGAGCCACGTGACCGCAATCTGGGCCACCGCGATTCCAGGCTGATTCAGATAGAAGCGTCCTGCGCCGAAGGCACCCAGAAGGATGTTCAGCAGTCCCGCAGTGAGCTTCTGCTTGTCCGAGAACGGTTCACCGGTGACGGGATGCCGTCCGTACGGAGCGCTCGGATCCATCCACCCGGGGGCACCGGCGTACTGAGGGCCTGGGTAGTGGGGTCCTCCGGTCTGGGGACCTCCGTATTGGGGACCTACGCCCTGAAACGGTGGCGGCGGGTAACCGGCACCGGGCGGTGGGGTGCCCGGCGCACCGGAGCTGCGGTCGTCACCGACGGGCGCGCCGTACGGATCACTGCCCCAATTCGGCGGACCGTAGTGGGGGTCGGGTGCGCCGTACACCGGACCCGGTGCCGCGTTCTTCTCGAACGAGATGGTGGGCTCGGAACCCGAGCCATCTCCCGCCGACCCGCCCGATGCCGACCCGCCCGATGACGATGTACCTGAATCACTCACAACGATCTCCCTCGACGACGCGATACGGGCAGGTCGATCAGTCTCGCAGCTTGAGCCCGCGATTGTCGGGAACATTGCCGACGAGAATCAACACGGCGTCCACGACATGCCACACGAACAGTCCGAACAACAGAATCAGGCCGAGACCGAACACTACGGTCAGCAGCACACCGAAGAAGAACAACATCAACTGTGCCACGCCGATTCCGGTGCTACCGATGTAGAAACGACCCACGCCGAGCCAGCCGAGGAACAGCTGCAGCAACCCACCGACGATCTTCGATTTGTCCGACAACGGTTCACCGGTGACCGGATCCCGCCCGTACGGCGCGTCGGGTCCGACACCGAAGCCGGGCCCGGCCGAAAAGCCCTGTGGGTGACCATAACCCTGCTGGCCGTAACCCTGCTGCTGTCCATAGCCCGGTTGCTGTCCGTAGCCCTGCTGGTAATTCCCCTGTTGGCTGTAACCCTGCTGGCCGTATCCCTGGGTCTGGCCGTATCCCTGGGTCTGGCCGTATCCCTGGGTCTGGCCGTATCCCTGAGTCTGGTCATACCCCTGGGGTGGACCGTAGGGCGACTGTTGTCCGTATCCCGGCTGACCGGATCCCTGGTACTCGGATCCCGGTGTCGGGTATCCGGCGGCCGGTGGAAGGCCACCGATCGAATTGTTGATACTGCCGTCCGGGCTGGGGGCCGGATAGCTGGGAGTACTGGACCAGCCGGGCCCGTTGCCGATACCCGAATAAGTGTCCCAGCCCGGTCCGGTGGGGCCCGTGGGACCGTGTGAGGGTGCAGACTCGGAGGTCGCGGGTGGCTCGGAGAGCGACGCCTCGGCCGTTGCGTCGTAGTCGAACGGTGTACCGAAAGAGCCGGCTGACTTGTCGGTGCCGCCAACCGCATCAGCAGGGTCTGGGTGTGCACTCTTCTCGAAATCAACCACGGGTACTGCCTTCTTCCTCGGCTTTCTTCTCGGACGATGTCTCGCCCGTATCTGCATGCGCATCGCCGTCGGCGGACTCGCCACCCGTCGGGTCTTCGCTGTCGCGGCTGTCTTCGATGTCGCGACCGTCGTCGTCGTTCGACTTCAACGTCGCCGGGTCGTCCCGACCCTTGGTTGCGAGAACGAAGTAGGCGACCGCAAGCACAAAAATGATCGCCGAGGTGAACGTGTTCACGCGAATTCCGGCGATCTTCGTCGCGAAGTCGTCTCGCATGAGCTCCACCCAGAACCGACCGACGCAGTATCCGGCCACGTAGAGCGCGAACAGTCGACCGTGGCCGATCGTGTACTTCCGGTCGACGAGTACCAGGAGGACGACGATCAGGACGCTCCACAGCAGTTCGTAGAGGAACGTCGGGTGGACGACCTTCTCCACCATTCCGGTGGAGACGCCGTTCAGAGGATCGAGCCGACCGTTCGCATCGAGTCGCTCATAGATCTCGAGACCCCACGGCTGCGTGGTTTCGCGACCGTAGAGCTCCTGGTTGAAGTAGTTGCCGACGCGGCCGATTGCCTGGGCCAGCAGAATCGGCGGGCCGACCGCGTCACCGAATGCCGGAAGTGGGATGCCGCGTCGACGACACGCGATCCACGCGCCGACTCCGCCGAGGAACACCGCGCCCCAGATTCCGAGGCCGCCGTTCCACACGTAGAGCGCCTCGATCGGCCGGCCGCCTGGACCGAAATACGTTTTCCAGTCGGTAGCGACGTGGTAGAGCCGACCACCGAGAAGCCCGAAAGGTACGGCCCACACCGCGACATCGAGAACCGTCCCCTTGGTTCCGCCGCGAGCGACCCAGCGGCGATCTCCCCACACCACGGCCACCACGATGCCGATGATGATGAACAGGGCGTACGCCCGGAGCGCGAGCGGTCCGACGTGCCACACCCCCTGCGCGGGACTGGGTATGTAGGCCAGGAAAGCGGTCGAAGTCACGACGCTACGTTAGCGGAGCGGACGCCCTCGGCGAGTTCGGTCGTCAGGTCACGAACCGCGTCCAGACCGTTGTCGACAGCCGTCACCAAGGCCGAGCCGACGATGACCGCATCGGCGTATTTCGCGATCTCGGCAGCCTGTACGCCCGACCGAACGCCCAGACCGACGCCGATCGGAATGTCGGAATGCTCGCGGATGCGCGCCGACAGCGCCGGTGCCATCGAGGACACCGCGTCGCGGGCACCGGTCACACCCATCGTCGAGGCGGCGTAGACGAAGCCGCTGCTGGCTTCGACCGTGCTGACGAGGCGCTCCTCCGTCGTCGACGGTGCGACGAGGAAGATTCGGTCGAGTCCGTACCGATCCGAGACGTCGATCCATTCCTGAGCCTCGTCGGGGATCAGGTCGGGAGTGATGATCCCGAGTCCACCCGCATCGGCGAGGCTCCGGGCGAAATTCTCGATGCCGTATTTGAGCACCAGGTTCCAGTAGGTCATGACGACCGCTTTGCCGCCCGCGGCGGCGACCTGCTCGGTGACGGCGAAGACGTCCTTGACCCGGGCACCGGCTCGCAGCGCCACGTCTGCAGCAGCTTGGATCGTGGGGCCGTCCATCACCGGATCGGAGTACGGGATGCCGACCTCGACGATGTCGCACCCGGCGTCGACCATGGTCTTGAAGACCTCGATCGACCGGGGCACGGTCGGAAAGCCTGCGGGCAGGTATCCGACGAGTGCAGCGCGCCCTTCGGCACGGCACTGCGCGAATGTCCCCGAGAGGCGAGAGTTGTTGTTGCTCATGGCTTGATACCTGCTTCGTCGTCCACGTTCGCTTCGCCGTCTCCGTCGATCAGGCCGAACCACTCGGCTGCGGTGTCGACGTCCTTGTCGCCGCGACCGGACAGGTTGACCAGGATGATGGCACCTTCACCCAGTTCCTTGCCGAGGGTGAGTGCGCCGGCGATGGCGTGCGACGATTCGATGGCCGGGATGATGCCCTCGGTGCGGCACAGCAGCTTGAAGGCGTTCATGGCCTCGGTGTCCGTCACGCCGCGGTACTCGGCGCGCCCGATGTCGTGTAGGTACGAATGCTCGGGTCCGACCCCGGGATAGTCCAATCCTGCTGAGATGGAGTGGGATTCGACGGTCTGACCGTCCTCGTTCTGCAACAGGTACGAGTAGGCACCGTGCAGGGCTCCGGGAGTACCACCGCTGATGGTCGCGGCGTGGCGACCGGTCTCGACTCCGTCGCCGGCAGCCTCGAAACCGACGAGACGGACATCGGCGTCGTCGATGAATGCGTGGAAGATGCCGATGGCGTTGGACCCGCCGCCGACGCAGGCCGCGATGGCATCGGGCAGGCGGCCGGTGGATGCGAGGACCTGCTGCCGCGCTTCGAGGCCGATGATGCGCTGGAAATCGCGGACCATCACCGGGAACGGATGCGGTCCTGCGACGGTTCCGAAGCAGTAATAAGTGTTGTCGGCGTTGGTGACCCAGTCTCGCAGTGCCTCGTTGATCGCGTCCTTGAGAGTGCGCGAACCGGACTTCACTGCAATGACTTCCGACCCGAGCAAACGCATCCGGGCGACGTTGAGGGCCTGACGCTCGGTGTCGACCTCACCCATGTAGACGACGCAGTCGAGGCCCATCAGGGCACAGGCCGTAGCGGTCGCGACGCCGTGCTGACCGGCACCGGTCTCGGCGATGACACGAGTCTTGCCCATTCGCTTCGCGAGCAGAACCTGTCCGAGTACGTTGTTGATCTTGTGAGAACCGGTGTGATTCAGGTCTTCTCGCTTGAGCAGGATTCGAGCGCCGCCGGCGTGCTCGGACAGCCGGGTCGCCTCGAACACCGGTGACGGGCGGCCGGTGTAATCGCGCTGCAGCCGATCCAATTCATCGAGGAACTCGTTGTCGCTGCGCACTTTCTCGTACTCGGCGGTGACTTCCTCGATCACACCCATCAACGCCTCGGGCACGAACCTGCCCCCGTACACGCCGAAGTGACCGCCCAAGTCGGGCTCGTGCGCGCTGCGATCGGTGAGGCCGATGCTGCTCTGCGGCAGATCAGCGCCCTTGAAGCGGACTACCTGAGGGGCGTCCGCGGCGGAAGAAGTTTGGCTGGTGCTCACCGCTCCAGTGTGCCCCAACGGCGGACCGTCGCCGCGTCCGGGTGGGGTGCCGGTTCAGCGTGCGGGTTTCGGGCACGACGGGTGCGTGCCCGCCGTCACCAGGTCCGAGACTGCGGTGCGCGGATCGCCCGCGGTGACCAGACCTTCGCCGACCAACACTGCGTCGGCACCGGCTCCGGCGTACGCGAGAAGATCGGCGGTGCCCCGCACTCCCGACTCTGCAACGCGAATGATCTCACTGGGCAGACCGGGCGCGATACGGCCGAAACTGTCGCGATCGATCTCGAGGGTCTTGAGATTGCGGGCGTTGATACCGATGACGGTGGCACCCGCCTCGAGTGCGCGATCGGCCTCGGCCTCGGTGTGGACCTCGACGAGTGCCGTCATACCGAGTGACTCCGTGCGATCGAGGAGAGACGTGAGTGCGTCCTGCTCCAAGGCCGCGACGATCAGCAGGATGACGTCCGCGCCGTGGGCTCGGGCCTCGTGGATCTGGTACGGACCGACGATGAAATCCTTGCGCAGCACAGGAATCGAGACTGCGGCTCGCACCGCGTCGAGATCGGCGAGCGATCCCCGGAATCGACGCTCCTCGGTCAACACGCTGATGACGCGAGCGCCACCCTGCTCGTAGGCACGCGCGAGCACTGCAGGATCACCGATGTCGGCCAACGCCCCCTTGGACGGGCTCGCACGCTTGACCTCGGCAATGACGCCGATGCCGTCCTCGCGGAGGGCAGCCGCCGCGTCGAGAGGTGCCGGGGCCAGCTTCGCTGCTGCCTTCACCGCAGCGAAATCGATCACCGATTCGCGCGCGGCCACGTCGGCTCGTACACCGTCGAGAATCGAGTCGAGAACAGTCATGGTGCCCCAGTCCTTTCTGAGCGTCGACATTCGATGTGAGGAATCTCATCGAGGTCGGAACCTAGCGTAGAGGGCCGAATCAATCCGACGAACGCCGGGTACCGGACTCGTCGGTAGGGTCTTCACCGGCATCGAGCGCGTCCCACATCATGCGCTCGGTCAGGTCTTCACCCTCGTCCTGTGCACCCACGGCGGACGTGGTTCCAGCGGCCCGGCGAGCCACTTCGTCGCGCCGCACAGCCGGAGCTGCGTACTTGGACGAGAGTACCTGTGGGCCAAAAGATTTCCGAATCGACAGGGTAGCCGCCGCGAACGCACACAGGGCCCCTGCGAGTGTGATCAGCGCAGGCAGTGTCGATGCCGTCGTCATCGTCACCTCGGCACGAGCCGGGAGCTCGGCGAGCGCGGCCGCCTCCGAGTCCGAAGCCCCCGCGGCGAGTAGCCGAACGGCCGGAATCGCCGCAGCGATCGCAACCACCGCGATGAGCAACGCGAGAACCCGAGATGCCCACCCGCGCACCGCGAACGAGGCCGCCACAGCAGCGACCAGCACCAAGGCGAGAGGAGTCGTCGCGGCGGCCCAGGTACTGCCGACGAGATCGTCGGTCCGGCTCTCGCCGAGACCGTCGGAGGACGTCACGCTCACCCACGTCATTCTGGACGCACCCCACAGGCATGCGGCCGCAACCACGAGCAGCACGACAGGCAGAACGGCCGATCCGCGGCCGCCGGAGCGTTCGGTCATCGGCCACCGACCTCACGCAGCGTTTCGGCTGCTGCGACGGCACTCAGCACCGCCATGGCCTTGTTCCTCGCTTCGTCGTCCTCGTACTCCGCGACCGAGTCGGCCACGACTCCGGCACCGGCCTGTACGTACGCCGTGCCGTCCTTGATGAGCGCGGTGCGAATCGAGATGGCGGTATCGGCGTCCCCGGCGAAGTCGAGATAGCCGACGATGCCGCCGTAGATGCCACGCCGCGTCGGCTCGAGCTCGTCGATCAGTTCCATCGCCCGCACCTTCGGTGCACCCGACAGCGTGCCCGCGGGGAAGCACGCCTTGACTGCGTCCAGAGCCCTCTTTCCCTCGGCGAGCCGTCCCGTCACCGTCGACACCAGGTGCATGACGTGGCTGTAGCGCTCGATGTGCCGGTAGTCGCCGACGCGCACCGTCCCGGGCGCACAGACTCGGCCGAGGTCGTTACGGCCGAGATCGACGAGCATCAGATGCTCCGCGTTCTCCTTCTCGTCGGCCAACAGATCCTTCTCGAGCAGCACGTCGTCCTCCTCGGAGGCACCGCGCCAGCGCGTACCGGCGATCGGGTGCGTGGTCGCGAGACCGTCCTTCACGGTGACGAGAGCTTCCGGGCTGGAGCCGACGATCGAGAACGCCGTCTCGTCGTTCTCCCCCGGTACGTGCATCAGATACATGTATGGGCTCGGATTCGAAGCCCGCAACATGCGATAGACATCGACAGGAGAGGCATCGGTATCCATCTCGAAGCGCTGCGAGAGCACCACCTGAAACGCTTCACCGGCCTCGATCTCCTCGACCAGCCGCTCGACATCGGCGCCGAATCCTTCCGACGTCCGCTGCCTGCGGAAGCCAGGCGCGGACTTGGAGAAGACCGACACCGTCGACGCAGCAGGCTCGGACAGATCCGCGCACATCCGGTCCAAGCGACTCACCGCATCGTCGTAGGCCCGGTCGACGTGTTCGTCGGTGCCGTTCCAGTTGACCGCGTTCGCGATCAGGGTGATCGATCCCTCGTGATGGTCCACGGCTGCCAGATCGGTGGCCAGCAGCATGACCATCTCTGGAATGCCGAGGTCGTCCTGCGCATGTTCGGGCAGCTTCTCGATGCGCCGCACCGAGTCGTATCCGAGATATCCGACCATTCCGCCGGTCAACGGCGGCAGGCCCGGCACGCGCTCGGAATGCAGAAGCTCCAAGGTTCGGGCCAACACGTCGAGGGGGTCACCGCCGCTCGGGACACCTGCGGGCACGTTGCCGCGCCACGCCGCCTCACCGTCGACCACCGTCAGCGCTGCAGGCGCACCCGCACCGATGAACGACCATCTCGACCACGAACGACCGTTCTCGGCAGATTCGAGCAAGAACGTTCCGGGTCGGTCGGCCGCAAGCTTGCGGTACGCCGACAACGGAGTTTCGGAGTCGGCGAGCACCTTTCGCGTCACCGGCACCACTCGATTCTCGGCGGCGAGCTGGCGGAACACCTCTCGGGACGTGGTCGAGTCCGCAGCATCGGTGGGTGCGGCGTCGGTGGGTGCGGTCTCGGTGGGGCTCGGGTGGGGAGTCGTCTCGCCGTGCATGACCCCCATCCTCCCAGGTTCGGCGGAGACACCCTCGCGCGCGGTAACCTGCCGACCATGAAACCAGGCGAGCTCGTTCCCGATTTTTCCCTGCCGGACCAGACCGGAAAGCTGCGAACGCTGACCGAATTGCTAGCCGACGGTCCGATAGTGCTGTTCTTCTACCCGGCTGCATTCACCCCCGGATGCACGGCCGAAGCCTGCCATTTCCGCGACCTCGCAGACGAATTCGCCGAGGTGGGTGCCACCCGGGTCGGCATCAGCGCCGACGCGGTCGTCAAACAGGCCGAGTTCGCCGCCGCCAAATCGTTCGACTATCCGTTGCTCTCGGACGAGGACGGTGCCGTCGCGACGGCATTCGGGGTCAAGCGCGGCCTGCTCGCCAAGCTCTCCCCGGTCAAGCGCGCGACGTTCGTCATCGGTACCGACCGCAAGGTCCTCGAGAGTTTCTCCAGTGAGGTGCGATTCGAGGCCCACGCGGACAAGGCGCTGGAATACCTGCGCGCGCACCGCAGCTAGGTCGATTGTCCGACGCGATGCCTCGGGCCCGGGGATGCTCGAGGCATCATGTGCAGAACACAACTGTCTCGATCGAGAGGTACCCGCGATGGACACGTCGGCGACACCGAATGATGCGGTGGATCCCCGCTGGCTCACCGAGAGCCAGCAAGAGGCGTGGCGTGCGCTCGTCGCCCTGGTCACTCGACTGCCCGCAGCGTTGGATGCCCAGCTGCAACGCGATTCGCAGTTGACCCACTTCGATTATTTCGTCCTCGCGGTCGTCAGCGAGAACCCGCAGCGACGAATTCAACTGCGCGATCTCGCGGAGTACGCCAACGCGTCACTGTCACGTCTGTCGCACGTGGTCACCAAGCTCGAGAAAGCGGGATGGGTTCGCCGCGAGAGCATTCCGGGAAGCCGCGGTTCCTACGCGGTGCTGACCGACGCCGGCATGGAGAAGGTTGTGGCATCGGCACCAGGACACGTCGAGACAGTGCAGGCTCTGATATTCGACGGGTTGTCCGACGCGGAGGTGGGTCAACTGTCGACTCTGAGCACGACGCTACTCACTCAGCTGGACAAGGGAATTGCCGCAGGTACCGGTCAGGCCTGAGTCGCTGGCCCCAACAATACGTCGGAGTCGAAGCAGGTGTGGGTGCCGGTGTGGCATGCCGCGCCGATCTGGTCGACGACCAACAGCACTGTGTCACCGTCACAATCGAGCCGCACCTCGTGCACGTACTGCGTGTGCCCCGAGGTCTCACCCTTGACCCAGTACTGCTGCCTGGACCTCGAGTAGTAGGTGCCCTTGCGCGTCGCGAGCGTTCGCGACAACGCTTCGTCGTCCATCCAGGCAACCATCAGTACCTGGCCGGTCGAGCGCTCCTGCACCACGGCACTGAACAGCCCGGCCTCGTTTCGCTTGAGCCGGGAGGACAGCGTCGGGTCGAGAGTCATCGAAAACCTTTTCGCTAGCGGACGACGATGCGCTCGGCGCGCATCGATTCTTTGACCTGGCCGATGGTGAGGTCCCCGAAATGGAACACGCTTGCGGCGAGGACGGCGTCGGCTCCGGCGTGGACGGCGGGCGCGAAATGTTCGACGCGCCCTGCTCCTCCGCTGGCGATGACGGGAACGTGCACGGCGGCACGGACCGCCGCGATCATCGGCAGATCGAATCCGGCCTTCGTGCCGTCGGCGTCCATCGAATTGAGAAGGATCTCACCGACTCCCAGTTCGGCACCGCGTACTGCCCATTCGACGGCGTCGATACCGGTTCCACGCTTGCCGCCGTGGGTGGTGACTTCCCAGCCCGACGGGGTGTCCTGCTGCCCCTGCGGGACGGTGCGCGCATCGACCGACAGGACGATGCACTGGGACCCGAATCGCTCACTGAGCTCGCGCAGCAACTCCGGCCGAGCGATGGCCGCGGTGTTGACGCTGACCTTGTCGGCACCGGCCCGCAGCAGTAGGTCGACGTCGGCGACAGTGCGTACTCCCCCACCGACGGTCAGGGGAATGAACACCTGCTCGGCGGTGCGGCTGACGACGTCGAGCATGGTTCCTCGATCGGATGTCGACGCGGTGACGTCGAGAAACGTCAGCTCGTCGGCTCCCTGTGCGTCGTACGCTGCCGCGAGCTCGACGGGATCGCCTGCGTCGCGGAGGTTTTCGAAGTTCACGCCCTTGACGACACGTCCGGCATCGACGTCGAGGCACGGGATCACTCTGACCGCAACGCTCATCGCACCGGTCCTTCCAGGTAGTCACCGGGTGCACCGAGTTCGGTGATCACCTTCAGCAGTTCGCCGTGTACTCCGGGGCCGGCCGCGAGCACCGACCTCGAATCGATGGTCCACGGTCGGCCTGCGAGGTCGGTGACGATTCCGCCCGCAGCACGAACCAGCAGAGCTCCGGCCGCGTTGTCCCAGGCGCGGTAACCGAAGACCACCGCGCCGCCCAATACTCCGCTGGCGGTGTACGCCAGATCGACTCCGGTGGCACCGTGCATGCGCAGCCGCGAGGAGTGCATCGACAACTCTTCGAGAATGCGAAACCTGAAGCGGCCCGGGATGGATCCACGGCTGGCAACGTTGAACGCACCGAACCCGATCATCGACTCGCGCAACGACTTCGGTCGCAGTGCGGGTAGCGGGGCCCCGTTCAGAAGCAACGGGCCGTCGGCCACGGCAGAGAATCGCTGGTTCACCAGCGGTAGCCACGTCAGCCCGAGGACCGGCACGCCGTCGTCGAGCAACGCCAACAACGTTCCGGCAGAGGGCAGTCCGGAGGAGTAGTTGAACGTGCCGTCGATCGGGTCGAGTACCCATACGAGACCGGAATTCAGATCGGGCCCGCCGAACTCTTCACCGTGGACGGCAATTCCGGTGGCGTCGTACAGTTCCGCGCCCAGACGACGCTCGAGTTCGAGATCCACCGCGGTGGCGAAGTCGTCGGGGCCCTTCTGCACGGCACTCGGTGCGCCGACGCCCGCGAGGAACCGATCATGGATGCCGTCGAGCAACCCACCGGCGATCTCGAGCAGACGACTCGGCTCCTCGGGAAGGGTCATCCGTCGTTACCGAGACACTGCCGCGAGGGCATCGGGCAGAGTGAAACGCCCGGCGTACAAGGCTTTTCCGACGATGGATCCCTCCACGCCACGGTCGACCAGTCCGGCGATCGCCTCGAGGTCGGCGATCGTCGACACACCGCCGGACGCGATGACCGGCTTGTCGGTCCTGTCGCACACGTCGGCGAGAAGTTCGAGGTTCGGGCCGGTCAGGGTGCCGTCCTTGGTGACGTCCGTGACGACGTACCGCGAGCAGCCGTCGCGTTCGAGCCGCTCGAGTACCTCCCACAGGCCGCCGCCGTCGCTGACCCAACCGCGGCCGCGCAGACGAGGCGCGCCGTCCACCATCAGCACGTCGAGGCCGACCGCGACACGATCACCGAATTCGCCGATCGCACGAGCGCACCACTCGGGGTCCTCCAGAGCCGCGGTACCCAGGTTGACGCGTGCGCATCCGGTTGCGAGGGCAGCGCGCAGGGAATCGTCGTCCCGAATTCCGCCCGAGAGCTCGACCTTCACATCGAGCTCACCGACAACCGAGGCCAGCAGTTCACGGTTGGACCCGCGCCCGAACGCGGCATCGAGATCCACCAGATGGACCCACTCGGCACCGTCGTTCTGCCACGCCAGGGCGGCATCACGGGGCGAACCGTACTTCGTTTCGCTACCGGCTTCCCCTTGAACGAGACGGACAGCTTCGCCGCCTGCGACATCGACAGCAGGCAATAAGACCAGGCTCACGTGCGGTTATGCTACGGGCCGACTCGCGTCGAATTCAAAACGGGTCAGCGCTGCGTGGATCCGCAGGCCGCCGGGACGGACCGTCAGCTGTCGGGACCGAGTTCCTTGCGCGTCATGCGCGTGGACACCACCCCCATGGCCGTGATCGCCCCGACAACTCCGGCCAACGCGATGAGCAGAGCAACGCCGGCCGTGGGCTGCCACACAGCGATCGATACGGTGGCGAGGGCGAGTACCGCAACTGCCGCCCCGAGCGCTCGGAACGCCAACCGGCCGAGCGAGAACTCGCGTTCGCTCACACCGATCGAACCCAGTTCTCGAGCAGCGCGGCACCGGCGTCGCCGGACTTCTCCGGGTGGAACTGTGTGGCCGAGAGCGCGCCGTTCTCCACTGCAGCGAGGAAGCGGCCACCGTGATCGGCCCACGTGAGCAACGGCGCGGCGATGGTCTCGCTCGGTTCGAGTTCCCACTGCTGCGCGGCGTAGGAATGGACGAAATAGAACCGTGTCTCGGGGTCGATGCCGTCGAACAGCACGCTGTTCTCCGGGGCCTCGACGGTGTTCCAGCCCATGTGCGGGAGCACGTCCGCCTGCAGGCGTTCGACAGTGCCCGGCCATTCGCCGCACCCGTCCGCCTCGACGCCGAACTCGACACCGCGATCGAAGAGGATCTGCATGCCGACGCAGATTCCCAGTACCGGGCGGCCGCCCGCGAGACGACGCCCGATGATGCGCTCACCTCGAACGGCCGTCAGACCCTCCATGCAGGCGGCGAATGCACCGACCCCGGGAACCACGAGCGCTTCTGCATTCACTGCCTCGTCGAAGTCGGAGGTCACCGTCACGTCGGCACCGACGCGGGCCAACGCCCTCTTCGCCGAGTGCAGATTGCCCGAGCCGTAGTCGAGCAACACCACAGAAGTCATGGGTCGAGTCTATCGGGGACGTGGACGCGCGATCAGTGCCACCGCCGCGACAACGGCAACGGTGGCCGCGCCTGCAGTGAACCCGGCGGTGTAGCCCACACTTGTCGCGATCACACCGAGGGCGAGCGCCCCTACGCCGGTACCGGCATCGAAGCTGATGTTCCACACGGCGCTGGCGCTGCTGTAGCGAGCGGGCCCCGCCGCATCGAAAGCCATCACCAGACTGTCGTTCTGGCAAGCGCCGTAACCGATTCCGAACAACACCGCGGCGAGGAAGAACAGTGCGGCCGGCATGGCACCTGCGGCGGCAACGGCGAACAATCCGACGCCGAGTGCCGCGGAGATGAGCGCAGGTACCACCGACCGGCCGATTCCGATGCGATCGGCAACCGAACCGGCGGCATATCGACCGACCAACATCGCGGCACTGACCACGGCGAGGGCCACGCCGATCATCGCGGCTCGGTCGGATTCGGCGATCGGCAGCAGACTGGTGATGCCGCCGTACGACGCCGACACCGACGCAACGACGAGGCACGGCACCAGGAATCGCCGGGCGTCGAGGCGGACTCGGTCGACCCGAGCCGGTTGCGGTGCAGGCCGGGTCGGCGGTAACAGAGCCACCCCGATCAAGCCCGCAGCGGGAACCAGAGCCCCCAGTACGAACACTGCCGTCGGACTGACGGCGAAGATCACCAGGCCCAGCGGCAACGTCACCATCTGCGACAACGCGACCGCGATCCCCTGTGCTCCCGTCGCGCGGCCGAGCAAGTGGGTCGGTGCCAACTCGGCGACGATGGCGGCCCCGGCGACCGTCAACATTCCGAAACCCGTGCCCCGCAGCGCCGATACGGCCAGTGCCGGTACAGCCTGCACCGACACGATGAACAGCAATGCGGGAACACCCAGAAGCAGGCAACCGGCCGCAAGCACGGGCCGATGGCCGACGCGAACCAACATCGCGGGTACGAACAGTTGGGTGATGACCGTGGTGGCCATGAAGATCGCGGTGCTGGCTGCCGCCACCGCATCGGACGAACCCGATTGCGACACCGCCAGCGGAACCACCGGGAGCAACAGGCCCCAGCCGCCGAACGCGGCCGCACCCATGGCCATCGCGGCCGGGAGGCCACGAATCGAGCTCAGACCACTCAACGCACGAGCACCGCTCGACCGATCACAGACTGCCCTTGGTGGAGAGAATTCCGGTGACCCGAGGGTCGTATTCGGTGGCCTGACGCAGCGCCCGAGCGACGGCCTTGAACTCCGCCTCGGTGATGTGGTGCTGGTCGCGGCCGTAGATGACGCGGACATGCAACGCGATCCGAGCGTTGGACGCCAAGGTCTCGAACACATGCTTGTTGATCACGGTGGAGTACGGAACACCCGGGTAGCCGCCGATCACCGAGTGCACCATGTAGTCCGGCTCGCCGGTGTGCACGCAGTAGGGACGGCCGGACACGTCGACCGCCGCATGCACGAGTGTCTCGTCCATCGGAATGAACGAGTCGCCGAAGCGGGTGATGCCGGACTTGTCGCCGAGGGCTTGTCCCAGCGCTTGCCCGAGCACGATCGCAGTGTCCTCGACCGTGTGATGCGCCTCGATCTCGATGTCGCCCTTGGCCCGCACGGTGAGATCGAAGCGGGCATGGGTGCCGAGGGCAGTGAGCATGTGGTCGTAGAACGGCACGCCGGTGGAGATGTCGACGATGCCGGTGCCGTCGAGGTTCAGCTCGACGGAGATGTCGGATTCCTTGGTAGTGCGCTCGATCTTGGCGATGCGGGGAGCGGGTGTGGTCACTGCAGTGCCTCTGCTCTTTCGGTCGATGCGAGTTCCGAGCTGACGGTAAGGAATCGGTCGTTCTCGTGAGCGAGTCCGATGGTGACACGCAGATACCCGGGAATTCC
This sequence comes from Rhodococcus sp. 1R11, assembly GCF_004563845.1. NCBI lineage: Bacteria > Bacillati > Actinomycetota > Actinomycetes > Mycobacteriales > Nocardiaceae > Rhodococcus > Rhodococcus sp. 1R11. Next base: position 493,674 of record NZ_SPNG01000002.1, on the reverse strand, counting down.
GACGTCCCGGATGAGCACGCCGTCGTCCAGGTACCGCTGCCAGGTGGCGGCCGCATCGGAGAACCGGCCGAAGAGCAGGAAGTTGGCGTCGGACGGCACCACGTCGTACCCCTGTGCGACGAGCGTTTCGGCAACGCGATCGCGTTCGGCCGACAATGCGGCCACGCTCGCCAGGGTGTCGTCGGCGTGCCGCAACGCGGCCCGAGCGGCAGCTTGCGTGACCACCGAGAGGTGATAGGGCAAGCGCACCAACAGCATTGCGTCGATCACGGCCGGGGCCGCAACGAGGTATCCCAGCCGGCCGCCGGCGAACGCGAACGCCTTGCTCATGGTCCGACTGACGACGATCTTGCTGGGGTAGCTCTCGATCAATCCGATTGCGCTTGCCGCCGAGGAGAATTCGGCGTACGCCTCGTCGACCACGACGATTCCCGGCGCGGCGTCGAGGATTCGACGTAGATCTGCCTCGTCGATGCTGTGCCCGGTCGGATTGTTGGGGCTGGTCACGAACACGACGTCCGGCTTACGCTCCTCGATCGCCTGCACTGCGTAGTCGACGTCGAGAGAGAAATCCGCCCGACGCTGCGCCGGAATCCACTCGGTCTGAGTCCCCGACGAAATGATCGGGTGCATCGAGTACGACGGCACGAAACCCAGCGCGGTACGGTCCGGCCCACCGAAGGCCTGCAGGAGTTGCTGCAGAATCTCGTTGGAGCCGTTGGCCGCCCACACGTTGGCAGTGTCGACCGCAAAGCCGGTTTGCCCGGTGAGATACCGCGCCAGGTCGGCTCGCAAGTCGTCCGCGTCGCGATCCGGATACCGGTGCAGCTGCGCCGCGGCGATGCGCACCGATTCGGCGACGTCGTCGATCAGTGCCTGCGTCGGCGGGTGTGGATTCTCGTTGGTGTTCAACTGAACCGGCACGGTGAGCTGCGGCGCGCCGTACGGCGACTTGCCGATCAGCGCCTCGCGCAACGGCAGATCGTCGAGCGAAATTGCTTGCCCCAGAGCATCACTCATGATGTACCACCGGTACGCAACCCCTCGAAACGCAGCCGAACGGCCTCACCGTGAGCCGGGAGATCTTCGGCGTTGGCCAGCGCAATAACGTGCGCAGCAACGTCTTTCAGCGCGGCCTCACTGTAGTCCACCACGTGGATCCCACGCAGGAACGTCTGCACACTCAGGCCGGACGAATGCCGAGCGCACCCGGCCGTCGGCAGTACGTGATTCGACCCTGCGCAGTAATCACCCAAGCTGACCGGTGACCACGCCCCCACGAATACAGCGCCGGCGCTGCGCACGCGAGCGGCGACGTCGGACGCGTCCTTCGTCTGAATCTCCAGGTGTTCGGCCGCGTAGGCGTTGACCACGGCCAGGCCCTGTGTGACGTCGTCGACCAGAACGATTCCGGACTGGCTACCGCTCAGCGCCGTGGTGACGCGTTCCGCGTGCCGGGTGGACGCCATCTGCGCATTGACAGCTTCGTCGACGGCATCGGCGAGCTCGAGGCTGTCGGTCACCAGCACACTGGCGGCCATCACGTCGTGCTCGGCTTGACTGATCAGGTCTGCTGCGACGTGCAGCGGATCCGCGGTGGCGTCGGCGAGAATCGCGATCTCGGTAGGGCCTGCCTCGGAGTCGATTCCGATGAGCGAACGACACAGTCGCTTGGCCGCCGTGACGTAGATGTTGCCCGGGCCGGTGATCAGATCGACCGGTGCCAGTTCTTCGCCGTCGGTGTCGACACCGCCGTACGTGAGCAGAGCGATGCCCTGACCGCCGCCGACGGCCCAGACCTCGTCGACTCCGAGGAGCTGCGCGGCCGCCAGGATCGTCGGGTGGGGTAATCCACCGAAGTTCTTCTGCGGCGGCGACGCCACCACCAGCGAACCGACGCCAGCGATCTGCGCAGGCACCACGTTCATCACGACCGACGACGGGTACACAGCGTTGCCACCGGGCACGTAGAGACCCACGCGATCGACCGGAATCCAGCGCTCGGTCACCGTGCCGCCGGGCACCACCTGGGTGGTGTGGTCGGTTCGAGTTTGATCCGAGTGCACCAGTCGGGTTCGCTCGATCGCGACCTCAAGGGCGGCCCGGACGGCCGGGTCCAGCTCGTCGAGAGCTCGAACCAATTCCCGCTGCGGAACCCGAACGCGGTCCGGACGGACTCCGTCGAACTTCTCGCTGAACTCGAGGGCCGCGTCGGCCCCACGTTCCTTGACGGCGTCGACGACGGGCCGAACCTGATGCAGCACCGAATCGACATCCACTCCGCCTCGGGGAAGAGCGCCGCGTAGTTCGGCAGTGGATGGAGTTCGTCCGCGTAGATCGACGCGGGCGAGCTCGATGCGGGCAGGCATAGTGGGCCCCTTCGTGGAGTCGGTTCGGTGCCGGGGTTCGGTCGAATCAGTGTTGTCCGAACCACCAGGATAGTTCCACCGAATTCGGCTCAGCCCCGCACGTCCCACAGATGGTGGATGGGATCGTGAATGTAGTAGGCCGCCAGAGTTTCGACGGTGAAATGGGAACCGTCGCTGCGTCGCCCTCTGCGATCACGGTCTTCCGGCGGCACAGCCGAGAAGGCGTCGGCCAATGCGTGTGCCGCTTCCCCGAGTTCCGACGCCACCGTCGCCGGATTCTGTGCGTTGTAGTTCTCGGCCACGGCCGTGGCGTCCTGGTCCCAGTTGTCGAACTCCGGATCGTCCTCGGTCAGCACCAGTGCCAACCGAGTGCGGAATATGCGGTGTGCATCCCGAACATGTGCGCCGTATTCGAGCGCCGACCACGTCGAATCGGCGGGACGCACTGCCGCGTCCTCGCGACGCAGCACTGCGATCCACCGGTCCACGTCAGCGCGGATCAACCCGGGTACGGCGTCGTATTCGACGGCGCTCGAGTCGAACCCGCAATCGGGGCAGGCACTCTCCAGGACCCACGTCCAGTTCTTGGTATCGGGTTCGATCGGCATGCGGGTAACTGTAGAGGAGGGCCTGGAAACGCCGATGTCCGTCCGAGTGGTCAGGCGTAACGGGCAGCCAAATTGTGCAGTGTGCTCGTGATCCCCTGCGCATTTTTCTGCGGCATCTTGAACAACTCGAGCATTTTCGGAACCTTGGCGGTGCCGTAGACGAAGCTCTCGGTGACAGTGGTCAGACCGGGCTGCTTCTCCTCGAATTCCCAGCGCCAGCTGTGGCCCATCGGGTGCTGCCACTCGATGATCTTGTGTCGATCCGCATCCACGAATTCGGTCACGGTACTGGTGATCTTGTACGGAACGCCGTACTGCTTCATGCCGACGGAGAATTTCGCGCCGCTGCTCAGCCTTTCGGGGCCACGGACGGTGTCTTTCACTGTGCCGGATCCGTCCAGCTCGCCGTGCCGGGTGGGATCAGCAACTATGTCGAACAATTCGGACGCCGACGCCCGTACCTCGGTCTGACGGGTGACTTGCTGCGGACCTGTGTCGATAGTTCTGATGTCTGCCATCTCCCCGGCCTACCCCACAGCGCCTCGTTCGACACACCGGTCGAGACGAAAGCGAATTGACGGGCATAGTTCAATGAACGCATGTCCTGGTCAGTGTGGCTCGCCTTCCTCGGTGCGAGCATCGTCATCAGTCTGTCTCCCGGAGCCGGTGCCATCGCGTCGATGTCCACAGGTCTGCGCTACGGCCTGCGCCGCGGGTACTGGAACATCTTCGGGCTGCAGATCGGCCTGCTGGTCCAGATCGGCATCGTGGCGGTCGGACTCGGTGCCGTCCTGGCAAATTCGGCCTTGGCCTTCACCGCAATCAAGTGGTTCGGTGTCGCCTACTTGGTATACCTCGGCATTCGCCAGTGGCGGTCGGCTCCCTCCGAAGTCGCGGACGCTCCCGCGGTGGCCGATCGAGGCACGACGATGCTCGCGCGAGGATTTCTCGTCAATGCGAGCAACCCGAAAGCAGTCGTGTTCATGGTCGCCGTACTGCCCCAGTTTCTCGACCCGACGCGGCCCCTGATCACCCAGTATCTGGCCATCGCGGCGACCATGGTCGTCGTCGACATGCTGGTGATGACCGGTTACACATCGCTGGCATCGCGAGTCCTGCGCCTGATGCGGTCACAGCGTCAGCAGAAGACCATGAACCGCACGTTCGCCGGCCTGTTCTTCGCTGCCGCAACATTTCTGGCCACGGTCCGAAGGGTGACCCCATGAGAAAGTATCGAGTGATCATGAAGAATGCGCTCGGAGGAGACCCGATTCCGTTGGGGCTCTTCGACACTCTGCTCGAAGCCAACACGTGGATCCAGGACGTAGGCAAGCGGGACGAGCACGAACTCGGCACGTACACCGTCGGAGTGGAGCCTGCGGAACGACCAGGCGAACAGCAGGTTGTCGACGAGTGAATCGACGGTGTCCGTGTTCGAGCGGCGACACGTTCGATGCGTGTTGCGAGCCGTACCTGACAGGCGACGTGGATGCACCGACGGCGGTGAAGTTGATGCGCTCGCGCTTCACCGCGTTCGCCGTCGGTGACGTCGCCTACCTGCGGACGTCCTGGCATCCCGACACCGCACCGGCCGAATTGGAGTTGGACCCCGACCAACGGTGGTATCGACTCGACATCCTCGCTGCCGACGCCGGCGGACTTTTCGACGAGACCGGCACCGTGCAGTTCGAGGCACGGTACAAGCACCCCGACAGTGTCGGCACGATGTCGGAGATCAGCCGTTTCGTCCGTGTCGACGGCCGGTGGCGCTACCTCGACGGAGTTGTCGCTCCCTAGAGGTTGCGCAGTTTCGTGGGCCGATTGCCCGCGGTGCGACGCGCTTCCTGCTTCTCCTTGATGCGCTCGGCATCCTTGCGAACCTGGATCTGCGTCCGGCGCTCGCGTACCAGCCACTGCGGTGGGCTGGCGATCAGTTCGTCGATCTCCACACTGGTCAACGCTTCGGTAACTCCGCCGCGTGCCAATCCGGCGATGGACACGTCGAGCTTCTTCGCGATCACGTCGCGGGGGAAGGGTCCGTCGGTCTGCAATTCGGTCAGCCACTGCGGCGGATCACTGCGCAGGGCGTCCAGGTCGGATCTGCTGATCATCGAGTTCTGGAACTCTTCCGGCGCTGCGGGTAGATAGATGCCGAGCTTGTTCGCCGCGGTCAATGGCTTCATGGTCTGCTGTTTGTTCTCCGGGCTCACCGGACCAGCTTATCCGGCAATCGGCGGTCCCGACGCCACCGTCCCGCGCTTCGTGCACCGTCCCATAGGCTCGACTCCGTGAACATCGATGTGCAGACACTGCGCTGGTACGCGGCAGTGGCGCAACAACTGCATTTCGCCCGCGCTGCTCAGTCGCTCGGAATCTCCCGAATCCGCCTCAGCAAGACCGTGGTGGAACTCGAAGAGTTGCTCGGCGTCGACCTGTTCGTGCCGGGTGCCTCCCCCACCGAACTCACCGCCGACGGACGCGATCTGCTCGAACGCGCGTTGGTCGAGATCGCCGAGGACGATCGGCGTTCGGAGGTTGCACAGGTTGCTGCCGGCGAGCCGAGCAGTTTCACCATCGGATACGCCGAGGGTGTGACGCTGACCAAGTGGACGCGAATCTGGGCCGATCGGTTCCCCGATGTCGCGTTGTCCGTCGTGGCGACGACTCCGGACACGCAGGTGTCCCATCTGCGTGACAAAACGGTCGACGTCAGCTTCGTCAGGCCGCCGATCGACCGTGAGGGTCTGAACGCCATCGGGCTGTATCAGGAAGTTCAGGTCGTGGTGGTGCCCAAAGACCACGCCGTCGCAGCATTCGACTCGGTCACCGCGCTCGACCTCGCCGACGAACACCTGCTCGCCGATCCGGCCACGGTGCCCGAATGGGCTGCTGTTGCAACAGAACTCGACACCGGCGATCGTCCCGCACTGCCACCGATGAACAGCACAGCGGAGACTTTCGAGTACGTGGCTGCCGGGCTGGGCGTGGCGATCGTCCCGCACTCGGTTGCTCGATTCAACGCTCGCAAAGATCTCGTGTACCGCCCGGTCACCGACGTCGAGCAGTCACAGATCGCACTGGCCTGGGTAGCGGAGCGGGAAGACGACCGCATCGAAGAATTCATCGGCATCGTGCGTGGCCGGTCCACGCGAAGTTCACGAGGATCGTCGGACGACGCGCCCGTCAAGAAGAAGAAGGCGCAGCCCTCCAAACCGGCAAGACCGGTCGTCAAGACCAAAACGAACGCACGCCGCAGCGGAAAGAGACGCTAGCCGGGCATCGCCCTCGTGCGCGTTGTGTGCCCCCGGAGGTACGCAAAACGCTCACGACTACGAGGGGCGCAGCCGCAGTCGATCGATGTCCCGTCGATCTCGCTTGGTCGGACGGCCCGTTCCGCGGTCACGCCGCGGAACGGACGCCAGAACCTCTTTCGGTGGCGGCGGCGGACTGCGATCGATCATGCACTCGGGTACCACCGACGCGCCGACGCGTTTGGTGATGGCCCGTACGACGACGACGATCTTCTCCACACCCTCGACGCGCAGCCGGATCTCGTCGTCCGGCCCGATGCGTTGGCCGGGCTTTGCGGGGGTGCCGTTGACGCGGACATGCCCACCGCGACAGGCTGCGGCCGCGGCCGACCGCGTCTTGAACAGTCGCACCGCCCAGATCCAGCTGTCCAGACGGGCACTCTGCAATTCCATCTTCGAACGTCTTCCTCGAATCGAGAGGCTCGGCTACATGTCCAGGCCGAGGTCGAGCACTGTCACCGAGTGTGTCAGACCGCCCACCGCCAGAAAGTCGACCCCCGTACGCGCGTAATCCCGAGCCACATCGACGGTCAGTCCACCCGAGGACTCCAACTTGGTGCTGGGCGCGAGCTTGTCGCGGCGCTGCACCGCCATCTGCGTCTGCCACAGCGCGAAGTTGTCCAGCAGAACGAGTTCGACGTTCTCGGCGAGCACCTCGTCGAGTTGTTCGAGACTGTCGACCTCTACCTCGCAGGCGATGTTCGGCGCAGCGGCACGCACGGCTCGCAGGGCAGCGACGACGGAACCGGCCGCCGCGACGTGATTGTCCTTGATCAGCGCGGCGTCACCGAGGCCCATCCGATGGTTGACACCGCCGCCCGCACGGACCGCGTACTTCTGCAGCGATCGCAGCCCGGGCAACGTCTTTCGACTGTCTCGAATGCGACATTCGGTCTCTGCGACCTCCGCGACCCAGCCGGCTGTGGCAGTTGCGATACCCGACAGGTGGCAGACGATATTGAGCATGGTGCGCTCGGCGGTGAGCAATCCACGGGTGGGAGCTTCGACCGTCAGAACAGCCTGTCCGGGTTCGACATTCGACCCGTCGGCGATCCTGTGCCGGATCGAGTACGCGCCCGAACCGATCACCTCGTCGAGAACCAGCAGCCCGACATCGAGGCCTGCGAGGGTGCCGAACTGTCGAGACACCACCGACGCCGTGGCCACAGCGTCCTCGGGAACCGTTGCCACGGTGGTGATATCCGGCCCGTAACGGAGATCCTCGTCGAGCGCGGTGCGGATGAGTGCAAGAACCTCGCCGCGGTCGACTCCGGGGTTCACTTCGTCGGCAGTTCCGGTCATGTCAGCTTGCTCCCGTCATCACGTCATCGTTCACGATCGTCAGTCGTCCCTCGTCGTCGCGTTCGACATACAGGCTCCGTCGATACTCGGGCATGCTGTCCGGGAAATCCCGTCGGGTGTGACACCCGCGGCTCTCGCGGCGATGCGCCGCAGCCAGCACGATCACGTCCGCCGCTGCCGTCAGGGCGGCATCCTCGACCGCGACGCCGTCGACCGGAGGTTCCGACACCACGCCGTGTGCCAGCACATTCTGTGCGTCCGCAAGACCGGACGCGTCGCGGACGACACCGACGTGCGTGGTCATGGTTCGCTGCAGTACCGCGCGATCGATCCGGCGGTAGACAGGCAGTGCGGTATCGGACACCGCGACCGTGGTTCCGACCCGATCCGCGGCGACGAGCGCAGCGCGTTCGCCGACCACCAGACCCTCGAGCAGACTGTTCGACGCCAGCCGGTTGGCACCGTGCAGCCCGGTGCGCGCCACCTCACCCGCCGCGAGCAATCCCGCGACGGACGTCCGTCCGAACGTATCGGTCACGATTCCCCCGCACGAGTAGTGCGCGGCGGGTGCCACGGGGATGAGGTCCGTTGCGGGATCGATGCCGGCGTCCAGGCACGATGCCGTCACGGTCGGGAAACGCTCGCGTACGTGCTCCACGCGACGGGCGTCCAGCAACACGTGGTCGTCGCCGCCGCGGTGCAGCAACTCGGCAATGGCACGCGAGACCACGTCGCGTGGTGCGAGGTCGCCCATGGGGTGAACACCGTCCATGAATGCGTGGCCGGTGACATCGACCAAGCGTGCACCCTCTCCGCGCACCGCTTCGCTGATCAACGGGCGACGGCCCGTCGACCCTGCGGCGAACAGCACGGTCGGGTGGAACTGAACGAACTCCAGATCCGCTATCCGTGCGCCCGCATCGAGGGCCAGTGCAATGCCGTCGGCCGTGGCACCGGCCGGGTTGGTACTGCACGAGAACAGTTGTCCCAGGCCGCCTGTCGCGAGCAACACCGTCGGAGTGCGAACGACGCCGAGACCGCGAGGCCCGCGCACGAGGAGTCCGGCCACCTCGCCGTCGGTGGTCAGTACACGGAGCGCGGTGGTGTCGAATTCCACCGGAGGCACTGCGGAGTCCAGTGCGCGTTGTACCTCCGCTCCGGTGGCATCGCCGCCGGAATGGATGATTCGGCGCACACTGTGACCACCCTCTCGGGTGCGTGAAACCGAACCGTCGTGCGCACGATCGAAGTGTGCGCCGGCGACTTCGAGCGACGCGATCGCCGCACGGCCGCCGGACACGATGGAACGCACCGCATCCTCGTCGCACAGGCCCGCGCCTGCTGTGCAGGTATCCGACACGTGCGCGTCGACCGAGTCGCCGAGATCGGTTCCGACCACTGCGATTCCGCCCTGCGCGTACTTTGTCGCGGTGTCGACCGAGCTGCCCTTACTGACCGTCAGCACGCGCAGACCGCGAGCAGCGGCCGTGCGAGCGGCGGTCAGTCCGGCGATTCCGCCGCCGACGACGACGAGGTCGGCCGCGGTTTCCCAGGCGACCGACGGGTTCACTCGCCGCCGCCGGGTGTGCCGATCTCGATCATGCGTTGCACCGATTTGCTGGCGATGTTCGCCGTTTCGAGGTCGACGTGGACCTCGTCGCGCCCTTCGACGAGGCAGCGCAACAGCGCGGCCGGTGTGATCATCTTCATGTATCCGCACGACGCGCGGTCGTTGACGGCCAAGAAGTCGACATCGGGTGCAGCCCTGCGGAGTTGATGCAGCATCCCGATCTCGGTGGCAACCAGAACCTGCTTGGATTCGGTGGCGCGGGCCGCGTCGAGCATGCCACCGGTGGAGAGGATCTTGACCTTGTCGGCGGGCACGAATCCTTCGCCGGCGAGGTAGAGAGCCGAGGTGGCGCAACCGCATTCGGGATGCACGTAGAGCTCCGCGTCGGGGTGGGTTCGAGACTTCTCGGCGAGCTCGTCGCCGTTGATGCCTGCGTGGACGTGGCATTCACCGGCCCAGATGTGCAGATTCTCACGCCCGGTCACGCGCTTGACATGAGCCCCGAGAAACTGGTCGGGCAAGAAGAGGATGTCGCGGCTCGGATCGATCGACTGCACGACCTCGACCGCGTTGGACGAGGTGCAGCAGATGTCGGTGAGCGCCTTGATCTCGGCGGTGGTGTTGACGTAGGAGACGACGACGGCATCCGGGAAGTCTGCTTTCCACTCGCGCAGTTGATCGGCGGTGATCGAGTCGGCGAGCGAGCAACCCGCGCGCTGGTCCGGGATCAGGATCGTCTTCTGCGGGCTCAGGATCTTGGCGGTCTCGGCCATGAAGTGCACGCCGCAGAACACGATGGTGTCCTCGGATACCTCGGCGGCCATGCGCGAGAGAGCGAGAGAATCACCGACGTGATCGGCAACGTCCTGAATCGCAGGCAGCTGGTAGTTGTGCGCCAGCAGGGTCGCACCTCGCAGATCGGCGAGCCGTCGCACTTCCGCGGCCCATTCCGCCGACGCGTCGACTCCCCCGTAACCACCGGCTCCATCGACGATGTCGCGGACTCCGGCGAATGCCGAGTCCAGGAAGTTCACCTGGGTAGCGCTGCTGGTCATGACGGTTCTCCTTCACCGATCATCCGGTCGTCGGTGACCGAATTTCCTCCGAGGGAGTTTTCGACTTATGATCGAAAACATGATTCATCGTAGCACCGTCCACGAAGTACTCATTGCGGTGTTCCAAGTTCGAGTCTTTTCCGACCCCGACACTCCCGAACTGGCCGTCCTGCTGTGGCAGCGTGCACTCGACCCCGAGGCGGGCACCTGGTCACTCCCCGGGGGCACCCTGCGCGACGACGAGAACCTGGCCACGTCCGCGCGACGACAGCTCGCCGAGAAGGTCGACGTACGGAAAGTGGCGCACCTCGAGCAGCTGTCCATCTTCAGCGAGCCCGACAGAGTGCCGGGAGATCGCCGAATCGCGTCGACGTTTCTGGGCCTCGTGCCGATCGCGGCCGAGCCGACCCTGCCCGCGGATACGACCTGGTACCCGGTCTCGGGCCTGCCTGCCATGTCGTTCGATCACGGAACGGTCGTCGAGCACGCGCGGCATCGACTGGTCGCCAAACTGTCGTACACCAACATCGGATTCGCTCTCGCCCCAGCGGAATTCGCGATTTCGACCCTTCGCGAGATCTACGGCGCAGCCCTCGGATATCAGGTCGACGCCACCAATCTGCAGCGTGTATTGAGCCGCCGCGGCGTCATCGAACCCACGGGACGGCGTGCACCGTCGGGTCGAGCGGGCGGACGGCCCCCGGCATTGTTCCGGTTCGCCGACAACAGCATTCGCGTCACCGACGAGTTCGCAGCACTGCGGCCACCACAAGGATGACCGAGATCCGCCGTCAGTCGGGCACCCGCGAGTCGAACGACGGCGGCGGCGGCGAGACTTCGAAGTCGATCTCGTCGAACGCGGGATCGGAATCGGGGTGCTGCAGATCGTCGTTGGGATTCATCGCCGCAAGCAGCAGAATCACCAACGACGCCGTCAGTGCCTGCACGATCAGCACCGTCGGCGTGTCGATACTCGGTGCAACCCGGACGATCGATCCGACGGCCGGCTCGTCCGCCCGCGGGAATCGCAGCGCCGCAACACCGTTACCCACCAGCATCGCCGCAACCGAGCCGATGAGCGACCCGGTCAACACGGCCACGAACAGCCGTGGACCCCGCTGGGAAATCCACAGCCACCACCCGATCGGCACGAGAATGCCGAGAGCGAACGAGACGAGGACGAACAGGGCGAGAGCGTCGAATCGATGCAGACTCTCCCCGGTCAGTGTCGCTCCTCTGTCCTGCGCGAAGACGAGCAACTGCTGGCTCGGTGCCAGCAATCCCCACAGCAGGCCGCCTACGGCGGACAGCGCGATCGTCACACCGCCGACCAGGGCCACGAAACGAAGCGTTCCGCGCCGCTCCGGAGTCTCGACGGCAGGCGAGCTCGTCACCTAACGCCTACCCGTCTCAGCGGAATCGATCAGACCGTGCCGCGAGCACACCGACGTCCATCCGTCGGGCACGATCTGCACCACCATCCTGCGACCGCACCGGTCGCAGTACCTCGGAGGTTCCAGCCCGAGACCGACGGCAACCGAGAACGACGGTGCCCCCTCATCCGTACCGACCTCGACAGGCCGACCGGTGTGCGGGTCGTATCGGCTCTCGCTCGTCATTCGACCCACCTTAATACGCGCATCAGATCGTCGAGTTCAACGCTTTGATCGGCATCTGCAGTTCCCCGAGAAGATCGAGATCTTCCTCGGCGGGACGACCGAGCGTCGTCAAGTAGTTTCCGACGATGATCGCGTTGATACCGCCGAGAATTCCTCGCTGGGCCCCGAGATCACCGAGGGTGATCTCGCGGCCGCCCGCAAATCGGAGAATCGTCCGCGGCAGGGCCAGCCGGAAGGCGGCAACGGCTCGCAGTGCATCCGACGCAGGCAGCACGTCCAGATCTCCGAACGGGGTTCCGGGACGTGGGTTCAAGAAGTTCAGCGGAACCTCGTTGGGCTCGAGAGCGCCGAGATCGGCTGCGAACTCGGCTCGCTGCTCCAGCGTCTCGCCCATACCGAGAATTCCTCCGCAACAGACCTCCATGCCGGCCTCGCGAACCATCCGCAGTGTGTTCCAGCGTTCTTCCCAGGTATGGGTGGTCACCACGTTGGGAAAGTAGGAACGCGAGGTCTCGAGGTTGTGGTTGTAGCGGTGCACACCCATTGCGGCGAGTTGGTCGACCTGATCCTGGTCGAGCATGCCCAGCGAGCACGCGATGTCGATGTCGACCTCTCCACGAATGGCCTCGATTCCGGCGGCGACCTGAGCGAGTAGTCGAGCGTCCGGGCCCCGCACTGCGGCCACGATGCAGAATTCAGTGGCTCCGGTCTTTGCGGTCTGTTTCGCCGCCTCCACCAACGACGGGATATCGAGCCAGGCCGCCCGCACCGGAGAGGCGAACAGGCCCGATTGCGAGCAGAAGTGGCAGTCCTCGGGGCAGCCTCCGGTCTTGAGGCTGACGATCCCCTCGACCTCCACTTCCGGTCCGCACCACCGCATCCGAACCTCGTGCGCCAGTTGCATCGTCTCTTCGAGACGGTCCTCCCCGAGCTCGAGTACCTCGAGCACCTGGGTTCGATCGAGCGCGATGCCGTTGTCGAGCACCTGCCGGCGCGCCGTACGCAGAATGTCCATACCGGTCCCCTCGTAATCGAACGGTCTCGGAATTGAACACCGTTCAAGTTGAACGGCGTTCACGTTAGGCACCGCACTCGGCTACTGTCAAAGCGAAACACCGCGTCGAACGGGCAGGGGTAGGAAGTGCAGCTACGCAGGCAGGACGTCCTGGACGGTGCAATAGCCATTCTCGACGAGTACGGCCTCGCGGATCTGACCATGAGACGCCTGGCGACCTCGCTGCACGTCCAACCCGGAGCGCTGTACTGGCACTTCCCCAACAAGCAGACGCTGCTGGGAGCGATCGCAGATCACATACTGTCCGGTGTCGACGCACCGTCGACGGAAGACCTCTGGGACGCGCAGATCTCGCAGATCGCACATCGGCTCCGCGATGCGCTGCTCTCCCGGCGCGACGGAGCCGAACTGGTCGCCTCGACCTACGCCTCGCGGCTCACCACCAACCGCATTCGTGAACGCATCGCCGCGGTCTGCATTCGTGCCGGGTTGCCCAGAGTCGACGCCGAACTGACCGCCGATACGCTGCTGTACTACGTGCTCGGCCATACCGTGGACGAACAGGCTCGGCTACAGATGGACTCGGCCGGGGCGCTGACCGCCGACGCGTCCCCGATGTTCGAGCGCCCCGATCCCACCAGCAAATTCGACTTCGGTCTCCGACTCTTTCTGGACGGCGTGCGCCACGCCGCGTCCGAACCACGCTCCGTCAGGATTCGGTGAACACGATTCGGTCGCGTCCGTTGTCCAGAGTCATCGTGTCGTCTTCTCTGGACCATTTCGGCTTCGAGGACAGAAACTCCGACAGCCACCGATCCTGCTCCGTGAGCTCGGCCGGGCACCCCATCCGCGTGGTGCCCAGGGAATCGACAGTGAGCGTCCCCAGCGAGGTGTCGACGGTGCCGAACAACCTGTTGCATCCGGCTTCGGCCGAGATGCGGTCGTCCGCGAACTCGAGCCGAATCGTCGTGCCCGAGACCGGAGTGTAGGAACCGTCGGCATCGACGGACGTGTAATTCTTGTCTGCCGGGAACTCCCCGTACGAATCGGTGCAGCCCGAGGCCAACACAATCACGCCGCAGGCGAGAGCGAGTAGTGCCCGACGCGCGTCAGCCACCGAAGATCGGCCCCAAACCGGCCGCACCGGCATTTCCGCGGGAGGCAAACGGGTTGTCGTGCACCATGTACGTCCACGTCGACGTCGGTCGGCGCAAACCGGCATTGTCGAGATCGATTCCGTCGGAGGTGATCTCGGCCGACTCGAATGTCGCGTGGGACAGATCCATGGCCTTGGCGGAGACCGTCTTGAAGGCCTCCACTGCAATTCGGTGGTACTCGTCGAGTGGATTCTCGCGCCCCAGGGCACGGAGGTGGATGCTCTCACGTACGTCCGCCAGGTGCGCAAGGTAGTCCGACCACGCGCGGTCCAGGTGATGGAGAACGATTCGGCGGGCGACCACCACGAGGGTCTCCTCCGACACGTTCTTACGGAGTTCCTTCGATCGCGTCGGCGACTGCTCCTCGAGCAGGGCCAACGCCTCTCCGGTGCTCAGCAACGCCGCCCTACGACGATCCAGAATGTCCCGATGCTGCGCCGTCAGTTGGTTGTAACGCCAGGTACGAGAATGTATGGCGAGCATCTGACCTTCGGCGATTCGCTGGGCATGATCGACTCGATCGGCTGCGGCGGCAGAGGTGAACAAGCCGCTGTCGTCGACGCCTTTCGGTGCGGCCTTGTCACCGATGTTGTTCTTGACGACGTCGTCCTCCCAACTGCCGAAGAACACCGAACGGCCCGGGTCGCCCTGCCTGCCCGCACGTCCTCGCAATTGATTGTCGAGCCGCTCGGTGGTGTGGCGTCCGGTGCCGACGACGAACAGCCCACCCAACTCTGCGATGCGGTCGCGGTCACTCCCCTCGGGTCCCCCGAGCTTGATGTCGGTTCCGCGCCCGGCGATCTGCGTCGAGACGGTCACTGCTCCGTGCACGCCCGCCGCAGCGATGACCGCGGCCTCCTCGGCGTCGTTCTTGGCGTTGAGTACGACGGCGTCCACACCGGATTCCGCGAGGATCGCCGCCAGCGTCTCCGATTCCGCGACATCGTGGGTTCCGACGAGTATCGGTTGCCCGGTCTCGTGAATTTCCTTGACCTGCTGCGCAATTGCGGCATTCTTGTGCTCGACCGTGTCGTACACCCGGTCGACCTCGTCGACCCGCACCGTCGGCACGTTCGGCTCGATGACCGAGACGCCGAGACCGTAGAACGTGCGCAGCTGCTCCCCCGCCGCCATTGCCGTGCCGGTCATTCCACACACGGTGGCGTATCGGTTGATCAGTGCCTGCACCGTGATCGTGTCGAGAATTTCACCGGTCTCGGTGGGCTCGAGCCCCTCCTTGATCTCCACGGCCGCCTGTAGCCCGTCCGGCCAACGCTGCAGGTCCGCCACTCGGCCACGGGAAGCGTTGATCAGCTGAACACGTCCGTCACGCACGATGTAGTCGACATCGCGTTGCACCAGCACCTGGGCGTGCAGCGCGACGTTGACCGCAACGAGGGTCGAACCGACGTGCTGTTCGGAGTAGAGATCGATTCCGCCGAGCTCCTTCTCGAGCCGAAGCGCGCCCTCATCCGTGAGGAACACGTTGCGTCCTTCGGCATCGGTGTCGAAGTCGATCCCCTTGTGCAACAGGCGAACTGCGTCCATCACCGTGGAGGTCGACACGTCACCCGATACCGAGCCGGCCAACACCAACGGCACCAATGCTTCGTCGACCAACACCGAGTCGGCCTCGTCGATCAGTGCGACATCCGGAACCGGCGACACAAGATCGGCACGGTCGTCGACCAAATGGTCGCGGAGAACATCGAATCCGATCTCGTTGACCGACGCGTACGTGATGTCGCATGCGTAGGCGTCACGACGTTCCTGCGCGGAGGACGACTCGGCGATGGAACCGACGGTGATACCCAGAGCCTCGAACAGCGGTGCCATCCACCGCGCATCACGTTGTGCCAGAAAGTCGTTGACCGAGATGACGTGGACCTTGCGACCGGACAGAACGTATCCCACCGCGGCCACGGCCCCCGACAACGTCTTTCCTTCACCGGTCGCCATTTCCACCACGTCACCGGCGAGAAGTCGCTCGGCTCCGAGAATTTGTACGTCGAACGGTCGCATGCCGAGCGTGCGATCGCTCGCCTCACGCGTCAGCGCCAGGTACCGCGGAACGTCGAGTTTCGACGCGCTCGGGGCCCGTAACGCCGCGACCTCGGTGGCCAGTTCGGCATCCGACAGGGCCGATGCCCAGCTCGCATGGTCTCCGGCCTGCTCGACGCGCCGACGCGAGGCGCTCTGCGCCTTCTGCGCGGAGCGGCCGAGTACACGCCAGAATCGGTCGGAGCCCACAGCCATCTGTCATCCCTACTCGAGAAAGTACGTGATCTTCTCTCCCACAGTACCGAGTGCCGATTGCCCACTACCCCGCGTCGAGCGGCATGGTCACTGCGATTCTGCGCGAGCGGTAGTGGGACTGTCCCTGGGCGAAGAAGTCTCGGGTCTGCTGCAGGTCGGAGATGGCGGCGCAGTCCCCAGCCGTGACGGCCGACGCGCTGATCGCCACTCCGAACATCGAGAACCGAACAGAAGCATGGACAAACCGACGGGTAGGTATTACCGTCTTCCACTAATCAACTAGTGAAAGGTTTCTGGTGATCGCCTACCGTATCGATCGTCAGTCCGGCATTCCCACCTATGTCCAACTGATACTGCAGACCAAACAGGCTCTGCGACTGGGAACACTCGCCGTCGGTGACCGACTACCGACAGCAAAAGAAGTGGTCACGGCGCTGGCCATCAATCCGAACACCGTCCTCAAGGCGTACCGAGAACTCGAACGCGACGGGCTGGTCCAACCTCGAACCGGTGCGGGGACGTTCGTCGTCGCCTCGCTGGCAAAACCCGGTATGGCCGAACGATCGGCGCTCGAGACCGAACTCGATCGCTGGATCCGACACTGCACAGCCGCCGGACTGGACAGACCCGACCTCGAGGCCATCGTCACCGCCGCCCTCGACAGCCAATTCGACCGAACCGAAAGAGACGAAACATGACCGACGCGGTGCTCACCATGGACGAGGTGGTCAAATCGTTTCGCCGGAAGACCGTCCTCGACGGATGCTCGTTCGCAGTCGAAAGAGGAAGCGTCACAGCTCTGGTCGGCTCCAACGGTGCCGGCAAGTCGACACTGCTGTCACTGGCCGTCGGCCTGCTGACACCGGACAGCGGAACCATTCGGGTTCTCGGCGAGAGTGTCAGCCAACGCGGAATCTCACCCGGCCTGTCCTACCTGGCCCAGCACAAACCTCTCTACCCACACTTCACCGTCGCCGAACTGCTGCGATTCGGCCGAAACACCAACTTGCACTGGGACGATGCGTACGCGAAGGAAATCGTCGACGCCGCCGGAATCGCTACCTCCGCTCGGGTCAAGTCCCTCTCCCCCGGCCACCGCACGCGGATTGCCCTCGCGCTGGCACTCGGGCGGCGCCCCGAAGTGCTGCTGCTCGACGAGCCGCTCGCCGATCTCGACCCGGTCGCTCGCAGGGCGGTGGCACGCACCCTGATGCGCGACGCAGCCGAGAACGGTACGACGATCGTGTTGTCCTCGCACGTGCTGTCCGAGCTCGTCGACGTCGCCGACCGGCTGTTGTTGCTGCGCGGTGGGCGAATGCGGCTCGACGGAGACCTCGACGCCATCACCGCCGACCACTACCTTCTCGTCGGCAGCTCTGACGCCGACCCGACGGTCGAGGACGGCACCATCGTGTCCGAGGTGTTCGGTTCCGGTGCAACCACATTCGTCGTACAGGGCAGCAGACCGAGAACAACACCACCGGGGTGGGTAGTCGAGAACGCCACCCTCGACGACGTAGTACTCGCCCACCTCGGAATGGAGACCACCTCATGATCTGGGTGACTTGGAGACAATTTCGCGCGACCATCCTGTTCGGCGTGTTGACGCCACTTCTGTTGGCTGCGATCACGATTGCCATCACCGTGATCGACGGTGGTGTCGTTCCGACTACCTATCTCGCAGGCTGCCTCTCTTTCGAGGCAACAGACTGTGCTGCGGAGACCGCGCAAACCATAGCGATACTTCTTGCGATCGTCCTTCCTGTCGTTCTCGGTGCGTTCGTCGGAGTCACCGTGTTCTCTCGCGATCTCGAGCGTCGCACCCATGTACTCGGTCTGAGCCAGTCCGTGAGCAGACGACGGTGGTACGCCGTCCGCTTACTCGTGGTATTCGTTCCGACCGCTGCATCCATGACGTTGCTCGGATGTGCGCTGTATGTGGCGAAATATCAGACCACACCGGAACAGGTCGCAGTTTCGTTCTCCGGCGCGGGCGACTCCCGCTTGGAGTTCCCCATTTTCGGGGCAACAGGATTCATCACCGGCGCGTACACGGCAGTCGGATTGATGCTCGGTTCGGCATGCGCTCTCGCCATGAGAAACACGATTGCTGCAATGATCACGACCGTCATCGTGTCGACAGCATTACTGGCGCTGCTGCCGACGCAGATACGCGAGCACTTTGCGACTCCTCAGGTCGAAAGAGTATCGCTGGAACAGAAGACGAACGAGATGTACGGGGGCACTCCGGATTACTACAGACCGCTCGACTCGATCAGTTTCTTCTCGCGATGGGATTTCTCCGCGGACTACGTCGACAGCAACGGCAGTCCGGTCTCCATCGACTACGCAGACTGCAATTGGAGCCGAAACTATCGAGAAATGGACGAATTCGAGACGGTGGCCGAATACGAGGAGTACTCCGAGCGCCAGAGCGAGGAGAGTCGGCGAATTCAGCTGGAGTGCATTCGGGATCAGGGTGCCGAGGCCTTCGAGACGCGTTATCACGAGGACAGATTGTTCTGGCGGTTTCAGGCGATCGAGTCGGCGTTGTCGTTGGTGGTTGCCGGGCTTCTCGGGGGCGCGTCACTCCTTCTGCTGCGACGGCTGCGTCCCTAGGGCAGGTCTGCCGCCGCTACCTCGGCGCTGAAATCCCGAGCGGTTTCCGATTCTTGATCACTGTGGCCACGAGGGCGGGGAGGCCGAGGACCAGAACCAAGATTCCGACCACGAGTGCAGCAGTGGACCACGGCCAGGACACCCCCAGCTGATCGGCCAGGGTGATTGCGCCGACGATGCCGAGGATCCAGGCGAGAAATTCGATTCGGCGAACGCGTCGGGTTTGCGGATCCGAGGTTGCCCACCACGCACCGACGGACGAACACGCGAGGGCGCACACGAGCAACCAGTACTCCGCCATCTCGGCCTCCTCGAAGTCGATGGTGTGATCAGGGTAGTTCGCGTGCCGCCCGTCCGTTCACAATTGTGCGACCAGCAGTGGCAGACCCACCGCGGCCGTTGTGCGCCATCGGTGGTCGGCCATGTCGGATACCTCGGTCTCGACCGGGTTGATCTCGACCACGGTTGCGCCCGCACTGCGTGCGACGGCGGGCAGTCCGGCGAACGGGTACACCACGCCCGACGTACCGACCACGAGCACCAGATCTGCGGCGCGTACGGCATTCTCGGCTGCTTCCCACTCCTGTTCGGGCAGCGATTCGCCGAACCACACGGCCCCGGGACGGATGAGTCCGCCGCACCGGGGACAGTCCGGCGGCGGAACCCGCTGATCTGCGTCGATCAGAATGTCGTCGTCCAGAATGTCGTCCAGAATGTCGGGGTCGTCGAGTTCCGCGCGCACTCCACACTCGCTGCAGTACGGCTCGAAGAGGCTTCCGTGTACGTGTGCGAGCACTGCGGACCCGGCTCGTTCGTGCAGATCGTCGACGTTCTGGGTCGCGATGTCGACCTGCGCACGCTGCTGCCATTGCGCGACGGCGCAGTGGCCGGCGTTGGGTTCGGAACGACGAACCAGTGCTGCACGCCACCGGTACCAACCCCACACGAGGTCGCTGTCGGCAAGCCAGCCCTCGGGGCTGGCGAGGTCCTTCGGACCGAAGTCCTGCCACAGACCGGTCTGGGCGTCGCGAAATGTTGCAATTCCGGATTCGGCAGAAATTCCATAGCGGGTGTTGTCACACGACGCGAGCCTCGGCACCCAGAGCAGATGCTTCAGTCGTTGTCGCCCTGCTCATCGGCCAGTCGTCGCTTCGCTTCGTCAAGCTCTTTACGCGCTTCCGACAACGTCAGATTCTTCGAGAACAACGCCGTGTGTTTCGTGACCAAGTCGTCCATTCCCACCACGGCTTTGGCAGCGAGGTCGTAGCGACGCGCTGCCATTGCCCTCTCGTAAGCGTCTCGATACTGCGCCAGCAGATCCTCGGTTTGCCCGTCAGCGAGTAGTTCGTCGCCGCGCCGCTGGGTTTCTGCCGCTTCATCCTCGTTCGTCATGGATCGGACAGTACCTCGCTCGATACCGTATGGTCCGCTTCATCATCAACAACGGCACGGGGGTACGTAGTGCGGGGTATGTGGATAGCTGGCTCGGCTCTGGTGGTGCTGGCTCTGTCGGGTTGTTCCGACTCCGGAGACAGTGCCACCCCATCGACACCCGAAACAACGGTGCGCGCTGCGCCGATCACGTCGACCACAGCACCGGCAGCAGCGCCAGCGACGACCGCAGAGCCGACCGCTCGCAACGTCCCCGCAGGATTGGTCTCGGAATCTACGTGGACCGGCGACTGGCCGTTCACGGTGCCGGAGGGCTCGCTGATGTGCGGACAACCGAACCGCGTGACCTTCACAGCCGATGGGACGATCTACGCGCTCAACGGCGCAGCCAAGTCGGCGGGTGCGTTCGATGACGTTGCGGCGATCTGGAAAGAGTCGGACTTCCCCGGCGTCAGGGTCGACATCGGCCCGATGATCCAACGGGGTCTCGAACTCTGCTGAGTTCGCACGGTTCCGACGTCCCGGCGGCGCTGCAGGCGCACAATCGAGCTATGAGCGATGCGGAGCAGTACGAAAGGCGTCAGCGCCTAGCGATGAAGCGAGAAGAGGTGGCGGACTTCCACGCCGCCAGGGGCAGGCTACTCGGATATCTGACAGACCCACAGCGCCTCCAGGACGTGACGCCCGGGCTTCCGGCCAGCCGTGAACTTGTGCGCGAGGTGCGCGCATTCGTGGACGCGGTGCAGATAGTGCGGGATGCGGAGCTGGGTTTGGATTTCAAGCCCGACGGCACTATTGACGAGGTCTCACCGGGAGTTACCGAGAAGCAGTAACACCCCAAGCCGTAGCGTTTCACGAACAGTGCATGAACATACAGAGAGCAGTGCTCGCGGCTGCATCGAAACTCCGGTAAGCTCTGTAGATTTGGGCTCAGAACAGTGGTCCAGATACAGAGAAATCTCAAAAACTGGATTTGTACCCTATTTCACCTGCGGCTTAAGCCTCTGACCAGGGCGTTTCCTGGGGATCTTTCGCTCAGAGAGAGATATCCGGCCGGGAGCCGGGGTCGGCCGCGACCTCTGAGTTACCGTCACCTAACCGCCCCCCTACCCTCTCGGCCGCTGGATGGGTCTGCATGACCATGCACTGCAGTGAATGGAGCGGATCGCCTAGTCTCGATCGGCTGTCCAGAAGCACATCGGAATAAGCTGTGGGACAGTGGAGTTCAGTAGCTACCAACTACTTGAGAGCACAGGGGCAATCCATGTACGCAGACACTCCACTGGGCGGGCCGGACCTCGCACCGACCGACACCACCGAGCAGGCCGAGACCAGCAGGCTCGAAGCCGTTGCTAACGCAGTCGTTTCGATCGCAACATCGAAGCAAGCAATCTTGTTGTACAGAACAGCATTCACAGCATTGGTTGTGGGAGTAGCACTGTCGATGGCAGTGGCAGCACACGTGCTGGTGCGAGGGGTGCAGCTCACTGCCAATGCAGCTCTGTTGGCTTGGTGGATGGCAGACTTCAGTATGTTATTGGTGTCCGTGCTCTGCACTGCTTCCTGGCGCTGCAGGCGTCGACCACACGTGTGGCACGTGGACTTCAGCACATCATCATGGTTCAACGTGCAAGCGGCACAGCGTGTGTGGGAGTGGAGCGCCCTGCGGGCAGTGTGAGAGCGCCGGTCAATCGAGCCGGGAGCCGCGCGGTCTGGACCCTGCTCGGCGAGAACCGCTCGGCCGGTACCAGTCGTGAATCACTGCCGCCACCTGAGCAGGGCGCTCGTGTGCTGCCCGTTCCAGACACACGTCGATACCGGGATTGCACACCTTGAAAACTGCACCAGCACTTGAGTACTCAGCGTGCAGCTCGGCCGATACGAATGTCGAAACGATGTAGATATCACGAGACTCGGTCGAAGCGTTGGACCTGAGCAGGCTGGTTATCAGCGCCGTCCGAGCTGCAGCGAGTGCCATCCTCACATCGGGCGGGTAGGTCCGTTCGTTGAAACCCACGGCAGCTCCGAGCGCGTCGTAGTCGATGATGAGATCCCGGTTCGGTATGGCCTGTTCAGCGACCCACGTGCTTTTTCCGCTGCAGGGTGGGCCACTCACTACCCACACGGTCATAGTCGGCGCTCCTGCGTTGATCTGGGGCTGGTTTCTAAGCCCTCTGCCCGGCCGGAGGATCCGCAAAATCTGTCGGCCGGAAGAGGGGCGAGCGGCTCGGGTGAGCAACGGAGGACCTGAGCGCTCAGCTAAAGCTCGACCCCGGCGGTATCGAGGCGGACCACCGGAGCCGAGCAGTGCAGTCGGGGTGGCCAGAACACCCGTCCTGCGGTGTGCACAACCGAGTTATCCAGCGAGGCTATGGCGTTGGCCCATGAAGAAACTCGGTTGTGCGCTAAGCCCTCTCGGAGCCTGAGAGCCCGTGCCCAGCGGACAACTCCGAGAGGGTAACCCGAAACGTGATGCCGCGCTGCCTACTACAACAGCCGCCAGTCTCGGGAAGACTTGTTAGGCCGCAGTCGCGACGTTCAGGGCGCGGAATCCGTTCGGGTTGACCAGATCTCCGCCGTAGCGTGCCCAGAGGATCATTCCGCGCTGGCCGGTGGGTCGGCGGTTCGCTCCGAAAAGCTGGGGCACCAGTTCGAGCGTCGTACCGAGCCGGTTGACCACCACGTAGTTGTCCCACGATCCGTAGATCAGGATCAGGTTCGCTGCATCCGTCACCGCCGGGTTGAACGAGTCCAGGTTGCTCAGCTCTTGCAGCGGACGCGAGAGCAGCTGCCCGGTGTTGATCTCCGGGAACTTCGGCGATCCGTTGCCGCTCTCGTGCTGGCGCAGCAGGTTGATGATCGAGAGGTTCGCCACCCACCGAGCATTCGGCTGAAACCTCGGAGGCAGAGAGCCCTGCAGGTTGTACACGTCTGCAGCGGTCAGCGTTTCAGCAGCGCCCGGGTTGAGCACGTACGGAGCGCCAGCGGCCGCGAGAGCGGTCACGATGCCCTTCGGCTGGCCGACGCCGGAGCCGTGGGTGAATGCCTGAGCGGTGAGCTGTTCGAGCGAATCGACCAGCAGGGTTCGGACCTCGGAGAGAAGCTGTGGAGCGTCCCCCTCGACCTCGAACGACCAGGGCACGAACGCGTCGGCCTTGTGAACCGGAATGACCGGGTTGGCGATCGTGGGAGACGCGTCGGCCATTTCGGTGGCTTCGGGAGTCCACTCGGCGGTAGCGCCAGCGCTCGACAGACCCCGGTAAGCCTGCCCGGTGATCGTGACGTTCTTCGCGATCTCGCGAATCGGGTTGACCGAACCGCCGGAAGTGAGAACGATCTGCGGATCGAGCACGAGCGGAACGGCGTAGCCGCCGGATGCCGGGGTGCCCTCGTTCAGCGCTCGCGAGGTTGCCTGAGCGGTCTGGAATGCGCTCAGCTCCGATCCGGTGAACAGACGGTGCCCATTCTCGGGGTCGCCGAGCAGCTTCTCGAAAGCCGTTCGGTACTCGGGGTTTCCGACTGCCTGCAGGTACCGAGTCTCCTTCGATCCTTCCGCGCCGATCAGCTTCTCGACCGTGTCAGCCGCGTCGGCAGTGAACAGCTTTGCCTTCACGTCGGATTCGAGCGTGCGCATGATCTGGTCGCGGGTCGGGCTGGCGTTGACGGTGCGGCGGTCCTGGGTCGCGCCGACGTTGCTGCCGTGCTCCGAGCTGCGCTCACCGGAGGCCAGTTGGGCTTTGACGGCTGCAGCGCGTGCGTCGATATCCTCGACCTGCTCGGTGATCTCGTCGAAGCGCTCGGCGGTCTCGGGGTCGCTGAGATCCCCGGTGTCGCGCAGCTCTTCGAGTTCGGCAATCAGGTCGTCCCGGCTCTCCCGGCGGTCCGCAGCGGTGTCTGCTGCGTTCTTACGGCGTCGTGCCATTATCGTGTTCCTTTGAGTGTGAGCAGCCGAATTATCCGGTCTGCGGTAGCTTGTGAAAGTGTTGCGGCGCTGCGTACTCCAACGCTCGTTTGCTTGTACGCGGGTCGGCCGACTGGACCGGCTTCGCTCATGCGTACTTCCTTGATTGTTCGCCGGATCGGGCCTCGGTCGCCCGCGTCGTACAGCAGTTCGCGCAGTTCGGCTGGCCGGATCAGGTTGCCCTTGTTGTCGCGCCACTCGTCGCGGATCACGACGAACGCGAACGACATACCGGTCACAGCGCCCGCTTCGATCGCCTGGCGAACAGGCTCGACTACGGGATTGTCGAACAGCTCCCCTTCGACGTAGAGGCCCTGAGCATCTTCGCGGAGGGTTGTGTACTTGCCGATCGGGGTGGTTCCGACGCGGGAGTCGCGCCCGTGGTCCCACTGCATCAGCGGGTTCGGGTTGTCGCGGATCGAGTTCCGAAACGAGCCCTTGGCGAGCCGTTCGATGAAGTTGCCCTCCCACGAGCGGATCTCGGTATCGGCACCGAACACAGCCGCGTAGCCGGACAGGGTGCGGCCCGTACCGTCAGCGCTGTCGCCGGAGCGAGTAAGCTCGAAAGGGGTATCGCGAACGACCCGTGAATGTCTCTGAGACATAACGGTTCTCATTCATTTGGAGTGATTTTCTGCACACCGGTGACACCGGGCAGAGCATGAGCCTGTTCACCAGCTTCTCTGCAGACCGGCCCTCGGGGCTCGCAGTCCAGACGTGCTCGGTGAATCTCTGTGCAGCTCGCACTCTACCCGGTGCCGTTGTTACACGCCAGATTTCAGCAGTCGAGTTTCGAGAGATCGTCCGGTGTCGAGATCCACTCTCCGGCCTTGGCGTCGAACTCGGGGTCGGTGAGCGCTTCCCGGTCGACCACGGCGTAGACGATGCCCGCTGCGGAGAACTCGATCGACTCGCCCACAGTCTCGGCCGTCGTACCGGGGTTGTCGAGCATCACCCGCTGAGTCGCCGGATCGAGCCGGGCGAACGCTTCGCGCAGCAGTGCTGCAGTGTTCCGCTTTACGGTGTCCTCGGTGGTGGTCATGCTGTTGCTCCTTGCAGATCGTGGCCACAGTTCGGGCAGAATTTGACTCGTGTCGTTGTTTTCGGGCTTCGCTTCACGCGGGATTCGGGTGCCGCTTCCTTGGCGCAGATTCCGGAACCGCAGCACGCGGACCGTTTGCCGTTGATCTGCCGGAACTCGATCAGCTCACCCTCGCCGATAGGACGCATGCAGGCTTTGCACGTCGACTTGTACTTCGCAGGGAACGGCACAGTCATTCGCTCCCTTCGTCGCTCGGATCTCGGTGGACGTAGCGAATTCGATCTCCACAGCGGCGTAGGTGCCCGAACTTGAGCTGCCGCAGCACTTCCCACTCGTAGTAGCCAGCTCGGCACAGAGACTCCATGGTCTCGCCTGTCACGTGCGCTCGCACCCTGGCCAGCAAACTTTCGGTCCTGGTCACTGACGCGCTCCGATCGAGGGGTGGATCTCCTCGCGAGCTTTGGTGTACGTCGTGACCCGCAGCAGACCGCTACGCCCGTGCACCTCTCGCAGGCGCGCTCGTTGGCTCCCGGGGGCGCTCGCAATATAGGCCTCCGACTCGGCATCGGTAAGACGCTCGACTCTGTCAAAGCTGTTGTGGCTCATGCTTTTCCAATCTGTTGAAAATGATTATCGGTTTGAATGTGATCGTGGCTGGCCGGTAGTATCGAGCTACCGCACACCGTTCGACCGTTGGAGGTTTTCGATGACTGCACCCGCTGAGGCATTCCGCACGAAGTGGATCTGGATTCCCGAGATCGGCGAAGAGTTCGCACCCGCCGACCCGAGCCGGAATCTTCCCGATCGGTACCACGTCGGCATCGTGTCCGTCGGTCGGCCGGGCAGCCGGTGGAATCGCAAGACTCCGTATCCGACCGTCTGACCGACCCGTCCCGAACCAGCCCTGAGTGCAACGCTCAGGGTTTTTTCGTGTCCATTGGTAGATCAATGACCGATTGGTGGGTTCCGGCTCTCTTTGCGGCTTCCAGCGGGTCGGAATCGGCATGTTCGAGCCAGGCTTCGACCTGTGAGAGCGCTTGCTGCAGCGCTGCGTCGGTCTCTTGCCGTCCGATCGCTGGAATCCGGACACTTTCCGAATGCCAGTAGGTCGGAATCCCGAATTGTTCACCGAGTGAGGTAATTGCGATTTGTTGCAACACCTGAGCGTGAAACGGATTGCGCTGCGATGGCGTAACCACCGGAACTTCATCCTCGGTGAATTTCAAACCACCGGTATCGGTCAGGTACCGACCGCCCCACTTCATTTCGCCCGACAATTGCAGCGCTGTTTCTCCCATCCATTCGGGCTTTATGACAAATGCATCTTCTTTCACGTCGATGTGGAACATCATCGGATCGAGATCGACCTCGCGTGTCGGCACGGTCCCGGGTGGCGCTGCTGCTGCCCGTTCCATCGCTGCGGCTCGCCTGACTTGCTCGTCATCGGAGCCCGAGCCCGGCGCGGGAGCGCGAAGCAGCGACCCGCCAGCCGGGAGCGAGGGCAGGCTCGATCGAGAATCTTCTTTGGATTCGGAACTCTCTTCGTTCTGTTCCGTTCCATTCGATTCTGTTAGCACGTGGCCGTCTGCGTGTACGTCTACGGGTGCGTACACGTGTACGGTCTGCTCTTTCTGCCATTTCGCCAGCTCACCGTCCTTGTGACAGGACCAACCGGGGTAGTGAGCGCACTCACGATGGTTGCCGCGTCGGTGGCGTGCCCAGTCAGCGCCCCTGCGTTCGTTCTTGGCGATCTCGTCGGCCGTGAGTTGCTCCGACCAGTCGACCTGCCACCCGCCGGGAACGACCTTGAGGAGTCCGTGCTCGACCAGGAGGCCGACGGCGTCGAGCGGTTCGGGGTGCAGAGTCGCGCTGCGCAGCTTCTTCTCTTTCACGAATCCGTTTGTCCGGGAATTCATGCAGTAGACCAGCAATTCGACAAGCGCCAGCAATGCCGACCGCATACCGTGGTCGTACACGAATTCATCGGCAGGCTCGCGGCTGAAGAAATGCGGCGGGATAATGGGTCCGTAACTCATTGTGCATTCTCCTGCTGTAGTTTCCGCTCGGCTCGCAATTCCGCGACATAGTGCGTCTGGCATTTTCCGCGACTTCTTTTCGGCTTCTCGCAACCCAATTCGGAGCACACGTCGATCCCGAGACGCCGGTTGCTCGTGCGGACTGCCGACTCGGCGTCGGTCGATTGGTTCTCGTGCGGGAAGCGCACACCGAGCACTTGGCCGTAGGTTTTCACGGCCGAACGAGCAGGGCTGAGATGCGCGCTCGCTGCTCTGCGCTGAGAGGTGGTGCGCTGGCGACGATCTCGCGAACACGGTCGGATATCTTGGACGTGGCGAGTTCGGTTTCGAGTTCGGTGTGATCACGATCGGGATAGCAGCGCCGACTGACACCGAGCTTGCCGCCGAGAGATTGGGTCTGCCTGGAAACGGACATAGTTGTGCCTCACAAGGGATTTCGAGTTCCTTGCGGGGCAGTGTGAGAGTTGCGCCGACTCCGCGTGCTCACATCTTCCGCTTGGTTTGCCTTCACAGGTCCTGGGCGTACTTCACCTTGGACGGGTCGGTCACCGCCACTTCAGCTGTAAACAACATTAATGTATGAATCTCGATCGTGCGTCTGGACAACCTGTCCGAGTGCATACCACCAGCTCAGCGGCTACAGTGAGGGTGCGCGGTGTTCCCATTGCCTTGGGCCGCGCCGGAGGGTGGTTCCTCCACAACACCGAACCGGACCCGTCGAATCTCCCAGGCCGGTCCTCACTATTCCTGGCGACGGGGCCGGTTCGGTTGCGGCCCTCGTGAGTCCTTCGACTCAGATTGTCAGTCACTCGTCGTTGCGCAGCAGCATGATCGACGCCGGTCCCCTGCTGATGTCCCAGAACTTCACCGACTCGCGGTCGAACTCGCGCAGGCCCCGGCGGGTCGGCTGTATCTCGATCTTCAGGCACGCGCGGACGAACTCACGGCGCTGCTGCACGTCGGCACCGTCCCACGTCACCTTCGAGTCCCATACCAGGGCATGCAGGATCGGGTTCGTAGCCACCGATGCGGCCCGCTCCCGTGCGGCCTCGATCTTCGGAGCCAGATCCTTCTCGATCGCAGTCAGGCGCGCAATAGACAGGTCCCCTGCGGTGTACGCGGCGTCGGCATCGGCCAGCAGCTTCTCCAGCCGCGCGGCCTCCTCCAGGTGCTGGTGCGCGGCGTCGGGCTGCTCCGGCTCGGCCAGGAAACCCTCGATGCGCCACTGCTCGATGATGTAGCGCACGTGCAGCTCGGTCAGATCGTCCACGGGCTGAGCCTGGCGCGTCACATGCCCTGTGGGACAACGATACTGGGGAACCTTCCCTGCCTCGTGCCGGTGCTGCCAGTTGATGGTCTGGTGGCACCGGTAGCAGGTCGCAATGCCCGTCAGCAGGTGCTTGACCTCCGCACCGCGCCGGGGATTGGGGTCCGATGCGTCGCGGTACCGGGCGACGATCTGCAGGTGCTCGGCCTCGGAGATGATCGCGGGCCACACCGCCGGAGCTTCCATCCTCTCACCGCGCAGCACGCGAATACCGGCCAGCGACTCGCGCAGCAGCATCTGCCGCAGGGTGACCTGCCGCCACGGTTTGCCCGTGCTCGTGGTCAGCCCAGCGGCGTTCCAGCGCTTGATAATTCGGTTCATGCTCGTCGTGCCACCCAGTAGACCGTCGACAGCCTCGCGGATGGCCTGAGCGGCGACGGGATCGAGTTCCCACGTCCTGGCACCGGTTTCGGGGTCGAACACGCGCCGGTAGCCGAACCCCAGCTGCCCGTGCACCTTGCCCTGAGCGGCCCGGGCGTCGACATCGCGCTTGACCCGCTTTCGAGTCTTCGCAGTCTCGTAGACGGCCGACACGTGGCTCTGGTTAGCCTGCTGCTCATCGTCGGGGTCGTCAAGATCGAGCAGCCGGGTACCGGTGAACAGGCGCACTCCCCTGCTGCGGCACAGCTCGACCAGCGCGGCCCACTCGTCGGTCCGGCGGGTAGCTCGCGAGATCTCCCACACCGCCAGAATGTCGCCGGTTTCCAGCACCGTCGTGAGCTGGGCATAGCCCGGGCGCTCTTTGGTCGAGAACCTGCTGGCACCGATGCCAACGTCGGTCACCACCGGGCCGATGATCCACCCGCGCGCCACCGCTTCGGCCTGCAGCGCATCCACCTGCTGCTCGACCGACTTACCGACTCCGCTGCGGTCGAAACTCACGCGGGCGTACGTGACCATCCGGGGTGTGCTCATACCGGGAGTGTGCCACGAACACCCCTTATCGAATATCCGTTTCGGCCGACATGCCGGCCCCGGTCAGAACGACGATGCGCGATGCCGCTCGCGCTGCGTCCACGATGGGCTGCGGAACGGTGTCGACCGTCTGCTCGTGCGAATGGGTCACACAGCTATTGTGCCAACCGGTGTTCGCTCACGCGCTACCGTGTGGGCATGAGCATCGACACCGATACCCGCACGCGGCGACGCTGGCCCCTGTGGACCGCAGCGTTCACCGCTGTGGTCGTGGTGGTGGCCGTCGGTGTTCTGTGGCTCGCCCCGAGTCGCTATCTACCGTGGGACACCGAATCGTTCCCCGAGGTGAACAGCGCCGAGTTGACCGTCGACCAGGCCCGTGTGGTGGACCTGCTGCGAGTCGAGCACGAGAAGCAGCGTCCGGGAACCTTCTATGCAGAGGGCGTGGACGAGGCCTGGTGCGCCGACTTCGTCAGCTGGATCATGAAGGAAGCGGGCATGCCGTTGTCGAATCCCAATTCGGGTTCGTGGCGCATTCCCGGCGTCTACACGCTGCAGGAGTACTACCAGCAACAGGGACGGTTCGAGACCGTCGGCAACTACACGCCGTCGGTGGGTGATGTGGTGTTGTACGACAACTCCAGTTGGGTCGGTCAGCACACCAACGTCATCGTGGCTGTCGACGGCAGCGAGGCCGTCACCGTGGGCGGGAACGAAGCCGGCAAGATCAGGATTCACACTCTGAATTACGAATCCGACTCGGGTGTAGTCGGATTCGGCCGATTGGCATCCTGAGGGCCGTCATTGCAACGGGGTGCTGGAACGGTCGCCGAGTGATCGCGCCCCTCCGTCTCTCTTCGCTCTGTACAGCAACAGGTCGGCTCGGTCGAAACAGTCGTAGAGCGATTCCCCCGGACGCAATGTCGTGTAACCGGCAGAGAATGTCTGCTCGTCCGGAACGACGGCTGCGAGTTCGGTCAGCACGGTTGCCATCGTCGTCGACCCGGTATCGGGCATCGCGATGGCGAATTCCTCCCCGCCCCACCTGGCGACATACGCTCGTCCTGCAAGCAATTGCATTGCGGCAGTCGAGAACTGGACCAACAGGCGATCGCCGCGGCCGTGTCCGTACTTGTCGTTGAACGACTTGAAGCGATCGAAATCGATCATCGCCATGGCCAGCGACACGTCGACTCCGCGCGGGGTCGTCAACTGAGACAACCGATCTCGCCATCCACGCCGATTGAGCAGCCCGGTCAGGGGATCGGTCAGCGCAGCCTCCCGTAGGTCGTCCTCCAACCGCCGCCGGTCGGTGACGTCGTGCACCACCGCCATGGTCCATCGTCGGCCGTCCGGGCCGGGGACCTCACTGGCCGACACCCAACCCCACCGCACCGTGCCGTCGGGGTGCAGGTATCGCTTCTCGACGTGCACCGATTCACCACGAGCCTCGGCGTCGTCCATCATCTGTTCCATCGCCGCGTGCTGGTCCAGGTCGTCGGGGTGGGTGAATTCACGGGAGGATCGGCCCCACAGTAGGTCCCTGGGGCACCCCACGATTGCCGCATAGGCCTCGTTCGCGAGCAGCAGCAGTCCCTGTTCGTCGGCGAGTGCCATTCCGACCGTGCTGGCCTCGAACATCTCCCGATACCAGCGATCGGCGTCGACCATGATTGTCCGGTTCACTTCCTCGAACGGTGCGAGCCACATCGATTCACACGACACACCGACGATACGCCGCCGTGGGGGCCCGAACGGTATCCGGCGATCGATCTTGACCTTGACGCTACGTCAACGTTCACACTGGACGCATGAGAATCGGATCCCTCGCCGATGCCGCCGGAACGACCCCGCGGACCGTGCGCCACTACCACCGACTCGGCTTGCTCGCCGAGCCTCGGCGGCTGTCCAACGGCTACCGCGAGTACACGATCGACGACGTCGTTCGGCTCATGCGAATCCGATGGTTGGCCGAGTGCGGAATGCCGCTGGGCGCGATAGCGGCAGTGCTCGACGGAATCGCGACGGACGAGCCCGACGCGGTCGCGGACCTACGAGCCCTGCTGGCCGGCATCGAGACCGAGCAGACGGCATTGGCACACAAGCACAGTCGTTTGTCGGGGTTGCTCGACGACGCTGTCGAACGGCGTCCTCTGACCGCGCTCCCACGAGATGTGGCCGCGACGTTCGGGTCCTTGCTCGATGCAGCGGACGAACGGGACCGGCCCGCGCTGATCCGCGAACGCGATCTACTCGAAGTGATGGCAATTTCGGGCCGCGTCCCGGCGGCATTCTTCGAGACGATGTCCGCCGCACTCGGCGATCACTACCTACGTCGCAGATACCTGGTGCTGCTGAGGCGCTTCGGCGCTCTCGAGGGTAAGAGCGTCGCCGAATCCGAGGACGACATCGACGCGCTGGCCGACGAATTGGTGTCCATACTCGATGTCGAGTCTTTGGCTCCGGTGCCCGAGTCGGCTGCGCTCGGTACCGACTCGACCGGGCTGTTGAACATCGAGGACATCGTTCCCGACGCGGCCCAACGCGCCGTTGTCCTCCGCACCACAGCTCGTCTGCTCGACGGTGCGCATCCGGCAGGAACATCACAGTGACCCCGGATCGGGGTGTCCACGTCGGCAGATGGCAGGCACTGCTGTTGTGGGGACGCGGCCGCCATGCTCCGATCGTGGCCGACTCGGTCGTGTTCACCGCAGTGCGCGGAACGGGTGCCATGCCGTTGATGTTCGGTGTGGCCTCGGTCGTCGAGATCGTCGTCGTGCATCTCCTGGTGCCGTGGCTGTGGCTCGATATCGTGCTCGGTGCGCTCTCGGTCGTATCGATCGTTCTGCTGACCTCGGCCGCAGCCGTCGGCCGGGTGCACCCCCATGTCCTGACGCCCGAAGCACTCGTCCTGCGCAGCTCCGGCGAGGTCGTCGCCACGGTGGAGAGATCGGCGATCGTCTCGGCCCGACTCCATCGCCGGTTCGGCGTGGTGGCTCCCACTGTCCGCGACGACCGAGCCGCGTTACCGAATCAGGACGGCACGAATGTCGACATCACGTTGTCGACACGCACCACATTCGTCGTACCAGCACCCCTGCGTCGGTGGCGGGTCGACGGCACCGCGACGTCCATCGGCTTGTACGTGGACGATCCCGCAGCACTTGTCGCCGCGCTGTCCTCGGTGCCGGCCGACCGTGGGATGCGCCGGACCGACCTGCGGCGAGACCGGTGAGACCACGCTGTGAGAAACCGGCGACGAGCTAGGACCGGCACCGCAGTACGGACTCCGAGGAGTGCGTCACCGCGCGTACACGTATTGTTTGCTCAGAACGTCTTCTTGTTTGCGACGAACCTCGTCGTCTGCCGAGCAGCTTCCGAGACGAACACCACCGACCGTGACCGCCCGACCAGTGGTCGATCGACAGCCGGAGCCATTCCCCTTTCATGCAGGTACACCCGAGCGGCACCGATCACGAATCGGCAACCGATTCCGCGGCCCCGAGTTCGGTGTCGGCTCCCGTCGTGCCGCGACCGCCACAGCGCCAGGATCTGAACGGCCTGCGTGGTGTCGCCATCGCTCTGGTGGTCGTGTTCCACATCTGGATGGGCCGGGTGTCGGGCGGAGTCGATGTCTTCCTCACGCTGTCCGGCTTCTTCTTCACTGCGTCGTTGCTTCGATCGGCCGAGGCCGGTGCGAGCCTGAACCCGATCACCCGCATCGTTCGCGTGCTCCGCAGACTCGGACCGCCTCTGGCGCTCACCCTGTTGGCGGTAGCGGCCGCGTCGGTGTTCCTGCTACCGAGGACCCGCTGGGCCGACGTGGGCGACCAACTCGTCTCCGGCGTCTTCTTCTTCGTGAACTGGCAGTTGGCGACGACGGCCAACGACTACCTGGCGGCCGACCCCTCGGTGAGCCCGGTCCAGCACCTGTGGTCCGTCGCGGTGCAATTCCAGTTCTATCTGCTCGCGATTGCCGTCGTGTTCGGTCTCGCGTGGATTCGGCGCTCGATGCGACCGGAGGGACCGCGAAGTCTGCGACCACAGACCTTCGCCGTGATCTTTGCCGTCATCGCGGTGTTGTCGTTCGTGTATGCAGCGGACGGTGCTCGACGCCATCAGGCGTGGAACTATTACGACACGGGCGCTCGACTCTGGGAGATCATGCTCGGAGCGGCGGTCGCGGCCACGTTCGCGGCATTCGCCGGCAGAAGCACCGGGGCCGATGCCCGCGTGAGTCGGGTGGGATCGACCGCACGGGGCGCGCTCGCCGCCGGTGCGATATTCGTCGTCGTCGTCTGTGGATTCGTGGTGGACGGCGTCACCGCGTTCCCCGGTCCCCTGGCGCTGCTTCCGGTACTGGCCACTGTGGCGCTGATCGTCGCAGGCTCGAACACCGTGGTCGGCGCGACGTTGTCCAACCGGTTCTTCGCCTGGGTCGGCTCGATCGCGTTTCCGTTGTACCTGTGGCACTGGCCGCTGTTGATCTTCTACCTGTCGGCCACCGGCAGGTCCCACGCGGACATACCCGGCGGACTCGTCATCGTCGGTGCATCCGTCGCACTCGCGTGGCTCACCGTCCGCTTCGTGGAGCGTCCTACGCAGACCACCACATTCACTCCAGGCCGCATCGCGGTCACGGCCGTCGCCCTCGTTGCTGCCGTGGCGGTGACAGCCGGTTCCGTCGGCTGGAACGCCTACATCGAACGATCGATCTCGGCCGTGCAGGCCGACGAATCGGTCGACGAAGCCACGCACCCGGGGGCGCTGGAACTGACCGACGGCATTCGCGTCGAGCCGGCCGAGATGACGCCTCCCCTGTACTCCGCTCCCGAGGATCTTCCCGTCACCACCCTCGAGGGCTGCATCGCGGACTTCGAGACTCGCGACGCTCTGTCCTGTACCTACGGCGACGTCGATGCGGCCCGAACGATCGTGCTGGCGGGGAGCTCACACGCCGAGCACTGGGTGACGGCACTCGACACTCTGGGGCAGCGGCACGGCTTCAAGGTGGTCACGTTCGTGAAGATGGGGTGCCCGCTCAGCCTGGACACGATGCCGATGCTCGGGCAGAACGAGTACCCGGATTGTCTGGACTGGACCCGGACCGTGCTCGACGACGTCGCGTCGATGCAGCCGGAATACGTGTTCACCACGGCCACCCGGCCCCGCGACGACTTCCCCGGCGACTTCACCCCACCCTGGTACGTCTCGGTCTGGCAGCAGTTGATCGCCGACGGTGTCGGCGTCCTCGGTATCAGGGACACCCCGTGGCTCGCGTATCGAGCCATCGACTGCCTGGCCGACGGCGGCTCCGCCACCTCGTGCGGCATCCCGCGAGACGAGGCGCTCGACTCGGTCAACCCCGCTCTGGCGTCCTCGTTCCAGCTGAGCGGATTCTCCGCACTCGATCTCTCGGACGCGGTGTGCGACGACACCGTCTGTCGCGTCGAGCAGGGGAACGTACTGATCTATCGAGACGAGCATCATCTGACCGCCACCTACATCCGAACCCTGACCACCGAGCTCGGCCGGCAGCTCGGATCTGCGACCGGCTGGTGGGCCGGACCGTGAGCGGAGCGGCTCGCGCTCGGTAAGCCTGGTCCCACCCGTCACAGTAGGGTTGATCCATGCTGCACGACGCCTCCGACGACACGCCCGCCATCGCCGTATGGCCGGGATCCCCCTATCCACTGGGAGCGACCTACGACGGAGCAGGAACCAACTTCGCCTTGTTCTCCGAGGTCGCCGAGGCCGTGGACCTGTGCCTGATCGCCGAGGACGGCACCGAAACTCGTGTTCGCTTCGAGGAGTCCGACGGCTACGTCTGGCACGCGTACCTGCCCACGGTGGTGCCGGGACAGCGCTACGGCTACCGCGTCCACGGGCCGTGGGATCCCGCTGCCGGACACCGTTGTGATCCCAGCAAGTTACTGGTCGATCCATATGGCAAAGCATTCGAAGGGTCGTTCGACGGAGACCGATCGCTCTTCTCGTACAACATCGACATCCCGGCCGCCGAACCCGAACCCGTGGAGTCCGAAGACTCCGCAGCCGCGGATCCACTCGATGCCGAGGCCCAGTTCGAGGACGCGGCGGACCTCGCCGATCCGGACGGCGAGATCGTAGACGAGGCACCGATCGCCCACGACGACGAGCCGAACAACGATTTCCCGCAGCACGATTCGCTGGGACACACCATGACCACCGTGGTGATCAACCCCTTCTTCGACTGGCAGGCCGACCGCGCACCGAAGAGGCCATATCACGAGACGGTGATCTACGAGGCCCACGTCAAGGGCATGACGATCACCCACCCCGACATCCCCGAGGCCGAGCGCGGCACCTATGCCGGTCTGGCACATCCGGTGATCATCGAGCATCTGCAGCACCTGGGCGTCACCGCGATCGAGCTGATGCCGGTGCACCAGTTCATGCAGGACCAGGTACTTCTGGACAAGGGACTGCGAAACTATTGGGGCTACAACACCTTCGGATTCCTCGCGCCTCATGCGGAGTATTCCTCGCATCAGTCGCCCGGTGCCGCGGTGACCGAATTCAAGGCGATGGTCCGTTCGTTCCACGCCGCCGGCATCGAGGTGATCCTCGACGTGGTCTACAACCACACCGCCGAGGGAAACCACATGGGCCCCACCATCAGCTTCCGCGGCATCGACAACGCGGCCTACTACCGACTGGTCGACGGCGATCTCGAGCACTACATGGACTACACCGGGACGGGCAACAGTCTCAATGCTCGACACCCGCACACGTTGCAGCTCATCATGGACTCGCTGCGCTACTGGGTCACCGAGATGCACGTCGATGGATTCAGGTTCGACCTCGCGTCCACCCTGGCCCGTGAACTGCACGACGTCGATCGGCTGAGCGCGTTCTTCGATCTGGTGCAACAGGACCCGGTCGTCAGCCAGGTCAAGCTGATCGCCGAGCCGTGGGATGTCGGCGAGGGCGGATACCAGGTGGGTAACTTCCCCGGTCTGTGGACCGAGTGGAACGGCAAGTACCGCGACACCGTTCGCGACTACTGGCGCGGTGAGCCCGCGACGCTGGGCGAGTTCGCGTCGCGCCTGACCGGATCGTCGGATCTCTACGAGGCGACGGGCCGTCGCCCCGGTGCCAGCATCAACTTCGTCATCGCACACGACGGCTTCACCCTCCACGACCTGGTCTCGTACAACGACAAGCACAACGAGGCCAACGGCGAGGACAACAACGACGGCGAGAGCCACAACCGGTCCTGGAACTGCGGCGTCGAAGGCCCGACCGACGATCCCGAGATCCTCGATCTGCGTGCCCGCCAGATTCGCAACATCATGGCCACGTTGCTGCTCAGTCAGGGCACGCCGATGATCGCGCACGGCGACGAACTCGGCCGAACTCAGCAGGGCAACAACAACGTCTATTGCCAGGATTCGGAACTGGCCTGGATGGATTGGTCCCTGGCCGAGACCAACGCCGACCTGATCGAGTTCACCCGCAACGCAATCGCGCTGCGCAACGAGCACCCGGTGTTCCGCCGTCGCCGATTCTTCGAGGGCAGGCCCATCCGGTCGGGCGAACAGGCACGTGACATCGCCTGGCTCACCCCCGCAGGCGAGGAGATGACTCCCGAGGACTGGGACAGCGGTTTCGGCAAGTCGCTCACCGTGTTCCTCAACGGTGAGGGCATTCCCGAGCCGAATCAGCGCGGGGAGCGGGTGGTCGACGACTCGTTCCTGTTGTGCTTCAACGCACATCACGAGACGATCGAATTCGTCACCCCGGACGGAAACTACGCCAAGGAATGGACGGTCGCCCTCGATACGGCAGCGCGCACGGGAGCGGGTGAGAAATCGATCGAAGCGGGTACACCGGTGGAGGTCACCGCTCGATCCCTACTCGTTCTACGAAAGACTGCCTGACTCATGCCGCTGCCCACCAGCACATACCGGTTACAACTGCGGGGCGATGCCTTCACCCTGGCCGACGCCTCGGACGTGGTCGACTACCTGCACGACCTCGGAGTGAGCCATCTCTATCTCTCACCGATACTGACCGCGACCGACGGTTCGACGCACGGGTACGACGTCACCGACACCTCGACCGTCTCCGCCGCCCTCGGCGGGCGAGATGCATTGACCCGCTTGCACACTCGGGCTGCCGAGGTGGGCATGGGGATCATCGTCGACATCGTTCCCAACCACGTCGGGGTGGAGGATCCACGACAGAACGCGTGGTGGTGGGACGTTCTGCGGCGCGGTCGTGACTCGGAGTTCGCCACCTACTTCGACATCGACTTCGCAGCCGACAACGGAGTGGACGGAAAGATCGCCATTCCCGTGCTCGGCAGCGCGAGCGATGTCGCCGAGCTCACCGTCGACCGCTCCGAGGACGAGCCTCTGCTGGCGTTCTACGAACACCGCTTCCCCATCGCCGACGGTACCGACGGCGACGACGCCCAGGCCGTGCACGACCGTCAGGCCTACCGCCTCGTCAGTTGGTCCGCCGGGCTGATCGGCTACCGGCGCTTCTTCTCGGTGAACGGCCTGGCCGGTGTCCGACAGGAAGACCTCGACGTCTTCACCGACTCGCATCGCCAGGTGGCGAGCTGGATCGAGGACGGGCTGATCGACGGATTACGCGTCGATCACCCCGACGGCTTGGCCGATCCTGCCGGATATCTGACCGAACTACGCGGGCTGCTCGGTCCCGACCGCTGGCTGGTGATCGAGAAGATCTTGGCCGAC
Source organism: Rhodococcus sp. 1R11 (assembly GCF_004563845.1). NCBI lineage: Bacteria > Bacillati > Actinomycetota > Actinomycetes > Mycobacteriales > Nocardiaceae > Rhodococcus > Rhodococcus sp. 1R11. The sequence goes on along the minus strand of NZ_SPNG01000002.1, from coordinate 455,373 downwards.
GGCGAACCGTTGGACGAGTCGCTGCCCGTCGACGGCACGACAGGGTACGACGCGTTGGCGGCCGTGGGCGGGATATTCGTCGACCCGGAAGGGGCACCGGCACTGACCGCACTGTCGCAGGTACGCTCCGGCATCGCCTACGACGACGAGACGTTGCACGAGTCGGAACTCGATCTCAAGACCGCTGTCGCGCGCGGCGACCTGTCCCCCGAGGTGCGACGGCTCGCCCGCGCCGTGGTTCGTGAATCGGGTACCTCCATCGAGCTCGAATCGGTGATCGACGCCATCGTCGCCGTTGTTGCCGCAGTTCCGGTGTACCGCACCGATTACGCACCGCTGGCCGGTGTGCTTCCGGGTGTCGTCGCCGCTGTCGGTGAAGAGCAACCGGAACTGGCTGGTGGTCTCGACGCTCTGACAACAGCCTTGATCGCCGGTACCGAATCCCCCGTGCGGTTCGATCAGGTATGCGGCGCCGTCACGGCCAAGGGTGTCGAGGACTGCCTGTTCTACCGCGCCAACCGGTTGATCTCGCTGCAGGAGGTCGGCGGCGATCCCGCTCGGTTCGGTTGCAGCCCAGCGTACTTCCATCTGAAGAACGCCGACCGCGCGAAGCGCTGGCCCGCCGCGATGACGACACTGTCCACTCACGACACCAAACGCGGTGAGGACGTCCGGGCGCGTATCGGCGTGCTCTCGCAGACGCCGGAGCTGTGGGCCCGGTCCATCGCCGATTGGGAGGAGCTGACCCCGAGCCCCGATGGCACCACCGGAATGTTCTTGTGGCAGAACGTCTTCGGTGTCTGGCCGGTCGACGGGGTGATCACCTCGACCCTGCGGGAACGGCTACACGCATACGCCGAGAAGGCCATCCGCGAGGCCGCTCTCCGTACCACGTGGACCGATCCGGACGAGGAGTTCGAGACTGCCGTACACACGTGGCTCGACGCGATCATGGACGGCCCGGTGGCGCGTTCGATGACGATGCTCGTCGAAAAGCTTTCGCCCCATGGACACTCCGACGCACTCGGTCAGAAGTTGCTCACACTCGTCGGTCCCGGAATCCCGGATGTGTATCAGGGCACCGAGCTGTGGGAGGACTCGCTCGTCGACCCCGACAACCGCAGACCCGTCGACTACTCGGTACGCCGCTCGGTTCTGGCCGGACTCAACGGATCCGCGCCGTCGGTCGATACCGGTGCCGCGAAATTGGCCGTGGTTCGTTCCGCACTGACGGTACGACGCGAACGGCCTGCGAGCTTCGTCGGCGGTGGTTACACGCCTATCGTCGCGGACGGGACCGCGGCCGAGCATGTCGTCGGATTTGCCCGAGGTCCGTTGCCCGGCAACTCCGATGTGGTTGCGCTGGCCACGAGGCTGTCCCTCGGCCTCGCCGAGACAGGGTGGGGCGAGACGACCGTGACGCTGCCCGACGGTCGGTGGCGCGACCGCATCACCGACGTCGAACACAGCGGGACCGTTGCGGTCGCCGAGCTGTTCGCCTCCCTGCCGGTTGCACTTCTGGTGCGCGACAACGAAGGAGAGTCAGCACGATGACATCCTCGACCACTACATCCCCGGCCACGACCCGTGAATTCGCAGTGTGGGCACCGACCCCAGAACGAGTACGGCTGCAACTGGACGACTCGATCCACGACATGGAGCAATCCTCGGACGGCTGGTGGCGAGCAGAGGTGGCCGCCGCCGCGGACAGTCGCTACGGATTTCTCCTCGACGACGCCGAGAAGGCGCTGCCGGATCCACGCTCGCCTCGGCAACCCGACGGTGTGCACGAATTGTCCCAGGTGTTCGAGGTCGATCCGTCGTTGTGGACCGACTCCGCATGGACCGGTCGTCAACTCCCCGGGTCGTCGATCTACGAACTCCACATCGGTACCTTCACCCGCGAGGGAACGTTCGACGCGGCGATCGACAAGCTCGATCACCTCGTCGACCTCGGCGTGTCTTTCGTCGAGATCATGCCGGTCAACGGATTCAACGGCGTGCACAACTGGGGTTACGACGGCGTCCTCTGGTACACCGTGCACGAGGCCTACGGTGGCCCGGAAGGGTTGCAGCGCTTGGTCGATGCATGCCACGGCCGCGGGATCGGTGTGGTTCTCGACGTCGTCTACAACCATCTCGGCCCGTCCGGGAACTACCTGGAACGCTTCGGTCCCTACATGACCGAGGGGGCCAACAGCTGGGGCCAGGCGATCAACTATGCCGATGCAGACTCGGGCGAGGTGCGTCGATATGCCCTGGACAACGCGTTGCGCTGGTTCTCCGAGTTCCACATCGACGCGTTGCGTCTCGATGCGGTGCACGCCATCGTCGACCACACCGCGGTGCATCTCCTCGAGCAGCTCTCGATCGAAACGCGCACCCTGTCAGCGCATCTCGGCCGTCCACTGACCCTGATCGCCGAGAGCGACCTCAACGATCCGTCGCTGATCACGGCGCGGTCGGGTGGCGGCTACGGACTCGACGCACAGTGGGACGACGACATTCACCACGCGATCCATGCTGCGGTCTCCGGAGAACGGCAGGGCTACTACGGCGACTTCGGGTCGTTGCAGGGCCTGGCGAACACGTTGCGGCAGGGCTTCTTTCACGCCGGAACGTACTCCAGCTTCCGCGGCCGAATCCACGGGCGACCATTGGACACCCGCCGCATTCCCGCGAGCTCTCTGGTGGCCTACACGACCACCCACGATCAGGTCGGCAACCGTGCGATCGGAGATCGCCCCGGCTTCTACCTCTCCCCCGGGCAGCTCGCGATCAAGGCAGCTCTGGTACTCACCTCGCCCTACACTCCGATGCTGTTCATGGGCGAGGAATGGGGAGCGTCGACTCCGTTCCAGTTCTTCACCTCGCATCCCGAACCCGAATTGGGCAAGGCCACAGCGGAAGGACGCAAAGCCGAGTTCGCCGCACATGGCTGGGACAAGAGCGACATCCCCGACCCACAGGATCCCGAGACGTTCACGCGATCGAAATTGAACTGGTCGGAACTGGGCGACGGCGATCACGCTCGGCTACTGGCTGTCTACCGAGACCTACTGGCCCTGCGCCGCGAAAGGACCGAACTGACCGACCCGTGGCTCGACCACGTGAAGGTCGAGTACGACGAGGATTCCCAGTGGATCGCGGTTCGCCGCGGCCGCGTCAGCGTGGTGTGCAATCTGTCCGAGTCCGCGGTGACGGTGCCGGTCGGCGGCTCCGCACTGCTCGAGTGGGAGCCGACGACCTCGAACGACACCGGTTCTGCCACCACGGTTCCCGGTCACTCCTTCGCGGTGCTCGAATCCTGACGGTGCCGTAGGTTCACCAGCACGAACACGGCCGTGACCGCAAGGACAGCCGCGGTGGCGACGGCCGCAAAGTGCATGCCCGAGACGAACGCGGCATGCGCGGAGTCCAGGAGGACCGTCGCCACCGAGTCCGGTAGATCCCGGGCCACCGCGTCCGCGCCGCCGAGCGTTTCGGCTGCCCTGGCACCGAGCTCGGGTGTGAGCTGCGAGGTGTCGATCCCGCGTCGGAAGATGGCCATGACGACCGTGCCGAGGATCGCCACTCCCAGCGCAATGCCCAGCTCGTACGCGGTTTCGGACACCGCGGACGCAGCCCCGGCTCGCTCGGGTTCGACGGCGCTGACCACCAGGTCGGATGTCAGAGTGAGCGCGAAGCCGACGCCGGCACCCACCAGGACGAATCCGGCGATGAACAACGCAGGGCTGGTGTCCGTGCCGAGACCGACCAGGATGCCCGCGCCCGCAGCGGCGGCGATCATGCCTGCGCCGAGGACCGTGCCAGCGGTGAAGTACCGAACCAGAACCGCCGCGAGCAGTGAGGTCACGATGCTGGCGGCCGTGCCCGGCAGCAACAGCAGTCCGGCTTCGAGCGGGCTGTTGCCCAGGACGAGCTGCAGGTACTGCGAACCGAAGAACAGCACGCCGGCGAGTGCGAACACGGACAGGAAGTTCGTCGCCACACCCGTCGAAAAGGCACGGTTGGCGAACAGCCGGATATCGATCATCGGGGCGTCCAATAGTCGCTGCCGTCGCACGAACACCACACCGGCGATCACGCCGACGACGGCGGAGACCACGTAGGCCGGATGAAGGCCGTGCGCTGCGATCTCCTTGACCGCGAACACGATCGGAACGATAGCGAGCATCGACAACGCCGAGCTGGGTAGGTCGAATCGGCCCGGGTTCGGATCCTTGGACTCGGGAATCACCAACGGCCCCAGCGCGATCAGCGCGATCATGACGGGAATGTTGATGAGAAACACCGAGCCCCACCAGAAGTGCTCGAGCAACCACCCGCCTACGAGAGGACCGGCGGCTGCGCCGCCGCCCGCCATTGCGCCCCAGACGCCGATAGCGGTCACCCGTTGGCGCGGATCGAGGAAGATCGTGCGAATCAAGCCGAGAGTGGCGGGCATCAAGGTCGCGCCGGAGATACCCTGCAGAACTCGCGCCGCGATGAGCATCTCCGGGCTGGTCGAGACAGCCGCAACGAGAGAGGCGATTCCGAAGCCCGCGGCTCCGATCAGCAGTAGGCGACGCCGACCGATCCGGTCACCGAGCGTGCCCATCGTGATGAGCAAGCCGGCCAGTACGAACGAGTACACGTCGATGATCCACAGCAGCTGATTGCTCGACGGTGCCAGATCGGCGCTGATGAACGGCAGGGCGAGGTCGAGCACGGTCCCGTCGACCGCGATGAGAAGTACGGCAAACGCGAGCACCACCAACCCGAACCAGTCGCGCGCGGTGGCCTTGGGGGCCGATCCGCCGTCGATCTCGTGCACCGCACCGGTTCGCACGTCGCTCACCATCACTCCGTTTCGCCCGCCCGGTTCGCGACCGGGCTCGTTCTCGATACCAACCGTCCAGCCGGTACAGCACTGAAGACTACAGCGAACCGTCCAGCCGGTAAAGTGAGTTTCATGTCATCGGACACCCGCGACCGAATTCTGGATTCACTCGAGACGCTGCTCCTCGAACACGGCATGACCAAAGTGACCCTGGACAGCGTCGCTGCCGCAGCCGGGGTATCGAAGGGCGGCTTGCTGTATCACTTCAAGACCAAGGACGCATTGGTCGCTGCCATGGTCCGACGGCTCGCCGTTCAAGCCGATCAGCAACGAGCCGACGCCGGCGCAGGTGGCACCTCCGTCGCGGAGTGGTATCTGCAACCACCCGATTGCATTTCGGAGAAGGAAATCGCGCTCTACCGCTCCACGCTGGCGGCACTGCGCAGCGTCGACGGAAACTCGGGCGAGGTGCAAGACGCCGTCACGGACATGATGCAGCAGTGGGACGAGGGTTTACGCACCGAGATCGACGATCCGGTGCAGGCCGAGATCATCCGACTCGTCGGCGACGGGATATACCTCGGAGCCGTCCTCGACCTGCCCGCCGTCGACCCCGAACTGCACAAGCGGGTAGTCGACCGCCTGCTGGGCCGGTGACTCAGGTCAAGTAGCGGTAGACCGGCGAGCCCGGCTCCAGCTGCTCCACCTGAAGGTGCGAGGACCGCATACGTTCGAGGAGGGCCGAAAGGCCGTGCGCCGCACCGAGTTGAATGCCGACGAGCGCGGCACCGGTCTCCCGGTTGTTTCGCTTGACGTACTCGAACAAGGTGATGTCGTCCTCGGGCCCGAGTACCTCGTCGAGAAAGCGACGCAATGCGCCGGGCTCCTGCGGAAAGTCCACGAGGAAGTAGTGCTTGAGGCCGAGGTGGACGAGCGATCGTTCGAGAATCTCGCCGTACCGTGAGACGTCGTTGTTTCCCCCGGACACAAGGCACACGACGGTACTTCCCGGTGCGATGTCGAGGTGCTCGAGCGCGGCTACCGCCAACGCGCCTGCGGGCTCGGCGATGACCCCCTCGTTCTGGTAAAGCTCGAGCATTGCGGTACAGACCGCGCCCTCGTCGATCTGGGTGATCAGGAACGCACCGGGGCCGGAACTCTCGAACACCGGCGCGGTGATCAGGGGCAACGATGCATGGGACACCACCGTCGCGCCCAACGACTGCAGCGCCGCGTACGGAACATCGCCGATGCGCCGGACCGCTGCCCCGTCGACGAACGGATCGATATCGGACAGCGTCACCGGCCCACCGGCCACCAACGCAGCGGTCATCGACGCAGCACCGGATGGTTCGACGCCGACCAACGATGTCTGCGGAGCGCGCTCACGCAGATAGCTCGAGATGCCCGCGATGCAGCCTCCCCCGCCGACGGGCATCACCACCACATCGGGTGTGCCGCCGAGCTGATCGACGATTTCCTTGGCGATCGTCCCCTGGCCCGCCACCGTTCGTGGATCGTCGAACGGTGGGACCATCGTGGCACCGGTGCGGGCCACGTCCGCGGCAGCCGCGGCAGCTGCCGCGTCGAACGTGTCGCCGATGACGATCAGCTCCACGAAGTCGCCTCCGTGGACCCTGATTCGGTCACGCTTCTGCTTGGGGGTGTTGGCCGGCACGTAGATCCGACCTCGCACTTGCATGGACCGACATGCGAACGCCACACCCTGCGCGTGGTTCCCGGCGCTCGCCGTCACGACACCGACGCTGCGCTCGGCGTCGGTCAATTGGTCCATCAGGTTGTACGCGCCGCGGATCTTGTACGAGCGGACGATCTGAAGGTCTTCGCGTTTGAGGTAGACGGTCGCTCCGGTCTCTGCCGACAGGCGCTCGCACAGCTGGAGCGGTGTCGCAGCGACCACCGAGGAGATTCGCGTCGCAGCTGCATCGATGTCGGCCGCGGTGACGGCTACCGACGACGGGTGCTGGGAGGCGAGCTCAGGTGATGAAGACACCAGCACATGCTGCCACCAGCGTGGAACGGTCACCCACTCGGGACCGTTCCACGGGCCGGCCGGCTGCGCTCAGGCGCGGGCGAGGACGAACAGCGGGATCTCCCGGTCGGTCTTCTTCTGGTAGTCCGCGTAATCGGGGTAGGCCGCGACCGAGCGTTCCCACCACACGGCTTTCTCGTCGCCGGTCACCTCCCGAGCGACGTAATCATGCTTTTCGGGTCCGTCCTGGAGCTCCACCAGCGGCTCGGCCTTGACGTTGAAGTACCAGACGGGGTGCTTCGGTGCGCCACCGAGGGAGGCCACGATGGCGTACTCCCCATCGTGTTCCACCCGCATCAACGGCGACTTGCGCAGCTTTCCGCTCTTGTTTCCCTTGGTGGTCAGCAGCACGACCGGCATCCCGTTCATCGTCGTGCCTTCGGTTCCGCCGGAGTTCTCGTACAGCTCGGCCTGCTTTCGGGCCCAGTCGGATGAACTCGGTTCGTATTCTCCTGTCAATGGCATGGTTTCAGTCAACACCCACGGCCGCGGAGACGCCACCGAATCTCGACGGTTCCCTGCTCGACGCAGTGAGTTCGGTGGACCGAATCTTTGCGTGGGTATAGTCTGAACTTCACCCGCCGGACACCCGAATCATCGAATCGGGCGGGCGTACCCGAGGAGGACGCGATGACCTACACGAGCAACCAGGTGAGCGGTCGAACTGTCCCCGTTCTGCGCACGATCGATGTCGCCGGCGTCGAATGGCCTCTGTACAAGCTCGAGGCCTTGGCGATCGGGCTGGTCGTGTTCGTCGCCACGCTCGCCCTGATCGGATCGCTGCAGGCAGCCGTCCTCGGCGGCGCAGCAGTGGCAGTCGCCGCGTGGTGGACTCTCCGGTTGACCGAGGCCCACCCCGCTCGGACCGGCTCACCCCGTCAGGCAGCCGGGCCCCAGTAGCGCCTTCAGGTCTCCCATCAACGCCGACGTCGGCGTCACCCTCAGACTGTCGTCGAGTTTCATCGTGGTGATCTTGTCGCCACTGACCAGACGCAGATGGACATCCGAGGTCCCTGGGTGGCTGATCAGAACCCGCTTGAGCGCACCGACCTTGTCTGCCGTGCACAGGCGCGTAGGCAGGCTCACCGCGAGAGGCTTGTCGATACCGATCGCCGAAAGATCGGGCACAGCAAGATCGTTCGCGATCAACGACACCCGGTCGTCACGCACCGACACGCGCCCTTTGACGAGCACCACCGAGTCCTCGGTGACGTCGGCACCGAACACCGAGTACGCCTGCGGGAAGAACAGCACCTCGATGCCGCCTGCGAGATCCTCGAGCTGAGCCGACGCCCACGTCAGGCCGTTCTTGTTGATCCGCCGGTTCACCGAAGCCAGAATGCCGCCGACGGTGACCTGGGTGCCGTCCTTGATGTCCCCTTCGAGAATGGTCGGGATGTTGCAGTCGGACTTCGCGGCCAACATGTGCTCGACACCGAGCAGCGGGTGACCCGACACGTAGAGGCCCAGCATTTCGCGCTCGAGGGCCAGACGGTGCTTGGACTCCCACTCCTCGTCCGGCACGCGGACGTTGAACACCGAGGAAATGGACTCGTCGGCGTCCTCACCGCCGAACAGATCGAATTGACCGATCGCCTCGGCCTTCTTGGTGCCCATCACCGCATCGATCGCGTCGGCATGGATCAACATCAGACCCTTGCGCGGATGATCGAGAGAGTCGAAAGCGCCTGCCTTGATGAGAGATTCGGTGACCTTCTTGCTGCACGCGATCGCGTCGATCTTGCCCAGGTAGTCCGAGAAATCTGTGTATTTGGATTTGTCCGACCGCGCTCTGATGATCGACGCGACCACGTTCGTGCCGACGTTGCGCACCGCACCGAGACCGAACCGGATGTCCTTGCCCACCGACGCGAAGTTCAGCTCGGATTCGTTGACGTCCGGGGGCAGCACCGTGATACCGAGCTTGCGGCAGTCGGCCAGGTAGATCGCGGCCTTGTCCTTGTCGTCACCGACACTGGTGAGCAGGCCGGCCATGTACTCGGCCGGATAGTTGGCCTTGAGGTACGCCGTCCAGTACGAGACCAGGCCGTATCCGGCCGAGTGCGACTTGTTGAACGCGTAGCCGGCGAACGGGAGCACGGTGTCCCACAGCGCCTTGATCGCGGCCTCGGAGAAGCCGTTGTCCAACATGCCCTGTCGGAATCCGGCGTACGCCTTCTCGAGCTCGGAGAGCTTCTTCTTTCCCATGGCACGACGCAGCAGGTCGGCCTGGCCCAGGGTGTACCCGGCGACCTTCTGTGCGAGCTGCATGATCTGCTCCTGGTAGACCACCAGACCGTACGTCTCGCCGAGAATCACCTTGAGCGGCTCTTCAAGCTCGGGGTGAATCGGCTTGACCTCCTGCCGCCCGTTCTTGCGGTCGGCATAGTCGTTGTGCGAGTTCATGCCCATCGGACCCGGGCGGTACAGCGCCAGCACGGCGACGATGTCCTCGAAACCGGTGGGCTGCATGCGGCGCAGCAGGTCTCGCATCGCGCTGCCGTCGAGCTGGAAGACACCGAGAGTGTCTCCGCGAGAGAGCAATTCGAAGGTCGCCGGATCGTCGAGCGGCAATGCGTCGAGATCGATGTCGATGCCGCGATTGGCTTTGATGTTCTCGATCGCGTCACCGATGACCGTGAGGTTTCGCAGACCGAGGAAGTCCATCTTCAGCAGGCCGATGGCCTCGCACGACGGGTAGTCCCAGCCGGTGATGATCGCGCCGTCCTGGGCGCGCTTCCACACCGGGATGGCGTCGGTGAGCGGCTCCGAGGACATGATGACCGCGCAGGCGTGTACGCCCGCGTTGCGGATCAGGCCTTCGAGGCCCTTGGCCGTCTTGTAGATCGTCGCCACGTCGGGGTTGGAGTCGATGAGCGCCCGGACCTCGACGGCCTCCTTGTAGCGCTCGTGCGACGGATCGGTGATGCCGGCCACCGAGATGTCCTTGGCCATGATGGGCGGCGGCAGAGCCTTGGTGATCTGATCGGCGATGCCGAAACCGGGCTGGCCGAACTGCACACGTGCGGAGTCCTTGATGGCAGCCTTGGTCTTGATGGTGCCGAAGGTGATGACCTGCGCAACCCGGTCGCTACCCCACTTCTCCGTTGCGTAGCGCACCATCTCGCCGCGACGACGATCGTCGAAGTCGATATCGATATCGGGCATCGAGACGCGCTCGGGGTTGAGGAATCGCTCGAAGAGCAGCCCGTGCGGGAGCGGATCGATGTTGGTGATGCCCATGGCGTAGGCAACCAACGATCCGGCGGCGGAACCACGGCCCGGTCCGACGCGGATGCCGACGGCTTTCGCGTGGTTGATCAGGTCGCCGACCACGAGGAAGTAGGCCGGGAAGCCCATCTCCAGGATGACCTTGATCTCGTACTCCGCCCGCGCGAGGTAATCCTCGGCCGGACCGTCGGGGAACCGCCGTTCGAGTCCGGTCATGACCTCGTGCCGCAACCACGTCCCCTGCGTGTGTCCCTCGGGAACCGGGAAGATGGGCATCCGGTCGCGGTGCGCCCACACCTCGTCGTAGGGCTGGACTCGCTCGGCGATGAGGAGCGTGCTGTCGCAAGCACCGGGCACCTCGTCGTCCCAGAGTGCACGCATCTCGGCAGCGGACTTGAGGTAGTAACCGTCGCCGTCGAACTTGAAGCGAGTGGGATCGCTGAGCGTCTTACCGGTCTGGATGCACAGCAGAGCCTCGTGGTTCTCGGCGGCGTCCTTCGTGACGTAATGGCAGTCGTTGGTGGCCAACGGCGGAATGGACAGCTTCTTGCCGATGTCGAGCAGGCCTTCTCGGACTCGCCGCTCGATGGACAGACCGTGGTCCATCAACTCGAGAAAGAAGTTGTCCGGTCCCCAGATCTCCTGCCATTTGGCCGCGGCCTCGAGGGCTTCGCGGTCCTGGCCCAGACGTAGGCGCGTCTGTACCTCACCGGACGGGCATCCGGTGGTGGCAATGATGCCCTCGGCGTGGTGAGCGATGATCTCCTCGTCCATGCGGGCCCACTTGCCGAGCTGACCCTCGATGGACGCGAGCGAGGACAGCTTGAACAGATTGCGCACGCCGGTCGCGTTCTCCGCCACCATCGTCATGTGCGTGTACGCACCGCTACCGGAGACGTCGTCGGACTTCTGGCTACGATCGCCCCACAGCACGCGCTTCTTGTTGAACCGGGATTCGGGAGCGATGTAGGCCTCGATGCCGATGATCGGCTTGATGCCGGCCTTCTTGGCCTCGTTGTAGAACTCGCTGGCTCCGTACATGTTGCCGTGGTCGGTCATGCCGACCGCCGTCATCTCCAACCGCGCCGCCTCGGCGAACATGGCCCCGATCTTGGCGGCACCGTCGAGCATCGAATATTCGGTGTGGTTGTGCAGATGAACGAACGAATCGGCCACGAAGGTTCTCTCCTGAAGGTCGTGCGTTTTCGAAATTACGAGCCGCGAATGCACCCACTCTAGGCGGTGAAACCGACAGATTTTTCAGGCCGACGGTGTGTCCTGGGAGGACGTGACGGGTGTGACGAACGAGACTGAAGTTGCCTCATTCGGCGGGAACCGGCCCGTCGTCCGGCAGCGGCCCGACGACGTCGATGTACTGCGGAAGCAACGGCTCGACGGCGAACTTCCCGGACACCGCGTCGGGCGGGAGTGCCTGTACCGCTCGCACCCCGTCGCGGCCTGCTACTTCGCTCAACTCGGCCGCGGTGCCCCGCAAGACCAACGTCACCACGCATGCGCATCCGTTCAGCAACCGGCGCTGCGACACCGCGTCTGTCTGCGCCTGCCGGTCCTCCACGCCGATCGATTCCTGGATCTGGCCGGCCGCGCGCGCGGTCGCATTCAGTACCGACCGTTCACTGCCTGGAACACCGACCGTGAGGATCGGAGTTTGCACGCGATCGAGAGGTACTCGAAGGAGCACCATCGAGATGCGCACGCCGTTCGCGGCGGCGTAGGCCTGTTCGGCGGTGAGTTCACGATCGAACGACACCGATCCCCAGCGAGGTTCGGCATCGTCGCCGGGCAGGCTCGCCTCGGCGCGAGCCAGATAGTCGGTCACCTGCTCGCCGCTGTCCGGGCCGAGGCGGTCGGTGCCCACACGCAGTTGCCGTTGCGGGTTCAGATGGCCGACGACGGCCAGGCCACCGACCACCAGAGCGATCGTGACGACGGCACCGACCACACCCGAAAATCCGCGCATCACGCTTTCCGGAGCACCTCGAGAGCGTGTTCGAGGTCTGCCGGGTACTTGCTCTCGATCTCGACCCAGCGGCCGTCGGACGGATGCGCGAAGCCGAGCGAACGCGCGTGCAGCCACTGACGTTCCAGGCCCAGCCGTTCGGCCAACCGAGGGTCGGCCCCGTAGGTCAGGTCGCCGCAACACGGGTGCCGCAGCGCCGAGAAGTGCACGCGGATCTGGTGCGTGCGTCCGGTTTCCAGGTGGACGTCCAGCAGGCTCGCGGCCTGGAAGGCCTCGACCGTGTCGTAGTGGGTGACGCTGGGCTTGCCGTCCGCGCGGACGGCGAACTTCCAGTCGTTGCTGCCGTGCCGTCCGATCGGAGCATCGATGGTTCCACTGCTCGGATCCGGATGTCCCTGCACCAGGGCGTGGTAACGCTTGTCGATCGTACGAGCCTTGAACGCCCGCTTGAGCACGGTGTATGCCCGCTCCGACGTCGCGACCACCATCACCCCGGACGTTCCAACGTCGAGTCGGTGCACGATGCCCTGACGCTCGTGCGCGCCGGACGTGGAGATTCGGAAACCGGCGGCCGCGAGGCCGCCGATGACGGTCGGCCCGGTCCAGCCCACACTGGCGTGCGCGGCGACGCCCACCGGTTTGTCGACTGCCACCACGTCGTCGTCGGCATAGAGAATCTCCATGCCTTCGACCGGCTCGGCCTCGATCGTCAACTCACGTGCAGGTTCGGGCAGAGTCACTTCGAGCCACGACCCACCCGAGAGGCGATCGGACTTCCCGACGGCACTGTGATCGACCAGCACCGAACCCTCTTCGGCCAAGGCTGCGGCGACCGTGCGCGAGAGCCCGAGAAGTCGCGCCAGGCCGGCGTCGACGCGCATGCCGTCCAAGCCGTCGGGCACCGGCATGGAACGCGATTCCCTCACGAGTCGGCCTTCTGCGAGGCATCGGACGTGGACTTGGTCACCCGTTCGCCGTTGGGCTCGAAACCGAACAGGCTGAGCGCGACGAGCAGGATGGCCCCGCACACGATGGACGAGTCGGCGACGTTGAACACCGGCCACCAGCCCACCGACACGAAATCGACCACATGACCCTGGAACGGGCCCGGTGCGCGGAAGAACCGGTCGATCAGGTTGCCCAGAGCGCCGCCGAGAACCAGACCCAGCCCCAACGCCCACCACGGCGAACGCAGCGTTCGACCGATCTTCACGACCCCGATCACCACGGCCACGGCGACCAGCGTCAGCAACCACGTCATTCCGGTGGCCATCGAGAACGCCGCACCGGGATTGCGCACCAGCCGCAGAGTCACGACGTCGCCGATGATCTCGATCGGGTTTCCCGGCTTCACGAAGTGCACCACCACGATCTTCGTGATCAGGTCGAACAGCAGAATCACTGCCGCGATCGCCACCAGGAGTCGGGTCCGCAGAGGTGCGGCGGGCCGAACCGCAGCACTGTCGGCACCGGACACCTGCTCGTCTGCAGCCTCGTGGGGGTCGGGGGTTGCACTGGTCTCGGTGGTCGGATCGTCGGGTCGGTCGTCACTCACCCGTCCATCATGGCGCATCGACAACCGTCGGTCCGCATCCGAGCCGCGTGGTAGCGGTCTGCGCACCCGGTGTCATCAGTAGCCTGGTGCCCGTGAAGTCGACCGAACGCACCCGCACCGTCCGCTCCGGCTTCGTGGCCGCATCCTGCGCAGTGGCTCTACTGGCCGGATGCTCGAGCGGTGATTCGGATCCTGCACCCGAGCAGACCCCGTCCTCGAACGAGGTCACGATCGCAGTGACGCCCACGACCACCACCGTCGTCGATCCGGGTAGCGAGCCACGGCGCGCGCTCACCTTCGACAACTCCGACGCGGACGCGCAGAACCAGCGCGTCGACCTCACCACCACCTCGACCGTGCAGCAGCAGATCAATGCTGCTGCGCCGCAGGACTTCTCCAGTCCGGAACTGACCGTGCCACTGACTGCCTCGGCGTCCGACACCGTCCCGGACGAGGACGCGTCGAGCGGGGCCACGACCTCCGTCGAGCTGACCATCGGTGCCGCGACGTCACCGGATGCGGGACTGACCGACGCACTCTCCGCATCCGAGGGATCGACTGCGCGATTGGCCAGGACAGATTCCGGAGCGATCACCGCTCTGCACATCACGCCGGCCGACGATGCCCTCGACACCGCCCGAGCCGCGATCGAGCGCTCCTTGAACGCGGCCGTGTACCGATCCATCGACTTTCCCGACGCGGAAGTGGGGGTCGGCGCGGTCTGGACCGTCGATCAGCAAGTGCTCAGCGGCATCACACTGAACCAGCGCACCACGGTCACCTTGCGCGCCCTCGACGGCGACCGCGCGACCCTCGACGTGGCCATCACCCAGACGCCCGAATCGTCGGTATGGAATCTGCCCGACAACGCGGGCACGCTCAACATCGCGTCCTACACCTTCACGGGCGCGGGAACACTCGACGTCGATCTCTCCCGACCACTTCCGGTCGGAGGTTCGATCACCGCAGGCGGCGAGCAGATGTACACCGACCCCGACAGCACCACGGTGCTTCGGCAAACCGTCGGCGATTCGATCACCTGGACTGCCCGATGACGCGCGGCGCCACCCGGGTACTGGCGACGTTGTCGATTCTCGGGATCGCTGCCGCCACCGGATGCAGCACGGACGAGCCTGCCGAAACGGCCACGCCTACCGTCACCACCGTCGCGGCTCCCGACCCGCTGCGCGGCCCGCCCATCACCGACCCGGCGGCGCTGACTGCAGCGATGCTGGGGCTCGCAGACCTGCCGGACGGCTTCTCCTCGATTCCCGATCCGGTTCGTGATCTGGGATTGGATCCGGCACCGGAGTACGACTCACCGGATCGCTCGAGCACCGACCCGGCCGAGTGCGCCGCCGTCCTCGCGCCGGTATCGCAACAGCAGGCCGGAGCCGCATCGAGCGCGGTGGTCCGCTTCTCCGGTCCGAATTTCTCGTCGATCGACGAGGACGCGGCGAGCTATCCCGCGCCGGGAGCCGCCGAGGCTTTCGCGAACATTCAGCGAGCGTGGGCCGAGTGCTCGACGTTCACCGGAACCGACGCGGACGGTATCGGCGTCGATTATTCGGTGGCGGGGCGCGATCAGACGACGATCGGCGACGCGTCAGCATCGATTCGACTGACCACCACGAGCGAGGGATTCACTCTTGTCTCCGACGTCGTGGTGGCGGTGGTCGACTCGACCGTGGTGCAGATCGTCGTCTCCGATCAGAGCGGACTGGAACCGGAGACCGTCACCGCCGTCGCGGGGTCGGCAGCGGATCGCATTCGATCGGCAGTGCCCAGCGCCTGACCGATGTCCCTACAGAAGACGAACTGCCGGTGACTCCCTCTCGAAAGAAGGTGGCACCGGCAGTTCGGGGTTGGTCAGAGACGATCGGCAGGACTCAGGGTGCGGGGCACGCCGGGCTGGTCAGCTGCGCGAGAGAAACGATGCCGCAGGCGTTCTCCTTGGAGAGCTTCCACACACCGTCCTCGGGGACGAACTTGAACGTGCCGGGGTTGGCCTGGCCGTTGAGCGTGATGGTGATACCGGCGTTGAGCTCACCGGTGCCCAGATCGTCGATGCTGGTGATCTCGATCTGTGCGTTGTTGGCCACTGCAGCGGCGGCGACCTGGTTGATCAGACCCGGATCCTCGGAAGCACCCTGGATCAGAGCAGCCTTCTCCTCGACCGGCACGTTGGGATCGAGTCCGCGGTTGAGTTCGGTGTTGAGCTGCTCGACGGTGGGCACCGGCGGGTAGTCCCCGCCCGCGGGTGGCGCAGCGGTGGTGGTGGCAGCCGTCGTCGTCGTGGCGGTCGGCTCGTCGCCGCCACCGGAGCTGCAGGCGGACATCGTCAGTGCACCGGCGATGGCGATACCGGCAACCATGGCCCGTCGGGTGTTGCGAAGCTTCAAGTGCTTGTCCTTTTCACTCTGAGTCACGTATCGATCGTTCTGTGACTCGTCGGTCGTCTGTATGGGGGTCGTCTCGGACCGAGTCCACTATGTCAGCTCGACTCGCCCGAGTCACAACGCGAAGGGCATACCTGTGAAACCTCACAGAGTTTCCTCAGCCGCGCCACAACTCAGGCCAAGCTGTCCAGAACATCGGCCGCGACCAGGTCGGTGTCCGATTCTGCAAAGGTGCGGGCCGTTCCCGGACCGGTGGTCCGCGTCTCGAAACGGACCGTCACCACCGAATGTCCCGCGCCCTGCACCCAGCCGTGACCGTACCGAACGTGCCGAACGTCCATACCCGGTTGCCACCGCGGGCCGTCCTCGACCACGGCGAGGCTCGCGGCCTCTTCCGTCGCCGGTAGCGGCTCGTCCGGGACCGGAGCAACCGGCTCGTACTCGAGTTCGGGGAACAACGATCCTTGCCGAACCGCGGACAGACCGGCGAGGCCCACGCCGACGAGCCGGATCGGTCCGACATCGACCGGATCGACCGCCAACCGCTGAGCAGTGGCCACGATCGTCTGCTTGTCCACCGTCGCGTAAGGCAAAGTCGCCGATCTGGTGATGATGCTCATGTCGGACTTACGCAATTTGAGCACGACCGTGCGGGCACCCCGGCCGTCCTTCAGCAAACGGCGATGGGTCGACTCGACGATGGACTCGATCGCCGGGCGTAGTTGCGCAAGAGTCGTCAGGTCGTTCGCGAACGTCGTCTCCGCACTGACCTGCTTGGCCTCGGCCCGCTCGGCCACCACCCGGTTGTCGATGCCGCGCGCCAGCTGATGCAGGCTCGGACCCATGGTGGCACCGAGAATCGACGCCACCTCCGACTCGGGCGTGGCCACGAATTTGCCGATGGTGTCGATTCCCAAGCGATGCAACCGTTCTCCGGCAACAGGGCCGATCCCCCACAACTTGCGCACCGGCAGATCCGCCATCAACTCGGCCTGAATTCCGGGCGCTACCACCGTGACGCCGTCGGGTTTGGCCAGACCCGACGCGATCTTGGCGATCTGTTTCCCGGACCCGGCACCGATGGAGGCGACGAGCCCGGTCTCAGCCAATACCAGCGCCCGCAGATCGGCGCAGAAACGCTCGACCTCGGCCACCGTCGCGCCCGCCAGCTCGAGCGGCTCGCCGAAGGCCTCGTCGATCGAGAGCTGTTCCAGTACGGGCATGCGCACGCGAAGCGCCTCGAAGGCACGTCTGCTCAGCTCCGAGTACAGCGGGAACCGCGGCGGCAGGACCACCGCGCCGGCACCGACGAGTCGACGGGCCTGATGCATCGGCATCGCCGAACGGGCCCCGAACGCCCGGGCCTGATAGCTGCACCCGGCCACGACGCCTCTGCCGCCTGCACCCCCGACCAGCACCGGCCGACCCCGCAGTGTCGGCCGCGTCAGCTGCTCGGCGGACGCAAAGAACGCGTCCATGTCCAGATGCAACACCCAACGCCGGCTCCGCAGAGTCCGATCGACACTGTCGGGCATGGTCAACGACAGCTGTCGGGCGACTCGGACGGGGCGTCGGCACCGAAGCCGAGCACACGTGCGGCACGCTCCGGTCCGGGATCGGACCACAGTGCCGAGTACTGCTCCGTCGTGGTCAGCGACCGTGTGTGCGCACGATCGATGTACAGCGTGCCGGCGAGGTGATCGCTCTCATGGGCCACGATCCGTGCGGGCCAGCCACGCACCACCTCGTCGATCTCTCGGCCGGTCTCGTCGGTGCACAGAAGCCGGACGTCCGCGGCGCGAGTGACGACGGCCTGATACCCCGGCACACTGAGGCAGCCCTCGTAGAACGAAGCAATGCGTCGTCCCACCGGGGTGTACCGAGGATTGATCAACGCTCGGAACGGCAACGGGGTCCGCTCCCGGACCCGGGCGACGTCCACCGCGACATCGAAGAGATCCTCGATCACTGCGATCTGCAACGGAATTCCGATCTGCGGTGCAGCAAGGCCGACACCGGGCGCATCGTGCATCGTCGCACGCATCACCTCGATCAACTCCGTCAACACTTCACGCTCGAGCTGGCCGGTGTAGCGCAGCGCCGGGGAACGCAGCACCGGATGACCGGCGGCGACGATGGGAACGACGCCGCCGCGAGCCTCGGAGAGACACTCGTGGACGGCATCGACCACCTCCTCCTCGGTCACGACGCCCCGGTGCCCCTCGCTCATATGCCCTCGGTCACGACGACTTCGTGATCGCTGCCCGGACTCCCTCACCGAGATCGCTGCCGTCGTCGCCGACCGAGCCGTCCACCAGCGACAACGCGAGTACCTCGCGCGCGATCAGATCCCGATGAGCGTCCAGCCACGCCCGTCGATGTTCGGGTACCTCGATGACGATGTCGATACGGTCGGACACATCGAGTCCGTGGCTACGACGCGCATCCTGCAGCTCACGGATGCGGTCCTTGGCCCAACCCTCGGCCTCCAGCTCTTCGGTGACCGCCGAATCGAGCACCACGAGCCCCGCGTTCCCGGGCAGCGGTGCCGTCGATTCCGGCTCCGCGGCAACGAGTCTGCGGGTGTACTCCTCGGGCAGCAACGCGATGCCTGCGGCGCTCACGACGCCGTCTTCGTCCTCGGACCAGTCACCGGCCTTGACTGCCTTGATGACCTTCTGGACATCCTTGCCGATCCGCGGCCCGGCAGCGCGTGCGTTCACTACGAGCTCGAATTTGCCGTGCACGGCAACGTCCTCGGTCAGATCCACCTTCTTGACGTTGACCTCGTCGGCGATGATGTCGAGGAACGGACGCAGCCGCTCGGCGTCGGCGGCCGCGACGGTCACCTCGGGCAGCGGCAGCCGCACGCGCAGATTCTGTGCCTTGCGCAGACCGAGCACCGTGGAGCACACGGTACGAACCTCGTCCATGCTGTCGACCAGCTCCGGGTCGGACGGCAACTCGTCGGCCGTCGGCCAATCCGTCAGGTGCACCGATCGGCCACCGGTCAATCCGCGCCAGACCACCTCACTGATCAACGGCAACAACGGAGCGGCGATGCGGGTGAGCACTTCGAGCACCGTGTGCAGGGTGTCGATCGCGTCGGCGTCCTCGCCCCAGAAGCGTGAACGCGACCGTCGCACATACCAATTGGTCAGTGCGTCACAGAACGTACGCAATTCGTCGCACGCCCCGGCGATGTCGTTCCCTTCGAGCGCGTCGGTGATCGCATCCCGCGTGGCCGACAGTTTGGCCAGCACGTACCGATCGAGCACGTGCGGAGAATCGGTCCGCCACTGCCCCGGCGTCGACGCGTAGAGCTGCAGAAAGCTCCACGCGTTCCAGATCGGCAACAGCGCCTGCCGTACTCCCTCGCGGATGCCCTGCTCGGTGACGATCAGGTTGCCACCGCGCAGGATCGGCGACGACATCAGGAACCACCGCATGGCATCCGAGCCGTCGCGGTCGAAGACCTCCTTGACGTCCGGGTAGTTCCCCTTCGACTTACTCATCTTCAGACCGTCGTCACCGAGCACGATGCCATGGGCGGCAACGGTTTTGAAGGCAGGCCGGTCGAACAGTGCAGTCGCGAGCACATGCAGGGTGTAGAACCAGCCGCGCGTCTGACCGTTGTATTCGACGATGAAATCGCCCGGGTTGTGTGTCTGGAACCACTCCTCGTTCTCGAACGGGAAATGCACCTGCGCATACGGCATCGAGCCCGATTCGAACCAGCAGTCCAGCACCTCGGGAACGCGACGCATCGTGGACTTGCCGGTCGGGTCGTCCGGGTTGGGACGCGTCAGGTCGTCGATGTACGGCCGATGCAGATCGGTGGGACGCACACCGAAGTCACGCTCGAGTTCGTCCAGGCTGCCGTACACGTCGAGACGAGGGTAGGCGGGGTCGTCGGACGTCCACGCCGGGATCGGGCTGCCCCAGTACCGGTTACGGCTGATGTTCCAGTCGCGGGCACCTTCGAGCCACTTGCCGAACTGGCCGTCCTTGATGTGCTCGGGCACCCAGGTGATCTCCTGGTTGAGCTCGACCATCCGATCGCGGAACTTGGTGACCGCGACGAACCACGACGGAACCGCCATGTAGATCAGCGGCTGACCACTACGCCAACTGTGCGGGTACGAGTGCTCGATGGTTTCGTGCCGCAGCAAGCGGCCCGAGGCCTTGAGATCCTTGATGATCACCGGATTGGCGTCGAACACCATCAGGCCCTCGTAGGGCGGCACCAACGACGTGAATTTGCCGCCCGCATCGAGCGGTTGCACGACCTCGATACCGTTCGCGGTGGCGACGTCCATGTCCTCCTCACCGAATGCCGGTGCGAGATGGACGATTCCGGTGCCGGAGTCGGTGGTGACGTAATCGGCCTCCAGAACGCGATGCGCATTCTCGTGGCCGAGGAAGAAGTCGTAGGGCGGTGCGTAGGCGAGGCCGACCAACTCCGCGCCGGTGTGCTCCGAGAGCACCTCCGGCTGCTCCCCCAGTTCCTTCGCATAGTGCGCGAGTCGGGCAGAGGCGAGCACGTACCGCTCACCGTCGGCACCGCGGACCTGAACGTAGTGCACCTCCGGATGCACCGCGATCGCAAGGTTCGACGGCAGCGTCCACGGAGTGGTGGTCCAGATCAGTGCGTTCGCGCCGTCCAGGGGTGTGCCCGGCGCCGTAAGGGGCATGGTGACGGTGACCGCGGGGTCCTGACGCATCTTGTACGCGTCGTCGAGCCGGGTCTCCTGGTTGGACAGCGGCGTCTGCTCGTACCAGCTGTACGGCAGCACTCGGTAGCCCTGGTAGATCAGACCCTTGTCGTGGAGCGTCTTGAACGCCCACATGACGGACTCCATGAAGTCGACGTCGAGGGTCTTGTAGTCGTTGTCGAAGTCGACCCACCGCGCTTGCCGAGTGACGTAATCCCGCCACTCGTCGGTGTACTGCAACACCGACTGCTTGCAGTAGGCGTTGAACTTCGCCAGACCCATCTCGTCGATCTCGGACTTGTCCTTGATGCCGAGTTGCTTCTCCGCTTCCAATTCGGCGGGAAGGCCGTGGCAGTCCCACCCGAAACGACGCTCGACCTTCTTGCCGCGCATGGTCTGGAACCGGGGCACGAGATCCTTGACGTACCCGGTGAGCAGATGGCCGTAGTGCGGCAGGCCGTTGGCGAACGGAGGTCCGTCGTAGAAAACGAATTCCTCGGCATCGGCGCGGTTGTCGATGCTGGCGCGGAACGTGCCGTCCTCGGCCCATTCGTGCAGCACGATGCGCTCGAGATCGGGAAACGGAACGCTTCCCGATCGGCCCTCGGCCAGATCCACCAGCGGGTACGACGCGTTCTCGGGGCGTGCGCTCGAATCTGTCATGTCTGTCTCCTCCGTGCCGGACGCGTACAGGACGCGACATCGATTGGCACGGGGACGACATTCGGCGATGGGGACGCCGAGTACCGCGGTACCACCCCGCTTGCTCGGACCGATGGAACTCGTCGGACCGAGCCTCTCCACACGAGCTGTGACGGGCTCACCCGTTCGGTTCTACTGAACAGCCCACTTCGGTCGTTGCAGACCGAATCGTCACTGTCGTTCTTCCGAAGGCTCCCCGGTGATGGCCGGATCGACGCCTGATTGTTCTTTCGTCTGACAACCGTCGAACTGATGCACTACCGCCTGATGCACTACCGCGTAGATGCTACCTGTCGATCTCGGGCGGTGGCCGTCGCCCGAGCAGGGCCCCGACCAGGAGCAGCACCGCCCCGACTATGCAGATCACGATGCAGGCCCAGGCCCAGACGACCGATCCGGTCATCAGGGCCAACACCAGGAACCCGAACCCGACAGCCGCCGCGCCGAGAGTCAGAATCAGCACAGGATTCCTCGCTCACCACTCGACGCTACAACCGAGCCCGACGCTGCCCCAAGAGGCAGCGTCGGAGAACGATCGCGTCAGTTGTTGCCCTTGGCGTACGACTGGCTGTAGCCGGACGTCTGGTTGTCCTGGTTGAAGTTGTCCTGGCCGTTGTCCACCGGCAGCGCCGAGGAACGGTTCTCGAGCTCTTCGAGCTGCGATTCGAGGTACGACTTGAGGCGCACCCGGTATTCGCGCTCGAACGTCTTGAGCTGCTCGATGCGACCTTCCAGCACGGACCGCTGCTGGTTGATCGTCGCCATGATCTCGGTGTGCTTGCGCTCGGCGTCGGCCTGCAATGCGTCGGCCTTCTCCTTGGCCTGGCGAAGCTGGGTCTCGGAGCGAGTCTGTGCATCGGTGAGCAGCGACTCGGACTTCTGCCGCGCTTCGGACATCATCGACTCCGAGCGAGCGCGGGCATCCGACACCAGACGTTCGGCGTTGGTGCGCGCATTGCCGAGCAGCTGCTCGGACTCGGTCTTCGCATCGCCGGTGAGGCGGTCCGCCATCTCCTGCGCGAGACCGAGAATCTTCGCGGCCTGCATGTTGGAGTCGCCGCTCTGCTGCGGTGCTGCGGCCACGGGAGCGACCGGCGCGGGCTGCTGAACAACCGGTGGCGGCTTGGGGGGATCGACCGGCCGCTGCGGCTCGGCTTTCGGTGCGGCAACCGGAGCCGACTGCGGGCTCTGGCGCGCAGAGTTCTTGGCGTCCGCAAGCTCCTGGTCGAGCTCACCGACACGCTGGCGCAGGTCGGCGTTCTCTTCGATCAGTCGGGACAACTCTTGCTCGACGAGGTCGAGAAATGCGTCGACCTCGTCTTCGTTGTAACCGCGCTTACCGATGGGCGGCTTGCTGAACGCAACGTTGTGCACATCAGCTGGAGTCAGCGGCATGGAAGGATCCCTTCACGCGTCTTGGGGCGGTAGAGCAAGCATTCAGTTATATGCCATTCCGCGCGAGTGCAGAACAATCAAACTGTAACTGGCGTCCATTCTGTCACACGGGACACGCAGCTTGCGCTGGGTCCCGAGTTCTAACATTCCATCTTCGGCCTCAGGCCGCGAGGCTGCTGGTCACATTCCACAGAATGAACACGACGAACAGCAAGACCATGATCGAGAGGTCCAGTCGCACACCACCGAGGTTGAGCGGCGGAATTATCCTGCGCAGGAACTTCACGGGCGGGTCGGTGACCGTGAAGATCGCCTCCAGAAGGATGACGACCAGCCCGGTCGGTTGCCAATCTCTCGCGAAAGTCCTGATGAACTCGACGATGATTCGACCGATGAGAAGGAGCCAAAAAAGAAACAATACGATGTTGATCACCGTGAACACGATCACGGCTGTACTCTGCCTGACTTCGCCGGGCTGAGCAAAGTGCGCTGGTCACAGCCCCGACTTGCCACCCCAAGGGGAGAAACGATCACTGCTGGCTGTAGAAGCCGGTTTCCGCGATTCGCCTGCGCTCCTGCGGGGATACATCGACATCGGCGGGCGAAAGCAGGAACACCTTCGTGGCCACCTTGTCGAACGATCCGCGGAGCGCGAAGGCCAATCCGGCAGCGAAGTCCACGAGTCGCTTGGCGTCGGCGTTGCTCATTTCGACGAGATCCATGATGACAGGCGTGCCGTCGCGGAAACGCTCACCGATGGTGCGCGCCTCGCTGTAGTCCCTCGGGCGCAGCGTGGTGATCTTCGACAGTGGGCCGCCGTCGTCGACGATCGGGCTGCGTCGCGTCTCGGCCCGCACGTCCATGCGGGTGTCCATCGCCAGCGCGCCACGGGTGGCTGCGCCTCGGGTCGACGGTCCTGCCGTACCGCGTGCGCGTCCACCGATCGGAGCGAGCGTGGCAGCGGGGCGAGGAGCCTCGTAATCGTCGTAGTCGTCGTCGGCCTGCGCGTGCCGCGAGCCACCGAACGACGGCTTGACGAAGTCACGATCGTCGATGTCGTCGTAACCGTCACGGCCACCACGGGGACTGCGGCGGGTGTCCGGATCGTCGAGGTAGTCGTCCTCGTAGTCCGCGAGCGGAACCATGCCGAAGTACGCCTTGAACTTGTGCAGGGTGCTCATCGTTCTGCCTTCCGTGGCCGTGTCTACTGTCCATCTCCAGGTTCGCAAGTGTCTGTTGTGACTGATGTGATCCGTGGACTGTTATTGGGAGGCTATCGGCCGCGCACCGAGTATTGCGGTACCGACACGCACGCACGTCGATCCGTGTCGCACAGCAGCTTCCAGGTCCCCCGTCATGCCGGCCGACAACTCGCGGGCATCGGGATGATCACGCAGAAGTCGCTGATGCAGCTCCTCGAGATCACCGAACGCAGCGTCCGCATCGGCGTCCAACGGAGGTACGGCCATCAGTCCGGCCAGACGCAAGCCGGGTGCGGTCGACACCGCGTCGGCCAACTCGCGCAAGTCCCCGCGTTCGACGCCGCCGCGGTGCACATCGCCGTCGAGACTGACCTGAACGAGGACGTCGAGCTGCGTCGCCCGAGTGCCGTCGTCGAGTGCTGTCTTGGTGGCCTTGGACAGGGCGGTGACCAATCGAGCGCTGTCCACCGAGTGAATGGAATGCGCCCACGCAGCGATGGACTTCGCCTTGTTTCGCTGGAGATGCCCGATCATGTGCCACCGCGGCGGATCACCGCGGAACTCTTCGGCGGTCTCGGCCACCTTGGGCGACGCATCCTGCTCTCTGGACTCGCCGAACTCACGGCAGCCCAGCTCGTACAGGATCCGAACGTCGGACGCGGGGAAGAACTTCGTCACCGGCAGCAGAGTCACGGTCGAGTCTTCTCGACCTGCGTCCCTACATGCTCGCGCCAGTCGTTCGCGGACCGACGCCAACGCGGCGGCGATCTCGGCAGCTCGGTCGGTGGGCTCGCTCACGACATCCTCTCCTGGCCGGAGTCGGGAACCTCGTCTGCGGATGCGGAATCCATCCACACGACGCTCGCGATACGGCCGGTCGACCCTTCCCGGCGATGGCTGAAGAGGGTCCGGTCCTCGATGGTGCACCGGGGATCCTGTGCCACTCCGTGCAGTCCGGCGGCGATCAGCTGCGCGCGCACACCAGCCGGGATATCGAGACCGGGAGTGTTCCGAACCGTCGTCGTCGCGCTTCCGGGTAGATGCTTGTCGACGTCGGCACGCATGTGTGCGGGCACCTCGTACTGACGCCCACTGGCCGCCGGGCCGAGGAAGGCCCCGATCCTCTCCGGGACCGCGCCCAGCTCGACCATCGACGCAAGTACCCGAGGAATGATGCCGATGCGGGCACCGACGCGGCCGGCGTGTACCGCGGCGATCACGCCCGCCTCTTCGTCGGACAGCAATACCGGGACACAGTCGGCGGTCAACACCACGAGCGCGAGATCGCGCTGCGTCGTCACCAACGCATCGGTCATGGGAACGGGCTCGGACACCGGCCCATCCACCACCGTGACGGTGCGGCCGTGGACCTGCTCCATGAACACCATGCGTTCGATGCCCATACCCAACCGGTCACCGAGGCGTCGACGGTTGGCCTCGACAGCAGCCGGGTCGTCGCCTACGTGGTCACCGAGATTGAAGGTGTCGAACGGCGGGGCCGACACGCCGCCGGCTCGCGTCGTCGACACCCGCCTGACCCGAAAGGAGTCACTCACCGCCGCATGAAGGACGGTACGTCGACCTCGTCTTCGCCGTCGTCCTCGGCGACGGGTACGCGGCGTCCGGATCCGACCGACTCGCGGCCCTGACCGCCGGAATCCCGGCCGTGACCGGCTGCGGACTCGCGGCTGGACGATTCGCGGTTCGACGAACTGGACGAGTTGAGCGGGGGCAGGCTCGATCCGCTGGGAGCGCCGACCGGGTCGCGGAACACAGCGCCTTCGGAGCTGTCGTTGGAGCGTGAGGAGACCTCCCCCGAGCGTGCCGATCCGATCGGGCCGCGGGTGGATGCCGCTGCCTCGACCGGACGACGCGTGGGCGTTCCTCCGTCGAACCCGGCAGCGATGACGGTGACACGAACCTCGTCGCCGAGAGAGTCGTCGATGACGGTTCCGAAGATGATGTTGGCGTCGATGTGCGCAGCTTCCTGGACCAGCGAGGCGGCCTCGTTGATCTCGAACAGGCCGAGATCCGAGCCACCCGCGATGGAGAGCAGCACTCCGCGGGCACCTTCCATGGACGCTTCGAGCAGCGGCGAGTTGATCGCGGATTCCGCGGCCTTGATCGCGCGGCCTTCACCGCGGGAGGAACCGATGCCCATCAGCGCACTGCCTGCGCCGGACATGACGCCCTTGACGTCGGCGAAGTCGACGTTGATCAGCCCGGGGGTGGTGATCAGATCGGTGATGCCCTGAACACCGTTGAGCAAGACCTCGTCGGCACTGCGGAACGCATCCATGAGGCTGACGGCCGCGTCGCCGAGCTGAAGCAGACGATCGTTGGGGATGACGATGAGCGTGTCGCAGGATTCACGCAGCTGCTGGATACCGGTGTCGGCCTGGCCACCACGGCGCTTGCCCTCGAAGGAGAACGGACGCGTCACGACGCCGACGGTCAGCGCGCCGAGCTTGCGCGCGATGTTGGCGACGACGGGAGCGCCACCGGTACCGGTTCCGCCGCCCTCACCTGCGGTGACGAAGACCATGTCGGCACCCTTGAGGACCTCTTCGATCTCGTCCTTGTGGTCGTCCGCTGCGCGGCGACCCACCTCGGGGTCGGCACCGGCACCGAGTCCACGAGTCAGCTCACGGCCGACGTCGAGCTTGACGTCGGCGTCACTCATCAGCAAGGCCTGAGCGTCGGTGTTGACCGCGATGAACTCGACTCCCTTGAGTCCCTGTTCGATCATCCGGTTGACCGCGTTCACGCCGCCGCCGCCGATGCCGACGACCTTGATTACGGCGAGGTAGTTGTGCGGGGGCGTCATGGGCTCTCGCCTTCCGTGGATTGTTGCTCGAAAAATGTGGAAAACCCTCAACCTAAACCACAGGCTTAGAGTTATGTCAAGTACTCGACTGATCGGAACGCTATTCACCGACGGCCACGATCGCCATTAGGCGCGCCGATGCCGCGCCGAAAATATGCGCCTTTCGTGCCGTCGCTATTTCGTGGTCGGAAGATCGGGACTGGACACGTCGAAAATCTGACCCGGTTGCGACAGCAGCGCGATCGCCACCGCCCCCTTGCGCTCGGAGTTGTCCTTGTTCCCCCACACGACGGTACGCCCGTCCAACAGGAGGATCGAGATGTCGGACAGCGTGCTCGCGCGCACTTCGCCGACCTGACCTCGAATCAGCGGCGGCAGCGAATCGAGCACAGCCAGTGCATCTTTCGTCACCGGATCGCCGAAGACAGGATTGTCGGTCACCAGTCGGACCACCCCGGGCGGAGGCGGTGCGACGGCGAAGTCCACGCCGGTCGCATCGAGCAAGTGAGTGCCGTCGGGAAAATCCACGAACGCCACCGGCACACGTTCTTCGACGGTGACCTGCACGGTGGACGGGTATTTCCGTTGCACCCGGACCGATGCCAGCTCCGGTATCGACGCAACACGCTGGGCCGCGGCCGCGGCGTCGACCCGGACCAGCGGCAGGCCGGACGGCACCTCGAGCCGGTCGAGGATCTCCTGTTCGGACACCGACGAGGCTCCCACGACCGAAATCGTCCGAACCGACAGCAGCGGTGTGAAGTAGACCAGTGCTGCCGATCCGACAATCACTGCGACAACCGCCACGACGGCGAGCGCTGCGCGTCGGCGTGACCGTTTCACGCGAGCGCGCTCTTCTTCCCTGGCCTGCGCACGGGCTTGCCTGTCTGTGACCGAAGAGCTCGAATTCCCCTGCTCGGCAACGGGTTCCGATCTCGAAGTACGGTCTCGATCGGACCGACGAGTCACGTCGCCGGCCGATCCTTCGGTACCGCGCGGCCGGTCGTGGCACCGAAATCGGTCTTGGAACGAAGGGCGTCGAGAATGGGCCCGCCGAGCATGGTCACGTCGCCCGCACCCATCGTGATCACCACGTCGCCGGGACGGCTGAGATTGGCCACCTGTTTGGCGACCAACGACAGATCCGGTTGATAGTTCACCGGTTTGGTCACCGACGCTGCGACCAGAGCCCCGGTCACACCGGGCAGGGGTTCCTCGCGAGCGCCGTAGACGTCCAGAACCACGATCTCGTCGGCCAACGACAGTGCGGTACCGAATTCCTCGGCGAACGTCGCAGTGCGCGAGTACAGATGCGGTTGGAACACCACCACGACCCGCCCCCGCTCGCCACCTTCGAGTGCTTGACCCGCGACCAACGCCTGCGCAGCGGTCAGCACGGCCCGCACCTCCGTGGGGTGATGGGCGTAGTCGTCGAACACTCGGACTCCGTGCTCGCGTCCGGTGAACTGGAACCGCCGATGCACTCCCCCGAATCCGGTCAGCCCGGCCAGCAACTCCTCGACCCCCGCGCCCACCTGGCGGGCAGCCACGAACGCCGCCAGGGCGTTGAGGGCGGTGTGCCGTCCCGGTACTCCCAGCCGAACCGTGCGGGCAGAGTCCTCACCGGCGATCTGCAACTGCGCGACACCGCCGATGTCCTCGGGCTCCCAGGCCAACAGGCGAACGGCCATCTCGACCGGTCCGGCGTCGACATCGGACGACCCGTAGCCGAGCACCGTCACTCCGGGGAGATTCTTCTCGAGCACGCGGCGGGCCAGCGCTGCCGAACCCGGATCGTCCATGCATGCCACCAGCACACCGCCCGGGTGGAGCAGCGCGGCGAAATCGTCGAACACTTTCACGTAGGCCTCGGTCGTACCGAAGAAATCGAGATGATCGGCCTCGATGTTCGTCACGATGATCACGTTCGCCGAGTACTGCAACAGCGAACCGTCACTCTCGTCCGCCTCGGCGACGAAGACGTCGCCGCTGCCGTGATGCGCGTTGGTTCCGGCCTCGTTGAGCTCACCGCCGACCGCGAACGACGGGTCGAACCCGCAGTGCTGCAGCGCGACGACCAACATCGACGTGGTCGACGTCTTTCCGTGCGTGCCCGACACCAGCAGGGTGCGGTACCCCTCCATCAACGACGCGAGGACGGCGGGCCGCAACACCACCGGGATCCCGCGATCGCGCGCTTCGACGAGTTCGGGGTTGGTCTTGGGTATGGCCGCGTGGGTCGTCACGACCACGGTGGGGCCGCCGTCGATCATGTCCAGCGCGCTTGCATCGTGCCCGATTCGCACCAGTGCACCGCGGGCTCGCAGCGCCAACACCCCGCGCGATTCCTTGGCATCCGATCCGGACACCTGACCACCGCGCGCCAGCAGAATGCGTGCGATCCCGGACATCCCGGCACCGCCGATTCCCACCATGTGCACTCGTTCGAGCTCTGTCGGCAACTCCGACATCGCCGCACCCTCAGTTGTCACGCGGACGTCTCCCTCGTTCTGTGGCATTCTCGCCGCCGCCCGGTTCAGCGCCGCGCCGCGTGCGCGGTATCGAGCACGATCTGCGCGACGGCCGCGGCAGCACCCTTGTGACCTGCTCCTGCCGCAGCACGAGACATCTCGGCGATGCGCTCG
Organism: Rhodococcus sp. 1R11; assembly: GCF_004563845.1. Lineage (NCBI taxonomy): Bacteria > Bacillati > Actinomycetota > Actinomycetes > Mycobacteriales > Nocardiaceae > Rhodococcus > Rhodococcus sp. 1R11. Next base: position 425,846 of record NZ_SPNG01000002.1, on the reverse strand, counting down.
GTGTCGGCCACCAGCGCAACGACCGTGTCGGTCACGTACTGCGCGCTCAGCGTCGCGTCGGCTACCAGGATGCCACCTCCGGCGTCGACGACGGGACGGGCATTGAGCTCCTGCTCACCGTTGCCGTGCGGCAGAGGCACGTACACGGCAGGCAGCCCGGTCGCGGAGACTTCGGCGACCGTCATGGCCCCGGACCGGCAGATCGCGAGGTCGGCCGCCGCGTAGGCCAGGTCCATCCGGTCGATATAGGGCACTGGAACGTAGGGCGCATCCGGATTGCTCTGCTCCACGTCGAGTGTGTTCTTGGGACCGTGTGCGTGCAGAACCGAGATGCCGGCGGCGGCCAGAGCAGCCGACGCACCCGACACTGCGACGTTGAGCGAACGCGCGCCCTGTGAACCGCCGAACACCAGCAGGACCGGGCCGTGTTCGGGCAGACCGAAATGGGCGCGAGCCTGCGACCGCATCGCTGCGCGATCGAGACCGGTGATCGTGGGCCGCACCGGAATTCCGATCACTTCTGCATCCTCGGAACCCGGTGCAGAGATACCAGATCCGGCGACAGCGGCAAGGACACGTTCCGCGCTGCGTGCGCCGACCTTGTTCGCAATGCCGGCGCGGGCATTGGCCTCGTGAATGATCACCGGAAGACGGCCGCCGCGACCGAAAAGTCGACCGCGGGCAGCGAGATACGCAGGCAGCGCCACGTAGCCGCCGAATCCGACCAGCACATCGGCTTCGACGGCGGCGAAGATCTCCCGCGTTCGGCGTACCGACCGTGCGACCCGAACCGGCAACTTGACCAGGTCGAGGGTGGGCTTGCGCGGCAGCGGCACCGGCGGTATCAGTTCCAGCGCATAACCGCGGGCGGGTACCAATGTCGTTTCGAGCCCCCGGCTGCTGCCGAGGGCGGTGACGGTGACGGTGGGGTCGAGCTCACGCAGAGCATCGGCCACGGCGAGCGCGGGCTCGATGTGTCCGGCGGTTCCGCCTCCGGCCACCACCACGGATATCGGCCTCGATGTCTGCTTCACCGTCGGTATCCTCGCTCACCCGAGCGGACCGGCGGACGACCGGGTTGCGGTTCGGGACGCGGCCGATACGGCGACCCAGGTCCGGCGGCGTACCCGCTGCCGGTGTCCCGGCGTGGGGGCTCGGCACGGCGGGCGTGGCCACGGGGTGCGTTCCTGGCCGACCCGTTGGGGCTGGCCGTGTCCACCCGTGAACTCGACACCCGGGTACGTCCGGGCTCGGGTGACCGTGCCCCGCGGCTGTCCTTGTTCTTGCGGGACTCGAGACGTTTGCGATCCTGTGCCGCCAACGTGGGACGGGTGGATTTGGAGCGTGCCATCGCGGCCCGCTTCGGTGAGAAGACAGCAGGCAGCGGCAGTCTGAGGGCTCGGGCGATACGACCCTCTTGCCCGGCGTGCAGTGCGGCGATGGCTTCCGGTTCGTGTCGGGCCGCACTGGCGATGATGCCGAACATCAACAGCGTGATGGCCGTGGACGTACCGCCGTAGGACACCAGCGGCAGCTGCAGACCGGTCACCGGCAGCAGCCCAACCACGTAGCCGATGTTGATCATGGCCTGACCGAACACCCAGCACGTTGCGCCTGCAGTCAACAGACGCAGGAACGGATCGACCGACCGCATTGCGATGCGCAGGCCGGTGTAGACGAAGAGACCGAACAATCCGATGACGGCGAGGCAGCCGATCATGCCGAGCTCCTCGCCGATGATCGCGAAGATGAAGTCGTTGTGCGCGTTGGGGAGATAGCTCCATTTCGCGCGACTCTGTCCCAAGCCGCGACCGAACAGGCCGCCATCGGCCAAGGAGTACTTGGCCTGGGTGGACTGATACGACAGACCCTGGGTGTCCTCCCCCGGGTTGAGCCAGGCCTTGACGCGGTTCGAGCGGTAGCCGGCGGTGAACGCGAGCACGGTCGCCAAAGCCAAACCGGTCACCAGCACTGCTCCGAAGAGCCGGGCGTTGAGGCCGGCGAACCACAGCAGTGCGACGAGAATGATGCCCAGGGCGATCGCGGTACTGAGGTTGGGCTGGAGCACGACGAGCAGACACATGAGCAGGCCCGCAGGTAGCAACGGCACCAACAGCGACTTGATATTGCCGTGCTCGCTGCGACGGGAGGCAAGCAGGTGCGCTCCCCACAGAACCAACGCGACCTTCGCCAGCTCGGAGGGCTGGAACGAGACGACACCGAAGTCGAACCATCGTCGTGCGCCCTGACGCTCGGCACCGATACCGGGGATCAACACCAGCATCAACATCGTGATCGAGACCAGGAAGAGCGGGAACGACAACTTGCGCAGGTATCGCACCGGCAGCCGAAGAGCCACGTAGAACGCGACCACACCCAGTGCGACACCGATGAGCTGCTGCGTGAACAGCGCGTATCCGGACTCGTCTGCTGCGAACGATTCGGCCGACGACGCCGACAGCACCATCACCAGTCCGAGCACGGTGAGCAGTACCGCGATGGTGACGATGAGGTGGAACGACGCCAGCGGCCGACCGAACCACAGTCCGATTCGGGTGCGCGGCGTGGTGGTGCGACGAGGTGGACGCGCCGGTCGAGCTGCGGTGGTCACGATCGCGACGATCCGAGGGCGGCGATGTCGAGGCGCTCGACGGACTCGGCGAAGCTTCGGCCGCGGTGACCGTAATCGACGAACATGTCCAACGACGCAGCCGCAGGGGCCAGCAGGACGGTATCGCCGGAGGCGGCGAACCCCGCAGCGTGGCCGACGGCCGCTCGCATCACCGCATCTGCATCTTCAGCCTCATGAGTCACACCAGCATCGTCTCCCGAAGGGAGCCTGACGACCGGAACATCGGGGGCGTGTCGCGCCAAAGCCTCTGCGATCTGCATCCCATCGCGGCCCAATACCACCGCAGCCACGAGCCGATCGGCGATCTCGACGACCAGATCGTCGATCACCGCCCCCTTCAGCAACCCTCCCGCGATCCACACGACCCGATCGTGCGCGAGGATCGACGAACGCGCCGCATGCGGATTCGTCGCCTTGGAATCGTCGACGAACGTCACCCCGCCGAGTTCACGCACCACTGCGGCCCGATGCGGTCCCACCCGGTACGTCCGCAATCCGTTTCGGACGGCCTCGGCGTCGACACCGATCGACCGCGCCAGCGCAGCGGCAGCCAGAGCGTCGAGCACACCGGACGGGCCACTCGGTTCCACCTCGTCGGCCCGGAGCAGCTCGACATCGTCCCCGAACGCACGGTCGACGAGCATTCCCGCCCGCACTCCGAGCTCGCCCGCAGCGGGTTCGGCGAGGCGGAAACCGACGACCGTGGCTGCCGGTGACCCCGCCCGCAGTCCGGCCGCCACCGCGTCGTCGAGTCCCACGACCCCGACGTCACCGGTCAATGCGCGAGCCTTGGCCTGGACGTAACCCTCCATGCCCCCGTGCCAGTCCAAATGATCCTCGGCAATGTTGAGCACCACCCCCGCCGCGGGCCGAACCGACGGTGCCCAAAACAACTGGAAGGACGACAGCTCGACCGCGAGGACACGGGGATGCGGGGTACCGCGCAACGCGTCGGCGATGGGGAGGCCGATGTTTCCGCAAGCGACGGAGTCGATTCCGGCAGCGTCGAGGATCGACGCGAGCATCGATGTGGTGGTCGTCTTACCGTTCGTACCGGTGACCACCAGCCAACGAGCGCGCGGGCCGTACACCTCGGCGCGGTCGAGATGCCACGAGAACTCCACGTCGCCCCACACTGGGACGCCGCGGCCGGCGGCCGCAGCCAGCACCGGAGAGTCCGGCCGGAACCCGGGACTGGTGACAACGAGTGCAAAGGCCGCGATCGCATCCGAATCGGCGAGCAGATCGTCTTGGACCACCACGGCAGCACCGAGCGCCGACGCCTCGTCGAGCGCAGCTCGGTTCGAGTCGGTGACGGTCACGAGTGCGCCGAGGTCAAGCAGTGGGCGTACGACGGCCAGCCCGGAGATGCGCGCACCGGTGACCAGCACCGAACTACCGCGCAACCAGGACAGATCGGTCGAGGCTTCGGTCATCGCCTAACCACCCACAGCCGCGAGGTATTCGCTGTAGAACAGCGCCAAACCGACGGCCGAGGCGATCGCGGCGAGCAACCAGAACCTGATGATGACCGTCGTCTCGGCCCAACCGGCCAACTCGAAGTGGTGATGGAACGGGGCCATTCGGAACACGCGTCGCCGACTCGACCGGAACACTGCTACCTGGATGACGACCGATGCTGCTTCGGCGACGAACAACGCGCCGATGACCACCATGATCAGTTCGGTCTTGGTGACCACGGACAGTCCTGCGATCAGGCCGCCCAGAGCGAGGGATCCGGTATCGCCCATGAAGATCTTCGCGGGCGCAGCGTTCCACCAGAGGAAACCGATGCAGGCACCGGCCGCCGATGCGCACACCAGGGCCAGGTCGAGAGGATCGCGAACGTCGTAGCACCCCGGCGCGGGACCGGACGGCCCTGCGCACGCCTGCCGGTACTGCCAGAAAGTGATGACGGTGTACGCCCCGAGGACCAACGTCATCGACCCCGCCGCCAGGCCGTCGAGGCCGTCGGTGAGGTTGACCGAGTTGGACCACGCGATCACCAGCAGACAGACGAAGAACACGAACACAGCAGCCGACATCGACCAGGTCGCGATGTCGCGTACATACGACAGTTGAGTACTACCCGGGGTCAATCCGTCTTCGCTGCGAAACTGCAGGACCAGGATGGCGAACAGCACCGCCGCGGTGATCTGGCCGACGTATTTGCCGGTGGCGTTCAGACCGAGGTTCCGCTGCTTACGAATCTTGATGAAGTCGTCGAGAAAGCCGACGAGGCCGAGCACGGTGGTCAGGCCGAGTACGAGTAGAGCCGAGGCCGACGGCCCCTCGGCGTCGTATCCGATGCCGATCAGGTGCGAGCCCCAGTAACCGGCCCAGATACCGACCAGAATCGCCACGCCTCCCATGGTGGGAGTACCGCGCTTGGACTGATGGCTCGCCGGGCCCTCGACCCGAATCTCCTGGCCGAAGCCCTGTTTCGAGAAGGTCTTGATCAGCACAGGAGTCAGCAGAATTGCCACTGCAAGTGCGATCCCTCCAGCGAACAGGATTTGTCTCACTGCTCGCCCTCCGACGAATCGGCCAACAGGGCGTCGGCCGACGAATCGGCCAACAGGGCGTCGGCAACGGTCCACATCGCGCCCGACTGCGAGGCCTTGACCAGAACGATGTCGCCGGCGCGAACCTCGTCCTCGAGCACGGCGATGGCGGTCTCGCGGTCGGGTACGAGCATCGATTCTTCGCCCCAGGAACCTTCCATGACGGCGCCCTGATGCAGCGCACGCGTGGGCCGACCCGAATCGACGATGATCAGCCGATCTACGTCCAGGCGGACGGCGAGCCGACCGATCGCATCGTGCTCCACCACCGATTCGCCGCCGAGCTCGCCCATCTCCCCCAGCACCGCCCAACTGCGCCGCTTCGGACCGTCGTCTCGCCGCGACATCGATACCAGCGCCTTGAGGGCGGCCCGCATCGAATCGGGATTCGCGTTGTACGAGTCGTTGATGACGGTGACGCCGTCCGCGCGGGTGCGTACGTCCATGCGGCGGATCGAGGTGGGTACCGCAGTCGAGAGCGCTTCGGCAACCTGGGCCACGCCGGCCCCACACTCGAGCGCGACGGCCGCGGCAGCCAGGGCGTTGCCCACCTGATGTTCACCGTGCACCGCCAGGGTGATGTGCGCCGTGCCTGCCGCACACACGAGCGTGAACGACGCCCGCGCATCGGTGTCGACCACGACGTCGACAGCCCGGACGTCGGCGTCCGCGTTGAGTCCGACGGTGACGACGGCCGCCTTCGTGCGTGTCGCCATCTCGGCGACCAGACGATCGTCGATGTTGAGGATCGCCACGCCGCCGTCCGCAGCAGCGGGCAATGCCTCGACCAGTTCGCCCTTGGCCAGCGCAATGGCGGCACGTGAACCGAACTCGCCGAGGTGCGCGGTTCCGACGTTGAGAACCACCCCGATCCGGGGCGGCGCAAGCCTGGCGAGTTCGGCAATGTGGCCGATTCCCCGGGCGGACAGCTCGAGGGCGAGGAAGTCGGTATCGGCGTCGGCCCGCAGAGCAGTCCATGGATGCCCGAGTTCGTTGTTGAACGATCCGGGTGGGGCCACCACGGATCCGAGCGGACGCAGCACCGCCGAGATGAGATCCTTCGTCGACGTCTTGCCCGACGACCCCGTCACGCCCACCACGGTCAGATCGTGGCGCGCAGTCAGTTCGAGCACCGATTCCCGGGCCAACGCACCGAGCGCGGTCAGCACCGCAGCACCGGCGCCCTCCGGGTCGTGTTCGAGTGCCATCGCACGGCTCGAGTGCGGTGCCGGCCGAACGACGACAGCCGGGACACCCACCGGACGCGCCGCGAGAACGACAGCAGCGCCTGCGGCCACGGCGTCGGCCGCGTGCTCGTGTCCGTCCACCTTGGCACCGGGCAGGGCGAGAAAGACACTGCCGGGTGTGACCTTGCGTGAGTCGAACTCCACCGGCCCGGCGACCAGCGCCGTCGGGTCTGCCACGTCGTGCAGTTCGCCGCCGACGATCTCGGCGATGCGAGCGATCGAGAGCGGTATCACCGTGCGCCTGCGCTCGTGGTGACCAGGCGTGCATCGATGGCCGATGCGAGTACCACTCGGTCGTCGAACGGATACTTCACCCCGGCCACCTCCTGGCCCGTCTCGTGTCCTTTACCTGCGATCAACACAACGTCCCCCTCACGTGCCCACGCCACGGCTTGTTCTATCGCCGCTGCGCGGCCTTCGACATTTCGTACTTCGCCACGAGCGTCGTCGGGCACCGACAGTGCACCGTCTTCGACGGCCTGCCGTATCGCTGCCGGATCCTCACTGCGCGGATTGTCGTCGGTCACCACGAGCAGATCGGCACCGCGTGCTCCGGCCGCGCCCATCAGAGGGCGCTTGGCGGTGTCTCGATCCCCGCCGGCACCCAACACGACGGCGATACGTCCGCGGGACGACTCTCGCAGAGTCGCCAGCACCGCTTCGACCGCAGCGGGCTTGTGGGCGTAGTCGACCACCGCGAGGAAGTCCTGGCCACGATCGATTCGTTGCACTCGGCCGGGCACGTCCACGGTGGCGATTCCCGGCGCAGCCTCAGCGGCGTCCACGCCTGCTGCCTCGCAGGTCGCGAGCGCAAGCACGGCGTTGGCGACGTTGTAGCGACCGGGCAGACGAACCGACACCGGCAACGACGTTCCGTTCGGATCGGCAACGGTGAACGACTGCGTTCCGTCGTCGTGCTTGGCCCACTCGGAGACGGTCCATTGCGAGTCGTCACCGGTGGAGACCGTGACGACCGTGGACCCGGCCGACCGGGCGATATCGGCCATCCGCACTCCCCAAGCATCGTCGACGCACACGACGGCTGTGTCTGCCCGTACCGGCGAATCGACCCCGAACAGCCGACTCTTGGCCAGAAAATAATCCTCGAGCGAGTCGTGGAAGTCGAGATGATCCTGGGACAGATTGGTGAACGCGCCGACAGCGAAGTCGGTGCCGTCGACTCGGCCGAGGGACAACGCATGGGAAGACACTTCCATCACCACGGTGTCGACTCCGGCCTCGACCATGACGGCGAAGAGCGCATGCAACTGCGGAGCCTCGGGAGTGGTGAGAGCGCTCGGTACGTGCTGGCCGACCACGCGGGTCTCGATCGTGCCAATGAGTCCGCAGCGGCGGCCGGCGGTTGTCAGGCCGGCCTCGACGAGGTACGCCGTCGTGGTCTTGCCCGACGTGCCGGTGATTCCGACGACCGTCATCTTCGACGACGGATTGCCGTAGACGAGGGCGGACACGGTTCCGAGCACCTGGCGTGGTCGGTCGTGTACGAGGACGGGAACCTGGCGATCGGCGGTGGCGAGGACGCGGCGGACGATGTCGGCGCCGGACGGGTCGGTGAAGACTGCCGCCGCACCCCGCTCGATCGCGTCGGCGGTGAACTCGGCTCCATGCCGAGCGGATCCGGGTAGCGCGGCGAAGAGATCGCCGTGGCGAACGGACTGCGCTCGCAGATCGATGCCGGTGACCTGCACTCCGTCGAGGTGTCCCCACTCGATCGTTGCACCGACAGCGGACGCCACGTCGGACACGTCGGTGTGCGGCGGATTCGCCGGCCGAGACCCCGGAGCGGGTTGTGAATCCGATGACACAGTCACTCCTGCTCCCTTCCTCTGTACTGCCACCGCACACTGCGTCAGCTCGAACACGCTGCGGTGGCTGATCGACGAACACGCCTCGAGCCGATGTGTCAGATTACCGGCGACCGTGATCGACATGCCGCCGCCCCGATTCCCGAATCGGCAGCTTCGGGCCTCAGTCGGCCTGAAGGACCAACTTTGGACCGGGGTCCGCCGACATCGGAACACTGTCGCGCTGCAACAGCCAGCTGGCAATGTTGTGGAACAGCGGTGCCGCCGATTGCCCTCCCGAGCCGTCGGCACTGCGGGACGGAGCGTCGAGCATGATTCCGATCACGTAGCGAGGATCGTCGGCCGGAGCGATACCCGCGAACGTGATCCAGTACTTCGAGTTCGAGTAGCACTTGCACTCGGGATCGACCTGCTGGGCCGTCCCGGTCTTGCCGCTGATCTGGTAGCCCTCGACGCCCGCGGCGACGCCGGTACCGCGCTGATTTCCGGTGTCGTCCTGGGTGACCGACCGGAACATGTTGCGGACCGTCTTCGCGGTATCGGGACTGACCACGTACACCCCGTCGGGACGCGGCGTCTCGGTTCGTTCGCCGTTGGCATCTACCGTTGCCGCGACGATCCGCGGCGGGATACGCACACCGTCGTTGGCGATCGCTTGGTACATCCCGGTCATCTGCAGGAGCGTCATCGACAGACCCTGCCCGATCGGCAGGTTGGCGAAGGTGCCGCCAGACCACTGATCGCGGCTGGGGACGCTACCGGCGCTCTCGTTGGGGAGACCGACATCGCTGCGCTGGCCCAGGCCGAACTTGTTCAGCATGTCGGCGTACCGATCCTCGCCGACACGTTGAGCCAGCATCAGAGTCCCCACGTTGGAGGACTTACCGAACACGCCGGTCGAGGTGTACGGCGCGACTCCGTGTTCCCAGGCGTCCCGGACCGAGACACCGGACATGAAGATGTTGCCCGGTACCTGCAGCACCTCGTCGGGTGTGGTGAGCCCGTATTCGATAGCAGCTGCAGCAGTGATGATCTTGTTGACCGAACCGGGTTCGAACGGCGTTGTGACGGGCAGATTGCCCATCTCCTTGGTCCGCTCGTTGTTTCCGACGCCGATGCCGGGGTTGAACGTGTTGTCGTTCGACATGGCCAGCACTTCGCCGGTGTGCGAATCCTGAACGTAGGCAGACGCATTCTTGGCTCCGGAAAGATCCTTCGCCAGCTGTACCTGCTGCTGTACGTAGTACTGCAAGTCCGCGTCGATGGTCAGTTCCACATTCGAGCCGTTGACCGCGGGCTGCTTGTCGCGCCAGCTGCCGGGAATGACGGCCCCGTCGGAGCCGCGATCGTAGGTCTGCGATCCGTCGGTTCCGGCGAGTGTGGCGTCGAGCGAATCCTCGAGACCGAGCAGACCGTGACCGTCCCACCCGGTGGCCCCGACGATGTTCGCGGCGAGCGAGCCTCCCGGGTACTCGCGGATGTCCTGACGTTCGAGCCCGACCTGCTTGAAATCCTTGCTGATGTTCGACGCCACGGTGGCGTCCACACCCCGTGCCAGATAGGTGAACTCGTCGTTGCTCTTCAGCTTCGCGAGCAGATCCTTCTTGCTGACGACGTCTCCGAGATCGCTGTGGATCCGCTCGGCGATGTCGTCGAGGTACTTGTCGGTTTCCGGCTTCGTCGGATCCTTGGCGCGTGCCTCGTCGAGTTCTCTACGTACCCGCACCGGCTGGAACGTCAGCGCTTTCGCTTCCATGGTGAACGCGATCGGGTTTCCGTTGCGATCGAGGATCGAACCGCGCATCGCCGGATCGACGAGGGTGGTGGTGCGCTGCGAGGCGGACTCCGCCGACAGTGTCGGCGCATCGAATCCTTGAATCCACAGCAACTGTGCCGCGACGACCGCCAAGGCCACGTACATCAGGATGCGGCCCGTACCGTGCCGAAAACGAAAAGTGGACGAGTCCAAGCGCTTTCGTCCCGTCCGCGCCCGATCTGCTGGCCGGGGACGTGATGCAGGCGACGGCCTGGTCACTGCTCGTCACCGGAGGATTCGCCGGCGGCGGGAGCCGAGGGGGTGCTCATGGGAACCAATTGTTCAGCAAGCGCGGCAGTTCCGGCACCATTGGGCGCGCTCGGCGTGGCGGCACGGGTGTCACCTGTGCCCGTCGGCCTGGTGGGCTGCGACGCACTCCTCGGCGTCTGCGACTGCGCCGACTGTTGTGCGGGATTCTGTGTTGGCGCGCTCGGAACCGAGCCCTCACCCGAGCCGGAAGCAGGAGTCGGATCGAGGGGTGCAACCGGCGCACCGTCGGCGGGAGCGGGCGTACCGACGACCTGTACACCGCCCTCGGGGGCTACGACGAGGTGGGCAGGGTTCTTGGCGGGGACCATTCCGATCGCCGCCGCTTTGCGCGCCAGCTCGGGCGCAGATTCCGCGAGTTCGACGTCACGCTGCAAGGAGGCACGCTGTTGCGCGAGCTCGGCGTTGACGGCCTTGGCGGCACTGAGGTCGTAGGAGTCCCCCGCCGAGCGCGTCGTCAACAACAACGTCAAGCCGAGCCCCAGGGCGAGCAGACCGATGACCAAGGCTACGAACGGGATTCGAGCCGCAATGGCACTGCCGTTGAGCGTCGGACGAAGTGAGGCCGCCGAACCGCGAGCAGAATCCGACGTGTGTATCGAGGCACGCTGCTGCCTGCGCTCGTAGGCGCGCAATGCGGCTCCGGACCGACCACCGCGGCCGACCCGCTCGGGTCGAGTAGCCGGAACCCGATTGCGTTGTGTTCCAACAGTTGTGCCTGGAACCGTCATTCCGCTCTCCTTGCAATCCGTTCGGCGGCGCGCAACCTCACCGGGGCCGAGCGTGGGTTGACTTCGATTTCCTCGTCCGAGGCGCGTTCCGCACCTCTGGTCAACAGCCGAAATTCCGGACCCATCCCGGGAAGTTCGACCGGCAACCCCTCGGGACTTCGAGACTTGATCCGAGGAGCCAACTCCTGCTTCACAACTCGATCTTCGAGCGACTGATACGACATGAAGACGACGCGGCCGCCGACGGCCAAGGCGTCGAGTCCGGCCGGCACAGCAGCTTTGAGCGAATCGAGCTCCCCGTTGACCTCGATACGCAGCGCCTGGAAAGTTCGCTTTGCCGGATGCCCACCGGTGCGGCGAGTCGCGGCCGGTATTGCGGCATAGAGCAATTCGACCAACGGGCCGCTCGTGGTGAACGGCGTGTGCTCACGTCGACGCAGAACGGCGGACGCGATCTTGCCTGCGAACCGCTCTTCTCCGTAGGTGCTGAGCACGCGAGCGATATCGCCGTGCGAGTACGTATTGAGCACGTCGGCTGCCGTGATGCCCTGCGTCGGATTCATCCGCATGTCCAGCGGTGCATCGACGGAGTACGCGAAGCCACGGTCCGACTCGTCCAGCTGCATCGACGACACTCCGAGGTCGAACAGGATGGCGTGAACGGAATAGGTCGCGGGAAGCCCGGCCTCGTCGAGGGCGGCGGCGATGCCCTCGTATGTGGTGTGCACCAGAGTCGTTCGATCCGAGAAAGGGGCCAGTCTGGCGCCCGCCTTGTCGAGCGCGTCCGGATCGCGATCGAGTCCGATGAGGTGCAGACCGGGATACTTCCGTAGAAAATGTTCGGCGTGACCGCCGAGTCCGAGCGTGGCGTCGATCATGACGCGAGTCGTGTGGGGTTCGTCCGCCGATTCCACTGCGGGCCCGAGGAGTTCGTCGGCACGCTCGAGTCGAACGGGGACGTGGATCGGGCCGCCGGAACGACGGTGAGTGCGGTCGGCGGACGCGTCGTTCTCGTCCGGCCCGGCTCCCTCCGTCATGGTCCCTCCCGGTTGCGTGTACGTACTTCTCGCCCGGGTCCGGGCCCTGCGGGTCGCCCACTGCGGCCGGTGCGAATGCTTCGAGGTCCCTGTCCGATAGGGAACCTGGCGTTGGGGAAGAACGTCAGGGTCCTGATCTGCGAAACCTGGCGTTGGGGAAGAACGTCAGGGTTCTGATCGGGCAGAGGCCTCGCTGCACTCGCAGCCGGCCCAGGTGGTCTACAAGATCCCTCCGAGGGATTCGTCGAACGCGTCGGAGAAATCCTGCTCGTTCTCGGCGGAGTAGCGGGCCCAGGCCTCGTCGTTCCAGATCTCGATGAAATCCATCGATCCGATCACCACGCAGTTGCGTTCGAGTCCCGCATACCGACGGTGCTCGGGACTGATGGTGATACGGCCCTGTCCGTCCGGCCGCTGTTCGTCGGTTCCCGAAAAGAACTGGCGTACATAGGCACGAGCTTTGGGGTTGGCACGAGAGGCCGCCGTCAACTTTCGAGAACGCTCTGCGAAGTCCGCCGCAGTGTAGACAGCAAGGCTGAAATCCTGACCCTTGCTCACCATGACACCTCCCGCAAGCGCGTCCCGAAACTTGGCCGGCAACGTGAGTCGACCCTTGTCGTCGAGCTTCGGCGTGTAGGTACCGAGAAACACTCGCCACCTCCAGCCTCGACTCTCCGCTGCGGACCACTTTACCCCACTCTCCCCCACTTCGAACCATTCACAGCCCGAAAACTTTGTGGACAACCACATATCCGCAGCTCAGAGGCAACAAGATTGCGTGCCGTCGTCACGGCGCGGAGCGTCGGCTCCGATCCGGCAACAGCAGCAGCTCCTGGCCTGTGGCGTCTCGACCAGGCGCTTTTGCCAGGCGTCCCCGTGACAAGCGCAGCTCGGCGCTCGAAGTGGGGCGCTAGTGGGGTGAAGTGGGGATCAGGGTCCACAGTGGGGGGAAGTGGGGAGTTCACCCCGGAACTACCGCACGGGAACCACCGCACGGAACCCATCGCACCGGGGCGGCGCTCGGGCGCTCTCGATCACGAACGCTGCGGGACACGGGCCGAGTCGGCTCGGCGTACCGAACAGCCGTGGAACGACAGCAGCACCTCACCCGAAGGTGAGGTGCTGCTGATCGAATCGGTGAAGTTGTGGTGGGTGACCGTCAGGCCCAGGGCGATCCGGACGGCGGAGTCATGTCACTCCTGATCGAACCGCTTACGAAAACGGTCTTCCATTCGAGAGGTGAAGCTGCCGCCCTTGCGGCCACCACTCGATTTCGGCTGAGCACTACGACCTTGCGTGCCGGCTTGGTCGCTTGCGCTACCTTCTTCGCCGGTCGCGGCAGCTCCCTTCTTGGAGCCGCCGAACAAGAACAGTGCCCCGGCACCGAACATGAAGAGAAAGCCGATGAGGCTGACGACGAGAAAGCCCAGACTGTTCGTCGACAGTGCTACACCGGCGACGAGCAACACGAGTCCCACGACGAACAACGCGGCAGCCTGAAAACGCCTCTTGCTCGACGCCGCGCGAACGCGACCGCCCCTCACATGGGACGCGAATTTGGGATCCTCGGCGTAGAGAGCGCTCTCGATCTGATCGAGCATGCGCTGCTCGTGCTCGGAGAGTGGCACGGTACCTCCCCCTGCACAGATAATGAGAGTCGTTTCGGTTCAGAAGCGACGGGAAGCTGACCTTGGCGGCTACCTACTGACGATGATACGAGCTGAATCGGCCGCTTACCACCTACTCGCACTATGTGTTCCTGAGAAACGACCAAGTTTTCGAGACGGACGTGCCGGAAACAGTGGCCGAACACCGCGTGACGTGGCTGTTCACATCCGTCTGGACATCGCAGGACCGGCTAGACGCGCTACGCGGACAGTGGTGCCGCCATCGGATCGACGGACTCGAATCTCGATTGACCGCCCAACCGATCCTCGACCGCGTTCAGGAAACGGCTGACGTGTCGATAGAAATCGTCGGCATCGACGTCTCCGACGGCCGACGAGGCACCCGCCTCGACGGCCGCGCGGGTGGCGGAGAAGGACGAGAAGTACTCGGACCAGATCGCCAGATCCGGCGCAGCCTTCGCCATCAGAACCCAGGCATTGCGCGAACGTGGCCGCGAGCCGATCGAATTGGGCAGCGATGCCAGGACTGCGGCAGCACCCTTGAGTGCGGCAATGTAGCCCCCGAGGAAGCGGTCCCCCGCATCGCGCTCGCCGATGGACTCGGACAGCAACGCATCGGCTCGACCGAGCAGGACCTGCGCCTGACGCGACACCGGCGACCGCACGCCGACATCGAATGTCTTCGTCATCGTCATACTCGAACACCTCCAGTTCGAATCTCCAGGCGCGCTACCGACGCGCCTGGAACCGTGATGAAGCCTTACAGTCGAACTCCGGAAGAATCCGCCTCGTTCGTCGAGTGGATCCACCGGCGCGCTCGGCCCCGATCATCGAACACCCGTTCGACACATTCAATATAGCTGTGCCCACCGACAAGTTGCCGAAGAAAGGGTGAGAACCGTCGTCACCGATGCGCAGACAACCCCCTACGTGGTCGATCTGACGCCCCAGGAATTCCGTCGGCGCTTGTTCGAAGCACTGGCGATCTACGTCGAGGCCATGGGATATCCCCGCGGGACCGAGCACAGCCGCGCACCGATGTGGACCGAGCATCTGCACCGGCCGGGCTGGCGAGCAGTGGGAGCCATGGTGCCCAATTCCGACAAGACGCAACCGGACACGCTGGTCGCCGTCGCGTACGGGTATCACGGCGCGCACCATCAGTGGTGGCACCAGCAGGTCCGCGACGGATTGCGCCGCGCAGGACACTCGACACAGCACGTCGACGCCACCCTCGGCGACTACTTCGAACTGACCGAATTGCACGTACTACCGAGCGCGCAAGGACACGGACTCGGCGGCCGTCTCTGTCGCAGGTTGCTCGACGGTGTTCGAGCGCACTCTGTGATGTTGTCCACACCCGAGGTCGCGCAGGAGGACAACCGCGCCTGGCGGTTGTATCGACGGCTCGGCTTCGAGGACGTACTACGGCACTTCACGTTCGCCGGGGACCGACGCCCCTTCGCGGTGCTGGGCCGCCGGTTGCCGCTCGACGGGCCCGTAGCCTGAAGATGTGATCGATGCTGTGGTGGTGGGCTCCGGCCACAATGCCCTGACTTCTGCCTGCTACCTGACCGATGCCGGAATGTCGGTGGAGATCGTCGAACGCGACAGCGTCGCGGGCGGTGCGGTGTCGACGGTGGAGCGCTTCCCCGGCCATCGAGTCGACCGCGGCTCGTCCGCGCACATCATGATCAGGCACACCGGAATAGTCGAAGAGCTCGGACTGGAGGAGTTCGGGCTGCGCTACATCGACTGCGATCCGTGGGCCTTCGCCCCGGGCGACGTCGACACCGCCGAACGCGCCATCGTCTTCCATCGCAGCCTGGATCGGACGTGCGAGTCCATCGCTGCCGCCTGTGGGCCTGCCGACGCGCGCGCCTACCGTTCCTTCGTCGCGGTGTGGGGCCCCCGCAGCGAACGCACCATGCG
This sequence comes from Rhodococcus sp. 1R11, assembly GCF_004563845.1. Classification (NCBI taxonomy): domain Bacteria; kingdom Bacillati; phylum Actinomycetota; class Actinomycetes; order Mycobacteriales; family Nocardiaceae; genus Rhodococcus; species Rhodococcus sp. 1R11. The sequence continues at coordinate 410,166 of NZ_SPNG01000002.1, read as the reverse complement.
CGCATTCGGTGGGCCGCCCACCGGGTCCAAGCTGCTCCGATCCTTTTGGGGACTCGGTGCACCCGACGGCGGCAGCGCGCTCTCGCGCGAGTTTCTCGCCACCGGTGACTCCCTTCTCGACGAGATGTTCACGAGTGAGCGACTCAAGGCTGCGTTGGCGTGGTTCGGTGCGCAGTCCGGCCCGCCGATGTCCGAGCCCGGAACCGCCCCGATGGTCGGCTTCGCGGCTCTGATGCACACGCTTCCACCGGGCCGCGCCGTCGGCGGTAGCGGCGCACTGACCGAGGCGATGATCGCCCGGCTGCACCGGGACGGGGCAGCGCTGACGCTCGGCGATGCCGCCGTATCGCTGACGCGTCGCGCGCACGGCTGGACGACCAGGATGGCGTCGGGACGGGAGATCGACAGCACGATCGTCGTGGCCGGATGTCACATTCTGACCACGCTCGACCTGCTGGCGGAGGGCGGACACGACGCGGCGCAGATCGCCCGGTGGCGCTCGACCATTCGGGTGGGTCCGGGGATCGGTACCGCGGTTCGGTTGGCCACCGACGCGCTGCCGCAGTACCCGAGCGCCGACTGCATCGAGGACGGTACCCACGGTCTCGCGCTGCTCGTTCGCGACCGCGCGCAGTTGCGTTTGGCTCACGGACACGCTCTCGCCGGTGAGCTGCCGCCGACACCCGCTGTTCTCGGCATGTCGTTCAGCGCCCTCGATGCGACGATCGCGCCGCCGGGTCAGCACCAGATCTCCCTGTGGTCTCAGTGGCATCCGCACACTCTCGCCGATGGCCGCCGGTGGCGCTCGAATGTGCCGGGGCAGCGTTCCTTGGCCGAGGTCGAGGGTGATCGAATCGTCGCCGAGCTCGATCGTTTCGCCCCTGGATTCGCCGCGTCGGTCCTCGATCGGTACGTACAGTCGCCGCCGGACATCGAGCAGGAACTCGGACTGATCGGAGGCAACATCATGCACTTGGACATGTCACTGGACCAGATGATGATGTGGCGTCCTCATCCCCAGCTGGCCGGCCACCGCGTTCCCGGAGCACACGGTCTCTATCTCACCGGCGCGTCGACCCACCCGGGAGGCGGTGTCACAGCGGCCAGCGGCCGTTCGGCGGCGAGAATCGCACTCGCGGACGCACGCGCGGGACGTCGTCGCGCATTCTTCGGCAGGAGACGAGTATGAAGACTGCCCCGACGGTCTTCGCGATCGGTGCCGTCGCGGCCCAGATCTGCTACCCACTCGTATCGGGCTCGACTCGGGACGCGGTGACCATCGCGGTCGTCGCGCTACTCGCGCTGGCTTCGATCGCGCACGCCGTGCTGTACCGCGGAAAGCTGTGGGCGGCGGCCCTCGTGGTCCTGACTGCAGGAACGGGATTCGTGTCCGAGCTCGTCGGCACGGCCACCAGATTTCCCTTCGGCGAGTACTTCTACGCGCAGAATCGACTCGGACCCAGCCTGTTCGAAGTCCCCGTGGTGGTTCCACTCGCCTGGACGGCGGGGTTCTATCCGATCTGGTGCGCGGTCACGTTCATCGTCGGCCATCTCGGTGCGACGCGGCTCCGCGCCTCTGCAGTCCGAATCGCCGCGGTCGCCGTTGGAATGGTGGGCTGGGACCTGTATCTCGATCCTCAGATGGTCACCGACGGCCAGTGGACCTGGACGTCCGGTGCCGTCGGACTGCCGGGGGTGTCGTCGATCCCGTTGACCAACTACGCCGGTTGGCTGTTGGTGGCGACACTGATGGCCGCAGTCATGGAAGCGGTGAACCGCGTGGTGGCCCCGCGCGCGTCCGACGACGTCGTTCCCATCGGGCTGTTCCTGTGGACATGGCTGGGTTCGGCTCTCGCGCACGCGGTGTTCCTCGACGGCCCCGAACTACGATTCTCGGCGGTCTACGGATTTCTCGTCATGGGTAGTGTCGGAATCCCGCTGCTGTGGATCGCGCGTCGTCGCGGATCTCTACGTAGCCGACACGCACCGATGGCAACCCCTGCCGACTGACACCGGCGTGATGCCCTGGCACGATGTCGCTGTGCAGTCGACATCACGAACATCCGCTCGAACCCGCCGACGCCGAGTTCTCTCGGTGCTCGCCCTGACGTTGCTGCTCGCGCCGATGCTGGCCGGCTGCTTGCGAGTCCAGGTCACGATGGGTGTGTCGGCCAACGACCGGGTGGCGGGTCAGATCGTCGCGGCGACGGTCCCCACCTCCGACACCGACACCGGCCCCGAACTCGTGGTGCCCTCCTCGATCGAGGACAAGGTTCGCGTCGAGCCGTACAACCAGGACGGGTACGTCGGGTCGCAGGCCATCTTCGACGACCTCTCGTTCGGTGATGTCCAGACACTCGGCTCGATCTTCCAGAACGCGGCCGGATCGTTTCAGCTGACCCTGCAGCGTTCGGGCGACACCGTGACGCTCGCCGGTAACGCCGACCTGTCGACGGTACCGGTCCAGGGGTCCGACGTGCAGTTCACGATTGCGTTTCCGGCCCGTATCGGGACCACCAACGGCACTCGCGAGAGCGACAACTCGATCTCGTGGAAGCTGCCGGCAGGCGAAGTCACCTCGGTGCGTGCCGAGGTCAACTACCCGGACCCCAACACTCGTAGCTTCGCCGGCTGGGCGGGCATCGTGGGCGGCGTGACCGTCGGGGTGGCCGCCATCGTCGGTGCCATGGCCTGGGTGTCGCGGAACCCACCGTTGGGCAACCGTCGTAAGCGCGCCGCGACGGGCGATTCGAGCGACCGAACGTCGGTGTGATCGAACCGATTTCGTCCCGAACGACGGATCTCGCCGAATGACGGTCCTGACCCGAGCGACCCGGGCGACGGCCGTTCTCGCCTCCGCCTCCGCTGTCGTCGCGGTGTTCAATGCGCTGTTCGTGCCGGGTTTGCGTCGACCGAGCCGCGACGTCACCGAACGGGTCGCAGTGTGCATCCCCGCGCGCAACGAGGTCGATACGCTGCCTGCGTTGATCGGCGATCTCACGCGTCAGCGATTCTGTACCGACCTGAAGGTCGTCGTCCTCGACGACGATTCGACGGACGGAACGGCAGCCGCTGCCGTCACCGCGGCGAACGGCGATCCGCGATTCCGCGTCGTGACCTCCCACGCGTCGCCGCCGCCCGGGTGGACGGGTAAAGCCGCCGCGTGCGCCGAGCTGGCCGACTCGGTCGACGTGGATACGACGATCATCGTGTTCGTCGATGCCGATGTGAGGCTCGAACCCGATGCCGTCGCCGCCGCTGCCAGAAGGTTGCGTCGCCGCGGCGATGCTTTGCTGTGCCCCTGGCCCGAGCAGGTGGCGGGTGGTCTCGCCGAACGACTCGTCCAACCACTGCTCGCGTGGTCGTGGATGTCGACGCTGCCCGTGCCGGTGGGCAATGCGACGCTGCTGCCGTCGATGGCCGTCGCCTGTGGGCAGTTCATGGCGTTCGATGCCGCCGCGTATCGCGTCGTCGGCGGCCACAGTTGCGTCGCGTCGAGTGCCACCGAGGATCTGGACATGGCGCGTGTCCTGCGTCGACGCGGGTTCTCGACGTCGGTTGCCTCCGGTGCCGGGTTCGTGCGGTGCCGGATGTACCGCTCGGCCGCAGATGTCCGGGCGGGTTACAGCCGGTGGCTGTGGAACGAGTTCGGTGGACCCGTCGGTTCGGCCACGGCTGCCCTTGCGCTGGGTACGGTCTACCTGTTGCCGCCGGTCGCGGCAGTCATCGGTTCTGGTTCGACGCGGCGACTGGGTCTCGTCGGTTACCTCGCCGGGACCGTATCGCGCGTTGCATCTCGTCGGCGCGAGTCGGGACCCCGATTCGGCGCTCGCGACGTCGTCGACGCCGCGGTGCACCCGCTGTCGATTCTCGCCTTCGTCGGGCTCGCTGCGGAATCCCACGTGCGACGACGCCGCGGCGCGCTGAGCTGGAAGTCGCGTCCGATTCCGACGTCGTAACGCCGATCACAGGTCAGACGCGCGCGGCTGCCAGCCCCAGGTTGCTCAGGACCTCACGTGTCGCGCGCGCGAAATTCAATGTGATGAAGTGCAGGCCGGGCGCACCTTCGGCGATGAGTCGCTCGCCGATGTTCGTGGCGAGCTCGATACCCACCTCGCGAACCGCGGCCTTGTCTTCCTCGGCTCCGGATCCTGCTGCGCGAGTGAACTTCTCGTCCAGATGCGACGGCAATGTCGTGCCCGAGAGCTCGAGCATCCGGCGCACCGAACGCAGCGAGGTGATGGGCATGATCTCGGGGATGATCGGCTTGGCACCCTGTTCGGGGTCGTATGCGCTGACGCGATCACGCAGCCGCAGGTAGTCGTCCACGTCGAAGAACATCTGCGTGATCGAATACTCCGCTCCCGCACGAAGCTTCCCGACGAGGCACCTGGTGTCCTGCTCGAGATCGTCGGCGCGGTGATGGCCTTCCGGGAACGACGCCACTCCGACGTGAAAGTCGCCCAGTTCGCGGACCATACGAACCAGTTCTTCCGCGTACTCGACTCCCTCGGGGTGCTTCTCCCACTCGCCGAGAGGATCTCCCGGGGGGTCTCCGCGAAGAACGAGGATGTTGGTGATGCCGCGGTCGGCGTACGACCCGACCATCGAGCGCAACTCGGCGACACTGTGCGACACCGCAGTGAGATGTGCCACTGGCAGCAGAGTCGTCTCCTCGGCGATCTGGCCGGTGACGCGCACCGTTCGATCGCGGGTGGACCCACCTGCGCCGTACGTCATCGACACGAACGCAGGCTGGAGTTGCTCGAACTCTCGCACTGCTCGCCACAACCTGGCCTCGGCGGCCTCGTCGCGCGGGGGCGAGAACTCGACGGAGAACGGGATCCTCGCTTCGGGTTCGGTCCGCAATCGGTCGACGATCGACGGCGTCCTCGTCACGAATCCTCGGCTCGACCGCCCCCTGACGGAATCTTCGCTCACTCGAAGATCATAGGTTGCGCTGCACCGCCGGCCCGCCGGGCATCCCCCGACGGCGTTGTTCGCTGCTCGTCGGTGCCGGGTTCGGGTGGCTATTACTGTGGGACTGTAACGCGTCTTTCCCACGAAGACCTTGGAGGATCGTCCTGTCCGGAGACCTGTCCGCGCCCACCAACTCTGTGTCTGTGAATACCACGTCGCTGCGGGACTCCGTCGACGCGAAGCTCGCGGAGTTCTTCGCCTCGCGTCGTGCGGTCGTCGACAGCGTCGGCGGTGGCTACCCGGCCGCAGTGGCCGACCTCGAGGCCTTCGTACTACGCGGCGGTAAGCGAATGCGCCCGGCATTCGCGTGGACCGCGTGGCTCGGCGCGGGCGGTGAGCCCACCGGAGACCGCGCCGACGCAGTACTGCGTGCGTGCTCGGCCCTCGAGTTGATCCAGGCCTGCGCATTGATCCACGACGACATCATCGACTCGTCCCGCACCCGCCGGGGCTTCCCGACCGTGCATGTCGGCTTCGCTCAGCGACATCGCGATGCGGGGTGGTCGGGCTCGGCGGATCACTTCGGGGTCTCCGCTGCAGTTCTCGTCGGCGACCTGGCGCTGTGCTGGGCCGACGACATGCTGCGCGAGTCGGGTATCGACACGGACGCGGCGCGGCGGGCGCAGCCTGTGTGGTCCGCGATGCGCACCGAGGTGCTCGGCGGTCAACTCCTCGACATCGAGGCCGAAGCCGGCACGGACGAGAGCGTCGCGGCAGCCATGCGCGTCAACCGGTACAAGACCGCCGCTTACACGGTCGAACGCCCCATGCACCTCGGTGCCGTTCTTGCCGGGGCCGGCGAACCACTGACTGCTGCGTACCGCAGCTTCGGTGCGGACATCGGCATTGCCTTCCAGCTACGCGACGACCTGCTCGGCGTGTTCGGCGACCCCGAGATCACCGGCAAACCGTCGGGTGACGACATCACCGAGGGCAAGCGCACGGTGCTCATCGCCGTGGCCTTGCAGCAAGCCGACGCGAGCCGTCCCGATCACGCGGCGAAGATTCGAGCCAGTCTCGGTACCGAGCTCAGCGAGAGCGAGGTCGCCGACATCCGATCGATACTCACCGAACTGGGTGCCGTCGACGCCGTCGAACGGCAGATCGACGAACTGGGCACCCGGGCCGTTGCGGCGCTGGACGACAGTTCGATCGACCCGATCGCCGCCGAACACCTTCGCGCCATGGCCACCGCCGCCATCCAACGGCAGTACTGAAAGAGAGCGTCATGTCTACGATCCGAACCGTTCCCGGCCGCACCGACTCGGTCGTCGTCGTGGGAGCTGGATTGGCCGGCCTGGCCGCGGGGCTCCACCTGCTGGGCGCGGGCAAGAAGGTCACGATCGTCGAGCGTGACGAAACCGTGGGCGGCCGGGTGGGGGTGTATCCGGTGACCGACTCGAACGGAACGCATCTCTACGACATCGACAACGGTGCGAGCGTGCTCACGATGCCGAACCTGGTGCTCGAGGCGTTGGCTGCTGTGGGTGCGGACTTCGAGTCCACGACGCCGCCGATTCGGCTGACGTCCCTGTCGCCGTCGTACCACACGCGGTACGCCGACGGCACGTCCATCGACGTCTACTCGGACCCGGAGGCCATGGCCGCCGAGGTCGAGCGGACCTGCGGTACCGCCGAGGCGCAGGGCTACCGCGATCTTAGGCGCTGGCTCGCCGACATCTTCGACGCCGAATTCGACCGGTTCATCGACTCGAACTTCGATTCGCCGCTGGACCTCGTGGGATCCAAGGCCGCCATCACCGATACCGCAACGCTGACGAAGCTGGGCGGCTTCGGTCGCCTCGGGCCACGAGTCGATCGTTTCCTGAAGGACACCCGACTGCGCCGAGTGTTCACCTTCCAGGCCCTCTACGCCGGCATGGCACCGCAGAAGGCACTCGCCGTCTACGGTGCGATCGCACACATGGACACCTCCCTCGGGGTGTTCTTCCCCGAGGGAGGCATGGCCGCTATCGGCCGCGCCATGGCCGACGCGTTCGTGACGGCGGGCGGCACGCTCGAACTGGGCACCGACATCGTCGACATCACCGTCGACCGTGGCCGTGCCGATGCTGTCCTCACCGCCGAGGGACGTCGAATCGCATGCGACGCAATGATTCTCACCGCCGACTTGCCCGTCGTCGATCGCCTGCTCGATCGCGCCTCGGTGTCGAAGAAGGGCAGGCGCAACGGGTACGGCGTCGTGTCGCCGTCCGCCGTCGTGGCCCACGGAACGGTTCCGCTCGAACTCACGGCGTCGTGGCCTGCGCGGGCGCACCACACCATCGACTTCGGGGACGAATGGGCCGAGACCTTTCGCCGGATCACCGCCCGCGCCGGCAAAGGATCCCTGATGGCCGATCCGTCACTGCTGATCACGCGGCCGTCGGTGAGCGATTCTGGCCTCGAGGTCGTGCGCGACGGGGTGCGCAGCGAGCCGGTCTCGATTCTCGCCCCGTGCCCCAACCTCGACAGTGCTCCCCTCGCCTGGGCCGAACTGGCTCAGCCGTACCTTCGTGAGATTCTGGCGACGCTCGAGGGCCGCGGATACACCGGACTCGCCGACGCTTTCGTGCTCGATCACATCGACACACCGCAGACGTGGGCGGACAAAGGCATGTTGTCGGGCTCGCCGTTCTCGTCCGCGCACGTCTTCCGGCAGACCGGGCCGTTCCGGAGAAAGAACATGGTCGCCGGCCTCGACAACGTGGTTCTCGCCGGCTCCGGAACCACTCCGGGTGTGGGCGTGCCGACCGTCCTGGTCTCGGGCAAGCTGGCCGCAGAACGAGTGACAGGGCCGCGAGGGCGGTAGGTTCGTCCGATCGACTGCGTCGACCAACTAAGCTGAGCGCGATCGTTTGCCGGTCGCGATCTTTGCTGCGACCATGATCCTTCGGCCGCCGGCGATAACGCGTCGGCACGGAGCCACATCTCGACACACACGACTCGCAGCAGAGGAGGAGCAGGCGGCAATGTCTTCGGTTTCGTCGCACTCCACCTCCGAAGGGCGCTCGTCGGACGGGTCTGCACCGGTGCCTGCGCGGCATCCGTCGAGACTGACGAACACCGGAAACTTCCTGCGAAGCCCCGAAGGCAAAGCAGCGATCCTCGGGGTTCTCGGTGCGGTCTGCATCATGTTCGGTGGATTCGGCGCGGGCAGCGTGCGCCGTCGTGACCCGTTGCTCGAAGAGATGCATCTGTCGTGGCTGCGATTCGGCCACGGCTTCGTGTTGTCGACCGTCATCGTCTGGGCCGGTGTGCTGTTGATGATCACCGCCTGGGTTCGGCTCGGCCGAGCCACGCTGCACGGCCGCACCACGGTGGGCGAGCTCCGGTGGATCGTTCCCGCCTGGACGGCACCGCTGTTGCTGTCGGTGCCGATGTTCAGCCGCGACGCTTACTCGTACCTCGCTCAAGGCGCGTTGCTACGGGACGGCTTCGACCCGTATGCCGTTGGGCCCGTGGCCAATCCGGGAATCCTGCTCGACAACGTCAGCAACGTGTGGACCACGACCACTGCCCCGTACGGGCCTCTGTTCCTACTCCTCGGTCGCGGCATCACGAGCCTGACCGGTGACAATGTGATCGCCGGAACCATGCTGCTTCGCCTGACCATGCTTCCCGGGCTCGCTCTGATGATGTGGGCCGTCCCGCGACTGGCCACCCACCTGGGTGGGCGCGCCACGACGGCGGTGTGGCTCGCCGTGCTCAATCCCCTGGTGCTGATCCACCTCATCGGCGGAGTGCACAACGAGTTGCTCATGGTCGGCCTGATGACCGCGGGCATCGTGCTCGCGCTCGAGCGTCGCCACGTGGCCGGCATCGCACTGGTGGCGATCGCCGTGGCCATCAAGGCAACTGCCGGTCTCGCTCTGCCGTTCCTGGTGTGGATCTGGATGCTGCACCTCCGAGACAAGGCGCGCGAGGAAGGCCGCACACCGCCGGCACCGATTCTGGCGTTCACGAAGACCGCGGGCATCGGAGCGGCCGTCTTCGTCGCGGTGTTCGCCGTCGCGTCTGTGGTCGCCGGAGTCGGCATCGGCTGGCTCACGGCGTTGTCCGGCTCGGCGAAGATCATCAACTGGCTGTCACTGCCCACGATCCTCGCGCATCTGGTGACCGTCAGCACCTCGTGGTTCCTCGATCTGCGTCTCGGACCGGTTCTCGACGTCACCCGGCTGCTGTGTGCGATCGCCTTGGTGGTCATCCTGGCCGGGGCGTGGTGGTTGGGCCGCCGATCCGAGCGGGACGCGGTCAAGGGCATCCTTATTGCTCTCGTCGCCACTGTCGTTCTCTCCCCCGCCGCGCTGCCCTGGTACTACTCCTGGCCGTTGGCGATCGCGGCCGGCTTTGCGTTGTCCCGCCGAACGCTGATGGTTCTCACCGGCCTGTCGACCTGGCTGATGCTGGTGTTCCAACCCGACGGATCCATAGGCCTGTACACGTTCGTGCACGTGGCCCTCGCAGTCTTCGCTGCAGTCGTTGCCGCGCTCGCGCTGACCCGAGTCGACCCGTTGCGTTTGCGATCGGACCGCTCCCGGGAACACCGTGCCGTACCCAACGCCCCCAAGACCGCGCCAGTCTCCACCGAAGACGACGCCACACCGTGAGGTCCCGCGCCATGAGTGCCCGCGTATCGAGAGAACTGACCGACATCGATCCTGCTCTGCACGAGGCGTATCGCATCTGCCGCGAACTGAACGCCCAGCACGGCAAGACCTACTTTCTGGCCACCAGACTGTTGCCCGTCGACAAGCGCGCAGCCGTGCACGCTCTGTACGGTTTCGCTCGTATGGTCGACGACATCGTCGACCTCGAAGGCACCGACATCGCGGTCGGTTCGGACGAACTCAATGCCCGCAGAATTGTCGAACTCGACATCATCGAATCCCGGGTGCGCGATGCCTTGGCCGGAAAACCTTTGTCCGACAGCACATCCGATCAGGTGTTGAGCGCATTGTGCGACACGGTCGCTCGGTACGACATTCCCCACGACTACTTCTTCGCGTTCATGCATTCCATGCGCATGGACATCCCGGGCAGCGCGATGTTCGTCTCGCGGTACCGAACGATGGAGCAGTTGAACGAGTACATGTACGGATCGGCCGCAGTGATCGGACTGCAGATGTTGCCGATCCTCGGAACTGTGGTTCCGCGAGCCGAAGCGGAGCCGTCGGCTGCGGCGTTGGGCGAGGCGTTTCAGCTGACCAACTTCGTCCGCGACATGGGTGAGGACCTCGACCGCGACCGCATCTATCTTCCGACCGACGAACTGGACGCGTTCGGGGTCGACGAGGATCTGTTGCGGTGGTGCCGGACCACCGGCTCGGTCGATGCCCGAGTCACCCGCGCCCTTGCCCACATGATCGCCGTCACCCGGTCGATCTACCGGACGTCGGACGCCGGGATCGACATGCTGGATCCGCGAGTGCGTCCGTCCATGCGAACGGCGTCCGTTCTCTACGGCCGTATTCTCGACGAGGTCGAGGCGCAGGGCTACCGGGTGCTCTCCCAGCGCGCAACCGTGCCGCAGTGGACTCGCGCACGCGTCGCGCTGCCGCAGTTCGCCGTCACCGGCTGGAAGCGCGCCACGGTCCGCTGACGATGCTTTCCCCGTGGGGTTCGGGCTGTCAGAAGGCCATTGCCTGAGCGCGTCTGATCACTTCGCGCATCAGGTCACCGTGCAACGCTGCGACCGGGGTGCCGGGCAGACTGTCGTCCTCGGCGAACAACCACCGCAGAATCTCTTCGTCCTCGTAGCCGCCGTCGTGCAGCACCGCCAGCAGGCCGGGCAGACCCTTGACGATTTCGCCCTTCGTCGTGTCGAAGAACAGTTCGGGGACACCGGGGACGCGGGAACGCTTGAGAGCCAACAGCTGACGATCCCGCACGAGCTGCTCGACGCGCGTCTTGGGGACGTCGAGGATCTTGGCGACATCGGCGAACTGCAGCAGAGAAACCGACGGATCGAGCACGTCGTCGGCGTAGGGAATGGCACTCACGCGGGTAACGTTAACGGGTCCGGCGTCCAGACTTCAAAAGTGACGCGGCCAGCCACGGAGACCGAAGACACGAACCACGATCGTCGGTGAGTACCCACGGCGCCGATACCATCGTCGTCAGGCGTCCGGATTTCGCGCGGACACATCGAGGACGACGAGGGGAGGTTCGGTGATACCGGGTTCGATGCTCGATCGTCGATATCGAATAGACGCACCGATCGCACGGGGCGGAATGTCGACGGTCTACCGCGGACTCGACACCAGACTCGATCGACCTGTCGCGGTGAAGATCATGGATCCGAAGTTCGCCGAGGACCCGCAGTTCGTTCAGCGATTCGAGTTCGAGGCACGCGCGGTTGCCAGGCTGAGCCACCCGGGGCTGGTGGCCGTGTACGACCACGGGCGGGACGGCGATCACGCATTCTTGGTCATGGAGCTCGTCGAGGGCGGAACACTGCGCGAGCTGCTCCGGGAGCGCGGGCCCATGCCGCCGCACGCCGCAGTCGCCGTGGTTCGCCCCGTGCTCGAGGCTCTCGCCGTCGCACACCGCGCCGGTCTGGTGCACCGAGACATCAAACCGGAGAACATCCTGATCAGCGACGACGGAGACGTCAAGATCGCCGACTTCGGGCTGGTCCGAGCCGTCGCCGCATCCACCGTCACCTCGAGCAGTGTGATTCTGGGCACGGCCGCGTATCTGTCTCCCGAACAGGTCACCACCGGCTCCGCCTCCGCGAGCAGCGACGTCTACGGCGTCGGAGTCGTACTGTTCGAGCTACTCACCGGACGCACCCCGTTCACCGGCGACACATCTCTGTCCATCGCCTACCAGCGCATCGACAACGACGTACCGCTCCCGTCGACCCTCATCGCAGGCGTGCCACCACAGTTCGACGACGTGGTCCAACACGCCACCGTCCGCGACCCGGAACACCGATACCGCAACGCCGACGACATGGCCCGCGCGCTGCGCACTGCCGCGTCGGCGCTGGCACTTCCCGCGTATCGGGTGCCCGCTCCCCAGCGTTCGGCGCAGCACCTGAGCTCGGCGGCTGCGGGCGCACCGACGACAGTCGCCGGTGATCGACAGCCGCCCACCCGCACCCAGGTGGTGCAGAGTGCTCCCCCGGTACCGCCGCCCGACGGTGTGCACCACACCCGAGTGGTCACGTCACCGACATCCCGGGAAATCGAGTACGAGCCGCAGCCGGACGACCCGCAGCCGGCGGCGCCCCTGGGTCGTCGACACTACGAATTTCCCGACTTCGCCGCCGATCGCCAACGGTCCCGTCGGGCCATCGTCGTCTGGTTGGTGGTCGTTGCGCTGTTGGCCGTGTTGGTCGGCTTCGGCGGCTGGTGGATGGGCTCGGGCCGATACACCGCGGTCCCGATGGTCGGCGGTCTCGACACCACGGGTGCCACGAGCGCGATCGAAGCGTCGGGCTTGGAAGCAACGGTTCGGGGAACGTACTCCGACACCGTCTCGACCGATCTGCTCATAGGCACCGATCCCGTCGGCGGATCCCGAATCGCCAAGGGCGACACCGTGTTCCTGCTGGTCTCGCTGGGCAGCCCGACCGTCCCCTCCATCGACTCCGACGCCTCCGTCGAAGACATGCAGCAGCAGTTGCGCGAGAGAACCTTCACCCCGGTCGACGGCGGCGAGGCATTCAGCACCACTGCACCGATCGGCGGCGTGGCGGCGCTCGATCCCCCGCCGGGAACGGTGTTGAACACCGGTGCCGCAGTCACCGTGCTGCGCAGCAAAGGTGCACCGCCGGTGCAGGTTCCCGACGTCCGCGGGCAGAGCGTCGACCAAGCACGGACGACGCTCGAATCGGTCGGCATCACCGTCGACGAGATCCGCGAGACGTTCGACGAGGACACCGACGGCGGTAAAGCGATCGGCACGAATCCGAAGGCCGGCCAGACGGTCAAGTCCGGTACCACCGCCGTCCTCGACGTGTCGACCGCGGTCACCGTGCCGTCGCTCCTCGGCCGTTCGGTGGGATCCGCACGCACGACTCTGGATTCGCTGGGACTGACGATCGATGTTCGTCAGGTGGTCGACACGGACGGCTCGTTGGTCATCTCGCAGAGCCCCGGAGCCGGTTCACGGGTGGAACCGGACTCCGAGGTCATGGTCGTCTCCCTGCCCTGAACCTGCCAGGGCGGTGCCGTCGATCAGCCGCGGAGCATCTCGGCGACGAGGAATGCCAGCTCGATGCTCTGCTGAGTGTTCAGTCTCGGGTCGCAGGCAGTTTCGTACCGACCGGCGAGGTCGAGATCGGAGATGTCCTGGGCTCCGCCGAGGCATTCGGTGACGTCGTCACCGGTCAGTTCGACGTGGATTCCGCCCGGATGGGTGCCGAGGCCGTTGTGTACCTCGAAGAAGCCCTGCACCTCGTCGACGATGCGGTCGAAATGCCGTGTCTTGTACCCGGTGGACGCCTCGTGAGTATTGCCGTGCATCGGGTCGCACTGCCAGATCACCTGGTGTCCGGTGGCCTGCACCTTTTCGATGATGCCGGGCAGGATGTCGCGAACCTTGCCGTTGCCCATCCGCGAGATCAGCGTCAGGCGGCCCGGCTTGTTGGTCGGGTCGAGGCGCTCGACGTATTCGACGGCCATCTCGGGGGTCGTCGTGGGTCCGATCTTGAGCCCGATCGGGTTGGAGATCAGTTCGGCGAGTGCGATGTGCGCGCCGTCGAGCTGGCGAGTGCGGTCGCCGATCCACAGGAAGTGAGCCGACAGGTCGTAGAGCTTGGGGTGATCGTCGGTGTTGTCGAGCCGCAGCATCGCGCGCTCGTAGTCGAGGACGAGCGCTTCGTGGCTCGCGAAGATCTGGGCGGTGTGCAGATTGGGGTCGGAGACGCCACAGGCATCCATGAACCGCAGGCCGCGGTCGATCTCTCCGGCCAGCGCCTCGTAGCGGGCTCCGGCGGGTGACTGCGCGACGAATTCACGGTTCCAGTCGTGCACCTTGTGCAGGTCCGCCATCCCGGCTCCGGTCAGTGCCCGAACCAGGTTCATGGCCGCACTCGCGTTGGCGTAGGCGCGCACCAGCCGTGACGGATCGTGGCCGCGCACGCTCTCGTCGGCCACCAGCGAATTGATCATGTCGCCGCGGTAGGACTGGAGGCCGAGCGCATCGATGTTCGACGAGCGAGGCTTGGCGTACTGGCCGGCGATACGCGCGACCTTGACCACCGGCATACTCGCCCCGTAGGTGAGCACGACGGCCATCTGCAGCAGCGTGCGAATGTTGCCCTTGATGTGCGGTTCGGTGTTGTCGACGAACGTCTCGGCGCAGTCGCCACCCTGAAGCAGGAACGCCTCGCCGCGGGCGACGGCCGCGAGCTTGTCCGACAGCGCCTCGACCTCACCTGCGACAGTGATCGGCGGAACGCTCTCGAGCACCTTGCGCATCTCGCCGGCCTGCTCGGGATCCCACTGCGGCTGCTGCGCAGCAGGCTTGGCCAACGCATCGTCCAATCGAGTGCGCAGCGTCGGGGACAGCGGCGGCAGGTCGGGCAAGCGATCGATGGGTACGTCGACAGTCCAGTTCACCGCTACAGGATATTCGTACCGCCGTCGCCGCAGGACAACGGGTGTTCACCCGCGGTGCGAGTACTCCTCGATCGCCTGGAACTTGGCCAGGTTGTGGCGCGCGTCGGCGAGCGCATCGTGCGCGTCGTCGGGCACCGAGGGAAGCTCGGGACTGCCGCGATCCTCCCAGTGCTGACGGAGCTCACGGGTGAATCGAGGCAGGGACCGCGGCAACTCGGTCATCGATCCCCACAGCTGGCAGAGCGCCACGTGGTCGTACGCCGCCACCCATGCCCACAATTCGACCTCGGCACCGTAGTGCGGAACGAGGAATTCGAGCAGTTCGTCGCGAATTCGGGATCGGCTCATCCACAACGGCGACGAGTACGGTGGCAGCTTGGGTAAGACGTTGCGCCGGACCCACCGGCCCGCCCGCTCGGGGTCGAACTCGGAGGACACCGCATAGAACTCGCGACCGTCCTCCGACACCACACCGATCGAGACCAACTCGATTGTGCGACCATCCTCGATGAACTCTGTGTCGTAGAAGTAGCGCACGCGGCTCACCCTAGCGCGTGCTCCGGCACGTCCCCCACGCACCGCAGAACCGAGCCGAACAAGCCCTGAAAGGGAACGTTGTGACTTCGTCCGACACCAACCGTCCGGTCGCCGAAGCATCGGAGCCTGCCGGCCCGACGCGACGCCGGTGGCCGCGTTGGGCGGTGGCGTCGAGCAGGGTCGTCGTTGTCTTCGCGGCGGCGGTCGGTGTGCTCTTCCATCTCAACGGGTTTCCCGGGCTGCGAACGTTGGGTGAGCATTACCGACTGGATCTCGATGTCTATCGGCTCGGCGGTGAGGTGTTCGCTCGGGGCGGGGATCTGTACGGCCAGCTTCCTCCCATCGCGACCGGTACCACGTTGCCGTTCACGTATCCCCCGATTGCCGCCGCTCTGTTCAGCCCGCTCTCGAAGGTCTCGCTCTACGCCGCGTCGATGACGGTGACGTCGTTGTCCATGCTCGCGTTGCTGGCGACCGTTGTGCTCACTCTGATCTCGTTGGGAGTTCGCCCTCGCACGCTCGTGTGGTGGGGTGCTGGCGCGGTGTTCGCGGTGTCCGTCCTCGTACTGGAGCCGGTCACGTCCACGTTGAACTACGGGCAGATCAACATCGTTCTGATGATGTTCGTCGCGCTCGATTGTTTGCCGAAGAAGACGCCATGGCCTCGGGGTGTGCTGATCGGTCTGGTCGCCGCCGTCAAACTGACGCCCGCAGTCTTCGTCTTGTTCTTCTTGCTGCGCAGGGACTTTCGCGCTGCGGTGGTGTCGGCACTGAGCTTCGCGGTGTTCACGGCGATCGGGTTTGCGCTGACGTGGTCGGACTCGGTGAAGTACTGGACCGAGACGATCATCGATTCCGATCGGATCGGCGGCCCGGCGTACCCGGCGAATCAGTCCATCACGGGCGTTCTGGCCCGCCTCGGAATGGACGAGCTCCCCCGTTCGATTCTGTGGATCGCGCTGTCGGTAGGGGTACTGCTCGTTGCGGGAATCGCGATGCGAAAAGCGTTCGCAGCCGGTGAGGTCGCCCTGGCGCTGACCGTGAACGCGATGTTCGGCCTGTTGGTCTCGCCGGTCTCCTGGTCACACCACTGGGTGTGGGCAGTACCGTTCACCATGGCGCTCGCGGCTGTCGGCTACCGCCGTCGAAGCGCTGTGCTCCTCGCTCTGGTTGCCGTCGGACTGGCAATCTTGGTGTACGCACCGCACTGGAGACTCGGTGAAGGTCGATGGAGCGGACTCGACTGGCCGTTGGTCGATCAGCTCGCCGCATCCGCCTATGTGTGGTGGGCGCTGGCATCTGTGGTGGCCGTCGCAGCCGTCGGACTCTCGCATCGGGTCACCCCGAAGGAAAGCGACACCGCGGTTCGCTGACCGCAGTCGTCAGCTGGCCTTCGAGTCGGGGATACGCCCCGCGGAGGAAGCCGAATCTTCGGACGGTGCAACCTTCTTCAGCGAGGCTGCGTACACGTCGACGTACTCCTGACCCGAGAGCAGCATCAGGTCGTACATCACCTCGTCGGTGACAGCGCGCTCGACGAATCGGTTGCCTGCCATTCCCTCGAACCGGGAGAAGTCGATGGGCTTGCCGACGCGAATGGTGACCTTCGCCGGACGCCACACGCGCGAACCGATCGGGTTCATCTTCTCGGTACCGATCATGGCGACCGGCACCACCTGAACACCGGTCTGCAAGGACAGGCGCGCCATTCCGGTCTTGCCCTTGTAGAGCCGGCCGTCGGGCGACCGGGTGCCTTCGGGGTAGATACCGAGCACTTTGCCTGCTTCGATCACACGGACCCCGGCGTTGAGTGCATCCTGCGCCGCGTCGGCTCCGGTCCGATCGATGGGCACCTGACCCACCGCGGTGAAGAACCACTTCTGAAACGCGCCCTTGAGTCCCGAGCCGGTGAAGTACTCGCTCTTGGCGAGGAAGGTGATGCGCCGCGGGGTCTTGAGCGGTAGATAGAACGAGTCGAGAACCGCTTTGTGGTTGCTGGCCAGGATCACCGGGCCGTGCGTCGGAATGTTCTCCGCACCCTCGATCGTGGGCCGACCCAGGGCGATGAGCAGGGGCCCCACGATGACGAATTTGAACAGCCAGTACCACATTGACGTGCTCCCTGATCATGGTCGGCAACCGATGGTGTGCCGGCTCGCGCGGAGCGAACCGACTGCGGCCGTGCGTTCTCGAACCGTGCCGCGTAGTGAACTGTACCCAGGGTTTATGACACCAGCCACATCGGCGAGGAGGAGACGTGCGACATCACACGGGGTGGGCCCGAACCCTCATCGCGCGGTGGTGACGAACTGCGCTCGCGCGAGCTCGGCCGCGCCGATCATCCCCGCGGCCTCACCGAGTTCGGTGCTGCGAATGCGTGCCAGCGGGCGGTGACCCGCGCCAGTGACGAGCTCGGCGTACTTGTCCGTGGCACGAGCGAGAAATTGGCTCGACGAGGTGGCCACACCGCCGGCCAACACGATCAGGTCGGGGTCGTAGACATCGCTGACCATCGACAGTCCGACGCCGAGCCAGTGGGCGAAATCCTCCATGGTGCGTCGGCCGATCGAGTCACCGTCGTGCGCGGCACTCGCGATCCGACGCCCGGTCAACGAGCCGGGATCGAGGAAGACCTCACGCGCCAACCTCGTCGACGACGACGGGTCTGCCGCCAGCAACTCCACCGCCGTATCCACCAGTGCGGTACCGCTGCAATACCGCTCCCAGCACCCACGTTTCCCACAGGGACATGCTCGTCCGTCGGGCACCACCTGAATGTGGCCGAGTTCGGGGGCCACCCCGTGGCTCCCTCGATAGATTCGGCCGTCGATCAGCAGCGCCGCACCGATTCCCGTTCCGATCGCCACCATCACCACATTGCGGCCACCCGATGCCGCTCCGAATCGGTATTCCGCCCATGCTGCGGAATTGGCGTCGTGTTCGAGCAGGACCGGTAGTCCGATGCGTTCGCTCATCTCGGTTGCGACCGGCGTGTCGACCCACGGCAGGTGCGGGGCGAACCGGACCGTCGTGCGGTCGGAATCGATGAAACCCGCCACCGCCAGACCGACGGCAGCGATGTCGTGTCGGCCGGCCAGCTCCTGCACGGCTCGGTCGAGACCACGCTCGAGTGCACGAGCAGTGTGGGGCGTGGGTGCTGCAGTCGAGTCGAGCACCTGACCGTCCGCGTCGACGACGGAGGCGCGCAAGCTCGTACCGCCCACGTCGATCCCGACCGTCAACCGCTGATGATGACGCTTCATTCGTTCATGCCTTCCTCGGCCGTCCCCCGCACGGCGATGGTCACTCCTTGACCCGAACGGTAATCGGTACGAACGCCGGTCGACGAGCGGACGGCGCAGAGGTGTCCTCCGACACGTCCGCGGCGGCGACCCGCTCGGCAGCGGATGCGGTCGACTCGGCACCGGGCTCGCTGCTGCGCGTAGCGGCATGTTCGGTCCCCGGCGCAGTGTGGTCGATCAACAACTGACGCAGCAGTGCTACGACTACGGCCCCTTCGGAGGCGACGAGTTCGACGAGATCGTGCCGTTCACCGCGCACCAGCGCCGCGAGCGCACACACCGGGCACCAGCTGCAGCCCTGCTGATCGCGGTCCTGCTGAGTCTCGGCAACCCGGCGCAGAATGGGCTCGAGACGTGTCAGGACGGTGTCGGCCAACGCCAGTAGGTCCGCCCCCAACTCCGAATGCCCGGCCGTCACAGCATCTCTCCGGTCACAACTCGGCCGCTCACAGCGGCCACACATCGGGGTCGGGTCGGAAACGAACCACCAGGAACGGTCCGTCGAGTTCCGCAGAATCAGCGATGCACCGACGCAGTACCGACGCCAACGTGATGCGTCGCCGCCTACCGTCGGCACTCACTATCAAGTCGTCCTCCACTCGCCCCAGACCCAACGTGGTCGAATCGACTACCGGCAGCAGCATTCTCATCGCGTACACGGATTCGAGTCCGCTCCCCGACTCGAGTTCCACCGACGGTCGAGCGGCCGGGCTCGAAGCAGGTCGTTCGAGGGAGTCCGGTGCCAGGCGCTCGGCCACATCTTGCAAGGGGCCCAACCCTACCGGTTCGACTTCGCAGTGCTCCACCTCCACGATCGGTACCGCGCCGACGCGTCGTCGCAGTTCGGCCACTGCGTCGACCTGCGCAGCCCGCCATCGCTCGAACCAGAAGACTGCGGGATGAGCTCCGACCAATCCGATCGACGAGGAATTGAGGGCCGGAAGAATTCTGTTCACCAGCAGTCGGTCGACCCGAACGCCGAACAGAGCCGCTGCGGAGATCGTCCGTTCCGCATCGATGATCGATAGGTGCTCGGGGGTCACAACCACGGTTGCGCCGGTCCGGTCCGGATCGGTGATCAGCTCCCGGACCGATTCGATCTGTCCGAGGATCCGCTCGATCATGGCCACCACGAGCGTGAGCCGCACGTCGGTTCCGGTGCCGGCGACCATGCGATCGTGGCGCGGCCACACGCGCTCGACGTAGGACGACACGGTGTCGGTCAGCTGGAGTGTTCGCAGCGCGTCCCCCGACGCCGGGAGATCGACTATCACTGTGTCCCAACGCCGTTCGTCGACGAGCCGGGACACCTCGTGTAGCCCCAGCAGCTCCTCGATACCCGGGAACCCCATCAGCTCCTCCGGCTCGATCGCGCCGAAACTCACGCCGTGTTCATGGCCTGCCGAGGCCACCGACAGCATCGAACCGAGACCGCGGTACCGCTCTTCGAGCAGCCGCGAGGTATCGATCTCGACGACGTCCAGGTTCGGAGCAGCCGCTCCGATGCCCGAGTCCTGGTCGGTGTCACCGTCTGCGCCGAGGGCGTCGCGGAGCGAGTGCGCCTGGTCGAGGGAGGCGATCAGCACCTTCCGGCCCAAGGCCGCGAGCGCAAGACCCGATGCAGACGCCAAGGTGGTCTTCCCCGCGCCACCTTTGCCGATGAACAGCGATACCGTGGTGCGGGGTTCGGGGCGAGCGTCGGTCAGCCTTCGACCCGCTTCTTCAATTCCTTGAGCGCAGTGTCGGTGATGACCTTCTCTGCTTTGCGCTTGAACAGGCCGATCATCGGAATGTTCAGATCGACCGTGAGCTCGTACGTCACATCGGTGCCGTTGCCGGTCTCACGCAGCGAGTACGACCCGTTCTGAGATTTCTGCATCTCCCCCGAGACGAGATTCCACGACACCGAATTACCGTCCGCCGCCCAGTCGTACTCGAGTTCGTACGTGTCTTTCACCATTCCGGCATCCAGCACGAACTTGACCCGTCTTCCCCGTCCGTCCGCACCGACCTCGAGGACCTCGACGGATTTTGCGGCGGACACCCACGTGGGATACGCGTCGAAATCGGCGATGACGTCCATGACCCGACTCGGTGGGGCTTCGACGACGATCGACCTCTGGGTTTTCTCCGCCATGACTACTGGTCCGCTTCCTCTCGGGTACTTCGATCCGCTTCGTTCGCTGCCTGCTGTGTAACCCGCGGCAGGCCTATCTCACACGATCGAACCGCCGACGCACAACGCGAACCGGCCGACCGTACCGCGCGGTTCATTCGGGAGCTGAACTCGACGCTACGTGGTGGGGTGCCTCGCCCGCTGACCTCCCGGCCTCGAGCTCCCGCTTGAGCTCGAAAGTCATGGCGCGTCCGGCCACCCGACGCGCATGCTGCTCGGTGGCAGAGTCATGTGCTCGGGCCGGATCGGCGTGCAGGAAGTAGTGGACGATCACGCCGTCGAGCACGGGCTCGAGCCACAGCTCCATCGTTCCGACGACACCGCCGCGCACCGCCCACCGAATGCCCTTCTCGCCGCGATCCTCGGTCACGGTCAGCGACAGGTCCGGCCACCACCGCCGCCATCGCTCCGGCGAGGCGAACGCGTGCGCCACCGCCGCACCGGGCGCCGCCACGAATGTCTGATCCGCAACTTGAATACTGCTCATCGTCAGAGCTTCACATATCGGGTCCGAGACCAGGACCGCCGAGGCACATTCGGGACCGTGCGCCCCGGGTCTAGAGTATCTGTGAAGCCGAGCTATCGACTTTCTCCATCCCGTTCGATCCGGAGGTAATCCCGTGCGCGAGTTCACTGTTTCCGCCGAGTACGACATCGCGGACACCGACTCGGCTGTCGACAGCGTCTTCGCCCGCGCTCGGACGTCGCCGGATGCCGTGGTGTTCCGTCGGCTCGACGACGGCCGATGGACCGATGTCGGTGCCGCAGAATTCGAGCGACTGGTCGTCGACGTGGCCAGAGGCCTCGTCGCAGCAGGTATCGAGCAGGGCGATCGCGTCGCGCTCATGTCGTCCACCCGATTCGAGTGGTCGGTCATCGACTACGCGATCTGGGCCGCGGGCGGAGTGACCGTGCCGATCTACGAGACCTCGTCGGCGGGCCAGGTCGAGTGGATTCTCGAGGACGCCGAGCCGGTTCTGTTGATTCTCGAGAACGACGCGCACGTTCGGGAGACCGAAGCCGTCGTAGCTGCGGCACCGTCGGTACGCCGGACGTTCGTCATCGAGACCTCCGCCGGCACCGGCGCAGTGCAGGCTCTGATCGACAATGGCACCGACGTCCTAGAGGACGTTGTGCACGAACGTGTTTCGGCACTTCGTTCGTCCGATCCAGCCACGTTGATCTACACCTCGGGCACCACCGGTCGCCCCAAAGGTGTGCAACTGACACATGCGAACCTCTTGGCGGAGTCCCTCGGAATTCGTCAGACGTCACTGAAAGCGCTTCTGACACAGGGGCGCAGCACGTTGATGTTCCTCCCTTTGGCGCACGTTCTGGCTCGCGCGGTCAGTATCGCGTCGTTCGATGCCGGAGTCACCCTCGGCCACACCAACGACATTCCCAATCTGGTCGCAACCTTCGGGACGTTTCGACCGGACTTCATTTTGTCCGTACCGCGCGTGTTCGAGAAGGTCTTCAACACGGCGAAGCAGAAAGCACACAGCGACGGCAAGAGCAAGATCTTCGACCTCGCGACCGAGTGCGCTGTGGCCTGGAGCCAGGCGCAGGATTCCGGTGGCCCATCGATGGTGTTGCGCGCCAAGCATTTCGTGTTCGACAAGCTCGTCTACGGGAAGCTCCGCACTGCTCTGGGCGGCAAATGCGAACTCGCCATCTCGGGCGGCGCACCACTGGGCGCGCGACTCGGTCACTTCTACCGCGGCATCGGCGTGACCATCTACGAGGGCTACGGCCTGACCGAAACCACTGCGGCTTTCGCGGTGAACACCATCGGATTCCAACATGTGGGCAGCGTCGGCCGCCCGCTACCCGGGAACACCGTCCGCATCGCCGACGACGGTGAGATCCAACTCCGCGGACCCGTTGTGTTCGACGGGTATTGGCGCAACGAGAAGGCGACCGCGGAATCCCTGGACGACGGGTGGTTCCGCACCGGCGATCTCGGATCCCTCGACGAGGAGGGATACATCACGATTTCCGGCCGCAAGAAGGAATTGATCGTCACCGCCGGCGGCAAGAACGTCTCCCCCGCGGGCCTCGAAGATCACCTTCGTGCCGGAGCACTGATCAGTCAGGCCGTGGTGGTCGGTGACCAGAAGCCCTTCATCGGTGCCCTCATCACCCTCGATCCGGATGCGTTCGACAAGTGGAAGTCGGCCCACGGCAAGAACTCCGACGCCACCGCGGCGGATCTCCAGGCCGATCCCGATCTCGTTGCCGAGATCGATGCCGCCGTCGCCGACGCCAACAAGTCGGTCTCGCACGCCGAATCCATCAAGAAGTACCGCCTGCTCCCCCATGACTTCACGGAGGAGAGCGGCGAACTGACGCCGACGATGAAGCTCAAGCGCAATGTCATCACCAAGTCGTACGCCGATGAGATCGAGGCAATCTACGCGAGGTGAAGCGCCTGGACCGGGCCGGCCGAGCGAGCGGGCCGGCCTGTCAGATCAGCGAGCGCAGTTTTTCCGTCAACACGTCCCAGCGCCATTCCGCGTCGACCCATGCCCGACCGGCGTTGCCCATCTGCGTCGCCAGTGTGCGATCGGACAGAATCGTCACGATCGCGTCGGCGATGGACGATACCGAAGTCCCGTCGACGACGAGCCCGGTCTTGTTGTGCTGCACTGCTTCCGGAGCGCCTCCGGACATCCCGGCAACCACCGGAACGCCACACGCCGACGCCTCGAGGTAGACGATTCCGAGCCCCTCCACGTCGAGGCCCGCGCCTCGGGTGCGGCTCGGCATCGCGAACACGTCGGCGATCGTGTGGTGGGCAGCCAGTTCTGCCGACGGCACCGTCCCGGTGAACACCACGTGCTGCTCCATCCCGGTGGAGCGAACCAGTTCGCGCAACGTGTTCTCGTACGGACCGCCGCCGACGATCACCAGAACCGCCCCGTCCACCGAACGTCGGACCTCCGGTAGCGCCCGGATCAGAAAGTCCTGGCCCTTGCGCGGCACCAGCCGCGACAAACACAGAACCGTAGGTCGGTCACCGAGACCGTACCGCGCCCGTAACTCCGTCCTCGCGGCGTCGTCGGGCACGAAGCGATCGGTGTCGACCCCCGGCGGTAGATGCTCGAGTGCCGCCGACGGCCCGAACGCCGAGCTGAACCGGCTCCGGGTGTACTTGCTCACATAGGTCACCACGTCGGTGTTCTCCCCGATGGTGCGCAGCGTCGCGCGACCACCGGGCACCATCGACCAACCCACCTCGTGGCCGTGCGTGCTCGCCACGATGCGATCGGCCCCGGCCCTGCGCAGGTGTGACGACATCACCGCCAACGGGGCCGCGGCACCGAACCACACCGAGTCGCACCCTCGGGTCTTCACGATGCGCGCTGCGCGCCGCGCCACCAACGGGGTCGGCAGCATCAACGTGGTCGGATGCCTGATCACCTCGAAGGGTTGTCTCGCATCGAACTTCACGTGCGAATCACCGCGCCACCGCGGCGCATAGACCACGAGCTCGTCGGCGGGCAACTGCGAGGCGAAGCTGTGCAAATAGGACTGGATTCCGCCGGGCCGGGGCGGAAAGTCGTTCGTCACCAGAAGAGTACGACGCATGACGACAACCGTAGCGCTCCCGATCGGACAGCTCGTGTCGACGACGGGGACACAAGCGTCAGCGTGACCGAGCGGCCACCCAGCTGCCCCACTCCGCGACGAACTGGGTTCGGCTCAGACTCAGGACCGAGGTGATCGCTGCATCGACGACTCCGCCCGACCCGCGTTCGGACGCCAACGCCTCGTACAACCTGCGCAACACCAACTCGCCGAATCGGTCTGCCACGAACGCGAAGACCGACCAGGCGGACTCGTAGGCCACGTTCGAGCGGGTGCCGCCGGCACCGAAATCCTCGTCCTTGGGCAGCACGGTCGGCGGGCCGCCGGCAGCCACGATCGACGCCAGAGTAGGTGCGAGCTGCCGAAAGTCGGCACCCGAACTGCGATACCCGGAGTAGTCGGCGAACCCCTCCGCCACCCACAACGCGGTGCCTTCCGCCGTCTTCGCCCGCGTCGCCACATGAGTCAACTCGTGCCGAAGCACCGAACGAAGAGTGAACGGAGTCAGCCTCGACGCGGCATCGGGACCGAACACCACCCGCTGACCCGCCGGACGCGACCCGCCGGCTACCGCGTCGGACACGGTCACCGCTGCCACGTCCGTCGACGGCGAGGAACCCGTCGATTCGTCGAACTCCTCGGCCGTCGAACTGACGAACACCAGTCCGTCCCGAGCCCAGTCGGCCCCCCAGAAGTCGGTGACCGCAGCGGTCGCCGCGGGCAGCTCGGCGGCCACATCCGAAACGAACTGCTGACGGTCGGGATGTCCCAACACCACCGACGTGCCGGCTGCAGTGGCGACCGAGCGCACCGTCAACGGCCCGAAATCCCACGGCCCGCGCCAGGTGTGGCGACGGTAGGCCGGCAGGTCGGCATCGTCGACCAGTCGCCACTGGCCGTCGCGTTCGGCGACCACCAGCGAGACCGGCCGACGCGTCGGCGATACGTCCGGGCCTTGCACGGCATAACGCAGGTACACCGGCGGAGCCCAGACATCGGTGGCATCGAGCTGCTCGGCGATCGACGACGGCACGGGGGTCTCGGGCTCGTCGCCGATCTCGTAGCCGAAGTCCGAAAAAGGGACACTCGCAACGACGGTCGCCCGGCGTACCTGCGCATCCACGAACGTCGGATCTGCCAGCGGATCCATCAACCCACGCAGCATCGATTCGTCACCGGAACGGACGGCAGACGCCCAGCGCTCGAGCAGCTCTGTGACTTCGGCGCGGCGCTGCTCGTCGTAGGTGGGCGGATTCTGCGCCGCCGACCGATCGGACGAAGTCGCTGCGCTCGAGGTCTCCGCTGCCGATGCGGGACCGTCGTGACGGTAAACCAGCAGCAGCGTCGACGCCACCGCAAGAACGACCAGGACTGCCAGCCATCGCGCCCGCCGCGACGCGGTGAGCGCGTGGACGACGGACGGCCGTTCCGTACCGCTCATTCAGGCGTCAGTCGTCGATCCGGGCAGACTCAGTATCGACGGGCCCCGTAGTACGGGAACGACGCCATCGATTGCACCTTCACCGGTACCCCGAAGGTGGAGGCATGCAGGACATTGCCGTTACCGGCGTAGATACCGACGTGTGATGCGTCCGGGTAGAACAGAACGACGTCTCCCGGCTGCAGATCCTTCTGATCGACGGGAGTTCCGCCGGCAGCCTGAGCCTGACTCGACCGCGGCAACGTCTTTCCGACCTGTTTGTAGGCCCACACGACCAACCCTGAGCAGTCGAAACCATCGGGGCCGGTTGCTCCCCAGACGTACGGCTTACCGATCTGTGTGAGACCGGCCTGCAACGCACTAGCACCGGAGCCCGGCGTCAAATTCTTCAGAATCGTCGACGGGTCGAAACCTTCCGGAAGCGCTGATCCCGCGAGGGCCAACTGCTCGGACGAGGAGAGCGCGCTGTACGCGGCCATGACCTCGGCGATCTGGCCCTGCAGTTCACTCTGCTTTGCCTGCAGATCGTCGCTGACTGCTTTCGCTTGCTCGGCGGCGATTCTGGCCTGTTCTGCGGCGGTCGCCGCGGCCTGCTCTGCCGCGGATGCATCCGCGCTGGCCTGCTGGAACTGGGCGACCTGACCGGCTGTCTCGGCGGAGATGACGTCGAGGGCCGACATCTGATCGAGCAACTGTTGGGGAGAGTCACTGACCATGACCGCGAACAACCGGTTGGTGCGAGCGCCCTGATAGTTGACGTTGGCCACCTTGTCCATGGCGGGTTTGAGCTGGGCGAGCTGCGACTGGGCGGCGTCGAGGGCCGCCCGGCTGGCATCGACGGCGGTCTGCGCATCGAGCTGCTCTCGAGCCCGAGCGTCCAGATCCATCTGCGCGTTGTGCAGCGACTCGTTGGTCTGTTCCGATTCCCGAGACAGCTCTGCCAGCTTCGCCTGCGCGTCGGAAGCCGAACCGAAGCCCGGATCGGCGGTCGCCGTCGTGATCGGCACCACCATGATGCACGCGGCTGCAACGGCTGTGGTCACCGAGCTACCTACTAGCCGTAGAACTCGGGTGGTTCTCGATATCGCCACGGAAAGCGACTCTCCGTCCTGACATATGCCATTCCAGCTGGAGTGGCGGTTGGAAAAAGTGACCGGAACCGAACGATACCCATGCTCAGCTGGGCGCGGACGTGAACACGGTCCGAAATCGACGCAGTCTGCACGTGACAGATCACAAACCAAACGTCGTAGAGGTCTCGATCAGATTACGAACCGGGCGCTCCGCTGTCCACCGTACCGGCGTGTCGCCCGGAAAGCGTCCCTGGAAACGACAACAGGGCCGAACCGTCGAAACGGATCGACCCTGTCGGTCGGTTCACAACTTCGGTCGGAGCGCTCGGCTCAGTAGCGTCGAGCGCCGTCGAACGGCATCGATGCCAGCGGAGCGACCTTGACCGGCACTCCGGACGTCGATGCGTGGACGACGTTGCCGTCGCCGACGTAGATACCGGAGTGCGAGCCGCCGTAGAACGACACCACGTCGCCCGGAATCAAGCTGTCCCGCGAGACCGGCGTGCCGGCAGCGGCCTGGTCGTAGCTCGTCCGCGGGAGGCTGATGCCGGCCTGCTTGTAGGCCCACTGGACCAGTCCGGAGCAGTCGAACGAGTCGGGGCCCGATGCGCCGTACACGTACGGAGCGCCGATCTTGGACTCCGCAGCCTGGACGGCCTTGGCAGCCGGGGTGACCTGCGGGGCAAGGGGTGCACCCGGAGCGGGCATGCCCGGAATGTTGAGGGGAGGGAGACCCGGGATGTCAGGAATCTCGAAGGTTCCGACGCCGGGGATGGTGACAGGGGCCGCCATTGCCGGTGCAGCGGGGAGAATCACCACGCCTGCCGTGAGCGCTCCGGCTACGAGAGCTCGCCGCAATGTTCGGTTGGAAAGTTGTGACGCCACGAAAGATGGTGCTCCGTTTCTTCCACTCGTCCGCCGACCGAGTTAGCTGACGGGTTCGGGCTGGGAAGAGCAGCCCTACCCACCGGCCACCATCGGCGACTCGGCGGGATTCACCCCAGTAGATATCGGGTTCCCGGTACGAACACTCTCGCGAGTGAACGATTAGGCGGTGACTTGCGATGCCACTCCGGTTTGGACTGGCAAGACTCCGCAAGGTCTCAGGAAGGTTACGAAATGGCATACCCCTGTGTCGACCCCAACGCGCCGAACGGACCGAATTCGGTCGTGTTCTCGCTACCCGGCACGTTGATCACCCGGTGTGTCACGAGTCGATAACAGGGGAACATCCGCGGTGCCGTCGTCGTCCACGACGAGCTTGAGCGCG
Source organism: Rhodococcus sp. 1R11 (assembly GCF_004563845.1). Taxonomy (NCBI): domain Bacteria; kingdom Bacillati; phylum Actinomycetota; class Actinomycetes; order Mycobacteriales; family Nocardiaceae; genus Rhodococcus; species Rhodococcus sp. 1R11. The sequence goes on along the minus strand of NZ_SPNG01000002.1, from coordinate 382,224 downwards.
GGCACCATACCGACCTCTGCGAGCACCCCCATGGCACCCAGTTCTTCCTGCTCGAGGGTGATTCGAGACGGCGGACCGACCCATTGCCCATCCGATCTCGCCGGCATACCGGGAGCCCCCAGAAGCACCGTCACAACGCAGTCGGCACAGGCGATGTCACGGACCAGGCAGTCACTGCAGTCGATGATCATTGTGATCCTTGTCTCTTTGTCGGGTCGGACGGTGTAATCGGCCGATCGAGCGAAAGATAGCGTTCGCCACCGACAGGTTCCGCGACCCGACGGTCGGCATCGACCGACACGATGACGTCCGACGCCGTGTTCGGCGTTCTTGTCGGAGGTCGGCCCTAACGTCGTCGCAGTGAGCCTGCCGATCCAGCTGACGTTCGACGAACTCGACACCCCGCTTCACGCCACCACGTTCGTCGTCGTCGACCTCGAAACCACCGGCGGCAGCGCAGACACAGAGGCAATCACCGAAATCGGGGCCGTCAAGGTCAGGGGCGGCGAGATCATCGGCGAGTTCGCTACCCTCGTCGACCCGGGCAGATCGATCCCGCCGTACATCGTCGAGTTGACCGGCATCACGACGGCGATGCTGATCGGGGCGCCCCGCATCGAACGCGTCCTTCCCGGCTTTCTCGAGTTCGCTCGCGGATCGGTACTGGTGGCACACAACGCCGGATTCGATACAGGATTCCTCAAGGCCGCAGCGAGTCGACTCGACATCGCCTGGCCCCGCTTCCAGGTGCTCTGCACGGTCAAACTCGCCCGGCGAGTGCTCACGCGCGACGAGGCTCCCTCGGTGAAACTGTCGGCCCTGTCGACTCTGTTCAGGTCCAGCACTCGGCCGACTCACCGGGCATTGGACGACGCACGTGCCACGGTGGATGTGTTGCACGGCCTGATCGAGCGGGTAGGCAACCAGGGCGTGCACAGCTACGCGGAACTGGTCGACTACCTCCCTGCGGTGTCGGCGGGGCAACGAGCCAAACGCGGTCTGGCCGCCCACCTACCCGATACACCCGGTGTCTACCTCTTCCGAGGACCATCGGACGAGGTCCTGTACGTGGGCACCTCGAACAACCTCAAGCGTCGGGTGCGCAACTACTTCACCGGTTCCGAGACCCGTGGGCGAATGAAGGAGATGGTCTCGCTCGCCACACGCGTGGACCACGTCGAATGCGCGCATGCACTCGAGGCCGGAGTCCGCGAATTACGGCTGCTCTCGGCTCACGTCCCGCCCTACAACCGCCGATCGAAGTTTCCTCGCAAAGGGTGGTGGGTCACCCTCACCGACGAAGCGTTTCCCCGACTGTCGATCGTGCGAACTCCCGCACCGAACAGCCTCGGACCTTTCGCTGTTCGGGCGGACGCGGCGGAGGCCTCCGCTCTTGCAGCGGAGTTCTGTCGGCTTCGTACGTGTACCCGCCGTTTGGGCCGCTCGGTTCGACACGGTGACGCGTGCACCGCAACGGACGTGGGTGGTTGCCCAGCGGCGTTCTCCGGGCTCCTGACGGCCGAGCAGTACTCGGGTGCCCCGGCGAAATTTCTCGCCTTCGTGTGTGGACACGACGACGAGCTGCTGTTCGCGATGCGACGCCGCGTCGCCGAACTCGCCGACCGCGAACTGTTCGAGACGGCCGCGCGTCTCCGCGATCGAATCGCAGTGACGGTGAACGTGCTCCGCAGGATGCACCGGGCGGCTGCGGTTGCGGCAATCGCCGAGCTCGTGGCGGCCAGGCGGACGGCCGACGGTGGTTGGGAGCTGATGGTGGTGCGCTTCGGCCGCTTGGCCGGGGCGGCCGTCGCGCCGAGAGGGGTGCACCCGATGCCCGTCGTCGATGCGATCACGGCGTCGGCGGAGACGGTGTTGCCCGACGCGACGCCACTTCGCGGTGCGCCGCCGGAAGAGGTGGGCCTGATCGCGTCGTGGCTCCACACGGACGGAGTGCGCATCGTTCGCACCAGCAGTGGCTACTGCAGCCCTGCTCGGTCTGCGGGTTCGTGGGAGGAGTGGTGTCGGACGGCCCGAGAAGCAACGCGACAGGAGTGGAGCCCGCGGAACGACCGATGAGGCAGGAGTGGAGCCCGCGGAGCAACTAGTGTTGTCTCGGTTGGGTCGAGCTCGCGTCGTGTGTGGGCCCGGAGATTCGTGAGGAGCACAGATGATCAATGCCATCGTCTTGATCGACGCCGAGGCCGATCTGATTCCGGAGGCGGCGCAGGCCGTTGCCGATGTGGACGGCGTATCGGAGGTGTATTCGTGCGCCGGTGACGTCGATCTGATTGCCATCGTCAAGGTGCGTGATCATGCGTCGATAGCCGAGGTCATCACCAAGCACATCAATCGTGTCCGCGGTGTTCGCAGTACGACGACTCATATTGCGTTTCAGTCGTATTCGAGTGCCGACGTCGATGCAGGATTCTCGATCGGCGAGTAATCGGTGTGATTCAGTCGGCCAGCGCGGTAGTGCAGCGCGCCCAATCGGCAAGCAGGCGGGCCGCGGAACCGTTGTCGACAACCGTTGCCGCAGTTGCCAATCCGGCTTCGATTCGCTCGTGCAGGTTTCCCGACACTCCTCGATGCGCGGCCATAGCTGCGGCGGCGTTGAGTAGCACGGCGTCACGGACGGGTCCGTGTTCGCCGGCGAACACGCGATGCGCCACTGCCGCATTGAATTCCGCGTCCCCGCCTCGGAGGGCCTCGATGGGCGCACGAGCAATTCCGTAGTCGACCGGGTCGATCGAGTCGACGGTGACGGTCCCGTCGGACACCACGTGCACGGTGGTCGTGGTGGACAGGGTGATTTCGTCGAGGCCGTCGTCACCGCGCACGACGAGAACCGAACTGCCGCGTCGAGCGAACACGCCGGCGACGACAGGCACCAGATTCTCGAATGCGCAGCCGATCAGTCCAGCGCGTGGGCGGCCGGGGTTCGTCAGTGGGCCCAGCACGTTGAAGATCGTCGGAATGCCGATCTCCTTGCGCGCCGGACCAGAGAACCGAAGTGCCGGGTGATGGATCGGCGCGAAACAGAACCCGATCCCTACCTGCTCGACACTCGATGCCACCCCGGCGGGCCCCAGGGTGACCCGCACGCCCAGCGCCTCGAGCACATCGGTCGTACCGCTCTTGGACGACGCTGCACGGTTGCCGTGTTTGACGACGCGTATTCCGCTGGCAGCGACGACGATCGCGGCCATCGTGGAGATGTTCACCGTGTCCGCACCGTCGCCGCCGGTCCCGACGACGTCCACCGCGTCACGGTCGGTCTCGACCAGAAATGCATGCGCGAGCATGGAATCGGCGAGGCCCTCCAGTTCCGCGGGAGTCGGGCCCTTCATTTTCAGTGCAACCCCGAAGGCAGCGATCTGTGCGGCTGTGGCGTTGTCGGACATGATCTCGTCCATCACCCAGCCGGTATCGGCGCTCGACAGGTCGGCGTGCGTGGTCAACGCTCCGAGGATTCGACGCCACGTTCTCGGCTGCTCGTCACTGGTCCCTGCGGTCATGGTGGATGTGCCGTGCCCTTCTGCTGTCGATGCGCTCGGTGCGGTGGAAGCTTAGTCAGACGTGTCGACGGGTGAGGCGGGCTGCAGCGCATCCCACCCCAGTACCACTCCTCCACGCCGTTGCGCGAGACCCGCCATACGAGATCTCTCTTGTGAGCAGTGCAACGCGTCGAGCACCTGTACCCGCTGCAGGACCAGAGGGACACCGTCGTCGACTCGCGGCCGATACCCGCCGTCGTCCGGTAACTCGACCTGCGGACCCACCTCGTACGAGTCCTGCGCCGAGACCGCTGCCGCATCGTCGATCTCGTGCGCGGGCAGCACGAGGTGATGCCGCAACAGCACCTCTGAGGACTCGACCCACACCGGTTCGGTGCCGGCCGCTTCGTCGAGTACGGCAGAGCACGCCCGCGCGTCGTCGAAGCAGCTCGCCACTACCACCAGATCCTCGCGCGTGGGGTCCAGACGTTGCGCCGTCGACCGCGAGAACAACCGCCGAAACCACCCACCTGCACTGCTCTTTGCCATGAGGCCAGCCTTGCACGACTGGACCTTACCGGCCCGTACAGCCCCCTTCACCTGCACGGGAACAACCGCGCGCTCGGAATCGTTCTTCCGCGACGCGCCAAGACCGGACCCGGATATGCCTTCCGTACTACGACGGGTCATACTTCTTTCTGTGACGAGCGCAGTAGGGACTCAAGGATCGGCAATCACCCAACGCGTGCACTCGCTGAACCGTCCCAATATGGTCAGCGTCGGCACGATCGTGTGGCTGTCGAGTGAACTCATGTTCTTCGCCGGGCTGTTTGCGATGTACTTCGTCGCACGCGCGCAGGCGAATGGAAACTGGCCGCCGGAGCCGACCGAGCTGAACCTCGGATTGGCTGTTCCGGTGACGGCCGTGCTGATCGCTTCTTCGTTCACCTGCCAGCTGGGCGTGTTCGCTGCCGAGCGTGGCGACGTGTTCGGGCTCCGTCGGTGGTACATCGTCACGTTGGCCATGGGTGCGTTCTTCGTATCCGGTCAGGCATACGAGTACTACCACCTGGTCCACGAGGGCACGACGCTCTCCAGCAGCGTGTACGGCTCGGTCTTCTACATCACGACCGGCTTCCACGGACTGCACGTGATCGGCGGATTGATCGCCTTCGTCTTCCTGATCACCCGAACACTGGTCAGTAAGTTCACGCCCGCGCAGGCCACCGCGGCCATCGTCGTCTCGTACTACTGGCACTTCGTCGACATCGTCTGGATTGCCCTCTTCGCGACGATCTACTTCATCCGCTAGTGACAGTCAGCAAGCCACAGATAACGAACGAACGGATTCAGCCCCCGACGTTCGGCCAGTCCCGACACGACAAGGGATAGAAGATGAGTACATCTCCCCCAGCAGCATCCGACGACGGCAAGGCCGCCGCCAAGACGAGACGTCAGCGCAAGACGCGCCGCCGCGTCACCGGTGCCCTCGTCCTGATGATGGGCCTTCTGAGCGCGGGATTTCTCGCTTCGGCCCTCACTCCTACGCCGCAGGTCGCGACAGCCGATACCGATTCGGCAGCGCTGATCCGAGAAGGTAAGCAGCTCTACGACACGTCGTGCGTGACGTGCCACGGTGCCAACCTGCAGGGCGTTCAGGACCGCGGACCGAGCCTCATCGGCGTCGGCGAAGCGGCTGTCTACTTCCAGGTGTCCAGTGGCCGCATGCCCGCTGTTCGTAACGAAGCGCAGGCGCTCCGCAAGCCACCGAAGTTCGACGACAAGCAGGTCGACGCGCTCGGTGCCTACATCCAGGCCAACGGCGGTGGCCCCACGGTCATCCTCGACGAGAACGGCGAGGTTGCTCAGGAGTCCCTGGTCGGCGACGACATCGCCCGCGGTAGCGAGCTCTTTCGGTTGAACTGTGCGTCCTGCCACAACTTCACCGGTCAGGGCGGTGCCCTGTCCTCCGGCAAGTTCGCTCCGGACCTCGGACCTGCAAACGAGCAGCAGATCTACACCGCGATGGTCACCGGTCCGCAGAACATGCCCAAGTTCTCCGATCGTCAGCTGACGATCGAGGAGAAGTCGGACATCATCGCGTACGTCAAGTCGGCTCAGGAAACCAAGGCCGCAGGCGGCTGGGGACTCGCAGGCTTCGGTCCCGGTACCGAGGCGATCGCGTTGTGGGTTGTCGGAATCGCCGCTGTCGTCGGCGCAACACTGTGGATCGGAGCAAGATCATGAGCGACGGCGATTCCGGTCGTAAGGACGCCGACAACACCGACGGCAAGGGTGCCGACGGTGTGAATCCCGACAAGAAGTACTCCGACGAGGAGTTGGCGGCGCTCAGCCGGGACGAGTTGGTCCAGCTGGGTACCAACCTCGACGGCGTCGACGTCGCATTCCGTCGCAACCGCTGGGCTGTGGAGGGCACTCGCGCCGAGAAGCGCGCCGAGCGCAGTGTGGCCGTCTGGTTCGCCATCGCCGGCCTGTCGGCCGTCGCCTTCATCGGCGTCTACCTCTTCTGGCCCTGGCAGTACGCAGGCATCGGTGACGAGAACTACCACCTCTACTCGCTGTACACGCCACTGATCGGCGGGACGATGGGTCTTGGATCCTGGCCGTCGGTGTCGGTGCCGTGCAGTTCACCAAGAAGTTCATCCCCGAAGAGGTCTCGATCCAGGACCGCCACGACGGAGGCTCGTCCGAGACGGACCGCAAGACCTTGGTCGCCGAGCTGGGAGACTCGCTCGACACGTCGACCATCGGACGACGCAAGGTCATCAAGCGTTCGCTCTTGTTCGGCGGTGGCGCTCTCGGCGTCATGGCATTGCTCCCCCTCGGCGGCCTGATCAAGAATCCGTGGGCCAAGGGCGAAGATTCTCCGTTGTGGGTATCCGGTTGGACGCCTCGCTACGATGGAGAGACGATCTACCTCCGACGAGACACCGGGCGACCGGAAGATGTCGTTCTCGTTCGGCCCGAGGACTTGGACGCTGGTGCCATGGAAACTGTCTTCCCGTTCCGCGAGGCGGACCGCGAAAGCGAGCACGACCTGCTCATGTCACTCCGCGGTATCCGTAACGCAGTCATGCTCATCCGTTTGCGTCCCGACGACGCCAGCACGGTCATCAAGCGCAAGGGCCAGGAGAGCTACAACTACGGCGATTACTACGCCTACTCCAAGATCTGCACGCACCTGGGTTGCCCGACTTCGTTGTTCGAGCAGCAGACCAACCGCATTCTCTGCCCTTGCCATCAGTCGCAGTTCAACGCGCTCGAGTACGGCAAGCCGATCTTCGGACCGGCTGCGCGCGCGCTGCCTCAGCTTCCCATCACAGTCAACGAGGAGGGTTACCTAGTGGCACAGCACGACTTCCACGAAGCACTGGGTCCCGCCTTCTGGGAACGTCGACCGGAGCGTGATTCATGAGTCCTTCACTGCAAACCCTCGCCGCCAAGCAGGCGGACGACGTAGACAGTCGTTACCACTTGGCACCAGGTTTGCGCCGCCAGATCAACAAGGTGTTCCCCACCCACTGGTCGTTCCTGCTCGGTGAGATCGCGCTGTACAGCTTCGTGATCCTGCTGATCTCCGGCGTCTTCCTCACTCTGTTCTTCGATCCGTCGCTCAGCGAGGTCGTCTACGACGGTTCGTACCTCCCGCTCAATGGCGTGACCATGTCGCGTGCGTACGCCACTGCCCTCGACATCTCGTTCGAGGTCCGCGGCGGTCTGTTCATGCGACAGATCCACCACTGGGCAGCACTGATGTTCGCCGCGTCGATCATCGTGCACATGATGCGCATCTTCTTCACCGGTGCGTTCCGGCGTCCCCGTGAGGCCAACTGGGTCATCGGCTGCCTGCTGCTGATCCTGGCGATGTTCGAGGGCTTCTTCGGATACTCGCTCCCCGACGATCTGCTCTCGGGCACCGGCCTCCGCGCGGCGTTCTCCGGCATCACGATGAGTATCCCGATCGTCGGCACCTGGATGCACTGGCTGATCTTCGACGGGGACTTCCCCGGCACGATCATCATTCCCCGCCTGTACGTGGCGCACGTGCTCCTGCTCCCGGCCATCATCCTGGCGCTGATCGCAGCTCACCTGGCTTTGGTCTGGTACCAGAAGCACACGCAGTTCCCCGGACCCGGTCGTACGGAGACCAACGTCGTCGGCGTTCGTATCCTTCCGGTCTTCGCCGTCAAGTCCGGCGCGTTCTTCGCCGTGACGTTCGGCGTCATCGCGGCAATGGGTGGACTGCTGCAGATCAACCCGATCTGGGCGCTCGGACCGTACAACCCGTCTCAGGTTTCCGCAGGTTCGCAGCCCGACTTCTACATGATGTGGACCGACGGCCTGGCGCGTCTGTGGCCGGCATGGGACATCTACATCGCTGGTCGCTACACGATTCCTGCAGTCTTCTGGGTGGCCGTGATCATGGGCCTCGTCTTCACCGTGATGATTGCCTACCCGTGGATCGAGAAGCGTCTCACTGGAGACAACGCGCACCACAACCTGCTGCAGCGTCCCCGCGACGTGCCGGTCCGTACTGCGATCGGCGCAATGTCCATCGCCTTCTACGTCGTCCTGACGCTCTCGTGCGTCAACGACCTGATCGCGTACAAGTTCGACATCTCGCTCAATGCGATGACGTGGATCGGTCGAATCGGAGTGCTCATTGCTCCGCCGATCGCGTACTTCGTCGCGTACCGGTTCTGCATCGGCCTGCAGCGCAGCGACCGGGCAGTTCTCGAGCACGGCATCGAAACCGGAATCATCAAGCGACTCCCGCACGGCCAGTACGTGGAGATCCACCAGCCGCTCGGACCGGTCGACGACCACGGTCACCCGATCCCGCTCGATTACCAGGGTGCCGCGGTGCCCAAGAAGATGAACAAGCTCGGTTCTGCGGGCAAGCCAGGCTCGGGTTCTCTGTTCACCCCGGACCCCGTTGCGCAGAGCAAAGCCCTCGAAGATGCACTCCACCAGGGCGAGCACGAGCAGTTGGCAATGCTTCGCAACTACCAAGCGGGCATTCTGGGCAACGGCCACTCGAACGGCAACGGCCATACGAACGGCAACGGTCACGCCAACGGCAACGGTCATTCCAATGGCCACGCCGACGGCAACGGCCATGCCAACGGACACGAAGACACCTCGATTTCTTCGGGTCGTCAGGACAGTGATCGCGATCACTGAGTCCTGACAACGCACTCCGCTGAAGGGCGGCACCGGCAACGGTGCCGCCCTTCTTCGTGTGGTGCCGGTGCTACCCGCTCGACACATGTCCGGACACCATCCGGCTGGATCTCGATCGGGACCGTACGAGTCCACGAACCAGATGCTGCAACTCGCACAGGTGCCACTCCCCTCCCCCGCCGAGAGCGACCGATGCAAAGCGCGGCAGAGCCTGAGACTGAATTGGCACTCACCTGCCGGTCGCCCGCAGACCCATCGGTGGCGAGCATCGGCCCGGTCGGTCTCGACCGGTATTAGTATCGGTGTATGGTCCGTATCCCACTCAGTCCCGGTGAACTCGCGCGTGGAGCCCGCTTGGGCACAGCTTTGCGCCGTTACCGGGGCAACCGGACCATGACCGAGGTTTCCGACGCCGCCGGCATCTCCGTCGAAACGCTCAGAAAGATCGAGACCGGGCGAATCGCAACCCCGGCGTTCTTCACCGTCGCCGCACTGTGTGATGCGTTGGAGATCTCACTCGATGCATTGCTCGAATCCACGGCGGAAGCGTCGTCGACGCTGCACGAGGCCGACGCCTCCTGACGGGTTCGGATCCGCGCCGTGGTCCTCGGGGGCGTTTATGCGCAGCCACGATGAAGACCAACCCATTGTGTGCGGCCGGTCCTTCACCGACCCTCAGCATGTGGGCGTGGTGCGTCTCAGTCGATCGGCGATACCCGGATGAGGTTGCCGTCGGGGTCCGCGATCACGAACGTGCGGCCGAACACGGCGTCGTGTGGCTCCTGCGCCACGGCAACTCCTTTCGAGACCCAGTCGGTGAACATGTCATCGCTTGCCTCCGAGCGTCCGGGCACCATGAGTCCGATCTCGCTCGCGCGGGGGGTGCTCAGGACAGAGTGCTCGACTAGCCCGTCCAGGAGACGGTCGGCTGTTCGCGCTGGAACGGCTATCGACCTACGAACAACTCGCGCCAACAGCCGCTGTCCAACCCGGCGCACGAAATGGGCAGCGTTGAAGGATCGCACCGAAAGGCGAGGTCCCGTGAGCGTCACCGTCCGCCTGCCGGAAAATGGCCTCGACCTGGCTCGACGGGTACTCGCCAGTCGCATCCACGATGTCTCCGAAGCGAAAGACGGCTGGTGCACCGTCGTCGTCCGCTATCACGACATCGAGTCGGTACGTCAACTACTTCGGTTCGGCGATCACATCGAGGTACTCACACCAGCCGCAGCTCGCGAACGCATCGGTCAGCTCGCCACAATTCCGGCCGAAAGGCACTCGACCCCCGCCGGCTGAAGATGCCTCTGCACTCGAGCGATGTCCCCGGTGTACACGGTCGCACAGAAAAGGGCCCCGATCGTTCTCGTGAACGATCGGGGCCCTTTTCGGGTGACTACAAGGTCAGTGGCGTTCGGCACCGATGTGGTACTCGAAGACCAATCCAGCGGCCGAGGCGATGACGCACACGACGCCCAGGGCAATCAACCAGGGCTGGAAGAAAGCAAAGCCGAGAGCGGTGATCGACGCCGCCACTGCCAGTACGAACGGCCAGAAGCTACCGGGGCTGAAGAAGCCCAGGTCGCCTGCACCATCACTTACCTCGGCGTCGTCGAAGTCTTCGGGCCGAGTATCGAGCCGTCGAGCGACGAATCGGAAGTATGTTCCGACGATCAGCGTCAGGCCGACCGACAGGAAGATCGCCGTGACGCCTGCCCACTCGACGCCGGTTCGGCTCAATCCGGTGAAAAGCGCATACACGATGCCGACCAGGAGGAAGAAGACCGTGAGGATCTCGAAGATCTTCGCTTCGATTTTCATATCAGCATGCTTCCTTGGTCAGTTGCCTTCGGCGACGGTGGCGGTACGGACGGTACGATCGGTCTCGAACGGCGAGGTGCTGGTCGCGAGCGGGCTCTCACCGATGGCTTCGAGTGCCTGCGCGTTGGTCAGCGCTTCGCCACCCTCGGCCACAGGCTTGCGCAGCTCGATGTACTGCTCGAACTTGTCCGGAGACACGGCGCGAACCTCGAAGTTCATCATCGAGTGGAAGGTGCCACACATTTCGGTGCACCGACCGACGAACGATCCTTCACGTTCGATCTCGCTGATCTGGAACACGTTGTCGGAGTGGTTCTCCTCCGGGTTCGGCATGACGTCGCGCTTGAACAGGAACTCGGGAACCCAGAAGCCGTGAATGACGTCCGAGGATGCCAACACGAATTCGATGCGCTTGCCGGTGGGAAGGACGAGCACCGGAATCTCGGCGCTGGAACCGACCGTTTCGATCTTGTTGTAGTGCAGGTAGGACAGATCCTGGGGAATTGCACCGTGGATCGCGCCGGGCACGAACTCGCCGTCCTCGCTACCCTCGGCACCTTCACCGGGAGTTGCGGCGGCTTCCGCGGCGGCCTGCTCCTCTTCGTCGGTGCCCTCGTACTTGGCAGCACCGTCCTTGAGGTCGATGGTCCGGTATCCGAACTTCCAGTTCCACTGGTATGCGGTCACGTCGACCTGGACGTCGGGATCTGCCTGCTTCTCGTCGACGTAGTTCTGCACCACGACGGTGAAGTAGAAGAGCACGGCGATGATCACGAACGGAACCGCCGTGTAGAACAGCTCGAGCGGAACGTTGTACGCGGTCTGACGCGGGAACTCCGGGGAGCTCTTCTTCTTACGGTGGAAGAGCACCACCCAGAAGATCAAGACCCACACGACGATGCCCATGACCAGGGCGGCGATGACCGACCAGGTCCACAGGTCGCCGATGCGTCGTCCCTGCGGAGTGACGCCCGAAGCGAAACCGAAATTGAGTACGTTGTCACTGCTGATGGAACAGCCCGACAGCATCAACGCGGCTACACCGAGAAATGCTGTCAGCCCCGCTCGCCGAAGGATCCGACTATGCGCCACGTTCACGCCTTCCTGATTGCCCACCACTGAAGAATAAGGGCTTCCACATGGAGATGCCCGAGTACTACGCAGCGTAGACCAAAGCTGACGCGGAGCCACCCTTGGGTCGTTACCTAGGTTCGAGCGTGTCTGCGGCATACTCGGTTGCTGATCGACCGTCCCGCTGACGACACGCGGAGATCCGGCCCCCGGCATTGTCCCCAACTGCGAGAAGAGGTAGCAGACGCTGTGTGTGGACTGCTCGGAGTACTGACGTCTCACGGAACGACCGCCGCCGGCGTCGAGCTGGTGAGCTCGGCGACTCACTGCATGCGCCATCGAGGCCCGGACGAGGCCGGTGGCACCTGGCACGACGACGACGTCGTGTACGGCTTCAATCGACTTTCGTTCATCGACATCGAACACTCGCATCAGCCGATGCGGTGGGGGCCTCCCGGTTCACCCGACCGGTACGCGCTGGTGTTCAACGGCGAGATCTACAACTACCTCGAGTTGCGTGCGGAGCTCGCGCGCGATCACGGTGCAGAATTCGCCACCGAAGGTGACAGCGAGTCGATCGTCGCGGCATTTCACTACTGGGGCGCTGCCGCCGTGCAGCGTCTGCGAGGAATGTTCGCCTTCGCCATCTGGGACACCGAGACGCGCGAGATGTTCATCGCGCGCGATCCATTCGGCATCAAGCCGCTGTTCTACGCCACGGGCCCGGGTGGAACCGCGTTCGGCAGTGAGAAGAAGAGCGTTCTCGAACTGATGGAGCTGCTGGGCGTCGATCTCGACCTCGACCCGCGGGCCATCGAGCACTACACCGTGCTTCAGTACGTCCCCGAGCCGGAGACGCTGCACTCGGGGATCAGGCGGCTCGAGTCGGGTTGCTACGCCACCCTCTCCCCCGGTACGCCGCCGAAGATCACCCGATACTTCACACCGACGTTCCCGGTGAAGCCCTTCGCTCCCGGCAGCGAGAAGGCTCGCTACCAGGAGATTGCCGAGGCCCTCGAAGATTCGGTCGCCAAGCACATGCGAGCCGACGTGACCGTCGGTTCCTTCCTCTCGGGCGGCATCGATTCCACGGCCATCGCGGCACTGGCAATTCGACACAATCCGAACTTGATCACCTTCACGACCGGCTTCGAGCGCGAGGGTTACTCCGAGGTCGATGTTGCAGCGGAGTCGGCAGCCGCGATAGGTGCTCGGCACATCGTGAAAGTGGTCGGACCGGAAGAGTTCGCGGCGTCCATTCCCGAAATCGTCTGGTACCTGGACGACCCGGTAGCCGATCCGGCGCTCGTACCGCTCTACTTCGTCGCCAAAGAAGCTCGCAAACACGTCAAGGTCGTGCTCTCCGGAGAGGGTGCGGACGAACTGTTCGGCGGCTACACCATCTACCGCGAGCCGCTGTCGTTGAAGCCGTTCGAGTCTCTGCCCGCATTTCTCCGCCGCGCAGCCGGATCGTTGAGCGAGCGCATTCCCGAAGGCACGCGCGGCAAGAGCTTGCTGCACCGAGGATCGATGACCCTCGAGGAGCGCTACTACGGCAATGCGCGCAGCTTCAACGATGCGCAATTGCGATCTGTGCTGCGCGAGTTCAGATCCGAGTGGACGCATCAGGACGTCACCGCACCCATTTATGCGCAGTCGCAGGGGTGGGATCCCGTGGCTCGCATGCAGCATTTGGACCTGTTCACCTGGCTTCGCGGCGACATTCTGGTCAAGGCCGACAAGATCACCATGGCGAACTCGCTCGAGCTGCGCGTCCCGTTCCTCGATTCCGAGGTCTATCGCGTAGCAGAGAAGTTGCCGCTGGAGCAGAAGATCACCAAGAGCACTACCAAATACGCACTGCGCCAGGCGCTGGAAGGCATCGTTCCCGGTCATGTGCTGCACCGCGCCAAGCTCGGTTTTCCGGTGCCACTGCGCCACTGGCTGCGCGGTACCGAACTCTTCGACTGGGCTCACCAGCAGATCGCCGAGTCACAGACCGATCACCTGCTGAACAAGGCAGCCATCGTCGCCATGCTCGACGACCATCGGGCAGGCAAATCGGATCACAGCCGTCGCCTGTGGACGCTGCTCATCTTCATGGTGTGGCACGGGATCTTCGTGGAGAAGCGCATCGTTCCGCAGATCGCCGAACCGGAGTACCCGGTCAACATCTGACTGGTACACCCGTCTCCCCCCCGGGATCAATGTGGATTTCAGTCGCTCAGATTGCAACAGAGCCGCATTGATCCCGCTGAGGGAAGCCGATCTCAGGCGGGCAGCAGCGCGCCGATCTCCTCGCCGGCTTCGGCACCGTACGCCGCGCTCAGGCGCTTGATCGCATCGTCGCGGTTCAGACTCCACTCCTGCGTTCCGGTGGTCTCGAGAACCAGCACGGCAACAAGAGAACCGAGCTGAGCAGCTCGTTCGATGCTCGCTCCGGCGAGGTGCGCGGTGAGGAACCCTGCACGGAACCCGTCGCCCACTCCGGTGGGATCGACCTTGCTCGTCTCGGGCACGACACCGATGTGGGTGTGCTTCCCACCCTTTTCGACGATGTCCACGCCTCGCTTGCCCAGCGTGGTGACCCGCAGGTCCACCTTGTCCGCGATATCGGCGTCGGACATCCCGGTCTTCTGCTTGAGCAGTGCCCATTCGTATTCGTTGGTGAACAGGTATGCCGCCCCATCGATCAGGTCGGTGGCCTGTGCTGCGTCGAGTCGCGCGAGTTGCTGGGACGGGTCGGCGGCGAACGGAACACCTGCCGCGCGGCACTGGTCCGTGTGGGCGGTCATCGCCTCCGGATCGTTGGCCCCGATCAGCACGAGATCGAGCTCGTGCTGCGCGGCCAGCGCGTCGATGGAGATGTCGCGGGCTTCGCTCATGGCACCGGGATAGAACGACGCGATCTGCGCCATGTCCTCGTCGGTGGTGCAGACGAATCGTGCTGTGTGCGCGGTGGCGGACACGCTGACGCCACTGCAATCGACTCCGTGCTCTTCGAGCCAGGTCCGATACTCGGCGAAGTCCGGCCCCACGGCTCCGACGAGGAGCGGAGAGCCGCCGAGGACCCCGAGGGCGTAGGCGATGTTTCCGCCCACTCCCCCCTTACGGATGACCAGGTCGTCCACCAGGAAGCTCAGCGAAATGTTCGCGAGCTGATCGGCGACGATCTGCTCGGCGAACCGACCGGGGAATCGCATCAGATGGTCGGTTGCAATCGAGCCGGATACCGCGAGAGTCACGAAGAAGGGCCTTTCGGAGTGTAGTTCTGGATGACCGACGAGCAGACACGACTGTGACCGATACACGAATACGTGTATCGGTCACAGTCGAGAGCGAGTCAGCTCAGTTGAACGAGTCGCCGCACGCGCACGATCCGGTCGCGTTCGGGTTGTCGATCGTGAAGCCCTGCTTCTCGATCGTGTCGACGAAGTCGATGGATGCACCCTCCACGTAGGGAGCGCTCATCCGGTCGACTGCGAGGGTGACGCCGCCGAAGTCGACCGCGAGGTCGCCGTCGAGGCTTCGATCGTCGAAGAAGAGCTGATAGCGCAGTCCTGCACACCCACCGGGCTGTACAGCAATGCGCAGCGCGAGGTCGTCGCGGCCCTCTTGGTCCAGCAACGCCTTGGCCTTGGCCGAAGCGGTCTCCGTCATGGTGACCTTGTGCGCCGTGGTTTCGGTCGTTGTGGTCTCATTCGAAACGGTCATGGGCTCTCCCTATCAGTCGTACCAAACCCGTGAACAAACTCAACCGTACTCCGGGTTGCTCTATTCCTTGCGCGCGCCGCCCCTGTTCGAGGGCCCGGCAACAGCACTGCTCGCCAAGTGCGCGGCCAGCTTTTCGAGCTGATTGGCCGCATCGGTCATGGCCACCTCCACAGACCCGGCGAACTCGCTGATCGAGTGAGCGGCCGAGATACCGGCCGACGCCAGGTCGTGCTCGCTCAACGTCACCTGGCCGGCGAGCACCACGGTTTCGATTCCGGTGGCACCGCCTGCAGCGGCGATTCTGGTCACCAACTTGCCTCCCAGCGACTGGGAATCGAACTTTCCCTCCCCGGTCAACACCAGGTCGACGGAGTCCAGGAGTTCCCGCTGACCGGTTCGTTCCGCCACGACGGAAGCACCCGGCACCTGCCTGCCACCGAGCGCGAACAGGGCCGCCCCCATTCCGCCCGCTGCACCCGCACCGGGACGGTCTGCCACGTCGTGGCCCGCAGCCGACAGAACGGCAGCCCAGTCGGCGTTCAGTTCTTCGAGTCGCTCGACCGTCTCGGTGTCGGCACCCTTCTGCGGCCCGAACACCCGAGCAGCGCCGGCATCGCCGAGCAGGGGGTTCTCCACGTCCGACGCGGCGACGAGGTCGATTCCCGAGAACCGTTCGATTGCCGACCCCAGCCCGCCGAGTGCGCGGATCATCGCTCGTCCGCCGTCGGTGCAACTGCTCCCGCCGAGTCCGACGACAATCGACGTCGCGCCACTGGTCAACGCCTCGCTCAACAGCTGGCCGACGCCGTAGCTGTTCGCCTTCAGCGCCGACTGCGGAGTCAGCGGACCGTCGACGAGGTGCAGCCCGCAGGCCTGAGCCGATTCGATGTACGCCACCGTGCCGTCGAGCAGCCAGCGGGCCTGCACCGGCGTCCCGAGCGGTCCGTCCACGTCGGCGACGTGGATTGTGCCGATGCGCGAGGCCAGTACCTCGACGAACCCTGGTCCACCGTCGGATTGGGGTGCCAGTTCCAACTCGTCACCGCTTCTGACGCCCGCCCATCCTCTGGCAATGGCGGCGGCTGCGTCTGCGGCAGTCAGGGTGTCCCCGAAGGAGTCCGGCGCAATCATCACTCGCATTCTCGGAAGTGTAGGACCGTAGTGCCCGAACAGCATCCGGTGCTGCGCCGCTGACCTGGCCGGTGTTCGAGTGCCTCCGCTCATCCCATACTCTGGTTGCGTGAAGCTGCTACGCCGTGGAAACTCTGACAATTCGGACGGACAGGACTCGAACGAGCCCGAGTCGACTGCGTCCGCCGGCGAGGCGACCTCGCCGGTGTCTCTCGGCAAAGGCCGACCGACCCCCAAGCGCCGTGACGCCGAGGCCCGCCGCCGCGGGCCGGTCGCTCCGGCTCCTCTGACGAGCAAAGAGGCACGAGAGCGCCGCAAGGCGAACAAAGGCAGCAAGGAAGACCGTAAGGCTGCCTCGAACGAACGGCGTGCAGCAGCTGCGGAGCGTCGGGCACGCATGCTCGCGGGCGACGACAAGTACCTGCTGCCTCGCGACAAGGGCCCGGTGCGTGCCTACGTTCGCGACATCGTCGATGCGCGGCGCAATCTTGTCGGCTTGTTCATGCCGCTCGCTCTCATTCTCATCTTTGCGCTGTTCCTGCAGCCGCAGGTACAGCAGTACGTCACTCTCGGCATGTTCGTGATGATGCTGTTCATGGTCGGCGAGGGCATCTATCTCGGCAAGATGATCAACAACCGCATTCGCGTCCGGTTCCCCGACACCCCCGACGGCGGCTTCAAGATCGGCTGGTACGCCTTCGTACGGGCGTCGCAGATTCGTAAGATGCGTGCCCCCAAGCCGCGAGTGAGCGCCGGCGAGGCCGTCTGACGTCGGTGGTCGTGCCGTCTCGAACGCTCGTCCTCGGCGGAGCCAGATCCGGTAAGTCCGCGCACGCGGAATCGTTGGTCACGACCCGCCCGGTCCGCTACGTCGCGACCGGACAGCGCGATGCGGCCGACGAAGACTGGCAGCAGCGCATCGAACTCCATCGTGCGTCGCGTCCGCCCGAGTGGACCACGGTCGAAACCGTCACCGGGCTGGCGACGGTGGTGGCTCAGCCTTGGGGCGGCACCACGATGGTCGACGATCTGGGCACCTGGCTGACGGGAATGCTCGACGACGCAGCGGCCTGGGACCTGCCTCGCGGGACGATTGCTCCGGCCGTGAACGACTTGGTCGCGGCGGTCTCGGACTGCAGGTCGAGTCTCGTGATCGTCAGCCCCGAGGTCGGCATGTCAGTAGTTCCCGAGTCGCGTTCGGGTCGACTGTTCCGTGACGAACTCGGTGTCCTCAATGCGCGTCTCGCGCACGTGTGTGACAGGGTTCTGCTGGTCGTCGCGGGTCTCGCGCTGACCCTCAAAGAACCACCGGCGGATTCCCTGACCGCGAAAGGCCCAGTGTGACAACTCCTGTGGACGAGATCCCGGCACCCTCACCGTTTCGTCCGGTACCTTCGCCCTCCGATTCGGCGCGGTACGAAGCTGCCGAGCGGCAAGGCCGGTTGACCAAGCCGGCCGGTAGCCTCGGCCGTCTCGAGACGCTCGGCGAGTGGATCTCCGCCTGCCAGGATGTCAGTCCGCCGAGGTCCTTCGAGCGCGTCCGTGTCGTCGTCTTCGCCGGCGACCACGGCGTCGCCGCTCATGGAGTGTCTGCCTACCCGCCCGAGGTCACGGCGCAGATGGTCGAGAACATTCGCGCGGGCGGTGCTGCGGTCAACGTCCTCGCAACCATCGCCGGGGCCACTGTTCGAGTGGTCGACATCGCTGTCGACGCCGATACCGATCCATCGGTGTCCGCCTACAAGATTCGGCGCTCGAGTGGTTCGATCGACCGTGAGGACGCACTGAGCGAGGACGAGGTGCGCGCCGCCGTCGCCGTCGGCGCTGCCATCGCGGACGAGGAGGTCGACGCCGGTGCGGACCTTCTCGTCGCAGGCGACATGGGCATCGGAAACACAACGCCCGCAACCGTATTGATCGCCACCCTCACCGATACCGAACCGGTCGCTGCCGTCGGCCGTGGCACCGGAATCGACGACGCCGGGTGGATCAGGAAGACCGCGGCGATCCGGGACGCGATGCGGCGGGCTCGGCCGGTCGCCAAGAATCCCACCGACCTGCTGCGGGTGGCAGGTGGTGCCGACATCGCTGCCCTCGCCGGTTTCCTCGCCCAGGCGGCCCACCGTCGTACCCCGGTGATCCTGGACGGTCTCGTCGTCACCGCAGCAGCACTGGTGGCGGAGGACGGTGCGGCCGGTGCCAGTGCCTGGTGGGTCGCCGGGCATCGTTCGGCCGAGCCTGCCCATTCGCTTGCCTTGCGGCACTTGCGACTCGAGCCGTTGGTGGAGCTGTCGATGCGACTCGGTGAAGGTTCCGGCGCGTTGGCGGCGCTGCCGCTCGTTCGTGCGGGAGTCGACACGTTGAATTCGATGGCGACGTTCGCCGACGCCGGCGTCAGCACCGGCGACACCGAAGTCCGCTGACCGTGAGGCTGCGGGCCGAGGGTCTGGCGCTCGCGTTCTCGTGGTTGACGGTGCTGCCCGTGCGTGGCCCGTCGCAGGTCGACAGGGCCCGCGCCGGTCGCGCGTTGGCGCACGCTCCCCTGGTCGGTCTCGTCCTCGGGTGCGTGTGTTCGGCACTGTTGTGGGCGACGACGGTTGCCGGGTTGTCGGCAATCCTGTGCGGCCTCGTCGTCGTTGCCGCCGCCGCGCTCCTGACGCGCGGTATGCACATCGACGGGTTGGCCGACACCGCCGATGGGCTCGGCTGTTACGGCCCGCCCGAACGTGCGCGGGAGGTCATGAAGTCCGGTAGTGCCGGACCGTTCGGGGTGGCGGCCATTGCTCTGACGTCAGCGATTCAGGCGGCGAGTCTGGGTCAACTCGCGCAGGAGCGACTGTGGTGGGCTGTCGTCGTGGTCGCGGTGACTGCCCGGGTGGCGGCAGTCCTGGCCTGCCGCAAGGGAATCGACGCATCGACGTCGGGCGGCTTCGGCGCGCTCGTGGCCGGAACACAGTCCAACGCCGTTCTCACGCTGTGGGTGCTTGCGGCAGCCGCTGCGTCGGTCTTCGCGCAACCCGATCGACCCTGGCAAGGGCCGCTGGTCGTCCTCACGGTCCTGACACTGTCGGTGCTTGCCGTTCGACACTGCGTCCGACGCTTCGGTGGCCTCTCGGGCGATGTTCTCGGTGCCGCAATCGAGACCACCACGGCGTCGGCCGCGGTGGGTTTGCTGATCGGCAGCTGATCAGCGGAGCTTGGTCATCCAGCCGTGGGTATCGGCGAAGGTGCCTCGCTGGATGCCGGTGAGGGTGTCTCGCAGTGCGAGCGTGATCTCGCCGGGTTCTCCGCCTGCGATCTCGAAGGAACCGTCGGTGGACTTGACGCTGCCCACCGGAGTGATGACAGCTGCCGTGCCACACGCGAACACCTCGGTGATTTCGCCCGCTTCGGCACCCTTGCGCCACTCGTCGGTGGAGATCCGTCGCTCCTCGACGGGGATGCCGGAGTCCGTCGCCAAGGCCAACAGCGAGTCGCGCGTGATGCCGGGAAGCAAGGATCCGGACAGCGAGGGGGTCACCAGCCGGGCGTCGGAACCCGAGCCGAAGACGAAGAACAGGTTCATGCCGCCCATCTCCTCGACGTAGCGGCGTTCGGTGGCGTCGAGCCACACCACCTGATCGCAGCCTTCGTCGCTGGCCTGCGCCTGCGCGAGGAGGGAGGCGGCGTAGTTGCCTGCGAACTTCGCGGCACCGGTGCCGCCCGGTGCTGCCCGGACGTATTCGGTGGACAACCACACGCTCACCGGTTTGACGCCACGCGGGAAGTACGCGCCTGCGGGTGAGGCGATCAGCATGTACCGGTAGGCGTCGGCGGGGCGCACACCCAGACCGGCTTCGGTGGAGAACATGTAGGGCCGCAGGTAGAGCGCGTCCTCGCCGCCCGCGGCAGGAACCCACTCGTGATCGAGCTCGAGCAGCTTCTCGATCGAGCCGATGAACAGGTCGTCCGGCATCTCGGGCATGGCAAGCCGCTTGGCCGAAGTACGGAACCGCTCGGCGTTGGACTGCACCCGGAACGTGGACAGATCGCCGTTGGGTTGACGGTAGACCTTCAGGCCCTCGAAGATCGCTTGGCCGTAGTGCAGGACCATCGCCGCGGGGTCGAGTTCGATCGGACCGTACGGGGTGATCCTCGCGTCGTGCCAGCCGCCGTCACGGGTGTAGTCGATGCTCACCATGTGGTCGGTGAAGTGCTTTCCGAATCCGGGCGCAGCGAGTACCGCGTCACGCGCCGCGGAGGTTGCGGGCGAAGGATGCTGCACGTACGTGAATTCGGAAACACCTGTCATGCCGGGAATCCTATCGTGGGGTTCGTGGCGGTCTCACGCGGTCACCTGGTCTTGGCGACGACGAACGGCGGTGCGACCACTTCGCAGCGCAGGGCGCGGCCCCGAACGTCGACCTCGACCTCCGAACCCACCGCAGGCGCGGCCGTCGCGTCGAGGAGTGCGAGGGCGATACCGACCTTGAGAGTGGGCGAAAAAGTGCCGGAGGTCGTCGTTCCGAGATCGCGTCCCGACGCGCGCACGGTGAGACCGGGGCGTAGAACGCCGCGGTCGAGGGCTTTGAGCCCGCGCAGAAGACGTGCCGGACCGTATGCTTTCTGGGCGGTCAATGCGTCCTTGCCCCAGAACGAGGCCTTGTTCCATCCGATCGCCCAGCCGCAGCGTGCTTCGAGGGGCGAGATGTCGAGTGCCAACTCGTGTCCGTGCAGCGGGTATCCCATCTCGGTGCGCAGTGTGTCGCGGGCACCGAGCCCGCACACCTGCCCTTCGCGAGACCGCACCGCGGCCAGCAGCGCCAGGAACAGCGGTTCCACGTCGTCGGCAGACGGGATCAGCTCGTAGCCCTGTTCACCGGTATAGCCCGTCCGGCAGACCCGAACAGGCAGAGAGTTCCAGGTGGCGTCCTCGAATGCCATGTAGTCCATATCGGTCGGTAGACCCAGTTCCTGCAGAACCTCGGACGCCTTGGGCCCCTGCACGGCCAGTACTCCGAACTCGCGGTGCCGGTTCACCACCGAGACCCCGGCGGGGGCAGCGGCAGCCATCGCCGCGACCACAGCTGCCGTATTCGCAGCATTGGGGACCAAGAACACGTCCTCGTCGGAGACGAAGTAGGCGATCAGGTCGTCGACGACGCCACCGGACTCGGTGCAGCACAGCGTGTATTGCGCTTTGCCCGGTTGGATTCTGGCCAGGTCGTTGGTGAGTACGGAGTTCACGAACGCAGCGGCCCCGGGGCCGGTCACCGACGCTTTGCCGAGGTGGCCGACGTCGAACAGACCCACCGTTTCACGCACTGCCGTGTGCTCGACGACGACGCCGGCGTACGAGACCGGCATGGTCCATCCACCGAAGGGTGCGAACGTCGCGCCGAGTTCGGTGTGCACGGCGTGGAGTGGTCCTTCGATCAACTCGGTGTCGGTCATGGCGGCCACGCTAGCTCACCACGCGGGGTGTCTCGGGTCGGTCGCCCCGGTGCGTCCCTCGATCGTCGACGCCGCCGACCGTCATTAGGATCGAGGGACGTACACGTCAACCCCTACAGGAGCAACCACGTGCCTTCCCCCTCGACGCTCACCCGCACTCTCGGACCCGACCTGGTTCTCGCGGGCAAGCTCGGTAAGAAAGTCGACGTCCTCGTCGTCGCATTGAGCACGAGTGACGACGGCCTCGAACTCTCCATCACCGACGACATTTCCGACGACGCGATCGCCACCGAATTGCTCGACGCGTTCGAAGCCGTCGGTGCCACCGGCAAGGCCGACGAAGTAGTGCGTATTCCGGCTCCGGCCGGCCTGGCCGTGGCGAGTGTGTTGGCCGTGGGCCTCGGCAACGCGGCCGACATCGACAGTGAACGGATTCGTCACTCGGCCGGCACCGCGGCTCGCGCGCTGTCCGGTGTCGAGACGGCGGCCACGACGCTCTCGGCGCTCGATCTGGGTGCGGCTGCCGAGGGCTTCTTCCTGGGCGCGTACCAGTTCGCCGAGTTCAAGTCGGCTCTCTCGGCACCGAAGCCGTCTGCTCTTCCGGTGACTCGCATCGAGTTGTTGGTGCCCGACACTCGTTCCAAGGATGCCAAGCGCGAATTGGAGAGGTCGATCGCGATTGCCGAATCGGTAGCCGTGGCAAGGGATTTCGTCAACACTCCGCCCAGTCATCTCTACCCGGAGGAATTCGCGGCTCAGGCCAAGGCGCTGGGCAAAGCGGCCGGTCTCGAGGTAGAGATTCTCGACGACAAAGCTCTCGAGAAGGGTGGCTACGGCGGCATTCACGGAGTGGGCAAGGGATCGTCGCGGCTGCCTCGGCTCGTGCGCCTGACGCACTCGGGAGGCAAGCGCGGCGCAAAGAAGGTTGCCCTCGTCGGTAAGGGAATCACATTCGACACCGGCGGCATCTCGATCAAACCGGCTGCCGGCATGGAGAACATGACCTCGGACATGGGCGGTGCGGCAGCGGTCATCGCCACCGTGGTGCTCGCCGCCAAGGTCGGTCTGCCGCTCGACGTCATCGCCACCGTCCCGATGGCGGAGAACATGCCGTCGGGCACCGCTCAGCGCCCCGGTGATGTGCTCACCCAGTACGGCGGCATCACCGTCGAGGTGATCAACACCGATGCCGAGGGCCGCTTGGTACTCGCCGACGCGATCGTGCGGGCCTGCGAGGACGATCCGGACTACCTGATCGACACTGCGACGCTGACGGGCGCTCAGGTCGTCGCACTCGGCAACAGGACTCCCGGCGTGATGGGTACCGACGACTTCCGTGACCGCGTCGCAGCGATTTCGCAGGCAATCGGCGAGAACGGTTGGGCCATGCCGCTGCCGAAGGAGATTCGCCGCGAACTCGACTCCAAGGTCGCCGATCTCGCGAACGTCACCAACGGTCGAGCAGGTGGCATGCTCGCCGCTGCTCTGTTCTTGAAGGAATTCGTCGCCGACGGCGTGGAATGGGCTCACATCGACGTTGCCGGCCCGGCATACAACACCGGTGGTCCCTTCGGCTACACCGGAAAGGGCGGCACCGGGGTTCCGGTTCGAACCATGTTCGCGGTTCTCGAGGACATCGCCGACAACGGCTGATCGTCTCCCGTCCGTGCGCGAGGCACCATCTGTTCGCGCACGGACGGCGTCAGCTGTCGCGCTGCTGTTGTTCGCGCTGCCGAATCAGCTTCTGCCGAGCGTCGTGATCACGCATCCTCTGCGGATAACCCGTCTTGCGGACGTCGTACACCGGAATTTTCAGATCCGATCCGATCTTTCGTACATATTTTTCATCGAGCGGTCGACGCGTCCACTCACCGTCGTTCGCGACCAGAACCACCGTCAGCGGCGTGACCGTCGTTTTCGGTTCCACGTAGGCCTCGACGCCGATTCGCGCCGAGGTCCAATCGGCCAGGTACTGGGCAACCGAGCCTTCGGGTGCCCGTTTCGCGCCCCCGCCGCTCGACTTGAATCGATCGAACAATCCCACGCGAACTCCTCTTTCGTACGGCCGGCGAAGTCCGAGTTTCGGTGCCGGATCTTTGTTACCCACCAGTTCGACAGGCGTGTTACACGCCCTAGGGGAACGGCGAGGCGACATCAATGGAAGGATGACATTAGAGGGTTCAGCTCTCTTGATTGTGAACCAAGGCTCGTGAAGTGAGTAAGTGAGTTGCCGAGAGGAAGTGTCGACGTGGGCGCTGGATCGAGCCGAACGTGCTCGGTGAGTGTCGATCGCACCGGTGCCTCCGTCGAACCGAATCACCCAACTCTCGTCCATGAACCCTGTTCCGCCAGCACAATGGTCTGCGACCACAAGTCGTCGAACTAAATCACCCGCATACAACTGTCGAGGAGTCAACAGACATGGCCTTCTCCGTCCAGATGCCAGCTCTCGGTGAGAGTGTCACCGAGGGAACTGTCACGAGGTGGCTCAAACAAGAAGGCGACACCGTCGAAGTCGACGAGCCATTGCTCGAAGTCTCCACGGACAAGGTCGATACCGAGATCCCGTCGCCTGCTGCCGGTGTTCTCACCAAGATCGTCGCTCAGGAAGACGACACCGTCGAGATCGGTGGCGAGCTCGCTCAGATCGGTGACGCGAACGAGTCTTCCTCGTCCGACGCTCCCGCCGAGGACTCTGCACCTGCCGAAGAAGCGGCACCGGAAGAGCCTGCCGAGGAGCCCACTCCCGCAGCCGAGCCCGAACCGCAGGCCGAGCAGGAAGCACCCGCAGCGAGCTCGTCTTCCGGCTCGTCGGGTTCCGGTTCCGGAACGCCGGTGACCATGCCCGAGTTGGGTGAGTCCGTCACCGAGGGCACCGTGACGCGCTGGCTCAAGGCCGTCGGCGACGAGGTCGCCGTGGACGAGCCGCTGCTCGAGGTCTCCACCGACAAGGTCGACACCGAGATTCCGTCTCCGGTCGCCGGCACCCTGCTCGAGATCTCCGCCGAGGAAGACGACACCGTGGCCGTCGGCGGCCAGCTCGCAGTCATCGGCTCCGGTTCACCCGCCGAGAAGGCCCCCGAGCCCGAGGCAACTCCGGAGCCCGAGGCCCCGAAGGCCGAAGAGCCCAAGGAAGAGCCGAAGCCCGAGCCGAAGCAGGAAGCCCCCAAGAAGGAAGCTCCCAAGGCCGAGCCGAAGCCCGAACCGAAGCAGGAGGCCCCCAAGGCCGCTCCCGCCAAGGAATCGGCACCGTCGGGCGACTCGAGCCCATACGTCACTCCGCTGGTCCGCAAGTTGGCGTCGGACAATGACGTCGATCTGTCGTCCGTCAAGGGCACCGGCGTGGGTGGACGCATCCGCAAGCAGGACGTTCTCGCCGCAGCCGAGGCCAAGAAGGCTCCCGCTGCTCCGGCTGCCGAGGCAGCACCCGCCGCAGCGTCGAAGCCCGCAGCACCGGTGACCGCGGGAGTTCGTCCCGAGCTCGCACACCTGCGCGGCACCACGCAGAAGATCAACCGTATTCGTCAGATCACCGCGAAGAAGACGCGTGAGTCGCTGCAGACTTCTGCTCAGCTGACGCAGACCTTCGAGGTCGATGTGACGAAGATCGCCGGTCTCCGCACCAAGGCCAAGGCGAAGTTCGCCGAGAACGAGGGCGTCAACCTGACGTACCTGCCGTTCTTCGCGAAGGCGGTCGTCGAGGCTCTCAAGGCTCACCCGAACGTCAACGCGAGCATCAACGAGGACGCCAAGGAGATCACGTACCACGCCGATGTGCACCTCGGCATCGCCGTGGACACCGAGCAGGGTCTGCTCTCCCCCGTCATCCACAACGCAGGCGACCTGTCGCTGGCCGGACTCGCGCGGGCGATCAACGACATCGCCACCCGTGCACGTTCGGGTGGACTCAAGCCCGACGAGCTGTCCGGTGGCACGTTCACGATCACCAACATCGGCAGCCAGGGCGCGCTGTTCGACACCCCGATCCTGGTTCCGCCGCAGGCGGCCATGCTGGGTACGGGTGCGATCGTCAAGCGTCCCGTCGTGGTCAAGGACGACTCGGGCAACGAGTCGATCGGTGTTCGCTCGATGTGCTACCTGCCGCTCACCTACGACCACCGGTTGGTGGACGGAGCCGACGCAGGTCGCTTCCTGACGACCATCAAGCAGCGGCTCGAAGTGGCATCGTTCGAGGCCGATCTGGGTCTGTAGACAACCGGCGAGTGTCGCGCCACGTATTCTCGTAAGAGCGCGAAACATTCGCATCGGGGTCTCGTTCACCAGGGGCACGGACAGAGCATCCGGGGCATCATTCGTTCGCGAATGGTGCCCCGGAGTGCGTCAAGGAGGCTTTCGTTCACATGCGCGTAGTCATTGCAGGTTCATCAGGATTGATCGGCACAGCTCTCGTTGCAGCTCTGCGCGGCCGCAGCCACGACGTCACCAGACTGGTCCGGCGTTCGCCTGCGGGTCCGGACGAGTCGCAATGGGACCCGTCGCACGGCAGTATCGACCCCGCCGTGCTGGCCGGTGCCGATGCGGTCGTCAATCTGTGTGGCGTCGGCATCGGCGACAAGAGATGGTCCGGTGCGTACAAGCAGCTGGTGCGCGACAGCCGCATAGCGCCCACCGAGGTGATCGCGTCGGCTGCTGCCGACGCGGGTGTCCCCACCCTGATCAATGCCAGCGGCGTCAATTTCTACGGTGACACCGGCGACCGAGTGGTCGACGAGACCGCCACAGTGGGAGACGGATTCCTCGCCGAAGTGTGCCGCGATTGGGAGAACGCCACGGCTGCGGCGTCGGAGGCCGGTGTACGCACGATTCTGTTGCGCAGCGGTGTGGTGCTGTCGCAGCGCGGCGGCATGCTGGGCAAGCTGCGCCCGCTGTACCTGTTCGCGCTCGGTGGTCGATTGGGCAGTGGCCGTCAGTACTTTCCGTGGATTTCGTTGGAGGACGAAATCGGTGCCATCGTGCACGGTATCGAGAACGACTCGCTGCGCGGGCCGGTCAACATGGTGGGGCCGACTCCGGTGACCAACGCCCAGTTCAACAGCGCGATGTCCCGAGCGGTGCATCGTCCGGCCCCGTGGGTGGTGCCCGGGTTCGCCCTCAAAGCGGTCATCGGTGAATTTGCCGAGGAGGCGATCCTGACCGGGCCGCGAGCCATTCCCAAGGCACTCGAAGACGCCGGCTACACCTTCGAGCACAACACCGTGGGCGAAGCACTGCGGGTGGCTGTCGGCTCATGACCCGGCGTAGCGTTTCCTCTCATGAGTGACGTGAACGCCCCGTCGATTACGGCCACCGGCACCGACTCGGCCCGGGCCAGCAGCGAGCCGGTCGTCGTGCGAGAGCTGGGCACCGTCGAGTACACCCAGGCGTGGGCTATGCAGCGGGAAGTGGCCGACGCCCGCGCCGACAACCGGGGCCCGGATACGCTGCTGCTGCTCGAGCACCCTTCCGTCTACACCGCGGGGCGGCGTACCTCGGAAGAGGACATGCCGCGCGACGGTACTCCTGTGGTCGAGGTGGATCGCGGCGGCAAGATCACCTGGCACGGTCCGGGTCAACTCGTCGGCTACCCCATCGTCGCGCTGGCACAGCCCATCGATGTCGTCAAGTACGTCCGCCGGATCGAGGAAGCGCTGATCTCCGTGGTGTCCGATCACGGCATCGCGTGCGGGCGGGTGGACGGCAGGTCCGGGGTGTGGCTCGCGTCCGAGGTTCGCGACGGCGTGCTTCTACCCGAACGCAAGATCGCGGCCATCGGCGTGCGAGTTCAGCGCGGCGTGACCCTGCACGGCTTCTCCCTCAACTGCAATTCGGCAATGACGGGCTTCGACGCGATCGTGCCCTGCGGAATCGCCGATGCCGGTGTGACGTCGCTGTCGCTCGAGCTGGGACGAGACGTGACGGTCGACGAGGTACTCGAGTCGGTCACGACGGCAGTTCTGGCCGCATTGGACGGATCGATGCCGGTCAGAGACCACGAGCTCGGGCACCCGGAGATCACTACCGCCACGGTCAACCCGCAAGTCACGACGGTTCGGTTCGGCGCGTAGCATTGCTGAGGTGACTGTGGCCCCAGAAGGACGCAAGCTGCTCCGCCTCGAGATCCGAAACGCGGAGACCCCCATCGAACGCAAACCCAACTGGATCAAGACCAAAGCCAAGATGGGCCCGGAATACACCGAGCTCAAGGGTCTTGTGAAGCGTGAAGGTCTGCATACGGTGTGCGAGGAAGCCGGCTGCCCGAATATCTACGAATGCTGGGAAGATCGCGAGGCGACCTTCCTCATCGGCGGCGAACAATGCACCCGTCGATGCGATTTCTGCCAGATCGATACCGGCAAGCCCGAGGATCTCGATCGTGACGAGCCCCGCCGCGTGGCGGAGAGTGTGCAGGCCATGGGCCTGCGCTACTCGACGATCACCGGAGTCGCCCGCGACGACCTCGAAGACGGTGGTGCGTGGCTCTACGCAGAGACCGTCCGGTACATCAAGAAGCTCAACCCGAACACCGGCGTCGAGCTGCTGATCCCCGACTTCAACGCCAAGCCCGATCAGCTGGCCGAGGTGTTCTCCTCCCGCCCGGAGGTGTTGGCCCACAACGTCGAGACGGTGCCGCGCATCTTCAAGCGCATCCGTCCGGCGTTTCGGTACCAGCGGTCGATGGACGTCATCACCGCGGCGCGTGACGACGGTCTGGTCACCAAGTCGAATCTCATTCTCGGCATGGGCGAGACTCCCGAGGAAGTCCAGGAAGCGATTCGCGACCTGCACGAGGCGGGCTGCGACATTCTGACGATCACCCAGTACCTGCGACCGTCACCGCGGCACCACCCCGTCGAGCGGTGGGTCAAGCCGGAGGAGTTCGTCGAGCACTCCGACTACGCCACCGAGGTCGGGTTCGCCGGCGTGCTGGCCGGCCCGTTGGTCCGCTCCTCGTACCGCGCCGGACGCCTTTACGCGCAGGCCATGGCACACCACGGTCGCGAACTGCCCGAGAGCATGAGCCACCTCACCGACGGCGGCGAAGCTTCTCAGGAGGCCAGCTCGCTGATGGCTCGGCTGGCTCCTCGCTGATCGCTCTGCTCGACGCAGCGCGATGCACGTGAGCGTCGGCACAGGCCGTATCCTGTGAGGTATGGCGAACGGCAGTAAAGCTGGCAAAGCAGCAAAGCCCAGCAAGGAAGCAAAGGCGGCTGCCAAGGCAGCCCGCAAGCAGGCATCGAAGGAACGGCGCAGCCAGTTGTGGCAGGCGTTCCAGATGCAGCGTAAGGACGACAAGGCTCTCCTTCCGCTGATGATCGGAGCGGTGGTCGGTCTCGGACTGATCGGCTTCCTGATCGGCCTGGCCTTCGGCTTTCAGTGGTTCCTTCTCCCCATCGGGCTTCTGTTGGGCGTGCTGGTCGCGTTCATCATCTTCGGCCGACGGGTGCAGAAGTCCGTGTACAAGAAGGCCGACGGTCAGGCCGGTGCTGCGGCGTGGGCCCTGGACAATCTTCAGGGATC
This sequence comes from Rhodococcus sp. 1R11, assembly GCF_004563845.1. NCBI lineage: Bacteria > Bacillati > Actinomycetota > Actinomycetes > Mycobacteriales > Nocardiaceae > Rhodococcus > Rhodococcus sp. 1R11. The sequence goes on along the minus strand of NZ_SPNG01000002.1, from coordinate 352,840 downwards.
GTGGCGTGTCACCAATGCGATCGCAGGCACCACTCATCTCGACGCCGTGCACCGGGTGATCGGGAAGCCCGGGGTGATTCTCGTGGCCGAGGGTGCCCCGCAGCGCGTAAAGACCTTGCTGGCCCAGGAGAAGAAGAAGACCGCCCGGCTGGTGGGCGATACTCCGATCTACGACATCATCGTCGGTAACGGGGAGAACCAGATTCCACTGTCGGGTCTGCAGAAGTACCTGTCGAAGCTGCCGAAGAACATCGACGGTAAGCGGATGGACACCATCGAGTCACGGCTGGCCGCGTTGGGCACCAAGGGTGGCCCGGCAATGCCCAAGGGACCGATTCCCGGCGGGGCCAAGATGAAGGGCGTTCAGCGGACCATGAAGCGTCGCTGACCCGTATTTCGACCGACAGCCCTGGTGCGTCGACCCCTCAGCGGGTCCGCAGCAGGGCTGTTCCCGTTGCGCGGTCGTGCATTCCCCGGCCGTCCATATCGGTGATCACGGCCGGGACGACGAACAGCAGAATGAGCTGCCGCACCAATGCCCGGACGAAACCGACTCGCGCATGGGCGTCGATGCGTCCCACCTGAACTCCCACGATGAACTGCCCCGGGGTGAACGAGAACAGCGAGACGCTAGCGATTCCTACGACGAACCACACGGCCAGCACGATCGTCGAGATCAGCCCGCTGGTGGTGTAACCGCCGAGAATCAGCGACGCCACACCGGTGGCCATCGTCCAGTCCAGCAGCAACGCCAGGACTCTACGACCGGTTCCGGCGAGTGCGCCGACACCCTGTGCGGGCAGACCGAGTTGTTCCCCACGGAAGTTCTGCGGCGGTCGTGGGTTCGCGGCCGCCGGTCCGGACAACCAGGACCCTGTCATTCGTGCCATGATTCCCAGGATAGGCGCGGTCGGGCACGCGAAAAAACGGGTGGACGTACTGTTGTTCGTGCCAACCGTGAACCACGACGTGTAACACGGGCGAAACACGAGCTTGACGGGCGGGCAACACCGAGTCCATACCGTCAGTTCGACGGACTCAACTAAGGAGCAAAAGCGTGGCGTTTTCCACGGCCCAAGAGGTCATCAAGTTCATCGCAGATGAAGGAATCGAATACGTCGACATCCGGTTCACCGATCTGCCGGGTGCGCAGCAGCACTTCTCCATTGCTGCCAAGGCGTTCACGGCCGACACCCTGGAAGACGGCCTTGCGTTCGACGGCTCGTCCGTCCGCGGCTTCCAGTCGATCCACGAGTCCGACATGATCCTGCTGCCGGACTACGCCACCGCTCAGGTCGACCCGTTCCGCAACGCCAAGACGCTGAACATCGACTTCTTCGTCCACGACCCGTTCACGCGTGAGGCCTACAGCCGCGATCCGCGCAACGTTGCTCGTAAGGCCGAGGAGTACTTGGCGAGCACCGGCATTGCCGACACCGCGTACTTCGGTGCCGAGGCCGAGTTCTACATCTTCGATTCGGTTCGCTTCGATTCGCAGGCCAACGGTGCGTTCTACGAGGTCGACTCGTCCTCGGGTTGGTGGAACACCGGAGCCGAGACCGAGGCCGACGGCAGCCCCAACCTGGGCTACAAGGTTCGCTTCAAGGGCGGCTACTTCCCCGTCGCGCCGTACGACCACTACGTCGACCTGCGCGACCAGATCTCGACCAACCTGCAGAATGCAGGCTTCGAGCTCGAGCGTGCCCACCACGAGGTCGGCACCGGCGGTCAGCAGGAGATCAACTACAAGTTCAACACGCTGCTTCGCGCGGCCGACGACTTGCAGCTGTTCAAGTACATCGTCAAGAATACCGCGTGGCAGAACGGCAAGTCGGCAACCTTCATGCCGAAGCCGCTCTTCGGCGACAACGGCTCGGGCATGCACGTGCACCAGTCGCTGTGGAAGGACGGTAAGCCCCTCTTCCACGACGAGGCCGGATACGCCGGACTGTCCGATCTGGCACGTCACTACATCGGCGGCATTCTGCACCACGCTCCGTCGCTGTTGGCCTTCACGAACCCGACGATCAACTCGTACCACCGCCTGGTGCCGGGCTACGAAGCCCCCATCAACCTGGTCTACAGCCAGCGCAACCGCTCTGCGGCAGTGCGTATCCCGATCACCGGTAACAACCCGAAGGCCAAGCGCCTCGAGTTCCGCGCGCCGGACTCCTCGGGCAACCCGTACCTGAACTTCGCCGCTCAGATGATGGCGGGCCTGGACGGAATCAAGAACAAGATCGAGCCGATGGCTCCGGTCGACAAGGATCTCTACGAGTTGCCGCCCGAGGAAGCCAAGAACATTCCTCAGGCACCCACCTCGCTCAACGCGGTCATCGACCGTCTCGAGGCCGACCACGACTACCTCACCGAGGGCGGCGTCTTCACCACCGACCTCATCGAGACGTGGATCTCGCTCAAGCGTGAGCAGGAGATCGCTCCGGTCAACCTGCGTCCGCACCCGTACGAGTTCTCGCTCTACTACGACGTGTGAGTTCTCGGGTCATCTTCGCCGGTGACCCGTCGTTAGTCCACGAACGCCCGACCGGGCTGACCCGGTCGGGCGTTTGCGGTTCGAATGGGCTTGTCGCCGAAACCATTTCGTCGTTTCGCTGCAAAAGGGTTCACCTGACGTTTGAATGGGTAACGACGGGGTACAGAAAAGCATCCGCGCTCAGCCGAACAGAGGACTACAACTGCATGGACGCTCTGTGGGACTTCATCGTCGGGCGGCGAAGGCAGTTGGCGATCGATTCGTATCTCCACGTGTCGGCCGTCATTCAATGTGTCGTCATTGCAACCGTCATCGGGGTGGCGATCGGTGTGCTCGTGTACCGAAGCCCTGCGGGCTCCGCAGTCGCGACGGCCCTGGCCAGTACGGTTCTCACCATTCCGTCGTTCGCATTGCTCGGAGTTCTCATTCCGGTGCTGGGTCTGGGCGTCAAACCCACTGTGACAGCACTTGTTCTGTACTCGCTTCTCCCGATCATCCGCAACACCGTGGTGGGCTTGGCAGCCGTCGATCCGGCCGTTGCCGACGCGGCCCGCGGAATCGGAATGAGCCGCGCTCTGGTGTTGCGCCGCATCGAGATTCCACTCGCGTGGCCGTCGATCCTCACCGGCATGCGCGTCAGTACGCAGATGGCCATGGGCATTCTCGCCATCGCCGCGTACGCCAAGGGTCCCGGACTCGGCAACCTCCTCTTCTCGGGCCTCGCCCGCGTGGGTAGCCCCACAGCTCTACCGCAGGCCCTGACCGGCACTGTCCTGATCGTCCTGCTGGCGTTGATCCTCGATGGGATCTACGTGTTGATCGGCAAACTGACCACCTCGAGGGGTATCCGTGAGTGACTCGACCCGTACATCGAATGTCTCCGGCGCGGAAATCGTGCTCGAGAACGTGACCAAGAGCTATCCGGGGCAGAAGCTCGCTGCCGTCGACAACGTGTCGATGACCATCCCCGCGGGCGAGGTCGTCGTACTCGTCGGGCCGTCCGGTTGCGGCAAGACGACGACGATGCGCATGATCAACCGTCTGATCGAGCCGACATCGGGCCGCATCACGATCGGTGGCAAGGACGCACTGTCGATCGATCCGAACGAATTGCGCCGCACCATCGGTTATTCCATTCAGCAGGCAGGCCTGTTCCCGCACATGACGATTGCGCAGAACGTCGGCATGGTGCCGGGTCTGATCGGGTGGAACAAGAAGCGAATCGACGACCGCACGGACGAGATGCTGGACCTCGTCGGCCTCGATCCGGCGGTCTATCGCCAGCGTTATCCGCGGCAGCTCTCCGGCGGTCAGCAGCAACGCGTCGGAGTCGCACGCGCTCTTGCCGCCGATCCTCCGGTGCTGTTGATGGACGAACCGTTCGGTGCCGTCGACCCGATCACCCGCGGGTTGCTGCAGGACGAATTGATGCGTCTGCAAGCAGAATTGGGCAAGACCATCGTGTTCGTCACGCACGATTTCGACGAGGCGGTCAAGCTCGGTGACCGCATCGCCGTGCTCGGTAACCAGTCCACGATCCTCCAGTACGACACCCCCGAGGCGGTGCTCGCCAACCCGGCCGACGACACCGTGGCCGGGTTCGTCGGAGCCGGAGCCGCTTTGAAGCAGCTGACGTTGATGCGAGTACGCGACATCGAGCTGTCCGACGTACCGGTCTTCGGCGAGGACGACTCGGTGGAGTCGATGAACTCGGCGCTGGGATCCGACCCCGAAGCCTGGGGAATCATCGTCGATTCCCGTAGACGCCCGATTCGGTGGACGGATCGACGCCACCTCGCGGGGGTCGGGAGCCTCCGTGACGTCGGGGTGCCGATGGGAGAATTGGTTTCGACCCAGTCCACCCTGCAGGACGCGCTGGAAGCTCTGTTGTCCGAGGGCAATGCGACGGCGACCGTCACCGGCAATCGCGGCGAGTACGTCGGCACCGTGACGATCGACGTGCTGATCGACACCATCAAGTCGTTGCGGTCGCAACACGCGAACGATCACGACGAGCCGCGCGCAGCTGCCGGGACTCCGTCGTGACGACACTCGCCGATACCGGCGACGAGACCAAGGATGCCGCGCGTACTGCCAAGCGCGCCGAGCGAATTCGTCTTCTCATCCAGCCGGCCCTGGTGCTGGTGATCGTGGCGATTCTGTTGGTCTACGCGTTGACCAGAGACCTCACCGCGACGCAGGCCGAGACGATCAACATCAGCACGATCTCTACCAGGGTTCTCGAGCATGTGCTGATCACCTTCGTCGTCACCGCGTTGGTGCTCGTCATCGCCGTGCCTCTGGGAATTCTGTTGACTCGCAACGGGTATCGCAAAGCCGCTCCACTGTTCATCGGTATCGCGAACATCGGGCAGGCCGCACCGGCCGTCGGCTTGCTGGTGTTGTTGTTCCTGTGGACGGGAGCAACGGGTTTCTGGACCGGCGTTCTCCCGATCGCGTTCTATTCGTTGCTCCCCGTTCTGCGCAACACTATGCTGGGCTTTCAGACAGTCGAGCCGAACTACATCGATGCCGCTCGCGGACAGGGCATGTCGAACATGGGGATTTTGCGCCGCATCGAGTTCCCGCTCGCGGTTCCGTTCATCCTGGCGGGTCTGCGCACCTCGCTCGTGCTCGCCGTCGGCACCGCAACTCTGAGTTTTCTCGTCGGAGCAGGCGGGCTCGGCGTTCTGATCGACACCGGCTACAAGCTCAACCAACCACTCATTCTCGTCGTAGGTGCCGTTCTCGCGGTTGCACTCGCGCTGTTGGTGGATTGGCTGGGCGCACTCGCCGAGGCCTACCTCGGACCGAAAGGACTCCGCTGATGCGGCGCACCACCCGACGACTCGCAGCGCTGTGCGCCACCACCGCTCTCGGACTGACGGGGTGCGGATTGCAGTCCGGCGGCGCGATGCCGTTGTCGGTCGAGGCCGGCAGCATCACTCCGCTCGCAGGGCTCGAAGGTGCCGAGTTCACCGTCGGATCGAAGGACTTCACCGAGCAGATCATCCTCGGCTACATCCTCGAATTCGCTCTCAGCGCAGCCGGTGCCGACGTTCGAGACCTCACCAACATCGTGGGCTCGCAGAGCGTTCGACTCGCGATGCAGAACGGCCAGGTGGACCTCGCCTACGAATACACCGGAACCGGGTGGATCAACTACCTGGGCAACGAAAAGCCCATTCCCGATGCCACGGAACAGTTCGAGGCAGTGCGCGATGCGGACAAGGCCAACGGCATCGACTGGGTCAATCCCGCGCCGATGGACAACACCTACGCGCTGGCCATGAATCAGCAGGTCGCGCAGGAGACCGGTGTGCGCACGCTGTCGGACTACGCCGCTCTGGTGAACCGAGACCCCGCCGCCGCGTCGCTGTGCGTCGAGACGGAGTTCAACAGTCGCCAGGACGGACTCCCCGGCCTCGCCGCCACATACGGTTTCGACGCCAACGCCATCTCGGTGCAGATTCTGCAGACCGGCGTTATCTATCAGGCAACAGCGGACGGTTCGCAGTGCCGATTCGGTGAGGTGTTCACCACCGACGGCCGAATCAAGGGCCTGAACCTGACCGTGGTCGAGGACGACAAGGCGTTCTTTCCGCGGTACAACGCGACTGTCGTCGTGCGGCAGGAGATCGCGGATCGCTATCCGGAGATAGCCGAGGTCACCGCGCCCATCTCCGCTGCGCTCACCAACGAAGCGATTTCGGAGTTGAACAAGCAGGTCGACATCGACGGCCGGGAACCCGCGGACGTCGCACGTGACTGGATGGTCGAGCAGGGCTTCGTCACCGCGGGCAGCGACTAGAGCCCGCCGAACGTCCTCTCCACGACTGCCTTGGCCCGACGCGTGACGCGCAGATAGTTGTCGAGGAATGCCCCGGCGTCGCCGTTCTCCCACCCCGCCACCTGTGCGACGGCGGACAGGACGGCACCCGGTCTCGGCAGTTGGTCGGTCGGCTTACCGCGAACCAGGACGAGTGCGTTGCGCGCTTTCGTCGCCAGGATCCACGCTTCACGCAGCAGTTCGATGTCGGTCTCACTCATCAGCTCGGCGGCACCGATCGCGTCGAGAGACTGCAGCGTCGACGTGTTGTGCAGTGACTCGACCTTGTGTGCGTACCGGAGCTGGATGAGCTGGACGGTCCACTCGATGTCCGCCAGTCCCCCGCGTCCGAGCTTGGTGTGGGTGGCCGGGTCGGCTCCCTTGGGGAGACGCTCGGAGTCGATCCGCGCCTTGATACGCCGAATTTCACGGACGGCGTCGGCGGACACTCCACCCTCGGGGTAGCGAACCTTGTCGGCCATCAGCAGGAAGCGGATGCCCAGGTCCTGATCTCCCGCCACCTGATGCGCACGCAGCAGAGCTTGTACCTCCCACGCTTGAGCCCACTGGGCGTAGTACGCGGCATAGGACGACAGCGTGCGCACCACTGGGCCGTTGCGACCTTCCGGGCGCAGGCCGGTGTCGACTTCGAGCGGAGGGTCCGTGCTCGGCGCTCCGAGCAGTTTGCGGATGCGATCGGCAATGGTGTTGGCCCACTTGACCGCAACGGTCTCGTCGACGCCGTCCACCGGTTCACAGACGAACAGCACGTCGGCGTCGCTTCCGTAGCCGAGTTCGCCGCCGCCGAGGCGTCCCATGCCGATGACGGCCAGGGTCGCCGGTGCCGGCTCGCCGCGCTCCTTCTCACTCGCCCGCACAGCGGCCGCCAATGCCGCGTTGATCACTGCGGCCCACACAGAAGACAGCGCCCGGCAGACCTGAGGGACGTCGAGCATGCCGAGTATGTCGGCCGAGGCCACCCGGGCCAGTTCGTGGCGTCGCAGCGCCCTGGCAGCGTTGATCGCCCGAACCGGGTCCTCGTAGCGAGCCGAGGACGACAGGATGGCGCGGTAGGTCTCTTCGGGTTCGGCGTCCAGCAGGCGTGGGCCGGTGGGCCCGTCGGCGAACAACCTGATGACCTCGGGGGCCTTGATGAGCAGATCCGGCACGTACGCCGAGGATCCGAGCACGATCATCAGCCGCTGGGCCACCGCACCCTCGTCGCGCAGCACTCGCAGGAACCACGTCTGTTCGCCGGCCGATTCCGAGAGCCGACGGTAGTTCAGCAGTCCGGCGTCGGGATCCGGTGTGTCGGCGAGCCATTCGAGCAACGTCGGCAGCAGCACAGCCTGAATCTGACCGCGGCGGGTACCGGAACCGACCAGAGCTCGCAGATGGCCCAGTGCATTCTGCGGAGTCGCGTATCCGAGCGCGGCAAGCTGACGCGTCGCCGCGTCCGGGGTCAAACGCACTGTCTCCGAGTCGAACTTGACCACCGAGTCGAGCAGCGGTCGGTAGAAGAGCTTGGCGTGCAGCCGACGGATGCGCTGCGCGTTGCGCTTGATCTCGGCATTGAGCACACCGAGCGCATCGCGATTTCCGTCCGGTCGCATGTGCGCCGAGCGTGCCAACCACCGCAAGGCTTCCTCGTCGTCCTGCGGCGGCAGGGTGTGTGTGCGACGCATCCGCTGCAATTGCAGTCGGTGCTCGATCAGCCTGAGGAACTCGTAGGACGCGGTCAGATTCGCGGCGTCGTCACGGCCGACGTACCCGCCCTCGGTCAGAGCCGTCAGGGCGTCGGTCGTGCCCAGTACGCGCAACGACTCGTCCGTTCGGCCGTGCACCAATTGCAGGAGCTGGACGGCGAATTCGACGTCGCGCAGACTGCCGCGTCCGAGTTTGATCTCCCGTTCGCGCAGCTCGGTCGGCACCATCTCCTCGACCCGTCGCCGCATAGCGCGGACCTCGGGCACGAAGTCCTCGCGCTGACTGGCCAGCCACACCATCGGATTGACGGCATCGACGTAATCGTTGCCGAGGGCGATATCGCCGGTCATCGGCCGAGCCTTGAGCAGGGCCTGGAACTCCCAGGTCTTGGCCCAGCGCTTGTAGTAAGCCACGTGCGAGTCGAGCGTGCGAACCAGCTCGCCGCGCTTACCTTCGGGGCGAAGCGCAGCGTCGACCTCGAAGAACGCCGAGGACCCGATGCGCATCATCTCGCCGGCGATCCGACTCGCCTGTGAGTCCGCCGGCTCGGCGACGAACACGACATCGACGTCCGAGACGTAATTGAGTTCGCGCGCACCGCATTTGCCCATGGCGATGACGGCCAGCCGCGTCGGACACGGGGCATCGGGACACACGGTCGCCACCGCCACCGACAGAGCCGCAGTGAGCGCCGCGTCTGCCATGTCGGACAGTTGGGCTCCCACCACCGTGTACGGCAGAACCGGTTCGTTCTCGACGGTCGCGGCGAGGTCGTACGCGGCCAACACCATGATCTGGTCGCGGTACTTCTTGCGCAGGGCGATCACGGCGGGCGGGCCGGTGACGGACGCGCGGTACAGATCGGGTGCGGCATTGGGCCCGGTCTCCGGCTCGGCCCCGACGGCCTCGAGCAGCTCCGCGACCAGCGTTGCCTTGCTGGGCAACTGGATCTTCGCCGACACACCGCTGCTCTGACCTTCAGCGGTCAGTAACAACCGCCAGGTGATGTCGTCGGCAACGAGGTGGTCGGCAAGCGCACTGGACGCGCCGACGAGCCCCAGGAGGCGGCCGCGGAATCCCTTGTCGTTACGCAGTGCGGCGTCGAATTCGGCCCAGCCATTGCCCAGCATCTCGTACATACGCACCAACGTGCGCAGTGCGAGATCCGCATTGGGGGCACGCGAGAGCGACCACAGCAGCTCCAGACTCTCTTCGCCCGTCCAGCCCAGGGTGCGCAGATCGGACGGCGCAGTCTCCTCGACGAGACCGAGGCGGCCAGGTCCGGGTACGACCGACCTGGAAGTGGGAGGACGCACCATCAGAATCCACCTCGGGGTGCCACAGATATACCTCGTCGTCAGTAATGCGACGCGAGGGTGCCCACGCCGGCATCGAACCTACATTCGGGATCGACTAGAACGTAGCCCATGGCAGCGCTGGGTTGTTACAGACCCCGCTGCTCTACAAACCGAGGTACGCCCTCAGCTCGTACGGCGTGACGTGGCTGCGGTACTCCTCCCACTCGCGACGCTTGTTGCGCAGGAAGAAGTCGAACACGTGCTCGCCCAGTGCTTCTGCGACCAGCTCGGAACCCTCCATCGCGTTGAGCGCTTGGTCGAGGTTGCCCGGCAGTTCCTTGTAGCCCATGGCGCGACGCTCCGCGGAGGTCAATGCCCACACGTCTTCCTCGGCCTCGGGAGGGAGGGTGTACCCCTTCTCGATTCCGCGCAGGCCGGCCGCGAGCAGCACCGCGAAAGCGAGATACGGGTTGCAGGCCGAATCGGGGCTACGAATCTCGACGCGTCGCGACGACGCCTTGTTCGGGGTGTACATGGGCACACGAATCAATGCCGACCGGTTGGCCGGTCCCCAGGATGCGGCCGTCGGAGCTTCGCCACCACGCACGAGACGCTTGTACGAATTGACCCATTGGTTGGTCACGGCACTGATCTCGTTGGCGTGCTCGAGGATGCCGGCGATGAAGGACTTGCCGGTTTCCGACAGCTGCATCGGGTCGTCCGGGTTGTGGAAGGCGTTGGTGTCGCCCTCGAACAAGCTCATGTGCGTGTGCATCGCCGAGCCGGCCTGATCGCTGAACGGTTTGGGCATGAACGTCGCCCGCACGCCCTCTTCGATGGCAACTTCCTTGACCACGTAGCGGAAGGTCATGATGTTGTCGGCCATGGACAGCGCGTCCGCGTACCGCAGATCGATCTCCTGCTGGCCCGGCGCTGCCTCGTGGTGGCTGAACTCGACCGAGATACCCATCGACTCGAGAGCGTCGATGGCATGACGACGGAAGTTGGGAGCCGAATCGTGCACGGCCTGGTCGAAGTACCCGCCGTTGTCGGCAGGGGTCGGCGGTGAGCCGTCCTGGGGAGCGTCCTTGAGCAGGAAGAATTCGATCTCGGGGTGCACGTAGCAGCTGAATCCGAGGTCAGCTGCCTTGCTGAGCTGACGGCGGAGCACATGCCGCGAATCGGCCCAGGACGGAGACCCGTCGGGCATGGCGATGTCGCAGAACATGCGGGCAGAGTGCTGATGCCCCTTTCTGGTCGACCAAGGCAGAATCTGGAACGTCGACGGATCCGGCTTGGCGACGGTGTCGGCCTCCGAGACGCGGGCGAATCCTTCGATGGCGCTGCCGTCGAAGCCGATTCCCTCGTCGAATGCACCTTCGAGTTCAGCGGGCGCGATGGCCACCGACTTGAGGTACCCGAGGACGTCGGTGAACCAGAGGCGGACGAAACGAATGTCGCGCTCTTCGAGAGTCCGGAGCACGAATTCCTTTTGACGATCCATGAACGCGAGAGTAAGCAAACGGAGTTAAATCTGTGTTACATCGTGAATTCAGTCTCACTTCGTGGAACTCTCAACTCACCTCGCGCCCGGTGATGTACGCGTCAGCACACCAATCCTTCGCCTGGCGGGACGAGGTCCACCAGGTAGTTCGTCAGCGGATCGTCGATGCATTCGACTCCCGAGAACGCCACCGTGTGTTGGGTGCCGTTGAAGGTGACCAGGTCACCGCGCAGTTGAGCAGCAAGTTCCACACCGGCTTGGTAGGGCGTCGCCGGATCGTTGGTCGTCGAGACAACCACCAGTGTGGGCAGCCCCTCCACGTCCACGATGTGGGGCTCGCTGGTGTTCGGCACCGGCCAGAACGCGCACAGATCCAGCGGCGCGTTCCCGGTGGAGCGGCCGTCGTCGAGGTACGGCGCTGCCGCTCGGAACCTGGCGTCGGCCTCGTCGGCCTCTCCCCGGTCGGTGGTCGGCGGGCCGTCGACGCATCGGACGGCGTTGAACGCGTCGTCGATGTTGGTGTAGCTACCGTCCTCGAGTCGCCCGGAGTAGGTGTCGGCGAGGCGCAGCAACGTGTCTCCCCGTCCCTCTCGCAGTTCGCTCAGTCCTGCTCGCAGCAAGCGCCAGAGCTGCGGTGAGTACAGCGCCTGTTGCGCTCCGGTGATCGCGTCGTCGTAGCTCAGTCCGCGCGGGTCGGTGGTGTCGGCGGGCTTGTCGACCAGCGGGTCGACCAAGGTCCGGAACTGCGCCACGGCCTGGGACGGATCGGTGTTGAGCGGACAGGTATCCGTCTGCGTGCAGTCCGCAGCGAACTGGTCGAACGCGGTCTGGAACGCCGCACCCTGGGCGACGGCCTCGTCGACGGGCGACTGGTCGGGATCGAGTGCTCCGTCGAGCACCATGGCTCGTACGTTCGACGGGAACGCCTCGGCGTAGGCGGTTCCGATGCGTGTCCCGTACGAGTACCCGACGTACGTCAGCTTCTCGTCGCCCAGCACTGCGCGGATGACATCCATGTCGCGGACGACTTCACGGGTGCCGACGTGTTCGAGCACGTCGGCCCCGGTGCGTTCGACACATTGCGCCGCGTAATCACGATGATCGGCTTCGGTGGCGGCGATCCCTTCCGGGCTGACGTCGACGTCCGGTTCCCGACGCTCTTCGTCGACTCCCTCGGACGTCAGGCAGCGCACTTCGGGTTCGGAGGCCCCGACCCCACGTGGATCGAATCCGATGCGGTCGAACCGGTCGGCGATCGGGGTGCCGTCGGCTTGCTCGGCGAGGTAGAGCCCCGACGAGCCGGGGCCGCCCGGGTTCATCAGGATCGACCCGATCTTCTCCCCCGTCGCCTGTGTCCGTGAGATCGCGATGTCGATGGTCTTGCCACCCGGGTCGGCGTAGTCGAGTGGCACGGTCACTCGGGCGCACTGGACTGCGTCACCGAGCTCGGACCCATCGGTGTTGTAGGACTCACACGATTCCCACTGCACATTCTGGGTGTAGAACGCCTCGAGCCCGGCAGGAACCGGACCGGCCGGAGCCGAGAACGTGGAGTCGGACGCGGTGGACGGATCGGGGTCGGCACCGGGCCCGGGCGCGGAGCAGCCGGTGAGTACGAAGGCGACTGCGGACAGTGCCACGACCGACGTCGTGGTGCGCGTTCTCATGAGTCGATCGTGCCAGGTCTTTCCGGCCACACTCCATTCTCGCTGCCCGGCAGGGACGGCCGTCGAGCACTAGCGTCTACACGGTGCAGGCCCTCAGACTCGCCCTCGCCCAGATCAATCCCGTCGTCGGCGATCTCGAAGCGAATGCGGCGGCGATCGTCGAATGGACCGTCCGTGCCGCCCATGACGGTGCCAACGTGGTCGTGTTTCCGGAGATGGCCCTGACCGGGTATCCGGTCGAGGATCTGGCGCTGAATCCGTCGTTCGCCGCGGCATCAGCGCAGGCACTGACGGGGCTGGCGGAGTGCTTGGACCGAGCCGGGTGCGGCGATCGCATCGTTGTGGCGGGATATCTCGACCGCGATGTCGAGGGCTCGAGAAACAGCGCGGCGGTGATCGTCGACGGCCGGGTCGCAACTCGGTACGACAAGCATTCACTGCCCACCTACCGGGTATTCGACGAGGCACGTTATTTCGCGCCCGGCTCCCGGTTGAGCATCGCGACGGTCAACGGTGTGCGGTTCGGACTCGTTGTGTGCGAGGACATCTGGCAACCCGGCGGATCCGTGGCCGCCTACGCCTCGGCCGGAGTCGATCTACTGCTGTGCCTCAACGCGAGCCCCTTCGAGCAGGGGAAGGACACGATTCGTCACTCCATCGTCCAGAGACGAGCCACCGAGATCGGGACCCCCATCGCGTACGTGAACGCGGTGGGCGGTCAGGACGAGCTGGTGTTCGACGGGGGAAGTCTCGTGCTCGGCCCCGACGGCTCGACGTGGGGCCGGGCTCCGCAATTCGTCGAGCACTTGTTGATCGTCGACGTGGATGCCCCCACCGATCCGGTCGCGGACTCCCCCGCGGTGGCCGGTTGGACGGTCGATCGCGTAGCTCTGCCCGACGTGGCGGTCAGCGGCTGGCAGCGTACCGAGCCGTCCCTGGCTCAGCCCCTCTGCGCCGAGGAACAGGTGTGGGGCGCGTTGGTAACCGGTTTACGGGATTACGTGCACAAAAACGGCTTTCGCTCGGTCACCCTCGGCCTGTCCGGCGGAATCGATTCGGCGGTCGTTGCCGCCATCGCCGTCGATGCCCTTGGCGCCGACACGGTGTACGCAGTGTCGATGCCCTCGGAGTTCTCCTCGGAGCATTCGCGCATCGATGCCGAGGATCTCGCCGCGCGCACCGGCATTCACTTTCGGACCGAACCGATTTCCCAGATGGTTGCCGGCGTCGTGGACCAGCTGCACCTGACCGGCGTGGCCGAGGAGAACGTGCAGGCGAGATGCCGGGGAATCGTGTTGATGGCACTGTCCAACACGTTCGGTCATCTGGTTCTTGCCACCGGGAACAAGTCCGAACTGGCGGTGGGATATTCGACGATCTACGGCGACGCGGTCGGCGGCTTCGCGCCGATCAAGGACGTGCCCAAATCGCTGGTCTGGGAATTGGCGCGCTGGCGCAACGAGTCCGCGATCGACCGCGAAGACGTCCCGCCGATCCCCGAGTCGAGTATCGACAAACCACCCTCGGCCGAGCTCCGGCCGGGTCAGCTCGATACCGATTCACTGCCCGACTACGACACCCTCGACGCCATCCTGTTTCGGTACGTCGACCACGATCAGGGCGTCGCAGACATCGTCGCGGCGGGTTTCGACGCGTCCATCGTGGCGGACATCGTGCGCAAGGTGGACACAGCGGAATACAAGCGACGGCAGTATCCGATCGGCACCAAGGTCACCTCGCGGGCGTTCGGGCGCGATCGCCGGATGCCGATCACCGACGGCAGGGTCACGCACGAGCTCGCGAAGTGACGATCAGCCGGTACCGCGACTGTGACAAATTGCACTCGTCACCAGCATTCCTGTGACAGAAGGGCGGTGGCAGACTGGTCACGTCATCACACCCCATCCCGGGGACCCGCCGAGCGGGCCTCGAGGACCAGAAAGGGACAAAGATGTCCGAAAATGCTGTGTACGGCGGTTCGTCCACCGAATCTCCGGCGACCGCGCTGACCCGCAAGACCCGTACCCACCATCTGCTGCAGATGAAAGCAGAGGGTGAGCGTTGGGGAATGCTGACGGCGTACGACTACTCCAGCGCCCGCATCTTCGAGGAAGCCGGCGTCCCTGTGCTTCTCGTCGGTGACTCCGCGGCCAACGTCGTGTACGGCTACGACACCACCGTGCCGATCACCATCGACGAGTTACTTCCTCTCGTACGCGGGGTGGTACGCGGCGCACCGCACGCCCTCGTCGTCGCCGATCTACCCTTCGGTACCTACGAAGCCTCACCGCAGCAGGCACTCGAAACCGCTGTTCGTTTCATGAAGGAAGGCCTCGCGGGCGCTGTGAAGCTCGAGGGCGGCGAGCGGGTCGCACCGCAGATCGCTGCCATCACCGCTGCCGGCATCCCCGTCATGGCCCATGTGGGATTCACCCCGCAGAGCGTCAACACCCTCGGCGGATTCCGCGTTCAGGGCCGCGGGGACGCGTCCGAACAACTCGTCGCCGACGCCATCGCCGTACAGGAGGCAGGTGCCTTCGCCGTCGTCATGGAGATGGTCCCCGCCGACATCGCCGGCCAGGTCACCCGCAAGCTCACCATCCCGACGGTCGGCATCGGTGCAAGCAACGAGTGCGACGCCCAAGTTCTCGTGTGGCAGGACATGGCCGGATACACCAACGGCAAGACCGCCAAGTTCGTCAAGAAGTTTGCCGACGTGGGCGATTCGCTGCGCACCGCAGCCACCACGTACATGTCCGAGGTGCGCTCGGGAGTCTTCCCCGGACCCGAACACAGCTACTGACCGTCGTCGCCACTGTTCGTTCCGCAGGCTGCACTCCTACTCTGGTCCCGGTTCGGATGGCACACTCGGGCCATGACATTCAGACGGGGTACGACGTCCATTGCAGGACGAAGCGCAGTCGCACTGGTCGGTGCGGCTGCGCTTCTCGCCGTAGTCGGGGCATGCAGCACCGACACGACCAACACGGGTTCGTCGTCGGCCACGACGACCGCTCCGAGCACGACGGTGACGACCACTCCTGCGGGAGCGGCTGTCACCGATGCCCAGAAGCAGCAGCTGTGCACCGATCTCGAGGCGCAGCTGTCCAATTGGCGCGTGCAGGGCCCCACCCTCGGTCGCGGCGGTCTGAACATTCTGGTGCAGACCTGGGCTGCGCAGAGCGGCGTCATCAACCTCCAGGTGGTGCAGAATCGCGCGCTCGTCGACGACATCACGAAGGAAACGTGCTCGGACGTGCGGGACGAGGCCATCCGCTCCCTCGACATCCCGGATCTGGCCTCCGGTCTGGTCGGTTTCTAGGATGCGCACCTTGTACCCGGAGATCGAGCCCGTGGAGACCGGTCACCTCGACGTAGGCGAAGGGCAGCGGATCTACTGGGAGATCTCCGGCAACCCCGACGGCGAACCTGTGGTGTTCGTGCACGGCGGTCCCGGCGGTGCCACCAATCCACTACAGCGTCGTTACTTCGATCCGCAGGTCTACCGCATCGTGTTGTTCGATCAGCGAGGCTGCGGGCTGTCGACCCCTCATATTGCCGACGGGGCAGATCTGTCGGTCAACACCACCGATCGCTTGATCTCCGATATGGAGAAACTCCGCGAGCACCTGAACATCGACACCTGGTTGGTGCTCGGCGGATCCTGGGGCTCCACGTTGTCGCTGGCCTACGCACAGACGCATCGCGACAGGGTGCGAGGACTCGTGCTCCGAGGAATCTTCCTCGTCCGTCCGTCGGAGATCGACTGGTACTACCGCGGCGGTGCCGGACACATCTTCCCGGACCTGTGGGAGGAGTTTCTCGCCCCTATTCCGGAAGGCGAACGAGACGGGGATCTGGTCGAGGCATATCACCGACAGTTGATGTCCGAGGACGACGCTGCAGCGACCCGGGCCGCGGTGGCGTGGTCGTCGTGGGAGGCAGCAACGAGTTACCTGCTTCCGAAACCCGATGCTGTACAGCATAATTCGGATGCGCGTTTTGCTCGCGCCTTTGCCGGAATCGAGAACCACTACTTCCGCAACGGGTGCTTCCTCGAAGAGAACCAGTTGCTACGCGACGCGCACCTGCTCGACGGTATTCCTGGCGTGATCGTGCAGGGCCGCTACGACGTGGTGTGCCCGGCCACGAGTGCGTGGGCGCTGCACAAGGCCTGGCCGAGTGCAGATCTGGTGATCGTCGACGATGCCGGCCATTCTGCGGCCGAGCCGGGCATCGTCCACCACCTCGTCGAGGCGACCGACCGCTTCAGGCCGTGACAGCCGGGTAGTCGAACCGGACTGTGCGCGAGTCGGTGTCGGCCCGAGTCAATCGGACCTTCACCGACTCCCCCGCAGGCGGCGCGCCGTCACACTTGCCCATGACGATCGGTTCGGTCACGAGCACCTCGGCGTCGCGCTTGCCCTCGGCACCGCGCAGCACCACTGCGTCGAACGTATGACCGACGCGATCTTCGAGCACGTGCGCTTCGGTCAGATCGATGCAGGCTCGATCCACTTTCGAGGCTGCAGAATCCGATCCACGCATGATCGCCGGTAACTCCGGTAGCGCCTGAGCCGCCCACTCGGGGACGGGCACACCCGCGACCACGGCCAGACACACCTCGGTGGCGAAACGATCCGACAGCCGTCGCAACGGGGCCGTCACATGGGCGTACGGCGCTCCGATACCCGAGTGTTCGACGGGACCGTCGGTGCCGGGTGCATCGATGGTCGAGTTCGGAGTCCGACTGTCGAACGCCGAATAGTCTGCTCCCCGAAGCAATCCCGTGGCCCGAGTCATCATCGCCAGGGTCGACGGTTCGTCGGTGGGCAGGCCGGCGAGCACTGCGCCGGCGGATGCGCCGGCGGGCCACTCGATTCCGAGTGCGTTCGCGGTCTTCTTCAGGGTCTCGACGGCCTCGGGCGGTGCGGGCGGAAGCGTGCGTACGATGCCGATTCCGGCGTCGAGCATGATTCTGGCTGCGCACATGCCCGTCAGCAAGGACACCTCGGCGTTCCAGCCGTCCACTGCTGTTCGCGGTTGCAGAACGATTCGCCAACCGTGCCCGTCCGGAACCACTTCCTGCTCGGGGAGTGTGATGTCGATGGCTCCTCGACGCCTCGCTGCCTCCGCCCGTAGGTGTCCGAACTCGGCAAGGGCAGCGATCGACGGGTGCGGTGTGCCGGCGTCGAAGTCGGCTTGCACTCCCGCGTAGTCGAGACGTGCGGTCGAACGCACGAGCGCACGGGTGACGGTCCACGCGGCGGCTTCACCGACGTCGTCGAGTTCGATGGTCCACAGGGCAGCGCAGCGCGTGTGCCCTTCCAGCAGGCTTCCCGAGCCCTCCGACAGCTCTCGCGGATGCAACGGAACCGAACCGTCGGGTAGATAGAAGGTTTGGCCGCGGTGCCGAGTATCGGCATCGAGCGCTCCCCCGGGTACCACGAGGGCACCGACGTCGGCGATCGCGTAGTGCACCACCAATCCGTTCGAGGTCTTCTCGATGTGCACCGCTTGATCGAGATCCTTGGAGCCGAGTGGGTCGATAGTGACGAAGGGGATGTCGGTGCGGTCGATTCTGCTGTCGGCGTGCGCGTCTCGCGCGTCCACCGCCTCACGCAGTACTTCCGGATCGACGCCGTCACGCAGGCCGAACTCGGCTCTGACGGCACCGAAGTCGAAGCCCGGTGCCCTCAGACGGGTGAGCAGCACCGTCAGTTGTTCCAGTCGTCGTCGGAGTCGGCGGCCTTGTTGCGGGCGGCTGCGATCTTCAGCGCCTGCTCTGCGGTGGCCTTGTCCGGATACGGACCCATGCGGTCGAGGGCATTGGTCTCCTTGCCCTGCACAACCTGCTTGGTGCTGATGTCGTAGTACCAGGAGCTGTCGTCGTCGGTCATGACTTCCAGTGTGCCCCATGGAGCGACGCGGCAGGAGAACTGCGAGAAAAGTGAGTGCGAACGAGTCGGCCTGTAAGCCGGATCCTGTTCAACGTTCCCGCTCGCGCGGGTCCGAATCGACGACCATCCATCTGGGCACACCGTTGCCGGGTACCTCGAGCAGTCCACCCGCAGGCTCGGGCGAGCAGCCCTCGAGCACCTGCGCAGCTGCACCCCTTACGCGGTGCAGCCTTCGACCTTGCTCCGGGCGGGGTTTACCTAGCCACCCCAGTCACCTGAGATGCTGGTGCGCTCTTACCGCACCGTTTCACCCTGACCTGCAGCTCGATTCCGAAGAACCGAACCGCAGGCGGTCTGTTTTCTGTGGCACTGTCCCGCGAGTCACCTCGGGTTGCCGTTAACAACCGCCCTGCTCTGTGGAGTCCGGACTTTCCTCGGCCCGAAGCGGAACGGAACCTGTCCGTCGGTACTTCGAGCCGCAGCCGTCCAGCCAACTCGTTCGCGATTGCGTACTCTACCCGCCTCACGTCGGATGCCCGGCGATTGCCCGGCCATGAAGAACAGAGGCACTCACGATGGCCGCGGCAGCGGTGACGACCACCCCCACCCAGGCGGCGGACGTGTAAGCATCCTCTCCGGGGAAGGTGGAGCCCGGACGCGTTCCGGCGGCGAGTACCAGACCACCGATCGCGCTTCCGAAAGAGAATCCGACACTGCGCACCACCTGGTTGATACTCATGACGCTCGAGGTCTCCGAGGAGGGCACCACCGGCAGCACGACGGCCGGCAGCACGGCCGAAAAGCTTCCGACTCCGAAACCCAGAATCGCCATCACCGCACAGAGTTCAACGACGCCGGCGCGGGTACCGGCGAACAAGGCGAGAGCCACCAGAACGATCAGTGCGCTGACCGTCAGCGCGCTGGCTGCCCCCACCCGACGCAGCGCTCTGGGTACCAGCTTGCCGGCGAGAAATCCGAACACCGAGAACGGAACAAGGACGAGGCCCGCCGCGAACACGTCGCGGCCGAAACCGTATCCGGCACCGGAAGGCGTCTGCGCGTAGCGCGTAGCGAGGGTGAGCAGCAGATACATTCCGATGCCGCCGAGAAACATTGCGCCGTTCGCTCCGACCACAGCCCTGTGACGAAACAACCGAAGATCGACGAGCGGTGCCGAGCTTCTCAGTTCGACGCGTACCCATATGCCCGCAGCGACGACCGCGGTTGCAGCCAGCACCCCCGCCGTCCAAGGGCGGCTCCTCCACAGCGCGGTCTCACTGACGAGAACGAGCACCAGCGTGAGAGGGATCGCTAGCAGCACCGCACCCGGAACGTCGATCCGGGTCGCACGCTTGCGCGTCGAGGCAGGAACAACTCGCAGAGCAACGGCAAACGCCATGACCGTCATCGCAGCACCGAATCCGTATGCGAGCCGGAGACCGCCGTGCTCGGCCAGAAACCCCGACAAGGGATAGCCCACACCGACACCCGCAGTAGACGCGACCGACAACAAAGCGATGGTCGATCCGGACCGCTTGTCGAACATACGATCTCGCACCACACCCATCAGCATCGAAGTCAGGGCCAGTCCCACTCCCTGGGCTGCGCGGCCGAGGAGCAGCCAGGAGAAGGACAGCGGCAGTGCGGTCAGAATGCCTCCGGCCGAGACGACGCCCAGTGTCCCGAGGATTGCTGCCCGTCGATGCGGACCCGATCCGAGGCGGCCCAGAACCGGTGTCGTGACGGCACCGGTCAACAAAGCCAACGTCAACGTCCATTGTGCACTGGAGAGGGAAACGTCGAAAGTTGTTGCGACGCTCGTGATCAGCGGGGCACCGAGGCTACCGACGGCGGCGACGACGACTCCGACGAACAACAGAGAAGGCACGAGCATTCGTGATTCGTCGTGCTCGGAGCCGGAGATCAACGGTTCGTCTCGATCGTGATGTGGTCGAACAATCCGGCGTGGATACGAGTGCCCACTCCGTTCGCCCAGGGTTGGTCGACGTCATGAATCTGCAGGGCCGCGCCACTGTTGAGCAGCATGCCGAACGCCAGAAACGCTTTGACGGTCACCGCATCGAGACCGGTGACCTCTACGACGGTGTTCCACATCCGGCCGAACGCCTCTCGAACGGCGTCGCGCACCTCTTCGTCGCCACACGCCGCGATCCCCTGCAGCTGCAGCAAGAGTGAGGTTCGATCCTCGAGCATGGCGTAATAGCACTCCCCCATCGAGGCCAAGGCTTGCTGACCGGTGGCAGTACCTGCCGCCTCGCGCATCCCATCCGCCACACGGTCGAACGAGGCGACCACCAGCTCGGAGAACAGTGCCTTCTTGGTTCCGAATATTCGAAAGATGTAGGCCTGGGTGATCCCTGCTTCGCGAGCGATCCTGTCGGTCGAACCGCCGTGCAGTCCAGACGATGCGAATTCGTCTGCCGCTATCCGCAGTATTTGCTGCCGTCGTTCCGGGCCTGTCATCCGTCCTCTCTGCGCCATGCCGCCAAGTTACTGGTTACTAACTGCTGACTTCATTGGTTGTTCTCGTGCGCTTCACTACAGTTCCTCCCATGAGTGAATGGGTTGTGCTGCTGCGCGGCATCAACGTCGGCGGCATCAACATCAAGATGGTCGACCTCCGCGCAGCTCTGGCCTCGGCCGGCTTCACGAATGTCCGCACGATTCTGGCGACCGGCAACGTACTGCTGCAGTCTCCGCTAGCGGCCGCCGCCCTGAAAGCACAGGTGGAGAGCACGCTCGCCGAGGCGTTCGGCTACCGAGCCTGGGTTGTCGTACTCGACGTCCCGACACTGAGGGCGATAGTGGAGTCCTACCCGTTCGACGCCGAACGGGAGGGCTGGCATCCTTATGTGGTGTTCGGTAACGACGATAGCCATTTGACCGAATTGTCCGCTCTTACAGTGGAACTCGACCCCGATCTCGAGAGGATTGCCGAGGGGAACAGCGTGCTCTACTGGGAGGTGCGCAAGGGCAACACCACCGACAGTGCGTTCGGAAAAGCCACGGCGAAGGCGAAGTACAAGGCCACGACCACCACGCGGAACGTCCGCACTCTCGTGAAGATTCTCGCGTGACCGTTCTCGCTGCGGCATTGGTCGCCGCCGTTCTCGTCTTCGCCATCGTTCGCCCGCGCGGTCTTCCGGAGATCGTTGCTGCACTTCCAGCGGCCGCAGTTGTTCTTCTCGTCGGCCTCGTCAGCCTCGACGCCGCCCGTGAGCAGGTACTCGAACTCGCACCCACCGTCGTCTTTCTGGCGTTCATCCTGATCCTGGCGCATCTGTCGGATGCCCTCGGTGTGTTCACCTGGATCGCTGCGAAGCTACGCCGCGGATCCAAGGGCAGCCCCCGCAGACTGCTGACCCTCGTGTTCGCCGCTGCCGCGGCCACCACAGCCGTACTGAGCCTCGACGCGACCGTGGTTCTGCTGACACCGGCCATCATCGGTGCCGCTCGGATCCTGGGGATGTCGCCGCGTCCACACAGTTACGCCACTGCGCACCTGTCCAATTCGGCGTCGACCTTGCTGCCGGTGTCGAATCTGACCAACCTGCTGGCCTTCGGTGCGACGGGCCTGACCTTCCTGCACTTCACCGCACTGATGGCGCTACCGTGGATTTTCGCGGTCGCCATCGAACTGGCGGTGTTCCTGATCTTCTTCCGCAAGGATCTGACCCGCACTGCGACACCGACGGACTCCGCGACCGAACACAGCACTGACGACGTCCCAGCACCGCGAAGCACACTCGTCATCCTCGGCGCGACATTGGTCGGCTTCGCCGTGGCAGGACTCTTCGATATCGAACCGTTCTGGGTGGCTGCCGTGGGCTCCGTGGCACTGGCAATCCCGGCGCTTCGAGCTCGCCACACCACACCTCGCGCGATCCTGCGCGGTGCCGATCTGCCCTTCTGTGGCTTCGTCTTCCTTCTCGGCATTGTCGTGCTCGGCGTGACGACGGGCCCGATCGGCGACTGGCTGGCGCGAATCCTGCCGTCCGACACCACCTTCGCGTCGCTTTTGGCCGCCGCAGCGATCGCGGCCATCGCATCTAACATCGTCAACAACCTGCCCGCAACGTTGCTGCTCCTGGCGGCCTTCGGCGCGGACGCTCCCCCGGCGTTGTTGCTGGCCATGGTGATCGGGGTCAATCTCGGCCCCAACCTGACCTACGTCGGTTCACTGGCGATCATGTTGTGGCGACGCGTCGCATCGGCCAACGACGAGCCGGCGGATCTGAGGACGTTCACCATTCTCGGCGTCATCACGACCCCGTTGACCATCGTCGGAGCAGTGGCGGGCCTGTGGCTGGCGCTGCAGATATAGGGCCTCGTGATTCGATCGGCAATTGATGTGTGAGATTGAGAGCCGAGAGTATCAACTCGTGCGAACGATCACTACTTCAATCGTCGGAGCACCTCACAGATCCGAACGCCGCGGACTCCCTGGCGGAGATTCATACCTTGAAATGCAACGTAGCAACACAGTCACATCACCTCGAAGTCGACACCGAGGTTAGATCGACACCGAAGTGGTTCAGAAAAGCGGGTCTAGGGATAGCCTAGACCAGTGCTGTACACGCGTACCACGCATAGAGTCTCCGAGCAGAGAAGGATTCCATGAAGAAGCTAACTCTTGAGCTTGAGAACTGCCACGGAATCCGCCAACTGTCCACCTCATTCAAGTTTAGAAATGGCAACTCTGTCGCAATATACGCACCAAACGGAAGCATGAAGACTTCCCTTGCCCGAACGTTGGCAGATGTTGCTGCAGGCAGAGCCACAGTGGACCATGTGTTCCCGGAACGCACGACCATCCGGCACGTGACCGACGAAGATGGCAACGAACTGGACCGAACCGACGTAGTTGTTGTGCTTTCATATGACGAGGAGCTAGGGCCGACCGAAGCGACCTCGACCCTTCTCGTCAATGCTAGCCTCCGCAGAGAATACGAGGCCCTGCAACGCGATCTACTCGACGCTCGTGACGAGTTGGTTGCTGCACTCAAGGAACAGTCCAAGAGTAAACAGGACATCATCAGCATAATCTCGCGTGCGTTTACGCAACAGAACGATAATTTCTTCACTGCACTCATGCGACTCCACTATGAAATTGAAGAACAGGACGGGGCACCGCTCGCCGACGTACCTTATGATGTCTTGTTTAATAGCAAGACTCAACCAATCTTGAATACACCAGCACTTAAGTCTGCCCTACTAGACTACGTAACTCGACTCAATGAGCTACTGGACGAGTCAAGCTTCTTCAGCCGTGAATCGTTTACTTTCTACAATGCCGCTAACGTAACTAAAAGCCTGGGAGAAAACGGTTTCTTCTCGGCCCAGCATTCCATTCTCCTAAACGGGCCAGACGGGCTAACTAAAGAAGTCGCCAGCCAGGCCGATCTTGATGCATTGATCGCAGCAGAGAAGCAGCAGATCACCGATGATAGTTCACTTCGAAAGAAACTAGATGTCGTCGAGAAGGCTCTAAACAAAAATGTAGACACACGTGCATTTTTTGCTTACATCTCAGAGCATGTCGAACTTCTCCCAAACTTAACCAATGTCGAATTGTTCGAGCAAAATCTTTGGAAGTCATACATTAAGTCCCATCAGGAATTATATGATCGAGTCGTAAGTCACTATAAGAACGCAGAAAAACGCAGAAAAGAGATCGAAAAGGAAGCATCCGACCAGAGTACCCAATGGGAACGCGTTATCGATATCTTCAACGACCGATTCTTTGTACCATTTAGACTTGCGGCCAAGAACCGCGATCGCGTAGTGCTTGGTCAAGAGAGCCTCCTTAAACTCGGATTTGAATTCGAGGAGGGAACTGAAAGCGCCACGGTTGAACGAGGAGACTTACTGCGAGTTCTCAGCAACGGAGAAAAGAAGGCACTTTACATTCTTAACGTACTATTCGAGGTGGAAGCCCGGAAGACTCTCAATCGGGACACTCTTTTCGTCATAGATGACATTGCCGACTCTTTCGACTACAAAAATAAGTACGCGATAATTCACTACCTGAAGGAGATGTCGGAACAGTCGAACTTCAAACTGATGCTCCTCACTCACAATTTTGACTTCTTTCGTACTCTCGAAAGCCGCGGGGTTGTGGGGTATGAACGGTGCTTCATGGCACAGAAGGGTGAAGGTCGGGTCATTTTAAGCCAAGCAGTGGGCATAAAGAACCCGTTCATCAAAGACTTCAAATTGAGGTTTTTCGAAGATGGTATGAAGCGTGTAGCATGCATTCCATTTATTCGAAATATATTGGAGTACACGAAGGGTGAAGGTGATCCCGGATACCTTAAGCTAACTTCACTACTTCACTGGAAGGGCGACACTCCTTCAATAACCCAAGAAGACTTAGACTTGATATTTACAGAAATATTCGGAGACCAGGGAGAATGGGAATTCCCCTCCGAAACAGTTATTAAGTTGGTTACCGAGCAGGCTAACATCGCCTTGAAAGCAGACGAGGGAGTAAACTTCGAAAATAAGATCGTCATGTCAATCGCCATTCGACTACTGGCCGAAGGCCATATGATCAGCGAGTTGGCAGACCCAAATTTTACTCGCAACATCCCTGCCAATCAAACACAGGCACTGTACAACGCGTACAAGAATCGCAAGCTCGGGACTAAAGAAACCCGTGATATTCTAGAATCAGTTGCACTCATGACGCCGGAAAACATCCATGTTAATTCCTTTATGTATGAGCCAATTATCGATATGTCGGACGCCCACTTACGAAAGCTCTACCAAGACGTTATGACGCTGGATACCTAATATTGGGCCAGTCGAGCCGGGAACTGACGTTTCAAAGCCAGCATTTCCGCTCTTCTTTCGACTTATCCGCAGAATTCATCACTCGAGCATGTCCCCAGTGAATGGGGCAATCTTTTTTTAGAGTCTTGTTGCCCATGATCTGGGCGGATAGGACGATGGAGAACACGGCTGGACAAAAGCAGAACTGTGCCGAAAACATCGTGCGCAAACTGCGCCGTGCCGAAAAGCTGACCGCTGCGGGCAAGACGCAGGAGCAGATCGCGGCGGAACTATAGGTGTAGGCAGCGACGTTGTTCAACTGGCACCGCCAGTACGGCGGGATGGACATCGATGCCGCGAAGAAACTGAGGAGCTTCGCGAGCAGAACGGCAAGCTCAAGCGCCTGCTCGCCGAGACTGAGCTGGAGAATGAAGCGCTGCGGGAGGTAGCGAAGGGGAAATTCTGAGCTCAGCTGCCAAGCGCCCGCCGTCCAGATTCTCGTGGGCACGATGAGTCTGTCGAAACGTCCGGCGTGCAGAGCTGTTGGGTGAACCGTCCCGGGTTTGATGCCGATTCGTTCTTTGTGGATGATGAAGCACATGTCGAAGCGTTACTCGACCGAGCAACGTGAGTGTGCGGTGAAGATGGTCCTCGACGACCTCCACGAGTGCAACTCCGTTTAGGCGCAGGCAAGGCGATCGGACCGAAATTGGGCGTCGGCGCGGAGTCGCTGCGGCTCTGAACACGCCAGGCCCAGATCAATGCGAACCAGGCTACCGGTGCATTGACTGAGGAGCAGCAACGCATCAAGGAACTCGAACGTGAGAACCGAGATCTTAAGGAAGCCAACGTGATTTTGAAGTCGGCATCGATTTCTTCGCGAGCGAGCTCGACCCTCGCCGCCGCGGATAGCCCAGTTCATCGATCAGATGAGTGCGCAGAACTATCGGGTCGAGTCAACCTACCGCGCGCTTACAGAGCAGCACGTGCAGGTTGCCCCACGCACGTACCGCAACTAGACGAGCCCACCACAATCGGCGCGCACGATATCTGACGCTTACTTACCGCCGCGCTGCGCGACAAGGTCGGTGAACCGGGAGTGCTCTACGCTCGCTGCCTCGACGGTCGAAGACATCACTATGGTCACCACTGCGTAGAAGAAGGCATTGTGGCGCTTAGATCACGGTGGACACCACGTCCGGCTCGGGCCTCATTCATCACAGCGACGCAGGCAGCCAGTACGCCCCGCAATCAGGAGGTGTCCCCACTCGACCGCGTTTGCGGAAGCGCCTGTGTCTGAGGGTATTGCGGCCTCGATCGGAAGTGTCGGGGACGTTTACGACAATGCGTTGACGAAGAGCAAAATTGGGTTGTACAAGACCACAGTGATATCGAAACGGAGCCCGTTCCTGAACGGCCCGCTGGAGACCATCGGCGATATCGAGTTTGCCACGATGGGTGGGTCGACTAGGACAACTAACGCGGATCCACTGCACCCTCGATTACCTCGCACCAGACGAATTCGAGAAGGTCTACTAAAGTCAAGATTTGACACTCCGCCCGAAGAAGTTGCAAGAGTAGGAGCTGCAAGAAGCCCGGGACGGTTCAAACAGCACATCTGTAAGGACTTGTTCTGCAGTTAAACAAGCTCTCCCGTCAGACCGGAGTTGGGGCCGGGCGGAAGTCCTAGTGCGGTGTCTGTGCGAGTATTGGCTCTGAGATCATCGAGAAGGACATCAGCAGCTAGACGTTGACCTTCGAGCGCCACAGATGCAGAACGAGGGTTGGACGAAGAACGACCACGGTAGATTTCGATGCCACGGCTTTCAACAACACCCCGGCTCGCAATTCCCCGGAGATAGAATCGATTGAACTCGCCCTCAGCCAGCGTGGACGCCGCATTCACTGGTACGGCCTTCGAGTAGGGTTTGCCGTTTCGGTGACCCAGTTCGTGGGTTTTGAGAAATCCCCGCGTAACCAATTCCTGCGCAAGGATGTCATCGGTCCCCTTGCTCACGGCCGAACGAAGAACGTCCGGCCACAGGCGAGCGCCCTCGTCAGTCAATCGGGGACTTATATAAAGGGTTCCAGACGTAACATCGCGCTCGACCTCCTCCGCCATCGCTTCACGTGTAATGACATCCAAACTCCGATAGTTCAGGCCCATTTGTCTCCTTCTCGCGTTAGATCCCGCTGCCATTTTGGGTGTTACTTAACTGATCATTCCACCCTAATAGTAAGCCAGAGAGGGTGCTTGCGTGGGCTGACAGCGGCGTTCATTAGGCCATACCTCTCCGTCGCTTCTAGGCAGCTGTCCCGGTGACAGCCTTGCGTAGCCCGCGCGCTGTCAATGACTATTTGCTCGACATAGTCCTTGGCCTGCTCGGCACCAGCTTTGAGAACTTCGTTCGGTCGGTTGACGAAAAGAACAGTGGCGGCCACGCCGGAGCTTGGCCAAGGGCGTCCAGCGATAGCCAGGCCGTTCACGTCTTCAAACTGCCTGGCCGATGGCAGACTGGGTGCACGAGCTTCGCAGACAGTCCGTGAATTGGGAACTTCACCACAGGTACTACCGGATGGCAACGGTGCTAGTGCAAACCAGCACACCTAGGGCTTTTACTGGCCGGCCGTGGACATAATCACCGTCGCCCCCGCCCCCGGACCGATCAGGCCAGTCGTCCCAGGTGAGACGTGTCGTTGACCAATTTCACCGATGCCCCGCCGTCGGGGTAGAACTCGGCGATGCTCAGCGACGCGAGGTCCAGGTGCATTCGGTAGAGCAGAGACGGTCCGACGTCCAGTGCCAGTTGCAGCAGTGTCTTGATCGGCGTCACGTGTGTCACGACGACGATCGTCTTACCCGCATACTCTTTGATCAATCGATCACGGGCCGATTCGATTCGAGTGCGCACTGCGTCGAAACTCTCGCCGTTGGGCGGGGTCACCGAGGTATCGCCCAGCCAGGCCCGATGTTGTTCGGGGTAGCGGTCTTTCGCCTCTGCGAAGGTCAGACCTTCCCAGTCGCCGAAGTCCGTTTCGGTCAGATCGTCGACGGTGGTCACGTCGAGTCCGAGTGCACCTGCCGCGGCGTCGGCGGTCTGTCGGGCGCGGCCGAGGGGGGACGAGACGATCGCTGCGATGTCGTCGTGTCGGCCGAGCCGTGCCGCTGCAGCGGTGGCCTGTCGAACCCCCAGCTCGGTCAGTTCCGGATTTCCGCGGCCGGAGTATCGCCGGTCGACCGACAGCGCGGTCTGGCCGTGGCGCAACAACAACATTCGGGTGGGGTCGCCCACTGCACCTGTCCACCCGGGGGCCACCGCGGGTTGCTTCGCGGCCGGTTCGGAATCGGGCAGATCAGGGAGGTCGATCCCCTTGGCCGCGGCGTCCATCGCCTCGTTCGCCAGACCGTCGGCGTGTGAGTTCTGCTCCCGCGGAATCCATTGGAAGGTGACGCGATCGAACGTGCGAGCAAGCTCTGCCGCTCGGCGATTGAGCGGAATCATGTCGGGATGCTTGACCTTCCAGCGTCCCGACATCTGTTCGACGACGAGTTTGGAATCCATCCGAACCTCGACCTCACGGGCACCCACGTCTGCGGCCGCGGTCAACGCGGCGATGAGGCCCCTGTACTCGGCCACGTTGTTCGTTGCAATTCCCAGCCCCTCCCGGCGTTCGGCCAACACCTCGTTGCTATCTGCTGAGAACACCACGGCTCCGTACCCGGCGGGACCCGGGTTACCGCGGGAGCCGCCGTCGGCTTCGACGACGACCCGTTGCGCGGCACTCAAATTCCGGACTCCTTGGTGCGCACCAGGATTGCGTTGCATTCCGAGCAACGAACCAGAGCGTCGGCAGGTTTGTTGGCGATGCTCGCAATCTCGTTGCGATCGAGCTCGATTCGGCATGCGCCGCATCGGCGGGCCTGCAGCAATGCTGCGCCTCGACCGGTCAGTGCGCGTTGCTTCTCGTACAGCGCCAGCAGATCGGCCGGCATACCCGAGATCAATGCCTCGCGACGCTCGGCGCTCCGCTTCTCGGCGACGTCCAGGTCTGCGACAGCGTCGTCGCGGCGACGACCGGCGTCGACCATTTCGTCCTCGATCTGCGTCAGCTGCGCCCCGGCGTGTTCGTAGTCGCGCTCGCTGGCCTCGCGCTGTTCCATGACCTCGAGCAGTTCTTCCTCGAGGATGCTCTGCCGCCGTTCGAGACTGCCGAGCTCGTGCTGCAGCTCGGTCATCTGCTTGGGCGCAATCGTGCCGCTCTCGAGCATCTTCTTGTCGCGCGCCTCGCGCTGGCGAACGGCATCGACTTCGCCCTCGAGCTTGCGGATGTCGCGATCGAGGTCGTCCATCGAGATCTGCACCGTGACGGCAGCATCCTTGCGGGTGATGCGCTCGGCCTCGAGTTTGTCGACCTCCTGCTGCTCGGGGAGGGTCTTTCGGCGATGGGCGATCTGCGAGAGTTCGGTATCCACACCGGCCAATTCGAGTAGCGAGGCCTGGACTTTGGGATCGACGTTCACGCTTGATGACTCCTGCGACTATGGAAGTTGATTCCGATTACCCTACCGGCTGCGCAGAACGTACCGAGCCGGATCCGTGCACTCCCCCGGTCGCGGGGTTCGTCGGTCACAGCGTCCACGGGTCGGTGCGGACATCGCTGACCCTGCTGCTCCAGCCGTCCGTGTCGCCGAATTCGGCGTCCACGATGCCCCTGGCCTGAGCGCACCACGGGAACTCCGAGGCCCAGTGGGCCGTATCGATCACCGCGGGCCCACCCGCCCGCAGGTGCTCGTCGACCGGATGATGTCTGAGATCGGACGTGACATAGACGTCGGCGTCGGTCCGTGCGACGGTCGCGAGGAAAGAGTCCCCTGCTCCCCCGCACAGGGCCACGATCGACACCGTGGCGTCCGGATCGCCCGCTGCTCGCACTCCCCAGCTGGTGGCCGGCAGAGCGTCTCGGACGACATCGGTGAACTCGGCGAGGGTCATCGGATCAGGCAACCGTCCGATCCGCCCCAGACCGGTGCACGACGGTAGGGCCGCAGACTCGAAGACATCGAACGCGGGCTCCTCGTACGGATGCGCACGCCTGAGCGCGGACTGCATCCGGGAGCGGTCGGCTCGGGATGCAACCACCTCGATTCGGTCCTCGGTCACCGTGTGGATTTCGCCGACGACGCCGAGCGTGGGATGAGCACCGGGCTGCGGCCGGAATTGGCCCAGCCCCTCGGTGTGCCAACTCGCTTCGCTGTAGTCGCCGATCTCACCGGCTCCGGCGTCGAACAGCGCCTGGCGCACTACCGCAGTGTCGGCCGACGGCACGAATACGACCCATTTGTCGTGCGCCGGAGCAGGAATGGGATCGAGTGGCCTGGTATCGATCACACCGAGGGCCGACGCGAGTGCGTCGGAGACACCGGGATCGGCCGAGTCGGCGTTGGTATGGGCGGTGAACAGCGCGCAGTCGGCCTTGATCATGCGGTGGATCACCGAGCCTTTGGCGGTGTCGGCCGCAACCGAATCGACTCCTTTGAGCAGCAGAGGGTGATGGGCGACGATGAGGTCGGCACCCCAGGAAATGGCCTCGTCCACGACGGCCGGGGTGACGTCGACGGCGTAGAGCACCTGTCGCACTTCGGCTTCCGGATCTCCGCATACCAGTCCCACCGAGTCCCAGCTCTCGGCCAATCGAGGCGGGTATGCGTTGTCGAGAACCTCGATGACGTTCGCCAGTGTCACTGCCATGTCGATTGATCTCCTCACAGAACGGTGTTCAACGCCTGCACCAGTATGTCGACGTGTGCCGAGTCCCGTACGGCGACGCGTAGGTAGTTGCGGTCCAGTCCGGGAAACGTGTCGCCGCGCCGAACCGCAATTCCCTTCGTGCGCAAACGTTCTCGGATCCCGTCGGCGTCGTCGACCCGCGCCAGAAGAAACGGCGCTCGCGCCGGTCCGGCAATGTCGAGACCGAGTGCGGTCAGTCTCGCGATCATGGCGGCACGTTCGGCGTCGATCCGCAGGGCTTCGACTCGGGCCTGCTCGACCGCGAACGGCTCGGTACAGGCGCGAATTGCGTCGAGTTGCAGAGTGCCGAGCGGCCAGTGCGCACGGCCCCGCTGCATTCGTTCGAGTACGTCGGGATGGGCCAAGGCATAGCCGCACCGCAACCCCGCCAATGCCCACGTCTTGGTCAGACTTCGGAGTACCAGCACGTCCGCGAAGCTGTCCGAGGAGACCGATTCTCCTGCTCCCGTCACTGCGTCGGCGAATGCTTCGTCGACCACGACGATGCGGCCGGGCCTACGCAGACTGAGCACTTCCTCGCGGGGATGCAGCACCGACGTCGGATTGGTGGGATTGCCGACGATCACCATGTCGGCGGCCTCGGGCACCAGGCCCGGATCGAGCAAGAAAGGCGGCGGGAGTACTACCCGATGGACCGCGATGCCGGCCTGCTCGAGCACCCAGTCGGGCTCGGTGAACGACGGGTGCACGGTTGCCACGAGGGCCGGCTCGAGCCGTGGCAGCATCGCGAATCCCTCGGCTCCGCCACCGAGCAGCAGTACCTCGTCCGGCGAGCGTCCGTGGTGTGCGGCGACCTGCTCCCGAGCCGCCCGCTCGGCTGCCACCGATGGATACGAACCGAGCGAGTTCAGGGCCGCAGCGAGCCGATCACGAAGCCACGGCGGCGGGCCGTCACCGCGCACGTTGACGGCGAAGTCGACGAGGCCCGAGCCGACCTCGAGATCTCCGTGATGACGGAGAAGTGCATCGGGGCCGGACGCTGTATCGGACATCGCGACGAGCCTAGCCGTCACGTGCACCGATAGGCTCGGGCCATGTCTGCCGCTCTGCCCGCATCCGTTGTCCTATTCGATCTAGACGGAACGCTGACCGATTCCGCGCCGGGAATTCACGCAGGATTTCGCCACGCGCTGGCCTCGGTCGGTGCTCCCGAACCGACCGAACAGCAGCTCTCTCTCGTCGTCGGTCCACCGCTGATCGACACGCTGCGCTCGATGGGCCTGGACGAGGAGGCAGCTCAGCGCGCGCTGGCCGCCTATTTCGACCGCTACGACGAGCGGGGTTGGGCCGAGAACACCGCGTTCGACGGGATCGAGACAGTGCTGACGCGATTGCAGGATCGCGGTGTTCGGCTGGGCGTGGCGACGTCCAAATCGGAGCGCTTCGCCGTACGGATACTCGACCACTTCGGCTTGTCCCGGTACTTCGACTTCATCGGCGGTGCCAGCAACGACGGGTCGCGGCGTGCGAAGTCCGACGTCATCGCGCACTCATTGACCAATCTCGGCATCGATCCCGTCAAATCCTCGGACGGCGGCACTGCAGGTGTGATCATGATCGGCGACCGCGACCACGATGTGCACGGCGCAGCCAGGTTCGGAATTCCGGCGGTCTACGTGGAATGGGGCTACGGCATCGACGGTGAGAGCGACGACGCCGCGTTCACCGCGTCGAACATGGACGAACTGGCCGCCGTGCTCGAGCAGAACACGCAGGCGTCACGATGAGCCAGCCACTGCACGTGACGTTCGTGTGCACCGGAAACATCTGTCGATCACCGATGGCCGAGAAGGTGTTCGCCGCGCACCTGAGCGAGGCGGGTCTGGGTGATGCCGTCCGCGTGTCGAGCGCGGGAATCGACGGGTGGCATGTCGGCGACGGTGCAGACCCCCGAACGGTCGCGGAGCTCGATGCACACGGTTACGAGAGCGAGCACGAAGCGAATCAGGTGGGACCGGACCACCTCGCCGCCGATCTGATCGTTGCTCTCGACACCGGCCACGCTCGATCTCTACTGCAGTTGGGTGCACCGGCCGATCGGGTGCACCTGCTGCGTTCGTTCGATCCCGACGCCGACGATGCGTCGGTCGCAGATCCTTACTACTCGTCGGATTCTGCGTTCACCGAGGTGCGAGAACAGATCGAGGATGCCGTGCCCGGCTTGATCGATTGGGCGCGGTCTCGGCTGACCGCCTGACCCGGCTACCGTGGTGGGGTGGAGAAGTTACGGTTCTTGCTGCGTCCGAAGTGGTTGGTGCTGGCCGCCGTCGCGCTGGCATTCGCATTCTTGTGCTTCAGCGTGCTCGCTCCGTGGCAGCTGGGCAAGAACACCTCGACTTCTGCGCGCAACGACTTGATCACCCGATCGGTCGGGGCCGAGCCGGTGCCGATCACCGACGTCCTCACCGCGAACGGTTTTGCGGCCGACGACGAATGGCGGCGGGTGATCGCGCAGGGCAGTTACGTGGAGAATTCCGACGCCCTGGTGCGACTGCGCAGTATTCGTGAGCAGCCCGCGTACGAGGTCATCACTCCGTTCGTCATCGACGACGGTCCGACTGTTCTCGTCAACCGCGGATACGTGCTCCCGGTGGAGGGAACGCGACCGCCCGAGTTCGCGGCAGCTCCGACCGGCCCGGTCACTCTCGATGCCCGCGTTCGTCAGGCCGAAGGAACATCACGTGAGCCGATCCAGGAGGACGGCCACCTGCAGGTGTACAACATCAACCCGGAGCAGATCGGAGCAGCGGTCGGCGTCGACGCGATCGACGGGTACCTGCAGCTCGACGACGGCCAGCCCGGTGGCCTCGGCCTCATCGAACTACCGCAGACCGATGCGGGCCCCTATCTGTCCTACGGACTGCAGTGGTTGGCGTTCGGCATCATGGCACCGTTGGGTCTTGCCTATTTCGTCCGCGCCGAGCTGCGGGAGCGACGCATGTCTCGAACCGAGATGGCCGACGCCATGTCCGATGAGCCCGACCCCAAGTCCGACGACAATTCCGCGCCGGACGACGAAGAAGAATTCACTCTTCCGACCCGACGCGAGAAGCGGGCCAGGGCCCGCGCGGCATCACAGGCGAGAACGCCGACGGATCCTCGCCTGGCGGATCGATACGGCAAGAACCGCTGACGCGACCGTCGCGAGTTCTTGCACCCGCGTCGACAGAGCGACTGCTCGCCGAAGGTCCCGTGCCGTGGGCGCTCGCCCGTCGCCGAGTGTCGGCCTGATCTCCACGCCGTGCCGGTATTGGGTGCGCCCACCGAGCTGTAGTCCGAGCGCACCCGCCGACGCGGCTTCCGGCACCCCGGCATTGGGGCTGGGATGACGGGACGCGTCGCGTCGCCACACCCGTAGCGCGTGTGCCGCAGAACCCTGCACCAGCGGTGCCGCGAGAACGGTCGCCGCACCCGTGACGCGTGCCGGCAACAGGTTCAGCGCGTCGTCGAGGCGTGCGGCGGCCCATCCGAAACGTAGGTATTTCGGAGACCGGTATCCCACCATTGCATCGAGTGTGTTGCTGGCTCGGTACGCCAGGATTCCCGGTACGCCGGCAAGGGCTCCCCACACCACGACACCGACTGTCGCGTCGGATGTGTTCTCGGCAATGGATTCGAGTGCCGCCCGTGCTAGCCCGTCGGAGTCGAGGAATGCCGGGTCACGTCCGCACAGTGACGGGAGCAATGCGCGCGCGCCGGTCAGGTCGTCTCGGTCGAGGTGATCGGCCATCGAGCGACCTACTACCGACAGCGATGTTCCACCCAGCGCGGCCCAGGTCGCGGTAGCCACCAGAGCGGCCTCGGCCGGTGGGCCGAGACGCGACACTGCTCGCGTGGACGCGATCCCGAGTGCGGTGACCCCTCCGACCAGTACGGCGGTATGGATGACACCCGCAATCCTGTTGTCGCGGTAGAGCCGAGCTTCGAAGCGAAGGGCAGCCGTTCCGAATCCTGCTACCGGATGCCAGCGCTGTGGGTCTGTGAACACTCGATCCAGGCCGTAACCGACCAGCAATCCGATCGCTCGGGGGTGTGTCCACATCGCACGAATCTATCCACCGGCCATCCGGTGTGCGGCATCGGTACGGGTCAGGCCCAGCGCCGGTTGTACGCGCCGGACAGCTGACGGCTCCTGAAGTCGATGTCGCTTCCGTCGTTGAGCAAGGCGATGGCCATACCGACGAAACCTATTGCTGCTACTACGAACATGGTCATGATTCCCCCAAGAATCGTTGTGGGCCTGCCGCGGCGGTGCCGTGGCCGACGTCTTCCGTAACAGATTGTTACCCGCCGGTAGGTCGATTCCCACTGCTTTGAGGTCGGCGTCACGTGTGTCTGTCGTCACGAGACGCCGGACACACCGAACGTCCAAAATTCAACGGCCACCGACGATCTCGCGCTTTTCGTGACCTCGCCTATCGACCGACGGGCACCGCACGCATATGTGGCTCCTCGGCCACGACCGATCCGATGAACTCGTCCACCACCTTCACCCGCGCCAACCCCGTCAGCTCCCGCGGAATCACCGTCCAATAGGTGCGTTCGACCGAGACCAGGCCCGGCAACACCGGAATCAACGTGTCGTCCGGTTCGCCGATGTAGCTGGGCAACGGCGCAATTCCCACCCCGGAACGCGCCGCGATCCACTGGCCGGTGATGTTGTTGGTCTGAATCTGCGCCCGACCGTCGGGCAGAATCGAATCCAGGATGCGCAGCGGCGCAACGTCGAGCAGCGCATCCACGTAGGAGATCAGGGTGTGCCCACGCAAACCGTCGACCGAGTCGATCGCCGGCTGCGCAGCCAGGTATTGCTCGGCGGCATAGAGCGCCAGGGTGTAGGTCGCCAGTTGCCGGGCCACCACGAACCTGGGCGACGGCCGTTCGAGCGTGATGGCGATGTCGAATTCCCTGGTGGCCAACGAGTTGTGCTCGGTGGCGGTGACGAGTTCGATATCCAGATCGGGATGCTTGTCGCGAAGCGCACCCAACTTCGGCGTGAGAACGAAAGCACCGAATCCGTCCGGGGCAGCGATACGTACCGTCCCCCGCAGCGATCCGGTGTCGGATGTCTGATCCTCGAAGGCGGCGATCAGCGTGGACTCGACGGTTTCGGCGTACCCGACCAGCCTTCGCCCCGCCTCGGTCAATCGCCATCCCGTCGGGGTTCGGTCGAAAAGTCGCTGCCCTGCGGACTTTTCGAGTGCCGTGATACGCCGACCGACCGTGGTGTGGTCCACGCCGAGCGTTCGCGACGCATCGGTCAGACGTCCCGTTCTCGACACTTCGAGGAAATAGCGAAGGTGGTCTGGGTTGAACACTCGCCCAGCCTATCCCCCTGTGCATTTGTGCACGGCAATCTGCGGTTTTGGCCTTTGACATGTGCATCGATTCGAATGAGACTCGAGACACACCGATGGAAGGAACGAACGTTGACCGACGTCATCTCACACTGGCTCGATGGTAAGACTTTTTCCGGATCCTCCGATCGGACGTCACCGGTCACCAACCCCGCCACCGGGGAGGTCACCGGCACGCTCACGCTCGCCGATCGGAGCGACGCCCGCGCCGTCGTCGATGCCGCCGCAGCTGCCTTTCCCGCGTGGCGCGACACCTCCCTGGCCAAGCGCACCTCGATCCTCTTCTCCTTTCGAGAACTGCTCAACGCCAAGAAGAGCGAGCTGGCCGAGATCATCACGGCCGAGCACGGCAAGGTGCTCTCCGATGCGCTCGGCGAGATTTCCCGCGGTCAGGAAGTAGTCGAATTCGCCTGTGGCATAGCCCATCTACTGAAGGGCAGCTACACCGAGAATGCATCCACCGGGGTGGACGTCTACTCGATTCGTCAGCCGCTCGGACCCGTCGCCATCATCTCCCCCTTCAACTTCCCTGCCATGGTGCCGATGTGGTTCTTCCCCATCGCGATCGCCGCCGGTAACACCGTCGTGCTCAAGCCGTCGGAGAAGGACCCGAGTGCCAGCATCTGGCTCGCGCGGCTCTGGGCCGAGGCAGGCCTGCCCGACGGCGTGTTCAACGTGCTGCAGGGAGACAAGGAAGCCGTCGACGAACTGCTCGAGAACAAGAAGATCAAGTCGGTCTCCTTCGTCGGATCGACGCCGATCGCCCAGTACGTCTACTCCACCGGTACCGCCAACGGCAAGCGCGTCCAGGCCCTCGGCGGTGCCAAGAACCATGCCGTCGTCCTCCCCGATGCAGATCTCGACCTGGCCGCGGACGCCATGGTCAACGCCGGCTTCGGCTCGGCGGGTGAGCGATGCATGGCCATCTCCGCGCTCGTGGCCGTCGGAAAGATCGCCGACGAGCTCGTCGCCAAGATCGCCGAACGCACCACGCCACTGGTCACCGGCGACGGCACCCGCGGCGCCGACATGGGCCCTCTCGTCACCCGGGTACACCGCGACAAGGTTGCGTCCTACGTCGACGCAGGCGAGGCGTCCGGTGCCACGATCGTCGTCGACGGCCGCACCGTCCAACCCGACGGGGCTGCGGACGGATTCTGGCTCGGCCCCACGCTCATCGACCATGTGACACCGGACATGAGCATCTACACCGACGAAATCTTCGGCCCTGTGCTCTCGGTCGTCCGTGTCGAGACCTACGACGAAGCACTGACACTGATCAACGACAATCCGTACGGCAACGGCACGGCGATCTTCACCAATGACGGCGGGGCGGCGCGGCGGTTCCAGAACGAGGTCGAAGTCGGCATGGTCGGTGTCAATGTGCCGATCCCCGTTCCCATGGCGTACTACAGTTTCGGCGGCTGGAAGAGCAGTCTGTTCGGCGACAGCCATGCTCATGGAACCGAAGGAGTGCACTTCTTCACGCGGGGTAAAGCTGTCACCAGCCGCTGGCTCGATCCCAGCCACGGCGGTATCGATCTCGGCTTTCCTGAAAACGACTGAGCCCCGAGAAACAGCTGACCCGAAAGACCCCGACCGCGAAGGATCACTCCATGGTTGCCAATATCTCTTTTCCACGCTTCCTCAAACTCGGCGGCGGTGCCGTCGAGGAGCTCGGTACGGTACTGACCGACCTGGCCGTATCTCGTCCCCTACTCGTCACCGATGCGTTCATGGCGGGTAACGGTTCGGCCGATCGACTAATGACGATCATGACCGAGGCCGGTAAGTCGCCTGCTCTGTTCTCGGGCACCGTGCCCGATCCGACGACGGATTCTCTGGTCGCCGGTCTCGAAGCGGTGCAGCAGCATTCGGCCGATTCCATCATCGGGTTCGGCGGCGGCAGTCCGATGGACACGGCCAAAGCTCTGGCCATCCTCGCTGTACAGGGTGGGACGATGCGGGACTTCAAGGCTCCGGTGCTCTCCACCGGTCCGGCGCTACCGATCATTGCGATTCCCACGACCGCGGGAAGTGGTTCGGAGGCAACGCAGTTCACCATCATCACCGACGTGGCCTCGGACGAGAAGATGCTGTGCCCCGGCCTGTCCTTTCTGCCGATCGCATCGATCATCGACTTCGAGCTGACGATGTCGATGCCGGCACGTCTGACCGCCGATACCGGCGTCGACGCTCTGACACATGCCATCGAGGCATACGTCAGCAAGAAGGCCAACCCCATCTCCGACGGTTTGGCGCTGAGCGCGATTCGAACCATCGGAACGTCGCTGCTGCGGGCGTATCGAGACGGAGACGACCGGGCAGCACGCGAGGCCATGATGCATGCGTCCACTCAGGCCGGGATGGCGTTCTCCAACGCCAGTGTCTGCCTGGTCCACGGGATGAGTCGGCCGATCGGCGCGCATTTCCATGTCGCACACGGACTGTCCAACGCGATGCTGTTGCCCGCTGTCACCGCCTTCTCCATCGACGGAGCCCAGGCCCGCTATGCCGACTGCGCCCGCGCCCTCGGTGCGGCATCGGAAGCCGATTCGGACGCCGTTGCCGGTGGCAAGTTGCAGGAGGCCATCGTCACGCTGTGCCGTGAGGTCGAAGTTCCCACCCCGGAGACGTTCGGCATCGACAAGTCGACGTGGGACGATCTGTTGCCGCTGATGGCCGAGCAGGCTCTCGCGTCGGGCAGCCCGGGCAACAACCCGGTCGTACCCACGGCGGAACAGATCGTCGATCTGTACCGCCAGGTTTACGCCGGGATCTAGGTCGAATCACCGGACACGCGGGCGGCAACCTTGTCGCGCCGCGTGTTTCGGCGTTGAACGATGATTCCGCCGATCACCGTCACTGCTGCCAGCACGGCCGAGAGCAGAATGGACGATCGTTGCTCGGGCCGCACGACCATCATGACGAGGACGAACACGATGAACCCGATGGCCAGGTAGGTCAGCCACGGGTAGAGCCACATCAGTACGGCCGGGCGTTCGCCGTCGCGATCGAGTTGGCGACGCAGCACGAGTTGACTGCTGGCGATGGCCAGGTAGACGAACAGAGCTACGGCACCGGTGGTCGCGAGCAGGTAGGTGAAGAGCTTCTCGGGAAGAATGTAGTTTCCGACGACGGCAAGGAAGCCGAGAACCATCGAGGCGATGACGGCAACCCAGGGCACTCCGTTGGCGGTGATCTTCTTGACTGCGCGCGGCGCATCGCCGCGATCACCGAGCGAGTAGAGCATGCGTGACGCGGTATAGAGCGCCGAATTGAGGCACGACGCGACGGCGGTCAGGATGACGATGTCCATGATGGTCTCCGCATGGGGAATCCCCATCTTGGACAGCACATATTGGTACGAGCCGGTTGCCGGGTCCAATTCGTTCCAGGGCACGAGCGCGACGATGATGAAGATAGACCCGAAGTAGAAGATCGAGATACGCCAGATCACCGAATTGGTGGCGCGGGTGATCCCCTTCGCGGGGTCCTTCGATTCGGCTGCGGCGATGGTGACGATCTCGGATCCCATGAAGGAGAACATCGTCGTCAGCATGGCAGCGATCACCGCGCCGAAGCCGAGTGGCATGAAGCCGCCCGAGGCCCAGAGTTGGTCGACGCCACTGACTTCGGAGTTGGGTAGCCATCCCAGGATGGCGGCGATGCCGAGGCCGATGAAGGCGATGATGGCCACGACCTTCACCAGCGCGAACCAGAACTCGAACTCGCCGTAGTTGCCGACGCTGATCAGGTTGGTGGCGGTGAGCGCGACGACGATGATCAGGGCCCACATCCATTGGGCACCGCCCAGCCAGTTGGTGAGGATGGCGGCAGCGGCGGTGGCCTCGACGGGGATCACCAATACCCAGAACCACCAGTACAGCCAGCCGACGGAGAAGCCGGCCCAGTGTCCCAGTGCCCGGGTCGCATACGTCGAGAACGAACCGGTGTCGGGGTTGGCGGTGGCCATTTCTCCGAGCATGCGCATCACCAGGATGACGAGGAGTCCGGCGAAGAAATAGGCCAACAGCACTGCAGGTCCTGCGGTGGCGATAGCGTTGGCGGAGCCGACGAACAGTCCGGCACCGATTACTCCGGCTATCGAGATCATCGTCACGTGCCGCGGTTTGAGACTGGTTCCCAGTCCGTGCTCTCCGGTATCTGGCTTATCCGTAATTGCCATTTCAACAGTTCAACACAAGGTCGGGCCCACCGCAGCGGGTGACCGAATTGTCCAGACAATCAGTGGTACATATGGCGGGCTTACGCACGGCCTCCGCCGGGCATACTGACGGCATGACTGTCGATGCTGGCCACACCACGGACTCGATCACGATCGTCGGCGCGGGCATCGCCGGTGCCGCCTGTGCCCGAGTACTAGCCGCGGCGAGCGTTCCGTTCCGCATCGTCGATCGTGGACGTGCACCGGGCGGACGGATGTCCTCCCCCGAGCTGCACGGGCGTCGCGTCGATCTGGGTGCCGGCTACTTCACCGTCCGCGATCAGGATTTCGCGACCGTCGTGGCGGACTGGGAGTCGAGGGGTCTTGCACGTCAGTGGGCCAACACCTTCGGCATCC
Organism: Rhodococcus sp. 1R11; assembly: GCF_004563845.1. Lineage (NCBI taxonomy): Bacteria > Bacillati > Actinomycetota > Actinomycetes > Mycobacteriales > Nocardiaceae > Rhodococcus > Rhodococcus sp. 1R11. Next base: position 311,894 of record NZ_SPNG01000002.1, on the reverse strand, counting down.
TCAAACCCGACACCGAGCCGTGCACCACCACCGGGCCGGTCCGATGGGCGACACCACACGGTCTCCGATCATTGGTCCGGGACATGTTGGACGGCGTCGATATCGAAGGCAGCACCGAATTGACCGATCTGCCCGACGGGGACGTCGTGCTGGCGATGCCCGATCCGCAAGCCGCGCGCATCACGACAGTTCCCGACGTGGTCGAGTACGTACCCGTCATCGCAGTGGCTGTAGGCGTCGACCGACTCGACCTTCCTTTCCGAGACGCAGCTTTCGTCAACGACCACCCGGACGTCGATTTCGTCGTCGACGACGGTGCCCGGCGGGGTGACGATGCGCCCGTCCTGGTTGCGCACACCACGTCGGAACGAGCGCAACGCCATTTGGACGATCCGGACCTCGCTGTCGCGCCCGTACTCGATGCACTTCGCGAATTGTCGGTCATTGCGTCGCAACCGGCGTGGACTCACGCCCATCGATGGACGTTCGCAAAGCCGGCGGCACAACATGATTCGACTTTCGCTCTCGAGAACCGCAGTGGACGGTTCGTCGGATTCACAGGCGATCAGTGGTGCGAGTCGGGCGTGCCGAGAGTGGAGAGCGCGTGGCGCTCGGGCACGGATCTGGGCATGGAACTGGTTCGTAGGCTCGAGAGCTGACGCCGTTACACCTCAACTGAAAAAGGTCACCGTCTCGCTCAACGGTGCACGGCTGGTACGAAATCCGTTGATCGAGTGGGTCTCGTCCGGGTAGCCGAAGGAAATGCCGGCCACCACTCGCCTGGTGTCCGGGATGTCGAACCACTCGTGCAGAAACGGTGAGTAGGCGGCCAATGCTGCCTGCGCAATGGCTCCGAGACCGAGACTCTGGGCGGCGAGCAGGAACGTCTGCAGATACAACCCGCAATCGACGGCGCCGTACACACCGAGATCGGCATCGGTAGTGATGATCGCCGCGTGCGGGGCGTCGAACAATTCGTAATTGCGAATGAACTGACGCGTCGTCGCCGCGGTGTCGGACTTGACCACACCGATGCTCTCGTACAGTGCTCCACCGCATTCGCGTCGCCGAGCGCGGTGCAGGGCGTTGTAATTGGCCGGAAACGGAAAGTCCGGTTGCGGCACACCGGATGCCACATGTTCTACCAATGCCTCGGAGAACTTCCGGGTGGCATCACCTTCGGTCACAATGATCTGCCACGACTGGGTGTTGGACCAGGAGGGGGTGCGCTGGGCAGCGGTCAGCAGTTGCTCGAGCACGTCGCGGGAGACCTGCTTCGGCAGGAATTGCCGGCATGAGTACCGCTCGTCGAGGAGTTCGGTCAGTGCTTCGTACCTGGTCACGTCGTCCGCCTCGTGTCTGTGCTGTCGGGTGCGGATCGAACGTAGCACCAGGGCCGCGTTCGACGGTCCGCTGCCGGACCGTCGAACGCGAGATTCCGCTACTGAAGCGGCAGCAGGATGTCCTTCACCCGCGGGTCGGTGGCGAGGAATTCCTGGACCGCAGGGTCCTTGAATGCGGCGACGAGGTTCTTGATGTTGTCGCTGTCCGCCCAACGGCTACCGATCGTGAGTTGGCCGGCGAACTCGTCCGGTGCCGGTGGTGCGAAGATCTGCTTCTCGACGGGGATGCCGGCCGCGAGGTAGTACTCCGTATAACCCACTGCTGCATCGAGATCCGGCAATGCCCGTGACTGCGCAGCGAAGTCCAGCAGCGTGAACTTCAGGTTCTTCGGGTTTCCGACGATGTCCTTCTGCGTGGCCGTCGACTTGTCGACCGCCGGGTCGAGGGTGATCAGACCGGCCCGTTCGAGTACCCACAGACCCTGCGCTTCGTTGGCCGGATCGGAGTAGAGCGAGACCGTTGCGCCGTCCGGCAGTTGAGCTGGGTCGGAGTACTTGTCGGACCACAATCCGAAGCCCCACCGGAACACCGGGGTTGCGGCTTCTTCCTGGAAGTCGGGGTTGGATTCGAGTACCTGGCCGAGCCAGAGCTTGTGCTGATAGACGGTGGCAGCCACCTCTCCCTCACTCACCGCTCGGTTGATCGTGTTGCTGTCCGAGAGTCCCCGGAATGCGACCGAGATACCGTACTTCGGCGCAACCTGATCGGCAACGAATTCGACCAAGGCTTGCTCGGATGCATTGCCTTCGGCAGTGGCCACAACGAGGGTTGCACCCTCGGTCTCGTTGGCCGACGCGGTGTCGCCGAAGAACGCGATCCGAACGATTACGGCGAGTGCGATCAGCAGCACCACGGCCCCGATGATCCAGGGTGCTTTTCGACGGTTCTTCAGCTCGAAGCCGTGCGCTTCGGTGGACGTTGTCATGATGGATGAAACCTTTCGAATGTGGTTCAGGCGGCGCGCAAGGCGCGCTGATGAGGTGTGGTGAAGCGAACGAGCGCATCGCCGACGAGCTGTACGACGGCGACAGTGAGAATCAAGATGACGATCGTCGCGATCATGACGGTGTGATCGAATCGTTGATAGCCGTATGTGACTGCAACATAACCGATTCCGCCTGCACCGATGGTTCCGGCAATAGCCGAGTACTCGATCATGGCAATGACGTTGATGGTCAGGCCTCCGATGATCGACGGCACAGCCTCGGACAACTGTGTAGTGGTCACCTGCAACGTGGATCCGCCCGATGCCCGGGCAACGTCGACCACCGACGTCGGGACCGAGCGCAGAGAGTTCTCGACGATGCGGGTGAAGAATGCAATGCCCGCCAACGACATCGGCACCACCGCGGCGGCGATACCGATGTTGGTTCCGGTGATCCAACGAGTGACCGGAACCAACGCAGCCATCAAGATCAGAAACGGCAACGACCGTCCGATACTGACAATCCAGCTGATCGGTGCATGCAGCACCGGGTTCTCGAACAGTCCGCCGGGGCCCAGGTTGAACAAGACTGCACCGAGGGGAACACCGACGGTCACCACGATGAACATCACGATGCCGACCATGGTCAGTGTGTCGCCGAGTGCGGGCAGGAGGAGCGCAGGCAGTTCGTCGACGGGAACTTTGTTGCCAGCGGCCAGAATTGCGATCACGACGCAGCCTCGAAAATCGGCTGCGCTGTCTGTGCAGAACCGGACAACCCCAGAGCTTTCAGTGCACCGGGGACGCGTCCGCTCAGGTGTGCGCCGATCCCGAGCGAAGCGCTGCCGACCGTCACTCCAGAGACAACCTGAACCGATGCTCCGAGCAGCGCGACCGGTGCGCCCAGGTCCTGGCCCAGCCGCGTGATCCAGTCCTGCGGAACGTCGGGCGAGTCGTAGGTGACGTGCCAGTGCACGTCTCCGGCTGCAGCCTGTGCGTCGTCACGCCTGGGGCGCAGCTCGTTGCCGAGCGCCGACGTGCGGTCGGTCAGTAGGTCGACCAGCCGACCCGATTCGACGATGCGTCCGTGATCGAGTCTCGCCACCGAATCAGCAGCTCGTAGAACGGTATCCATCTCGTGCGTGATGAACACGATGGCGAGGTCGAGGTCGCGGCGAAGTTCGCGCAGCAACTCGACCACCGATTCGGTCGTCTGTGGATCCAGGCCGGAGGTGGCCTCGTCGGAGAGCAGCACCGACGGCCGCAGGGCCAACGCTCGCGCAATTCCCACTCGTTGACGCTGTCCGCCCGAGAGCTGAAACGGATACCGACCTGCTTTGTCGGACAGATCTACTCGGTCGAGAAGCTCCCCCACACGCCTGGCCGTCTCTGCCTTCGTGGCCCCGAGGAACTCCAGCGGCAGGGCGACGTTCTCCAACACCGTTCTACGCGAGAGCAGGCTCGACGACTGAAATACCGTGCCGATGCGGCGCCGCGCGACCCGAAGCTGCTTGGCGTTCAACTGCGCCAGGTCGTCTCCGTTGACGATCACCGAGCCAGAGGTGGGACGGGTCAGCAGGTTGATGCATTGGGCCAGCGTGCTTTTGCCGGCACCACTCGGGCCGACGACGGCCAGAATTTCGCCGGACTGCACCGTGAAATCCAGCCGGTCGAGAACGACGGTTCGACTGTCCCCCGTCCCGTACGTCTTGGTCAATTGCGCTATTTCGATCATGCTCCGACGCTCTTTTCAGTGATGTGACGGCGCAACACTGAGGTATCGGAGCGCTGCCGACCAGCTATCGACTCATCACGATCCGAACTGTTCCCACCGGCCCGGGTCGTCGGTAGCGTCGCACCGCTGCATGTTCGTCAAGACTGCCCTGCCGAAGGAGTTTCCTAGTGCCACGGTGCCACGCGAGATCCGTTTCAATGCCTTCGACATGAATTGCGTTGCGCATCAGTCCCCCGGTTTGTGGCGTCATCCGCTCGACCAGTCGTGGCGGTACAAGGAACTGGGCTACTGGACCGATCTTGCGAAGCTGTTGGAGCGCGGGCTGTTCGATGGCCTGTTCGTCGCCGACGTCCTCGGCACCTACGACGTGTACGGCGGTAATCACGACGCAGCCATCCGGCACGGAGCGCAGATACCGGTGTCCGATCCACTCCTGCTCGTCAGCGCGCAGGCCGCGGTTACCGAGCATCTCGGGTTCGGCATCACTGCAGGTACCGGTTTCGAGCATCCGTATCCGTTCGCGCGACGGCTCTCCACGCTCGACCATCTGACGAACGGCCGCATCGGGTGGAACGTCGTCACCGGGTATCTGCCGTCGGCGGCGCAGAATATGGGCCACGACGACCAATTGCAGCACGACGATCGGTACGACCACGCCGACGAGTACCTCGAGGTGCTGTACAAATTGTGGGAGGCCTCGTGGGACGACGACGCAATGGTCCGTGATCGCGAAACCGGCGTGTTCACCGACCCCACCAAGGTGCATCGAATCGGCCACCGCGGCAAGCACTTCACGGTGCCGGGCATTCATCTGGCCGAGCCGTCACCGCAGCGGACGCCGGTGATCTTTCAGGCCGGCGCGTCACCGCGAGGGGTGCGGTTCGCGGCGCAGAACGCGGAAGCGATCTTCGTCGGCGCACCCACCAAGGAGATTCTGGCGCAGACGGTTTCGAACATCCGTCGAGCACTGCAAGATGCCGGCCGCGATCCGCACTCGGCCCGGATCTATCAGCTACTCACCATCGTCACCGATGAGACATCGGAACTCGCCCACGCCAAGCACGACGAGTATCGGTCGTATGCCAGTGCCGAGGGTGCGTTGGTGTTCATGTCGGGCTGGATGGGCGTCGACCTGTCGCGGTATGCGCTCGACGAGCCGCTCGGCAATGTCGAGAGCAACGCGATTCAGTCGTTCGTTGCGTCGTTCCAGTCCATCGGAGCCGACGGAAAAGAGTGGACGGTGCGCGATATCGCCGAGTGGGGCGGAATCGGCGGTGCCGGTCCGCGCATCGTCGGGTCCCCCGGCGAAGTCGCAGACCAATTGCAGGAGTGGGTGGACAAGACCGACGTCGACGGATTCAACCTTGCGTACGCCATCACCCCGGGAACGTTCGAGGATGTCGTGCAATACGTCGTACCCGAACTACAGCGCCGCGGTGTCTATCGCACCGAGTACACGCCGGGCACTTTGCGCCACAAGCTCTTCGGCAAGGGCGACCGACTGCCCGGGGAACACCGGGCGCAGCAGATCGTGCGAGAGGTTCGGTCAAGCCGAGAATCTTCCGTGATGGTGGGCGCAGAGGGGTTCGAACCCCCGACCGCTGGTGTGTAAAACCAGAGCTCTACCGCTGAGCTATACGCCCGAGTGCCGGTGGCCTGGGATCACCCGGGCCACCGGAACGCTTGGAGAAATTTATCGTGTCTGCTGTCTAACTACAATTCAGCAGGTCAACTCACCTGTGCGAGTGCCTCGGCCCACGAAGAACTGTCTCTGGCCTCACCGGGTCCGTTCATTTCGGCGAACCTGATGATTCCGGATTTGTCGACCACGAAGGTTCCGCGGTTGGCGAAGCCGGCGCTCTCGTTGAACACGCCGTACGCCTGAGCAACCTCGCCGTGCGGCCAGAAGTCGGACAACAGCGGAAACGTGTAGCCCTGTTCTGCGGCCCAGATCTTGTGGGTCGGAGGTGGACCCACCGAGATTGCCAGGATCGCGGTGTCGTCGTTCTCGAATGTCGGTAGTTCGTCGCGTACTCGGCACAGCTCGCCCTGACACGTGCCGGTGAAGGCCAGTGGATAGAACACGAGCAGAACGTTCTTCACGTCCCGGTACGACGACAACGTGACCAATTGGTTGTTCTGGTCTTTGAGGGTGAAGTCGGGCGCAACAGCGCCAACCTCGATCGGCATCTAGAACCGTCTTCCTGTGTCGAGCATGGGCCTACCGCTTGGTGGTAGGGGTCTTGGGCTGAACCAATCGACTTCCGATCCAGTCACCGAGATTGGCCGCAGAGGTCTGCGTCAATCCGGCTGTCGGAGCGGACTCGGCAATCTCGCTGGGCTCCACATGACCGGACATGCCGGTCTTGGGGCTGAGGACCCACACGATTCCATCGTCCGAGAGTGGTCCGATGGCATCCATGAGTGCATCGACCAGGTCACCGTCTCCGTCGCGCCACCACAGCAGTACGACATCGATCACCTCGTCGGAATCCTCGTCGAGGGTCTCGCCACCGATCGCATCTTCTACGTCGGCGCGCAGATCATCGTCGGTGTCCTCGTCCCAGCCCAGCTCTTGAACGACCATGTCGCGAGTGATGCCAAGTTTCTGAGCGTAGTTCTGAGCGTCCGCCGCGGCGACCACGGTGGTGACCTCCTTGAATTGTGGGTGCAGTAGACAAAGCGAACAGGGTCGAAGCCGTTCGCGCAAGCTGACCGCGCCGAAATTGCGTACATAAATTTCTACTGGTGGGTATCGGACCTCTGTACTACCAGAACGGACGAGATGCGGCAGGATTGGGGAGGAATCACGAGAACGAGGAATGTAGATCGCCGTCACAGGGGCGAGCTACCGGACCGGGCGCCACACCGAGCGTCCGCCACATTGAGGAGTGCACACGTTGTCCGAAGTGAACAGCGGCGAACGGCAGAACACATCGTCTGCAGGCAAGAAGGGCTCGGACGGCCGGGTCCGCGTCATCCGTGAGGGTGTCGCGTCGTACCTGCCCGATATCGACAACGACGAGACCAACGAATGGATCGAATCGTTCGACGGCTTGCTGGAGAGGTCCGGACCCAACCGCGCTCGCTACCTGATGCTCAGGTTGCTCGAGCGCGCCGGTGAGCGCCGCGTCGCGCTCCCGTCGCTGACATCGACGGACTACGTCAATACGATTCCCACCGAGAACGAGCCGTGGTTCCCCGGCGACGAGTCGATGGAACGCCGCTACCGCGCCTGGATCCGCTGGAACGCCGCGATCATGGTGCACCGCGCACAGCGTCCGGGCGTCGGCGTCGGTGGCCACATCTCGACCTACGCGTCGTCGGCTGCGCTGTACGAGGTCGGCTTCAACCACTTCTTCCGCGGTAAGGATCACCCGGGCGGCGGCGACCACATCTTCATCCAGGGTCACGCCTCCCCCGGCATCTACGCCCGCGCCTTCCTCGAAGGCCGCATCCCGGCCGAGCGGATGGACGGCTTCCGTCAGGAAGCGAGCCACGTGAACGAGGGCGGCGGACTGCCGTCCTACCCGCACCCGCGTTTGATGCAGGACTTCTGGGAGTTCCCGACGGTGTCGATGGGCCTCGGCCCGATGAACGCCATCTACCAGGCGCGCTTCAACCACTACTTGAACGACCGCGGCATCAAGGACACCTCCGATCAGCACGTCTGGGCGTACCTCGGCGACGGCGAGATGGACGAGCCCGAGTCGCGCGGGCTGGCGCACGTCGCCGCCACGGAGGGCTTGGACAACCTGACTTTCGTCGTCAACTGCAACCTGCAGCGCCTCGACGGCCCGGTACGCGGTAACGGCAAGATCATCCAGGAGCTGGAGTCGTTCTTCCGAGGAGCCGGCTGGAACGTCATCAAGGTCGTCTGGGGCCGCGAGTGGGACTCGCTGCTGCACAAGGACCGCGACGGCGCACTGGTGAACCTCATGAACACCACGCCCGACGGCGACTTTCAGACCTACAAGGCCAACGACGGCAGCTACGTCCGCGATCACTTCTTCGGCCGCGACCCGCGAACGAAGGAGCTCGTCAAGGATCTCTCGGACGACGAGATCTGGAACCTCAAGCGCGGCGGCCACGACTACCGCAAGGTGCACGCTGCCTACGCGGCTGCGATGTCGCACAAGGGCCAGCCGACGGTCATCCTGGCGCACACCATCAAGGGCTACACCCTGGGCAAGCACTTCGAGGGCCGTAATGCCACGCACCAGATGAAGAAGCTGACGCTCGACGATCTCAAGACGTTCCGCGATCTCCAGCACATCCCGATCTCGGACGAGGAGCTCGAGAAGGATCCGTACATGCCGCCGTACTACCACCCCGGTGCGGACGCTCCCGAGATCCAGTACATGCTCGATCGTCGCAGCAAGCTCGGCGGATTCGTCCCCGAGCGCCGCGTGGACGTCAAGCCACTGCCGCAGCCCGGCGACGACACCTACAAGACGCTCCGCAAGGGCTCGGGCAAGCAGGAAGTCGCCACCACCATGGCACTCGTGCGCGTCATGAAGGAGCTGTTGCGAGACAAGGAGATCGGCCACCGAATCGTGCCGATCATTCCCGACGAGGCCCGCACGTTCGGTATGGACTCGTGGTTCCCGTCGCTGAAGATCTACAACCGCAACGGCCAGCTGTACACCTCGGTCGACTCGGAACTGATGCTCGCCTACAAGGAGAGCTCGGTCGGTCAGATCCTGCACGAGGGCATCAACGAGGCAGGCTCCACGTCGTCGTTCACCGCGGTCGGTACCTCGTACGCCACGCACGGCGAGGTCATGATCCCGCTGTACATCTTCTACTCGATGTTCGGCTTCCAGCGCACCGGCGACGGTCTCTGGGCTGCAGCAGACCAGATGGCCCGTGGGTTCGTGCTCGGTGCCACGGCAGGTCGCACCACGCTGACCGGTGAGGGTCTGCAGCACGCCGACGGTCATTCGCTGCTGCTGGCGTCGACCAACCCGGCGGCCGTGGCCTACGACCCGGCGTTCTCCTACGAGATCGCGCACATCGTCAAGGACGGTCTGCGTCGCATGTACGGCGGCACCGAGGGCGTCGAGGGCTTCGGCGGCGAGAACATCTTCTACTACATCACCCTGTACAACGAGCCGTACGTACAGCCGGCCGAGCCCGAGAACCTCGACGTCGAGGGGCTGCTCAAGGGCATCTACCGGTTCGCAGAACCGCAGGAGGGTGACGGACCCGAGGCACAGCTGCTCGCGTCCGGCGTCGGCATTGTCTCGGCCCGTAAGGCACGTGAATTGCTGTTCGAGGAGTGGGGCGTGCGTTCGGCCGTCTGGTCCGTCACCTCGTGGGGCGAACTGCGCCGCGACGGCGTCGAAGCCGAGAAGGAGTCGCTGCGCAACCCGGGTGCCGACAAGCGCGTTCCGTTCGTCACCTCGGCCCTGGCCGATGCCAACGGCCCGGTCATCGCGTCGTCCGACTGGATGCGCGCCGTGCCGGATCAGATCCGCCAGTGGGTTCCGGGCGATTACGTCACCCTCGGAACCGACGGCTTCGGCTTCTCCGACACCCGCCCGGCTGCACGACGGGTGTTCAACGTCGACGCCGAGTCCATCGTCGTCGCCGCGCTGTCCGCTCTCGCGGCATCGGGCGAGATCGACAAGTCCAAGGCCGTCGAGGCTGCCGAGAAGTACAAGATCGACGACGTCACCGCAGCGCCGACGTCGTACGCCGATACTGGCTCGGCGTAGGTCTTCGCCGTGATCGGCCGACCCCCGCTCCACCTCGCGACGAGAGTCCAGCGCGAGGTGGGCGGGGGTCGGGCGTAGGTTCTCCTTATGTCCGATGCGAAACCCGATTCACCGGACAGCTCGTCCGCGCGTGATGTCTCCCGGCGCGACGCTTACCGTGAGGCGTTGCGCGAGTCGTTGGCTCGTGAATCCCCGGCCCGTGACTCCCCCACCCGCGATTCGCTCACGACCGACAACGAGGTCCACCTTCCGGTCAACTCGTTGGCCCCCTCGCGCCAGAAGCGCGATCCTCTGCCCGACGCCCTGTTGCGACGCGTCAAACAGTTCTCCGGCCGTCTTTCGACCGAGGCAGTGACCACGATGCAGGGCCAGTTGCCGTTCTTCGGCGACCTCGACGCCGCCCAGCGGGCCAGCGTTCAGCTGCTGATCCAGACGGCCGTCGACAACTTTCTCGAATGGCTCAAGAATCCGAACAGCGACATTCGATTCAGCCTCGACGCCTTCCAGGTGATCCCGCAAGACCTTGCCCGACGCCTCACGCTGCGTCAGACCGTCGACATGGTCCGGGTGGCGATGGAGTTCTTCGAGCAGTGGCTCCCCGCGCTCGCGCGCAACGACCAGCAGTTGGTCGCGCTGACCGAGGCCGTGCTGCGGTACGGCCGCGAGCTGGGGTTCGCAGCGGCGTCCGTGTACGCGAGTGCGGCCGAGTCACGAGGGGCGTGGGACACCCGCCTCGAAGCCCTCGTCGTCGACGCCGTCGTCCGGGGCGATACCGGATCGGACATGCTCTCCCGTGCTGCCACGTTGAATTGGGACGCCACTGCGCCTGCGACGGTGTTGGTGGGCACTCCCCCGGAGGATCGCGGCGTGTCCGTGGTGGGCACCGTGCACTCCGTCGCTCAGAAGCACGGTCGAGCTGCTTTGGCGGTGGTCCAGGGGACCCGATTGGTGATGGTGGTCAGTGGCCAGCTCGACGACACCGCTGCGCATCACGCGTTCATCGACGACATGTTGCAGAACTTCTCCGACGGCCCGGTCGTCATCGGTCCCACCACCCGCACGCTGGGCGCAGCTCACTCGAGCGCGGTGGAGGCCTTTGCCGGGATGCAGGCCGTGGCGGGCTGGCGGGGCGCGCCGCGTCCGGTGCACGCCGGCGAGTTGCTGCCCGAACGAGCGTTGCTGAACGACGGGGCAGCCATCTCGGCTCTCAACGATCATGTCGTCGTGCCGTTGGCCGCGGCAGGTTCGGGGTTGGCCGACACGCTCGACGCGTATCTCGACTGCGGCGGTGCCGTGGAAACCTGCGCTCGGCAGCTGTTTGTTCATCCAAATACCGTCCGGTATCGGCTCAAGCGCATCGCCGAGGTGACCGGTCGTGATCCCACTCACCCGCGCGATGCGTACGTCCTTCGGGTCGCGGCAACGGTAGGTAGGTTGGCTCGAACGCATCACGAACCGACATATCCAGCCCCATATGTCACACAAGTCACATTTGGTGAAGTGGTCACGTAACGCCGAACCGCCTTCCGGCGATAGCGGGTCTCCACGAGGCAATTTGTAGGGTTCCCACAAATTGCTTGTCGAGAGTTCATCGAGCGCGACATCACTGATCGAGGGCCCGACAGTGTTCTCTTAACCCTGTGATTGCGTTGCTTGCGCCCGGTCAGGGCTCCCAGACTCCCGGCATGCTGCTGCCTTGGCTCGAAATCCCGGGCGCGGCCGATCGACTGGCCTTGTGGTCCAAGGCCTCCGGCCTGGATCTCGTGCGACTCGGCACCACCGCCACCGCCGAGGAAATCACCGACACTGCGGTGACTCAGCCACTGGTCGTGGCGTCGGCCCTACTCGCTTTCGAGGAAATTGCCTCGCGTGGACTGTTCCCCGAGGACGCCATCGTGGCCGGCCACTCGGTCGGCGAGCTGGCGGCCGCGGCCATTGCCGGCGTGATCTCCTCCGACGACGCGGTATCTCTGGCGGCGGTGCGCGGTGCTGCGATGGCCAAGGCCTGCGCCCTCGAACCCACCGGCATGTCCGCCGTGCTCGGCGGCGACGAAGCCGCAGTTCTGGCCCGGCTGGAAGAACTCGATCTCGCCCCGGCCAACGTCAACGCTGCCGGTCAGATCGTTGCTGCAGGTCTGCTGACGAAGCTGGCGGAACTGGCCGAGAGCGCACCCGAGAAGGCGCGGGTCCGGGCACTTCCGGTCGCAGGTGCCTTCCACACCAAGTACATGGCATCGGCAGGCGACACCGTCGCCGCGGCCGCAGCCGCCATCACCCCGTCCGAGCCGACGCACACCTTGCTGTCCAACTCGGACGGTCAGCCGGTCGCATCGGGTGCCGATGCGCTCACCAAACTTGCTGCCCAGGTCACCCGCCCCGTGCGGTGGGATCTGTGCAGCGCATACCTGCGTTCCACGCAGGTCACCGGACTTGCGGAGCTGCCCCCGGCAGGCGCACTGGTCGGCATCGCCAAGCGTGAACTGCGCGGCGTGCCCAACCTCGGCCTGAAGACACCGGCGGACATCTCCGCATTGGCCGAGCTCGGATAGCTCGGTCTCCTTCACACCGCAGTCTCGATACTGCGGATCGACTTCCACTCCCCGAGTGGCAGAAATGCACAACCGCGTCTCGAAGCACATGACTTCGGCGTTCGACACAGAAGAGAAGGGAGCCACAACAGTGGCCAGCCAGGAAGACCTCATCGCCGGACTTGCAGAGATCATCGAGGAGGTCACGGGCATCGAACCGTCCGAGGTGACCATCGAGAAGTCCTTCGTGGACGACCTCGATATCGACTCGCTCTCCATGGTCGAGATCGCAGTGCAGACCGAGGACAAGTACGGCGTGAAGATCCCCGACGAAGACCTCGCAGGTCTGCGCACCGTCGGCGACGCCGTCAACTACATCCAGAAGCTCGAAGCGGAGAACCCCGAAGCCGCAGAAGCTATCAAGGCCAAGCTCGACGACTCCGCGAGCGAGTGACACGACCCATGACCAACCCATCCACCGCCAACGGACGCTTCCCCAGTGTCGTCGTCACCAGCCTTGCTGCGACCACGTCACTCGCGGGTGACGTCGATGCCACGTGGAAGGGTCTGCTGAACGGCGAAAGCGGAATCGGCACTCTGGAAGACGATTTCGTCACCGAGTACGACCTGCCCGTGCGGATCGGCGGACACCTCGCGGTGAACCCGCAGAGTCTGCTCTCGCGGGTCGAGATCCGTCGCCTGAGCTACGTGGAGCAGTTGTCCACTGTGCTCGGTCGTGAGGTCTGGAAGAACGCCGGCTCGCCCGACGTCGATCCCCTCCGCCTCGGCGTGTCGATCGGTACCGGACTCGGTGGCGGCGATTCTCTCATCGACGCCAACGACAAGATGAAGGCCGGCGGCTACCGCAAGGTGTCCCCGCTCGCCGTTCAGATGGTCATGCCGAACGGCCCAGCAGCGGTCGTCGGGCTCGAGCTCAAGGCACAAGCCGGCGTCATCACGCCCGTCTCCGCCTGCTCCTCGGGATCGGAAGCCATTGCGCATGCATGGCGGATGATCGTGATGGGCGACGCGGACATGGTCGTCACCGGTGGCGTCGAGGGGTACATCGACGCGGTTCCGATCGCCAGCTTCTCCATGATGCGGGCGATGAGCACCAACAACGACAACCCGAAGGGTGCGTCACGTCCGTTCGACAAGGATCGTGACGGCTTCGTCTTCGGTGAAGCGGGTGCGCTCATGGTCATCGAGACCGAGGAGCACGCCAAGGCACGCGGCGCAACGATTCATGCCCGCCTGCTCGGTGCCGGAATCACCTCGGACGGGTTCCACCTCGTGGCCCCCGACCCCGAGGGCAAGGGTGCCGCGCGTGCGATGCAGCGCGCCATCGAGACCGCAGGCCTGCAGAAGTCCGACATCACCCACGTGAACGCCCACGCAACGGCAACTCCCATCGGAGACACCGCCGAAGCGCTGGCGATCAACAAGGCAGTCGGAAATCACGCAGCGGTGTACGCACCGAAATCCGCTCTGGGCCACTCGATCGGTGCCGTCGGCGCCCTCGAGTCGGTACTGACGGTGCTGGCAGTGCGAGAGGGAATCATCCCTCCCACACTGAATTTGGAGAACCAGGATCCCGAAATCGATCTCGATGTCGTCAAGGGCGAGCCCCGCGTCGGACAGATCGACTACGCGATCAACAACTCGTTCGGATTCGGTGGGCACAACGTAGCGCTCGCCTTCGGTAAGGCGTGATCCACTGAGTCGACTTCTCGACTCAGCGAATCCCGCTCTCGCAGTGCATGATCCGAGCTGGGGCCGTTCTTTCGACGGACGGTCCCGGCTCGGGCCTCGCCCCCGCCAGGGGCCCTGAAGAAGGACAACGCGATGACCATTCTGGCCCCTGTCACACGATCCGGCACCTCCACCGATCCGCGCGACCCCCTCACCCGCCTCGAAAAGCTCTTCGACGCCGGAACCACTGTCCCCCTGCATGATCGGGACAAGTCGGGAATCCTGGCCGCATCGGGCGAAATCGACGGCGTCCACACCATCGCCTACTGCTCCGACGCCACCGTCATGGGCGGTGCCATGGGAGTCGACGGCTGCAAGCACATCGTTGCCGCAATCGACACCGCCATCGAACAGCGCGCCCCGATCGTCGGCGTCTGGCATTCGGGTGGTGCTCGCCTCGCCGAGGGCGTCGAGGCTCTCCATGCCGTCGGACTCGTGTTCGAGGCCATGGTTCGAGCATCCGGCCTCGTCCCACAGATTTCCGTCGTCCTAGGTTTCGCAGCCGGTGGTGCAGCGTACGGTCCCGCCTTGACCGACGTCGTCATCATGGCTCCCGAGGGACGCGTATTCGTCACCGGACCCGACGTCGTTCGCAGCGTCACCGGCGAACAGGTCGATATGGAGTCGCTCGGCGGCCCCGACACGCACCACAAGAAGTCCGGGGTCTGCCACATCGTCGCCGACAGCGAGATGGACGCGTTCACCCGCGCCCGCCGTCTGGTGTCGATGTTCTGCGAGCAGGGCGTGTTCGACATCGCCGCCGCAGAACACGGCGACACCGATCTACGCGCCCTGATGCCCGAATCCAACCGTCGTGCCTACGACGTGCACCCGATCATTCACGAACTGCTCGACAACGTCGAAGGCGAATCGACGTTCGAGGAGTTCCAGGGCGGCTGGGCTCGCAGCATCGTCATCGGTCTCGGCCGCATCAGCGGCCGCACCGTCGGTGTCATCGCCAACAACCCCATCCGCCTCGGCGGTTGCCTGAACTCCGAAAGTGCCGAGAAGGCAGCGCGATTCGTTCGCCTGTGCGACGCCTTTGGCATTCCGCTCATCGTGGTCGTCGACGTACCGGGCTACCTGCCGGGCGTCAGCATGGAATGGGAAGGCGTCGTTCGCCGCGGCGCGAAGTTGCTGCACGCCTTCGCCGAGGCCACCGTCCCCCGCGTCACGCTGGTCACTCGCAAGATCTACGGCGGCGCGTACATCGCCATGAATGCCCGCGCACTCGGTGCCACCGCGGTCTACGCCTGGCCCGGATCCGAGGTCGCCGTGATGGGCGCGAAGGCGGCCGTCGGCATCCTGCACAAGAAGGCGCTCGCCGCCGCACCCGAAGAGGAGCGAGAGGCACTGCACGACCGCCTCACCGTCGAGCACGAGAGCATCGCAGGCGGTGTCGATCGCGCAGTTGCCATCGGCGTCGTCGACGAGGTCATCGAGCCCAGCAAGACCCGAAGCACGGTTGCGAAGGCTCTCGCTGCAGCACCGGCGGCTCGCGGAAATCACAAGAACATCCCGCTCTGATCGACCCCGACCGCTACCTACTGCGGTCCGTCAGCCCTGCCCCGAGACCCCCACAACCCCACCCCGGTTGGGGAACCCACCCCAGTTGGGATCAATGCGCCTTTCGGTCACTCCAAGTGCAAGAAAGCCACATTGATTCATATAGGGGACGGGCGAAACGAGGCCAAAGGGCGGGCGGACGAGGTCAATCGAGGTCGGTCAGCCCTGGATCCATCGGTGATCGTGTGCCAGTCGAACGACGGCCGATCGCACGTCGAGTATCTGCGCCGCCGTCAGCGTGCCGTTCGACGTCAGTAGTTGCTCGGTCAGCTCGGTGGTGAAGTCCGCCTCGGACAGGACGTCCGCGCCTGCGTCGTCGTGGCGCTGGTGACCACTGACGGGTGCGGTGTTGTGGAACGGGACGTCAGGCTTGTGCCGGGTCACCAGAGCGGTCGATGTCGGCCCGTCGATGATCTGGACCTCGGTGGCCTTCAGACCACGGTCACCGTCGACGGCAACGTATTCGACGCGTACTCCCGGTGCCAACAGTCGTTTGTCGAAGTCCAGATCGTTGACGTGGATGAACACGTCCTCGCCGCCCTCGTCCGGCGCTACGAATCCGTACCCCTTGAACTCGTCGAATCGAATCACTTTTCCGGTCGACAACATCGAACTCACCACTCCACGGTCGTTCCCACATGCCTACCCCAGGCACGAACGCGAAACTACCGCCGCGACGAATCCCCGGCAACCGCTGCTAGCCGACGTTGCGGCTGAGCCAGGTCACTTCTGCTCCTGCGCCTCCGGTGCGGAACGGCTCGAGTGCGGCATCCCAATCCGAGCCGAGCGCGTGCTCCACGGCGGCAGCGAGGTTGCCTTGGTTGTTCTCCATCAGTGCGCGCAGTCGCATCTCGCCGAGCACCACGTCCCCGTTGGCACTCGTCGATCCGCGCCACAGACCCAGGCCGGGTACGTGCGAGAACCGTTCGCCGTCGACGCCTTCGCTGGCGTCCTCGGTCACCTCGTAGCGCAGCATCTGCCAGGAGCGCAGGATGCCGGCGAGCTTCGCCCCGGTGCCCACGGGCCCGATCCAGTCAGTGGTGGCGCGTAGCTGTCCGTCGGATGCCGGCTGCGCGGACCACTTCAAATTGGCACGGCAATCGAGGGCGTCGGACAACGCCCATTCGACATGCGGGCACAGCGCAGCGGGCGACGAGTGGATGTACACAACACCCGACGTCGCATCTGCGAATTGGTTCGATTCACGCATTGCACTACCTCCAGCTTCGACGAGGGACGTCTTCCCCAACGACCTCGACATGCTCTAACTGGTTGCAGCGATTCAACGCGTGTGTGTACTAGTGTGCCCCGAGTTGCCCCTGTTGCGCCAGTGCAATCTGTGAACGGTGGTGTTTCACCCGGCCAGGACGGCGTCGGAAAGCTCGGGCCAGAGCGGTTTGGCCCAATCTCCGAAGTTCCGATCGGTCAGCACCACGCATGCGGTCCTCACCGACGGGTCCACCCACAGGAACGTCCCGGACTGTCCGAAGTGACCGAACGTGGCCCTCGAGTTGTTACTTCCGGTCCAGTGCGGGGCCTTGTCACCGCGCAGCTCGAACCCCAGACCCCAGTCACAGGGCTTGTGCGATCCGTACCCGGGCACGATTCCGTTCAGTCCGGGAAACTGCACGTCGACGGCCGAAGACAGTGTCTGTGACGCGAGGAGGCTGGGTTTCAACAGCTCCGCGGCGAACCTGGTCAGGTCTGCAACCGACGAACGAGCTCCGTGACCGGCAGGCCCGGCCAGCGACGTGTCGACCATCCCGAGCGGTCCGCAGACGGCCTCGTCCAGGTAGTCGGGAAAGGCTATCCCCGACTCTGCTTCGATGAGCTCGGCCAAGACCTCGAACCCGGCGCTCGAGTAGATCCTCTTGGTGCCGGCAGGAGCCTGCACCTTTCGCTCGCCGAACGCCAGTCCCGAGGCGTGCGCCAGCAGATGCCGCACGGTCGACCCCTCAGGCCCGGCGGGCTGATCGAGCTCGACGGCGCCCTCCTCCACCGCAACCAGAACCGCGTAGGCGGTGAGCAATTTGGTGACCGACGCCAGTTCGAAGACGCGCGCGGTGTCCCCCACCTCCTCCCGCACTCCGGCGTCGGTGACGACGGCGGCACCGACATGGTCGACGGGCCACGAGGCAGTGAGATCGAGGGTAGTCACGACTCCAGAGCCTAATTGTCTGTCGATGCCCGTGGATCGGTCCCCTGCCGGGCTAGTCTCGGACGACAGGAATGGGAGAAATGCGATGTCGGTTGTGTATGGCTCGTGCAATCTGTGCGAGGCGATCTGTGGTCTCGAATTCACGGTGGAGAACAGCGCGGTGGTCTCGATCCGCGGCGACGAGAAAGACCCACTCTCCCGGGGCCACATCTGCCCCAAGGCTTTGTCGTTGATCGACCTTCATGCCGACACCGACCGACTCACCACACCGGTCAAGCGGGTGGGTGAGAAGTGGGAGAAGATCGGCTGGGCGGAGGCGTACGACCTCGTCGTCGATGGCCTCGTCTCGACGCGGAAGAAGTACGGATCCAACGCTGTCGGGCTCTATCAGGGCAATCCCAACGTGCACTCGATGGGTGCGATGACCCACGGCATTCCGTTCACGTCGCTGCTGCGCACCCGCAATCGGTACTCGGCGACGTCCTTGGATCAGTTGCCGCACCAGCTCGTCGACCATCTGCTCTACGGCCACCAGCTCTTGCTGCCCATTCCGGATATCGATCGAACCGATTTCTTCCTCGTCCTCGGCGGCAATCCGATGGCCTCCAACGGCAGCATGATGACGGTGCCCGACTTCGCCAAAAGAGCACGCGCACTCCGTAAGCGGGGTGGCCGACTGGTAGTGGTCGATCCCCGTAAGACCGAAACGGCGGATATTGCCGACACCCACTTCTTCGTTCGTCCCGGCAGCGACGCGCTGCTGTTGCTGGCGATGATTCACACGATCGTCGCCGACGGCTCCGTCCGTGTCGCCGACTACGTCGATGGTGCCGATCGACTGGCCGATCTGGTCGCCGAATTCACGCCGGCGGCGGTGGCACCGATCGTCGGCATGTCGGCCGACGACATCTCTGCACTCGCCCGGGATTTCGCTGCAGCGAAGTCCGCGGTGGCGTACGGCAGGATGGGGGTGTCGACGCAGCAGTTCGGCACGGTGTGTCAGTGGGCGATCCAGGTACTCAACATCATCACGGGCAATCTCGACCGCCCGGGCGGTGCGATGGTGACCGATCCGGCGATCGATCTGATCTCGCAGGGCATCGTCGGTCGTGGCCATTTCGACAAGTGGCGCAGCCGCGTTCGCGATCTTCCCGAGTTCGCCGGCGAATATCCCTGCTCGACGCTGGTCGACGAGATCACCACCGAAGGCGAGGACCAGATCCGCGCCATGGCCGTCCTGTCCGGCAATCCGGTGCTGTCGATGCCCGGCGGTAGTCGCCTCGACGAGGCCTTCGCGGGTCTCGATTTCATGGTGTCGTTCGACTTCTACATCAACGAGACCTCGCGGCACGCACACGTGATTCTGCCGCCGACAATGTCCCTCGAACGCGATCACTACGATCTGATCTTCAATTCTTTCGCGGTACACAACACCGCCAAGTACATGCCCGCAGTTCTGCCCAAGCAGACTGACGCCAAACATGATTGGGAAATTTTCCGAGACCTGTCACTGCGCTACAAGAACCGCATGGCAGGTTCCACTGTCGACCGTCTGAAGGTACGACTGACGCCGAAGAGCATCATCGGCGAGGCCCGTCTGCGCCTGTCCCCTGCTCGCACTCTGGACATCCTGCTCCGTAGCCGACGAAAAGGGTTGTCGCTGAGGAAGCTTCGAGCCAACCCACACGGCATCGATCTGGGACCGCTGCGTCCGGGCTTTCCCCAGAAGCTGAAGACCAAGGACAAGCGCGTTCAATTGATCCAGGACGTGGTGGTCGGTGAACTGCCTGCCCTGGTGGACCTGATGCACTCGAGCGTGGTTCCCAAGGACGACGAGCTCCTACTGATCGGTCGACGACATCTACGTAGCAACAACTCGTGGATGCACAACACCGCTCGGCTAACCAAAGGCAAAGCGCGACATCAGCTTTTGGCCCACCCGAACGATCTACTCCAGCGTGGGATCGAGGACGGTTCGATGGTGTCGGTCACCTCCGCGGCCGGTACCGTCGACATCGAGGTTGCGGCGTCCGAAAAGATGATGCCCGGGGTGGTGAGCATGCCGCACGGATTCGGTCATCAGCGCCCCGGCGTGCAGCTGTCGGTCGCCACCACTGTCACCGGACCGAGCGTCAATGACATCACCGACCCCGCCCGAGTCGACGCGGTCTCGGCGAACGCGATCCTCAACGGCGTTCCGGTGCAGGTGAGGGCCAAGTAGCGGCCCCGATGAAACCACGAGGCGGCGTGATTCTGTACGATTCTGCTGGCTCGTACCTGGTACGGGATTGGGGCGGTAGCTCAGTCGGTTAGAGCCGTGGACTCATAATCCATTGGTCGCGGGTTCGAGCCCCGCCCGCCCCACTCACATTCGCGCAGCTCAGGGCCAACTATCCTCGATCCTGCAACAGTTCGACTGCTGGTCTTGCCCACCTTTTGCCCACGGCCACAGATACATCCAATGTGGGCAACCAACTCATGCATACGCAGCATCGCCACCACCACCGCCCGGTTATCCGGGTCGAATCCCTCGTCGGCGATCGAGGCCCGCTGCTCTGCATCCATACCCACCTCGACGTCGCTGTCCGACATCCGGTTCCGGCAGAACCCATGTCCATATCCACAGCTCTGACGACGGCTCGCCGCGGCACCGTCTTCCTGTCCCTCGTCTGCTTCGCGATCTCCTACGTCGCCCTCGTGGACCTCGCTCGCATCGCCGGCCTCGGACCAGAGGCGTACCTGTGGCCGGTCATGATCGACGGCACGATCGCTATTGGCACCGTGGCAGTAGTCGGTCTCGGCGGTGACCGAACGGCGTGGTCGCTGCTTGCCGCGTCGGCGCTCGTGTCGATCGCAGGCAACGGCATCCATGCATGGCTGACACAGGGCTCGCGGATCGCCGTCGGGGTCGCGCTCACTCCCCCGGTGTTCCTGCTTTGGGTCACGTACCTGACCGTGCGGCTGGGCCGAGAGGGCGGCGAACACATCGACAATTCCGATGAGTTGCCCGAGCCGGTCGAGGCTGTCGCAGATCCGCGCACCCGGGCGCTCGAGCTCATCGACGGGGGCGGGGTGTCGTTGCGCGAGATCGCCCGCCAGCTCGGAACGAACGACCGAACCGTGTGGCGATGGAGGGATGCGCGCGAGTCGATCCTGTCCGCCTGAATGCGGCAAAAGCGCCGAATGAAACATTCGTACCTGAAAGTCTGATAATCAATCCAAACCATCCGAAACGACCAAATGGAGTCGCAGTGACCAACCCCAACGACCCGAACCAGCCCTACGGCCAGCAGCCGTACGGGGCACCTCAGGGTCAGCCCTACGGGCAACAGCCGCCCGAGGCACCGGTGAAGAAGAAGCGCAAGTGGCCGTGGATCGTAGGTGCCGTGGTCGTACTGTTCGTGATCATCGGAATCGTGGGCGGCGGAGGTGATTCCGACAGTGAGACGACGGCTGCGCCTGCAACCACGTCGGCCGCTCCGGCCGCAGTCGCACCCGCCCAGACCACGGTCGCGCCCCAGCCGGCCCCCGCGGCACCGCAGGCCACGGCCGAATCGGTCGAAGAAGTCGAGACGGCAGCTCCTGCCCCCGCGGCACCCGCCGAGAGCGCCGGTCAGCGCAATGCGGTCCGGTCCGCTGGGCAGTACCTCGACGTCGCCCCCTTCTCGCGTGATGGCCTTATCCAGCAACTCACGGTAGGTGACGGCTACTCCACCGAAGACGCTACCTACGCTGTCGACAACATCGACATTGACTACAACGAGCAGGCATCCAAAGCTGCCGAGAACTACCTTGACCTGACCGGGTTCTCCCGAGACGGTCTCGTGCAGCAACTGACCGTCGGTGACGGGTACACCACGGAGCAGGCGGAGTTCGGAGCGGACAGCGCAGGATTGTGACCGCCTGACCGAGCCGAGGAAGCGGCCCTGGCCCGAACGCAAAAAAGCGCCCCGCCCTTCCGCACGTGGCGGAAGGGTGGGGCGCTTCGTGTTGGCAGTCGAGCTGGTGTCAGGCTGTTGACTCTTCGGTGGTGACGGTCTCGTCGGGCACGGTAACGACCGACTCCGACTCGTTCGACACGGGAAGAGGCTCCACGACCACAGCGCGGGTGCCGGCTGCACAACGGGGATCTCGGTGACCGGAGGGGTGACCTGACCGGGATCGACGGCGGGGACGAGCACAGCCTCGATCTTCTTCGCATCGCCGAGGATCGTGTCGAGACCCGAGGTGTCGATGTCAAGGGCCTTGAGACGCGCGATCTCCGCCTCCAGGTTGGCGGTGTTCTGCAGGGTCGCATTCACGCCGCCGGCGACGACGGAGAGGGTGGACGAGATCGCGGAAACCTTGGTGTCGAACTCTGCCTGAGTTGTCATGATCTGGTAGACCTTTCGGTTGATTGCGCCGAGTGAGCGATGGATGTCGTCGACCCAGTCGGGTCGACTGAATAGCTGCCCCATGGGTGGCACCTCCCTGTTGTGACGGGATCTGCGAGCCCAATGCTGGGCATGAAAAAACACCCGCACTGTTCGCACGGGTGTTCGATTTCCGTTAGGTTGTGACAGCGGGACGCGGTCAGAAAGGGAAGCCTGGATCGTGTACCGCGACTACGTTCGGGAGGCGGCGTGGAGCTGTACCGGATCGGCGACAGGTGGGCAGAGCTCGCGCCTACTCACTGCCCTGCCGGGCACGAACTGGTTGGCGGCCACGTCCTCGTCGGGTCTCAGGTCTGCTCCTGCGAGATCCACCACCGGACCGACACGTGCCGACTGTGCGGACGGGTGGTGTACACGCCGCCAATGAGCGGCGACTGCACAGACGGCAGCTTCGACGGACGGGCGCAGTCACCCCGACTGAACTAGATCGGGCTGACGTTCAGTAGATTCACCCCCTGCACGGACCGCCCGCGGTTGCTGCATCCCACCTCCACCACTGCTGGGTCGCAACGCTTCGAGAGCCAGGCGCGCATTGAGTTCGTCCCTCCGGTCGGGATCCTGCACACGTGCCGAGTAGATCAACGACAGTGCACGGTCTTCCGCAGCCTCCGTAGCAGCCGCCAGACTCTCTAGATTGTCCTGTGCGGCTTTGCGCGCCCTATGTGACTGATTGAAGACCAAGGCTGCAGCGCTTTCGGTCAGGAAGCCAGCGACAGCCGCGACGGTGGCGTAGCCCGCAAGCCCTAGAACTGCGACAACCCCCGCGATTGCAATCAATAGAAGGCCGACGATCCCAACGCCGAGCGACAGGTAGAAATATGTCGTGTTCTGCTGCAGGGCATCGGCATAGGTCTTGATCTGGATATCGAAGCGGAGGTCGGCGCGACGATTGAGGGCAGCTACTTGGGCTCGTTCGGCAACGAACTCGTCCGGGATCTTGGATTCGGCCCCAGTCGCCTCAACGCTGCTTCGTCGCTGACTCAACCGAAGATCTGCGACTGCCGCCTCGTTCTCTTTTTGTTGCCGTTTGGATTGCAGAGCAAGCACGTAAGTGCTGGCGACAGCCGTGCCAACCCCAATAGCACCAGTCACCACCGCGGCGACAGCGTCAGATGCGTTCCCATCTGAGATGACCTCGCCGAAATCGTTGTAGACCTGCGCAAGCGAAGCAATCGTGCTAATGCGCAGGGATCATGCCAGATGACGCGCGGACTCTCGTCCCCGAAGCGCTTCTACTCGACGGTGACTTCCATATGAATGATGAGTTCGTCGGAGCCGTCGTAGCGGTAAGCGTGTCGACCGTCGGAAAGTAGTACCCAGTCGGCCTGTCCTTCGTCTTCGGGCGGAGTGAAGGCGTTTACGTCGGTCATTCGGTCAGTATCGCCGAACAGGTCGCGCGTGTGAAAATGCTGCGATGAAGGATTGGCTGGTATTCATCGCAGCAATAGTTGTCCCGGTCATCGGCATCGGTGGCACTTATCTGAAGGCGCGCATTGATTCCACCGATCTGCGGGCGCAACTGACGAGCGACCTCAAGCTTCACGAAAAGCTTCCGGACGCCTGGCCTGCGAAGGTCACCCTGCAGGCGAGCATCGAGAAGCGGATCGGAGAGCTCGCGAATCCACCCAAAGGCTGGGGCTTGGGCGCTTCGTACGCCGTCGCCATCCTGGGCACGGTGATTGCGGTGGGTGGCGGACTTGCGCTTACAACTCAGATCTCCGGCGGCAACGCCCAGTTGACCGGCACACCGCAGATTGTGGTGATCTGTCTGTCGATCCTCGCCTACCTAGGGGGCGCTGCAATGGCTTCGTCGGCATTCCTGCAACTTCGACGAAGACGTCGATACTTGACGCAGGATGCCTAAGCGATTGCCCTCGCACCGCCCGTTCTTCCAAGTTCGTACTCGTTCGTACACACTGGTGTCATGCCCTGCCGTGACTCACCAACACAATCAACAGACCTGAAGCCTGTCGGCCACCAGCTCGTGCGGCTGTTGAAGGCATGGCCGTTGGGATTCCGAGTGCGCCGTGACGCTCGCAGGGCGGTTCGCCACCGACGTCTGATGGATCGTCATCCCGAACTGATGGTCCGCTATCGAGATCGGAATCGCGAAAATATGCATCACGCAGAACGACTACTGGCTGACCGTTGAGCAACACGGCGGCAGACGAGGGCGAACCGTTGATGCTCAACGCCATCTTGAAGAGTCGCAGCGCCGACAACGATCGGGCCTTGATCGACCAGGATCAAGGCTCACAGGCTGACCACGAACTCGCGGCGTGCAAGGGTATTACGCAGCGCGTGTGGGAGCTAGCGAACGAACCACAGCCAGAGAGTGAATCGCAGACAAGCCCAGGAGAGGACGTCTAGAGCCGATGCCTGCAAAAGCAGATAACGACCCCGCTAAGTGGCAAATGGAACCACATACAAAGGCTAAGCACGACATATTAAACAATTACCTCGGTGCATGGTTTCCGATCCTCTCCAGCAGGCGAGGGCGCGTACTCTACATCGATGGGTTCGCGGGCAGGGGCCGGTATGGAGACGGAAGCGAAGGGTCGCCGCAGATCGCGATACGACGGCTGCTGAGTCACCACTTTCTCCCTCAGATGTCGGATTGCGAGTTCGTTTTCTACTTCTTGGAGAAGAACGCAGATAATTGCGAGGCGTTGGAAAAGGAACTTGACGCGCTCGAACTGGAGATCGGACCGTATCCAAGTAATTTGAAGATCAACATTATCAACGGTTCGTTCGATACGGAGATGGCCAAGCTTTTTGAGCTAGTAAAGCAACAAAACACCCGACTCGCACCTACCTTTGCATTCATAGACCCATTCGGTTACACGCGGTTTCCTATGAGCGTCTTAGCAGATATTGCCTCAACGCCTAAAAGTGAACTGTTCATCAACTTCATGGTCGGATCAGTGCAGCGTTGGATAACACGCGACAAGCAGCAAGACGCGATACGCGCACTGTACGGCAAAGAGGTAGCCGAGGTCGTCACCGGCATGGAGGCGAGTCCAGACAGAATTGGTCATCTTGTCGGAGTCTATGCGTCCGCACTGCGGGACGAAACGTCGTTGCCGTACATTCTCAGATTCGACATGCTCAATAACACAGGCAACGTCTCTTATTCACTGATTCATGCCAGCGGAAGCGAACTGGGGGTTCAGCGCATGAAGTCGGCGATGTGGAAAGTCGACCCAGGCGGAACTTACAAGTTCTCAGATCGAACGCACGGCCTACCAGTGCTCTTCGCGGCCAGTCCCGATACATCCCCGCTGCGTTCACTTCTGTTGAAGAAATTCTCTGGCAGGTCAGGAGTGACCAAGAAAGATATTCACAGATTTACAATACTTGAGACGAACTTTCGCGAGGTGCACGCGACTCCATTCTTAAAGCAGTTCGAACAGGAAGGTCTGATCACCGTGCATAGGCCTTACAAAAAGACTCAGTTTTCTGATGGCGTTACTTTTGATTTCACCTAAGCAGCCCCGCGATTTGGCATCTCGTCCCAGAGTTCGCCGTCTAGTTCGCGGCCGAGCTGCTTAGGTGTGCGTCCTCCCCATTGCTTGAAGAAGAACGGGACTTCAGCATCCCGGCAGTCGTCGCGGATTTGTCGTGCCCAACTGATATCCATCACGCGGTAGTTGGGGCCCGACTCGCCGCCCGCAATCACCCACCCAATACCGGCAAGGTCAATGCCGTCCAACGGACCCAGTAGCGGTTCGCACGAGAGGAACCGTACGGATGCGGGAACTGAACGCAAATGGTCGATGCGATCCAGGTGATCAGCGTTCTCGACCGACACGCCCATCCAGAGATTGCCGGGCCAGTCCAGCTTGTCAGCTAGCCGAGACAGCCGCAGCGAACGCTTAGTGAGCGCCTGGTAGGTGTGCTGTGGCGTTTCTCTCATTACGTCGAACACGTCGCGGACGAAGCCAATCGGCACCTTGGCATGAAACAGGTCGCTCATCGAGTTCACGAAAACAACACGAGGTGCGCGCCAGCGCAGCGGCTGACTGAGCGCGGCCGGATGTACGGTCACCCCAAACCCGGGACCGGATGTCCGAGGGTCGCCATCGTTCTGGTACTTCGCTGCGCCCATCGCCTTCAGCCGCTTGGACAACGTCATCGCGTAGCAGTGATCGCAGCCTGCGGATACACGGTCACACCCAGTGACTGGGTTCCAGGTGGCTTCTGTCCACTCGATCGACGATTTATCAGCCATTTCATTCCATTCATCGAAAGTATGTTCGATCAACCTACGCCTACGATCGACACCTGGCAACGGCGTTCGACAGCTAGAGGCTAGTCCGACCATGCTCAAGAACAAGACCCTTTACCAACCGCCCGCAGCTCACGCTGCTTGACAAAAACCATAGGGACACCCCCCGGATCTCCGACTCGCACTGCGCGAGGAAGAGAAGGTCGACCGCATTTCCGCCGAGCGACTGATCGATCTCGACCGCCTGATCGACGTCATCGCATGGAATCGGTACCGCATCGACGACGAGGCGGCCGAGAAATTGTGGGTCGACCTTCCTACCCTGCTCACCCGCGTTCGCGATCTCACCGACGACGAGCGCGCATTCATCGACGAACAACTCGAACGGAGACAGCCGTGACACCACAACAGGCAGAATCCTTGAAGTTCGAAAAGCGTTGGTACACAGCGCCAGGCAACAAGGAAGCTGACATTCGCGACCAGCTCGGGCTGTCGGCGGGTGCGTTACTATCAGATTCTCGCCGCACTACTCGACGACCCCGACGCCCTCAAGGCCGACCCGGTCCTCGTGAAACGACTGCGCCGCATCCGCGACAGCCGAGCAAAACTACGAAGGGCCGGATGATGGCAACGGTCAAGCCGTACGACACCGCGAAGGGCACCCGCTACCGCGTTCGGTACCGCACGCCCGAGGGTCGCCTGACCGACAAGCGCGGGTTCGCGACCAAGGCTGCGGCCGAGACGTTCGCCAACGTCGTCGAGGTCGACAAGCTCTAGGGGCGCTATGTCGCACCGGCGGCCGGACTGCTCACGGTCGGGCACCTCGCTCAGGATTGGTACGGCAGCAAGATCGATGTGAAGCCGTCCTCGCTCGAGCGGTACCGGCAGACGCTCGAACAGCAGGTACTCCCCTGCTGGCAGAACGTGAGCGTCGCCAAGGGGACCGCGCCGGCACTTCAGGCGTGGATCAACGAGCTCTCGCGGGATCGGGCACCATCGACGGTCAAGAAGGCGCACCACGCGATGTCGATGATCCTCGATTTTGCCTTGCGCGACAGGCGAATTGCTGCCAACCCGGCATCGGGAATCAACCTGCCGCGCGCTCGCCACGATGAACCGACGTTTCTCACGAGGGAGCAACTGTTCACGCTCGCCGAGAAGGCCGGCCCGGGCAAGCTCGTCGTCCTCACCCTTGGGTTCACTGGCCTCAGGTGGGGCGAGATGGCAGCACTCAAGGTCCAGCGCTGGGACGGCGGCCGCCGACGGCTGACCGTGGCCGAATCGGTGACCGAGATCAACGGCCTACTGAATTGGGGCACTCCCAAGACTCACGCCACCCGCACGGTGCCGGTACCGACATGGCTCGCCGAGCGAATCACCGAGAGCACCGCGGGCAAGGGGCCGGACGATCTCCTGTCCTCCACTCCGGCAGGTGGCGTCCTTCAAAACAAGAATGCGCGCCGCGATTGGTTCGATTAGGCAGTCGTCGACGCTCGACTCCCCCGCGTCACTCCGTACGATCTGCGGCACACGGCGGCGTCGATCGCGATCTCGGTCGGCGCGAACGTGAAGGCAGTACAGCGGATGCTCGGACACGCGTCGGCCGCCATGACGCTCGATCTCTACGCAGGACTGTTCGAGGACGACCTGAACGATGTCGCGGACAGGATCGAAGGCCCACCCATGGCCGACGTCGTGACGCTCCGAGTGGTCAATGCCGACTGAGTTTCCTGCCCACTTTTTGCCCACTCTGCACGAGACAATCAAGGTCGGGAACGATCGGGAGAGGTCGGGAAATCGCTGCTAACAGGGTATTTCAACCCTAGACCTGCACCCCGGTTCGATCTCATAATCCATTGGTCGCGGGTTCGAGCCCCGCCCGCCCCACCACGCGCCGAAAGCCGGATCAGCAGCAACAGCGAGCTCATCCGGCTTGCGTCGCCCGGGCAGCACATCCCCAGCGCAGCATTGCGGAGACCGGATCTCCTCGGTTGTGGGCTCACGCGAGCGATATACATTCACACCCCAGCGAGATCGGGTCGAGTCGACGGATCGACGTGCCCGCGGCCGAGTGCAGCCGTCCCGCGAACGCGAATCAGGGCCCTGTCGCCCTGCGATACAAAGTCGACCAATACACCAGCAGCGCAGCAGCACTGGCCCCGAACCACAGCCACGTCAGGAATGCCGCCACCACGCCGGTGACGAAGAATCCCAGCACCAGGGCCACCACCCAGCCGAGTAGGTAGGCGAGGATCGTGATGACCGCCGCGGCGGTACAGCGCCACGGGGATTGCTTCACGGTGTGTAGTGCAGCGCGCAGAGGGTTTAGGCCACCGTCCACTGCCGCTGGAAGTATCAGCAGCGCCAATGACTATGACGATAGCCGGGAGCAGGGGGAAGAGAATTGCGAGCGCAACGGCCATCCCGGTCAGCACCACGCACCACGCCAGTACCCGCGGTCGTCGCCACGTCCGGCTCAGTGCACCCGACGCGTTGCCGTCCACCACATCGAGTGCCGTCGAGGCGGTGAACCACAGCGCACACACCACCGTTGCGGCGGAAACGACGACCAGCGCAGCGAATCCGAGGGACGACGTCGGAGCCGGATCCCCCACCACGGTCAGCGCCTGAATCAGAGCCGAGACGATCGCCACCGATGCGAGCAGCAGCACCCCTTTCACGGCGCACCGACCGTCGAATTGCGGTCGAGTACGTCCTGCACCGAACCCGAGTAGAGAACGGTTGCGCCGACCTTCACTCCGACGGTACTGGCATCGTCGGACGTGGCCGTACCGGTGATCGCCTCGTTACCGGTTGTCGTCCCGGCACATTCGATGTCCGCCCCGGTGCCCGAGCACACGGGCGCAACCAGAATCTCGATTCCTTGCTCGAACAGAACGTCGTTCACCGCGTAGCGGAGATTCCCGAGTTCGGCTCCCCCGACCGGGGCGAGCGCAGCGGTCTGCGAGCACCCCGCGCAGGCCAGCACCATCACCACCGTGAAGAGCTGCCTACGAACACCGTTCATCGCCCCTGCCTCGTCTCGTACGCAATCAGTCTGGCGTGCTCGTCGAGGTGTTGCTGTTCCAGAGCAGCGTCGGTGATGGTGCTCAGGTCGAACGGGGCGGGCAGGAGGAGTTCGGCGTTGCGGTCGAGGCGCGAACCTCGTCGCATCAGCGGATTCTCGGCCCAGTCGTTCGCAGCCAGCTCACGACTACGCGAAGCCAGGTCCAGGTAGCTGCCGCTGTTCCCGGGCGTGATCGGCGACGCGTGATCGAGCACCGTGGTGAACAGCGACAATGTCTCGTCTCTGTTGTCGACGATCTCCACCACCTGCTGTTGCTGCGGAAAGTCGATGCACGACGCGGTGGTGATCTCCCAGAACCCTCGTCCATCTCGCGAATGCGCCACGATTTGATTCTGGTGGGTGTGTCCGTTGAGCCAACCGATCACCACTGGATATTTCAGAAGCAGGTCGCTGAATTCGTCTGCGCCGTACAGCTTCACCGACTGTCCCGGCCGCTGTGCACGGTTCTCCAGGGTCAGGCTGTTGTGGTGGGTGTAGATCAGGACGAGCTTGCGCTCGGCCTGCGCCTTCTCCAATTGCTGAGTGAGCCAATCGAACTGCTCCTCGGGCACCGCCCCGTCGGGGCCGGCGACGGCGTTGCAGGTGTCGAGTCCGAACGTGCGAACGTTGGGAGTCGGGTCCGCCGCCCACCAGGTTTCACCCGAGTCGAGGTTGTGCTGGGTGAAACCGTGCCCGATCGGCCCTGGGGTGGGAGTCGTCTCGAAGTGCTCCTGCATGAACTCACGCTGCTCGAAGAGGTACCGAGCCGGATCTGCCGACACTGCTCGAAACCCGGGCCGGGCACCGGATCCGACCCCGAGCGCATCGACCATCCTCTGCAGCGGACTACCTGTCGATGCGTACCCGGCCAATGCCGAGGTGGCCGTCGCTTCGAGTGTGTACGCCTTGCGTCCGCCGACCGCGAGGGCATGCAGCTGAGAGGAGAGATCGAACGTGCCGAGCAACAACGTGTCGTGATTGCCGTAGACGGAATACCACGGGACGGGTAGCCCCACCGATTCGACGGTCCCCGACATCGCCTGCGTCAGCAGGTCGGGAAGCGTCGGAAATCCGTAGTCCCCGAACGACCCTCCCGACGGATCGCCCGGCCGATACGCCCACTGCGCCTCGGGCCACGCTTGCACGCCCTCGAAGACGTCGGATGCGCCGCTCGTAGGCCGGACCGCCACGCCGTCGAGAACGTCTATGTACCAACGAAGTTCGAGATGAGAATGCATGTCGGCGCTGTCACCGGTGACAACCGCGGCTCCCATGGGAGCGCCGGTGACCGAACTGATTCGCGCATCCGCAAATGCCTTCACCATCGCTGCCGTGACGTGCACGGTCAGCGGATCCTGCGGGTGGAAGGCCGAGCCCCACGCCGCATGGTCGGAGACGATCATGGGCTCGATCCGACCGGGCGATTAAGCATCGATGACATGCATGTCCGACAGGTGCCCCAGGTAGAGCAACGACCGCCTGGCCTGCACCCGAGACGCGCTGGGTGCCCGCCCGAGGATGTCGAGGCGAGGGACGTAGGGCTCACCCGGCCCCGCAGCAAGCACCCGGTACCGACCGGGGCCGGTCGACGATCTCAGGATGGTCTGCGCCAGCGTTCCGCCGACATCTGTCTCTCCTGAAGCCGGCTGCGCCCGAGCGACAAGGGCGTGGCCCAGAACCTGCGGTGCGATTCCCCATGCCGCGGCGAGGGTGCCCACCCGGGTGACGAATTGACGACGCGACAGACCAGCCATGGAACTCCCCGAATCCGAGAACCGCACCACATGCGCCTCGCATCCGACGAGGTGACTGCCTATTTTTACGGGGAAAACCGCGGACTGGTTGGAATTCGAGCCTTCATGGCACCACTGTGACCGGCCAGCGGCCCGCCTTGACCAGTCGCACTGCCACAGATCCCGCCAATCGGTGCCCGGCGCGTTCGGAGGCCCCCACCACGACGGCGTCGGTGCGGAGTCCATCGGCAACCGCGACGAGTCCGTTGTAAGGATCACCCTGCGCAGTGCGGAATTCCCAGCGAACCTGCTCTCGCTCCCCGAAGCGGGCCACCGAGGTTCTGATGTAGTCAAGAAGTTCGTCGGCGATCTGTAGGCCCGTTTCCACCATCGAGATCCCCGCCTGGCCCCACGACGCGGTGGCGATGGGCTGCACGTAGACCAGCACCAGAAGCGATTGTTGCCTACGGGCCAGTCCTCCGGCGTATGCGGCGGCCCGCCAGGACGAATCCGAGCCGTCGACGCCCACCACGATGGACTTCGGGCCGTCGTGGCCGTACTCGAATCCCGTAGATTCCTGCGCATTGCTCACGACATGAGGCTACTGCCAGCCCGTTGGTGCAGGGACCCCGGCGCAGGGCGGTACGGTTGATGTGCTGCGCAACCGGTTTGCCCGGCATGCGCCACACGACGGGAGAAGCAATGACCGACGACGAACAGTTCGATGCTCCGTCGACCGACCCGGCAACTGTATTCGCCGCTCTGGCCGACATCGTGTATCGCGGCAGTAGCGCAGAAGAGGTCTACACCGCTATCTGCAACGCCGCGACGATGGTTGTCCCTCACTGCGATCACGCGAGCCTCATGTTGTTGCGCCACGGAAAGGCCGTCACCGTCGCGGCCTCGGATGACGTGGCACGCGTCGTCGACGACATCGAACGCGCCACAGGTCAGGGACCGTGCCTGGATGCGCTGACCACCGAGGCCGTCCAACTCGAGCCGGATTTCAGCAGCCCCACCCAGTGGCCCGCAATGGCTCGGGGTGTCCTGAACCGCACGCCGGTCCGGGGAGCGATGGGGTTCCGCCTCAAGGTCGACGAGCAGAAGGTGGGTGCTCTCAACCTGTTCACCGACATCGCGGGTGCCTTCGATGCCGACACCGCCGACAAAGCCGTCATCCTGACTGCATTCACTTCTGTGACGGTCGGGGCGATGCTGAACGGCCAAGAGGCATCGACCTTGCGCGACGGCCTCGAGAGTAACCGCGAGATCGGCAAGGCGATCGGCCTCATCATGGCGCTGCACAAAGTATCCGACGAAGAAGCGTTCGCACTGCTCCGCAAATCGTCGCAGGATCTGAACGTCAAGATCGCCGATCTCGCATCGACGGTCGTCCAGCGGCACGGCAAGGGCCTGTCGAGCTGAACGCGCCGAGGTCAATGACCGCTCTGCACCTTCTTCGGTAGAGCGAACACCAACGCCAACGCAACGACGCTGAACGCGGCGCTGACGGCCATGGCCATTGCGGCACCGTGCAGGAAGCCGGATCCCAC
This sequence comes from Rhodococcus sp. 1R11, assembly GCF_004563845.1. NCBI lineage: Bacteria > Bacillati > Actinomycetota > Actinomycetes > Mycobacteriales > Nocardiaceae > Rhodococcus > Rhodococcus sp. 1R11. Next base: position 279,092 of record NZ_SPNG01000002.1, on the reverse strand, counting down.
GGTATCGGGGCCGGTGATGGTGAGTGAGCCGAACAGCACGCTACCGATGACTGCGATGCCGATTGCGGAGCCGACGCGCTGCATCGTCGAGATGACGCCGCTCGCGGCCCCTGCGTCGTCGCGGTCGACGGTTGCGACGATGAACTGCGCGTTGGGAGCGATGAACGCGCCGTTGCCCAAGCCCGCGATGAACAGCGGGACCAGCAGAGTCCAATGGGAGATGGTGTCGGCGGAACTGGTCGCCAAGATGATCCACAGCCAGATCAAGCCGATCGACACCAGCGATGCGCCGAGGATCAATACGGTGCGGCCGAGTCGGATCGTCAGCTTGTTGCTCTGCGAGGACGCGATAATGCTGCCGATCGCGAACGGTATCGAGACCAACCCGGACGAGAGGGCCGTATTGCCGAGCCCGGTCTGCCACAACAACGAGATGGTGAAGAAGATGCTGGTGAACGCTGCGAAGTACACCAGCGCGAGAATCACACCGCCGGTGAATGCCGGTCGGGTGAACAGTCGCGGCGGCACGAGCGGATTGTGTCCACGACCGCTGTGGATCACCTCCCACCAGCCGAACACTGCAATCAGGCCCACGCCTGCAGCAATGGTCACGTAGGTCCAGAGCGGCCACCCGAGCTCCTGGCCTTCGATCAGCGGTACGAGTAGCGCGATGAGGCCGGCGGAGATCAGCACCAACCCGAGCCAGTCGATGCCCGGCCTTGCAGTCGGCTCGGATTCATCCTTTTTCGGCAGCAGAACCGCCGCCGCGATCAGACCGACGATGCCGATCGGCAGGTTGACCCAAAAGACCAACCGCCAGCCGTTCTCCTCACCGAAAGCCTGGATGATCAACCCGCCGACGATCGGCCCCAACGCAGTCGACACTCCGATGACCGCACCCATGATCGCAAATGCCTTGCCGCGCACAGGACCTGGAAACAGCAGTTGAATGAACGCTGTGACAGCGGGCACGAACATTCCGCCTGCCAGACCCTGAACCACTCGGGCAACCACCAACTGCAGATCGTCCTGAGCGAGTCCGCAGGCAAAGCTGGCCACCGTGAACAGAGCGAGACCGGTGAAGAACACCCACTTGTGCCCGATCCGATCCCCGACCTTGCCCGCCGGAATCAGGGCGAGACCGAACGCGAGCGCGTAGCCCGAGATAATCCACGACAGAACGGATTCCGATGCCTCCAGCGTCGTGCTGATCGTCGGCAATGCGACGTTGACGATGGTGGTGTCGAGCAGGGCCATGAACATCCCGAGCAACAGAACCACCAGGGCTTGCCAGGCGCGCTTGGGTACCTCGATCGCCGGTGGGGTCGCTGACGCAATACCGTCGGTCACTGCACTGCCCTTCGTAGTAGTCGCTGAGCAGTATCGACCGAACGGTCTGGTATTGCTAGCCGATCATTGCGGACGCGGCGAACATCCAGGTCAGGCCGGTGGCCAGAGCCACGAACCCCGAGGCCACGATTCGACCTGCCCACTGACCTTCCAGCAGAGCCGTTTCCACGCGAGCCGTGTCGGCGTCGGTCGTCTCCATCGGTGTCATGTTCCACTTCCCACCCTGCATCCGCGGCCGTCGTTTCCGGCCGCCGGATACCCCTGGATTCGACGCCGAAACTAGCGCGACTCCACAATGGCCTCCACCGCGTCGAGAAATGGGTGCTGCGCGGCCAGTAGCTTTGTCCTCGCCAGCGGCACCGGAAACCATTCGATGCGGTCTACCTCGGGAAACGATTGCATCTTTCCGGATTTCGGCGGCCATTCGATCTCGAATGTGTTGCTCATCGCAGTGGAGACATCGAGGTCGGACTCGATCCCGAACGCGGTGACGATCTTCCCGCCGCGCTGTGTGACGGTGCCGAGCTCGATGGAGTTGCCCGCCGGCACATCGACGCCGACTTCCTCGCGGAACTCGCGCTGAGCCGCGGTCCACGGGTCTTCGGCCTCGGTGAACTCCCCCTTCACTATCGACCACGCACCGTCGTCCTTCCGCACCCAGAACGGGCCGCCGGGATGGGCGATCAGGACCTCCACCACCTCGGCGTTCACACGAAACAGCAGAATGCCCGCGCTCTTGTTGACCATGTGATGAGCGTGCCATCAATTCGGTTGCTCACCGTCATCCCGCATCATTACCGTTATCGCGGCTCACGACCTCGATGCGAAGGGCACGACAACATGAACGCGATCGATACCGACAGAGTGTGGTTGATCACCGGAGCAAGCTCAGGGTTCGGCCGACAGTTCGTTCGCGCTGCACTCGATGGCGGCGATCGTGTGGTGGCCACCGCCCGCAGAGTTGCCGATATACGCGAACCCGCCAACGATCGCCTGCTTCGGACACGTCTCGATGTCACAGACCAGCAGTCGATAGATTCGTCGGTGGGTGCGGCCCTCGATCAGTTCGGACGCATCGACGTTCTCGTCAACAACGCCGGCTACGGTCTACTGGGAGCGTTCGAGGAGATCGACGAAGACCGCTTCCGAGAAAATATCGACGTCAACTTCTTCGGTCCCTGCGCGGTTACTCGAGCCGTTCTACCCTCGATGCGGGCACGGCAAAGCGGTCACATCGTGCAGATGTCCTCGGTAATAGGCGTGGTCCCTGGCCCCGGCGGGACAGCGTATGCAGCAGCCAAGTTTGCACTCGAAGGTTTCTCCGAAGCTCTGGCCGCAGAGGTACGCCACCTGGGTATCGGCGTCACAATCGTAGAACCCGGACCTTTTCGCACCGATGCGAGCGGTCGATCATTGAAGTGGGGCAACCCACTCGACGATTACGCCGAATTGATCGGGCCGGCGCGAGTCGCCTTCGAATCGACGCACGGATCCCAGCCCGGCGACCCACGCCGCGGCGTCGACGCTGTGATCGAAGCGATTTCGTCGGACGAGCCCCCTCTTCGACTGCCGCTGGGTTCGACGTCGTTCGACTGAATAGATGACTATCTCGTGGGCCGCATCGAGCAGGCCCGCACGGTTCGCCCCTTGGGCATCGACACCGATTTTCGGTGAATTGCCGTCTTTTGACTCGGAGAGTGCCGCGAAAGCGGGTACCAGCTATTGTCTACCGATGCAAGAGCGCGCAGAATCGACCAGGCAGGCCGTACTCGTGGGAGCCGCATCGAGCTTCGACAAGTTCGGCTACGGCACAGCCAGTCTGAGCACCATCATCGCCAACGCCGGCGTCAGCAAGGGTGCGATGTACTTCCACTTCTCGTCGAAGGAAGATCTGGCGCAGGCCGTGATCGAGGCACAGATGGCTCTTGCCACCGCTGCCACCGTCACCATCATCGAAAGCACACCGAAGGCCATCGATGCCCTGATCCTGATCACCAAGGAGTTGGCGCGTCAGCTGCAGACCGACCCCATCGCACGTGGCGGCATGCGGTTGACGTTGGAATCGACGACGGCTCAGAATCCGAATGCGCAATCGTTCGACGACTGGATCGGAATGATCGCGAAGTTGACCGAGCGCGCCCGGACCGAAGGCGACATCGTCGACGACGTGGACACGGCCGCACTCGCCAGGATGATCGTTGCATCGTTCACGGGAGTTCAGACCGTCTCGGAGATGCTCACCGGACGCGCCGACCTCCAGCTTCGGATGACCGAGATGTGGCACCTGTTGCTACCGTCGATCGCCCCTCGCCGGCGACTGGCCCGGATACGAGCGGTAGCCGATGCACCGCTCATCGACTGGAACGATCGCTGAGCGGTAGCCACGGTTCGGGTGTCGCCGTGACGGACATCGCCGAGAGCACGACCCCGTCGTGCTCGAACTGAATGCGGTGAATTCCGTCGGTCGTGTCGCTGTCGACGATGACCGTGCACGGGTTGGCCCATTCGGCGAACCCCAAGAACCTGACCTCCAGGGACGTGAAATCCAGTCCCACGCAACCGGTGGCCGAACGCAACGCCTGACGGGCGGCTTCGAGCATGGTGACGCCCGGTAGGTATTCCACCGAATGATCGAACATCGCCAGGTTTCGCGGATCCGGAGCGACCACGAGCGTCCCGTCCGACGTATGACGAGCCAGTACTACATCGGCGGGGTCGAGACGGCCGACACCGGCCGGTTCCACCACCTCGGTTCCGGCGGGAAGGTACCGGAAGTGTGGGTCGGCCATCGTCGGCTTGCGGACCTTGGAGTAGACGTCCGGTCCGATAGGACGCACGGACGCCGTTCCGGAGGCGACGACCTGACCGCGGTTGAGCAGTCGAGCCGACAGCTTCAGGTTGTCCAGCGACTCGTCCTCGAATGTCCGGTCGGTCGTGATCGACTCGGCGACAAGCGAATCGTCGATGTCGTCGACCGACAGCAGGTCGAGAATGTCGAACCGGAAGTGCTCGATGTAGACCACGTGGTCGAGCGGGACGTCGTGTTCGACGTGACAGAACAGGCTCACTGCCTGCCGTAGCGCCTCGGCGATCATCAACGAATCGTGGGTGCGACGTACCGGTACGAACATGCGATGCGACGTCGGCAGCTGTACCGCCGCACGATGCGTACCGTCGACCGTCTCGTAGTCGGTCAACAGCACGTCCGCCGGAGAGCGCCGATGCACGAGCTGGCGTGGAACGGTGGATGCGTAACTCAAACTCACTTCAAAGCCCCTTAGAACCCGACCGATCCGTCTTTTTTCCAGCACTTCCGAGCGTCCCGGATCGCACGAACAGTATGTCGCGAGACACCGACAAAACTGGCATCCGTCGACCTGATTCATTCGATCGATATACAGAAGATTCGGTCACGATCTGATAGCTGTCCGGGACTCTCGGTACCACATGTGCGGTACGTTCTCGCCGACCGACCCGGTCACGGGCGAGCGACCCCGGACAGCAAAAATCCCCGCCCGGACAAGCCGGACGGGGACTGCGCTCCCCCACCTGGACTCGAACCAGGAACCCTTCGATTAACAGTCGAATGCTCTGCCAATTGAGCTATGGGGGATTACCTTGCGGCGTCACACTCTCGTGCGAGCCGTTGGAAACAATAGCGCACACCCCCTTGTGAGTACCAAATCGGGCCCACGAGAGCGCCGAAGCAGGTTCCGCCGTGTACCGAATCGCCCTGCTCGAGGTTCGTCGGGCAAGATGGAAGAACGGCCGCACGCTCTACGGGAGGACCCACTGATGATTCGTTTGGTACTGGCGGCTGGAGCTGCATATGTACTGGGAGCCAAGGCCGGACGGGGCCGCTACGAGCAGATTCGCAAGACGGCCAGCGCCGTCGCGTCGAGCCCGGCCACCAAGAAGGCCATCGAGGTCGGCCGTCAGAAGTTGTCCGACTCTCTGAACACGCAGCCGAGACTCGAGCCGATGAAGCCGGTCGACGACGAAGACCAGGTTTTCGTCCCGCGCGATCAGCTGCGGCGCTAACCGACCTCGGCGACGCTTCCCACGGCGAGTTCGAGCAGGCTGCGGCGGTACTGCTCGAGGGCGATGAGATCACCGAACAGGGCGTTGTAGTCGTCCGGCTTCTCCGCAGGCGACATGCGCTGCAGCTTGGACTTCAGTTCGGCGACCTGTTGGCCCACCCACACCTCTTGAAGCCGGGCGAGCACACCGGAGATGTAGCGCGTGAGAGCGTCGTCGGCCACGCGCATCGGATCGACGGCCAACTCCGTCACCAACGACACCACCACGGCGTCCTTGGCCTGCTTGGCCACTGCGTCGACCCACTCCCCACCGCCCAGGCCCGCGGCAGTGCCGCCGGCCGCGGCCACGGCATCACGCACCGCGGCGTACGCCGGATGATGAAAGCTTTCGGGTGGCAGCGAATCGAAGACGGTGCCGGCGACCGCGGGCATCTGCAGCACCGCCTTGAGGGCCTCTCGTTGCGGCCACAGCGTCGGATCGGTGGGGTTCGGACGCGGCGGCCCGGTGGGGGCTTCCGTCGGCGCTGCCTGACGCTTCTCGAAGGGCACGCGTTTACCGCTCGTGTCGCCTCGGGCACCCTTCTTCGCCTCGTCGCGCACGCGGGCGAGCACCATCGCAGTGTCGTCCCAGCCGGTCCACCCGGCGAGCTGCCTGGCGTACTCGTCCCGCAGTGAGGCGTCCTTGATTCGCGCGACCACCGGAACAGTGCGCTTGAGCGCTTCGACGCGCCCCTCGGGCGTGTCCAGATCATGCTCTCGGAGCAGCGATTTGACGACGAAGGCAAACATCGGGGTCCGCCGGGCCACGAGATCGCGAACGGCGTTGTCACCGGATTTCAGGCGCAGGTCGCACGGGTCCATTCCGTCGGGTGCGACGGCGACGAAGGTCTGCCCGGCGATCTTCTGATCCCCCTCGAACGCCTTCATGGCCGCGGCCTGGCCTGCGTCGTCACCGTCGAAGGTGTAGATCACCTCACCGCGAAAGTAGCTGTCGTCCATCATCAGTCGGCGCAGCATCGCGAGGTGGTCTTCGCCGAACGCGGTGCCACAGGACGCCACCGCGGTCTTGACGCCGGCGAGGTGCATCGCCATGACGTCGGTGTAGCCCTCGACGATGACGGCCTGATGCGACTTCGCGATCTCCTTGCGCGCGAGATCCAGCCCGAACAACACCTGAGACTTCTTGTACAGCATCGTTTCCGGAGTGTTGATGTACTTTCCGGGCATCGTGTCGTCGTCGAACAGTTTGCGTGCGCCGAATCCGATAACGTCGCCGCTCTGACTGCGAATGGGCCACACCAATCGGCGCCGGAATCGGTCGATGGGTGTGCCGCGCTTGCCCGGGGTTGCCAGGCCGGCGTCGACTATCTCCTTGGCTTCGAAGCCCTTGCCCAGCAGATGTTTGGTGAGGGTGTCCCAGCCGTCGGGTGCGTATCCACAGCCGTAGGCCAGCGCGGCGTGGCCGTCGAAGTTGCGTTCGGTCAGGTAGTCCCGGGCGGCCTGGGCATCGGGCCCGCTGAGCCGACCGGCGTAGAACTCCTGAGCCGCCGCGTTCGCGGCGATCAAGCGCGCTCGGGTCCCGCGGTCACGTTGGACCGATGGCCCTCCGCCCTCGTAGGAGATCGAGTAGTTCAGCCGATCGGCGAGTTGCTCGACGGCCTCGACGAACGAAATGTGCTCGATCTTCTGGAGGAAGGAGTAGGCATCACCACCTTCGCCGCAGCCGAAGCAGTGATAGTGGCCATGATTGGGCCGAACATGGAACGACGGGGACTTCTCGTCGTGGAAGGGGCACAACCCCTTCATGGAGTCGCCGCCCGCGCGCTTGAGCGAGACGTAGTCGCCGACTATGTCTTCGATCCGTGTGCGTTCGCGAATGGCGGCAATGTCACGTTCAGGAATTCGGCCGGCCACGACTGGAGTCTAGCGTCGAACAAGACGCCCGACACCCGTCGATCAACCCCAGCTGGCCTGAGCCCCGAGCGACCGCTTGTCCACCAGTTCGAGTCGACTCTCGGTGTACGACGCGATCTGATCCACGACGACGCGAGTCCGTTCGGCGTCGCTGTTCGCGCGTTGCCACGCGGGCACCAAGATGGGATCGAGTTCGCCCGGCGCCGAGCGCATCAACCACTCGGCGACGCGATGGATCCGGTCACGTTGACGTTCCTGCCGAATCTTGTGGCCAGCGTCGGACATGACGTACCGCAGTGCCATGGTCTTGAGCAGAGCCACTTCGGACGCGACGATCGACGGCACCACGAGGTCGGCGTCGTACCGCGTCAACGCTGCCGTGCCGTACTTCTGGCGAGTTCCGTCGATGGCAGCCGTGGCGAATCGCCCGACCAGCTCGCTGGTCATGTGCTTGAGCGCCACGGATGCGGTGAGGGTGCCGTCGTATCTGCCGACCGCGACGACGACGTCCATCTTGGACAACCGGCTCGCCGCCTCGATCAACTCGTCGCCGTCGAGTCCGCGGAACTCCGAGACACCGAGTTCGGCCAGTGCCCGCTGCTCGATCGGATCGGATAGTGCGCGCAGGTCGATTCTGGCGTCGATGACGCCGTCCTCGACGTCGTGTACCGAGTAGGCGACGTCGTCGGACCAATCCATGGTCTGCGCTTCGAGGCACTTGTGCTTGTTCGGTGCACCGTCGCGTACCCAGCCGAGAATGGCCGAGTCGTCGTCGTAGGCACCGAATTTCGCGCCCGGCGCGGGCCTGGTCCACGGGTACTTCATCGCGGCGTCGAGGGCGGCGCGGGTGAGGTTGAGTCCCGCACTGTTGCCGTCGGAGTCGAGGATCTTGGGCTCGAGGCCGGTCAGGATGCGCAGGTTCTGCGCGTTGCCCTCGAATCCCCCGCAATCCTTGGCCACCTCGTCGAGAGCTCGCTCGCCGTTGTGTCCGTAGGGCGGATGGCCGATGTCGTGTGCCAAGCCCGCCAGATCGACCAGATCGGGGTCGCTGCCGAGCCCCTCCGCGATGCTGCGCCCGATCTGCGCGACCTCGAGCGAATGCGTCAACCGGGTGCGCGGGGTGTCGCCGTCACGAGGCCCGGTCACCTGGGTCTTGTCCGCGAGACGACGCAGCGCCGCGCAGTGCAAGACCCGCGCCCGATCTCGCGCGAACGCGCTTCGATGAGAGGCGTTGTCCGCCCCCGATCGAAGCCCAGCGGTCTTGGGCGGTTCGGGGACGAATCGTTCCACGTCGTGCTCGGAGTATGTGCCGGTCATCTACTGGCCTGCCGTGTAGGAGAAATCAGCGGTGAAGTGCGTCAACTGGTACCACAGGAGAGCTCCTGTCTCCCTGGCTATTCCGTGCGCCTGCGATTCGCGGGTGTAGACGGCAGGTCCGGTGCGGGTGGGCGAGGTCCACGCGTCGAGATCGGCGTCGCGCGCCATGGTCCGGGTGCGCAGCGAGTGCCACGGATCGCTGACCAGTACCACCGATGTCTTACCCTGGTCTCGAAGCGTGGCACTGACGGCTTCGATGCTTTCGAGGGTGTCGGATCCCGTTTCCACGGCCACGATCGCGTCGGCAGGCACGCCCTGTTCTATCAGGTAATTGCGGCCCGACGCCGCCTCGGTGAACAGGTCACCTTCTTGCTTGCCGCCGACGGTGACGATCTCGGGAGCGATGCCTTGCTCGTACAACGACGCGGCCTGCGCCAAGCGTGCCTCGAACACCGTCGAGGGCGTACCGCTGTACTGCGCCGCACCGAGTACGACGATGGCGTCCGCGGCAGTATGGTCGTCGATTCGAGCCACCTGCCACACTCGCACCGCAGTGCCTGCCACCAGGACGAGGGCCATCAGTATGACTCCCGCGACCAACCGACCCGTCCAGCGTCCGAGCGTTCCGAAGAAGCCCAGCCGCTCGGGACCGGGGTCCGGGGCATACCGGTCGTCGTACGGGTCGCCGTACGAATCTCGGTCGAGAGTTGCATTCACCCCTCGAGTTTGCCAGGCCCGCGCATCTTCGGCGGTCACGGCGCGCCTCGGAAGGTCAGAGCCACCCACGGTCCTCGGCGACTCGGACCGCTTCGGCCCGGGTGCTGGTGCCTGTCTTTCCGATCGCAGAAGAGAGATGGTTACGCACCGTCCCCTCCGACAGGTGCACCTGCGCCGCGATGGCACCGGCCGTCCCACCCTTCGACGCTGCGCGAAGAACTTCCTGCTCACGGGCGGTCAGCGGGGAGATGCCTTCGGTGAGCGTTTCGGTCGCCAGAGCGGGATCGACGACCCGTAGACCCATGTGGACCCGTCGTACGGCGTCGGCCAACTGCTTGGCCGGGGTGTCCTTGACGACGAATCCAGAGGCTCCGGCATCGATCGCACGGCGCAGATATCCGGGCCGGCCGAATGTCGTGACGATCAGCACTCTCGACTCCGGTACCACCTGAGCCAGCTCGGCGGTGACGTCGATGCCGTTCTTGCCCGGCATTTCCACGTCGAGCAGCACGACGTCAGGTCGGTGTTCGAGAACCGCAGCCACCACTTCGTCACCGCGTCCCACCTCGGCGACGATGTCGAGGTCGTGTTCGAGCCCCAACAATGCCGCAAGAGCACCACGCACCAGCGCCTGGTCGTCGGCCAGCAACAGTCTGATACTCATGGTGCCGAGACCTCCACCTTGAATCCGCCGGTCGGAACCCGGGCGAGCGTCAGTGAACCACCGGCAGCGCTCACGCGTTCACCCAACCCGCGGAGCCCGTTTCCTCCACAGTGTTCCTCGGCCGGCCCGCATCCGTCGTCGACGATGGAAATGCTCGACGGCGTCAGCATCACTCGGCAGTGGCGTGCGTGGGAATGTCGAACCACGTTGGTCACCGCCTCACGTAGGACCCAGCCGAACAATTCGCGGTGTCTCAGCGGAACGACGTCGGCATCCGCGGGCAGCTCGACGTCGATGGCGGCGGCTACCAGAGCTGTTCGTGCGCTTGCCAGTTCGGTGCCGATGTCGATTTGACGCATGCCGCCTACGGTGCTGCGAACGTCGGCCAGTGCTTGCCTTGCAAGGGTTTCCACCTCGGCGATCTCGACAGCTGCTCGGGCAGCATCGATTTCGAGCAATCTGCCGGCCAGTTCGCTCTTGACGGTGATGACGGTCAAGGAGTGCCCCAGAATGTCGTGTACGTCTCGGCTCATCCGCTCGCGTTCGGCGACGATCGCCAGGTCGGCCAATTGCTGCCTCGCCACGGCCAATTCGTGGTTGCGCTGGAAGACCTGAGTGATGCCCCACGCGGCGGCCGAGCTGATCAGTAACTGAAACGCGAAGAAGTTGTCGGGCTCCCAGGACGGGACGACCCGCGGTGCCACTTCGATGAGCACCACCATCACCGCGACCAACGTCCACGCCTGCCGAACCGGCAGCGTCATCATCGCCAGGACCGCGATGTAGATCGTTGCGCCGAAACCGGTGGTTCCGATCAGCGCGCTCATGGCCGTGGTGAGGGCCAGCATCGCCCCGAGTGCAACCCAGGCCTGCCATACCGGCAGCGGATTTCCGCGGCGGTGACCGTTGCGAAATCGCCAGAAGGTGGCGGTGAACACGACTCCGAATCCGACGATCGCGGCAATGCCGAGGACCCGTGCCGCCAGAGATTCCAAGGACAGAATCTCGTTCAACGGATAGATCAGGTAGATCAGCCAGATGGCTCCGAACATCCAGCCGTACCGCCAGACCCTGCCCTCGGGGAGGTCGGCGGTGAACGTGGTCATGTCGCCCACGGTATCTCCGTGGGCGACACGATCGGTGGTTTCCGCGTCAGGCACGCTTGGTGTCTTTCCGGAACAGCAGCGCCGCTCCTGCGATGAAGACCACCGCCCACACCACCAGATTCACCACTGCGACGGCGAGGATTCCTGCGTCGGCCGAGGTGAACGGAGCCCGGGCCACGGTCGCCAGACCGTACAGCGGAGTGAACTTCGCCAGCATCGGGAACCAGCCGCTGTCACCGAGCGGGACGAACAATCCGCCGGCCAGGGCAAGGAAGGCCAGCACCGGTCCGAGGATCTGCATGACGTTCTCCGAGGGCAGCAGGTACCCCATGAACAACCCGAATGCGGCGAACACCGCAGATCCGAGCCACGCGATCACTCCGCACGCGAGCCACACCCAGATCGGCATGTCGGCTCCGAAGAATGCCGCGACAACGAAGACCACGACGATCGCTGCAGCACCCATCGTCATGGCGACGAGCATCTTGGTGACGATGTAGGCCACGGGCTTGAGCGGGGTCAATCGCAGCTGCCTGCTCCAGCCCTGAGCGCGTTCGACGGAGACCATCGCTCCCCCACTCGTGGTGGCCAGCATCGCGCCGTAGACGGCCATGCTGATGGCAATGTAGCCGGTGACGTTGCCGTGCGCGAAAGGGTAGTTGGTCCGGTAGTCCGACTGCGTCCCGAAGATGACGAAGAACACCGGGGGCATCACCAACGTGAAGATCAACGTGCGCTTGTTCCTGAACAGTCGACGTATTTCGAGTCCGAGGAACGTGGGCGAAAATCCGCCGTACGCAACGGCTCTGGTAGCGGTGGGGCGGGGCGAGGTCGTGGTCATCGGATACTCCCGGCGAGTTCGGTGTCGGCATCGGTGGTCAGGGCGAGGAAGGCGTCCTCGAGGTTGCGCGAGACGATTTCGAGATCGGTCGCATGTGCGTCGTTGAGCAGGTATCGAGCCACCGCATCGGAATCTCGGCCATGCACGATCACCCGATCGCCGCGAGTTTCGACGCGGTCGACTCCGGGCAGAGCGAGCAACATGGACCGGTCGACGCCGGGCAGCGTGGCGGTGACGGTGCGTCCTGCAGCCAGGTTCTTCACCTCGGCAGCGCTGCCGTCGGCGACGATCTTGCCGTGCCGCACCAGCACGATTCGGTCGGCGTAGGCATCGGCCTCGTCGAGGTAGTGCGTCGCGAACAACACCGTTCTTCCGGTGCTCGCGTCCTGGCGAATGGCATTCCAGAAGTCGCGTCGCCCCTCGACGTCCATGCCGGTGGTCGGCTCGTCCAGCACCAACAAGTCCGGATCGGGCAACAGAGCGAGTGCGAATCGCAGTCGCTGTTGCTGGCCGCCGGAGCATTTCGCCACCCGCCGGTCGCCGATGTCGGCGATGCCTGCCCGCGTCAACACCTCTTTCACGGACCTGGTTCTCGCGAACAGAGCCGCGGTCAGTTCGACGGTTTCGCGGACGGTCAGGTCGCGAAGAAGTCCGCCGGTCTGCATCACCGCCGAGATACGCCCCTGAGCGATGGCGTCGGCCGGAGTGCCGCCGAACACCGAGACCGTCCCGGTGGTGGGTGTGGCCAGCCCGAGCATCATGTCGATGGTCGTGGTCTTTCCGGCACCGTTCGGGCCGAGAAAAGCGACTACCTCGCCCGGCTCGATGGACAGGTCGATTCCGTCCACCGCACGGACCGATCCGTATGTCTTGGTGACGCCTCGCAGTTCGACTGCCTTCGTTGTGGTCATGACAGCTACTCTGCTGCGATCCGAGCCCGACCACCTCGACCGAGCGTCACGATTGCACGATGACAACTGTCATGGATCGACCTGCTCGATTCGGACACGACCCAGCCGGTAGATTTCAGCGCATGGCAGTCCAGCACCGGCGGCATTCCAGCGCCACAGTCCGTAGGTCGGTTCATCGATTCCGTCGCCTCACCGCAACAGGTGCTCTGACCTTGTTCGCTGCGGTTCTCCTCGCCCCCGGTGTCGCCTCCGCCGAGGCACCGTCGCGCCTCGCCACCCAGATCACCGACAACGTGCAGGCTCTCGACCCTGATTCGCTGGCCGAGGTGCAGACTTCCATCGACGACCTCTACGGCAGCAGCCAGCTCAGGCTGTGGGTCACCTACGTCGCGGATTTCGACAACATGTCGGCAACGAACTGGGCCCAGCAGACATATGAACGAAGTGATCTCGGTCAGCGTGACGTCCTGCTCGCAGTGGCGACCGTCGACCGTTCGTACTACCTCGCTGTCAACACCGGGCTCTCGCAGATCACCACGTCCGAACAGGACGACATTCGTGTCAACGACGTCGAACCTGCACTGGGCGAGGAGGATTGGTCGGGAGCGGCCATAGCTGCGGCCGGCGCTCTCGGCGAGGCCTATGCGTCGAGCGGTGGAGGTGGGTCGTCGGCACCGCTGCTGATCGGTGTCGGTGTGTTGGCCGTCGCAGGCGGCGGAGCTGTTGTCTACTCCTCACGGCGCAAGAAGGCTCGAGTGGCCGCCGAGGTGGAAGCGGTGGCGAAGATCGACCCGAGTGACCCGGCAGCATTGGCCCAATTCCCGATCGACGTTCTCGACACCCGCGCCAAGGAAATTCTGATCGAGACCGACAACGCCGTGCGAGCCAGCGAGGAGGAATTGACCTTGGCCCGAGGCGAATTCGGCGATTCGGCAGCCGCTCCGTTCATCACTGCGTACGACAACGCAAAGAAAGCTCTGGCCTCTGCTTTCGAGATCCGTCAGCGGCTCGACGACACCATTCCCGAAACCCCCGATCAGCGACGGGCGATGCTCGTCGAGATCATCTCCTCGTGCGGCCAGGCAGATCGCGAACTCGACTCTCGGGTCGAGGAATTCGACGGATTCCGCGACCTCGTCATGAACGCCGGTTCGCATCTCGACGAGCTCACCCAAGCCATCATCGGCTTGACGGTGCGCATTCCGCAGTCCGAAGCCCTACTCTCTCAGCTGCATTCGGAGTTCTCCGAGTCTGCATTGAAATCGATCGCCGACAACGTCACGATGGCCAAGGATCGAGTTTCCCTGGCCGAGGAGAACATCGAAGCCGGCCGCAAGGCCGCAGCACTGCCGCCCGGAAAGCAGGGCCCGGCCGTGACCGCGATTCGGACCGCGGAACGAGCCGTCGATCAGGCGAAGTCATTGCTCGACGGAGTCGACCACGCCCGCGACGACATACGGCACGCAATAGCCACCCTGCCCGACGCCATCGCGGACGTCCGCCGGGACATCGAGCAGGCTCGCGGACTGGCCGAACACGGCGGTACCGAACTGCAGGCGGCGATGGCTGCGGCACAGACGGCATTGAAGAATGCGGAGACGGCACAGTCGAGCGATCCGCTCGGTAGCTACACCGCCCTTGCCGCAGCAGATTCCGAACTCGAGAAGATCGTCGACGAAGCATCGGCCGAGAAGGCCGCCGAGGATCAGCTGCGGGCGCGTCTGGAACGCGATATTGCGGCTGCTCAGGCGCAAATCACTGCTGCTGCGGACTACATCTCGACGCGCCGCGGCGGCGTGGGTGCCGATGCTCGAACGCGTTTGTCCGAAGCCGAACGGCATCTCGGTGCAGCTCGTCAGCTCGAGCCGGGCAATCCCGACGAGGCTCTCAAGCACGCGCATGCCGCCAGCCAATTGGCCTCGCGCGCGTCGCAGATCGCCCAGTCCGACGTGCAGAACTGGGAAAATCGGCACGGTCCACGCGGCGGCAGTAGCGGCGGCAACGTAGCAGGCGCGGTGCTCGGCGGAATCCTGATCAACAGCGTGCTGCGCGGCGGCGGCGGATTCGGTGGCGGGTTCGGCGGGGGCGGGGGCTTCGGCGGCGGAGGCGGCGGCTTCGGTGGCGGCGGCGGCCGCTTCTGATTCGACCCAGACATGCGACAGGGCCCGATCTCTCACCGAGAGATCGGGCCCTGTGTATTGCCTACAGCCCTACGCGCCGATCAGACGGGCGGCGATGTAGCCCTCGACCTGATCGAGAGCCACGCGCTCCTGTGCCATCGTGTCGCGCTCACGAATGGTGACGGCGTGGTCGTCGAGGGTGTCGAAGTCGACGGTGATGCAGAACGGGGTACCGATCTCGTCCTGACGACGGTAGCGACGGCCGATGGCTCCGGCATCGTCGAATTCCACGTTCCAGTACTGACGCAGTTGCTGCGCAAGATCTTTCGCCTTCGGCGTCAGGTCGGCGTTACGCGAGAGCGGGAGCACCGCGACCTTCACCGGGGCAAGACGACGATCGAGCTTGAGCACGACACGCTTGTCGACGCCGCCCTTGGCGTTGGGGGCCTCGTCCTCTGTGTACGCGTCGACGAGGAACGCCATCAGCGACCGAGTCAAGCCGGCGGCCGGCTCGATGACGTACGGGGTGTACCGGGTGTCGGTGGCCTGCTCGTAGTAGCTCAGGTCCTGGCCCGACGCCTTCGAGTGCACCGTCAGGTCGTAATCGGTGCGGTTCGCGACGCCCTCGAGCTCACCCCAGGCACTGCCCTGGAAGCCGAACTTGTACTCGATGTCCACGGTGCGCTTGGAGTAGTGCGACAGCTTTTCCTTGGCGTGCTCGTAAAGCCGCAGGTTCTCCGGATCGATGCCGAGATCGGTGTACCACTTCATGCGGTAGTCGATCCAGTACTGATGCCACTCGTCGTCCTCACCGGGCTTGACGAAGAATTCCATCTCCATCTGCTCGAACTCGCGGGTGCGGAAGATGAAGTTTCCGGGAGTGATCTCGTTGCGGAAGCTCTTGCCGATCTGGCCGATGCCGAACGGCGGCTTCTTGCGTGAGGTCGTCAGCACGTTGGCGAAGTTGACGAAGATTCCCTGAGCGGTCTCGGGGCGCAGGTAATGCAGCCCCTCTTCGTTGTCTACCGGGCCGAGGAAGGTCTTGAGCAGGCCGGAGAATGCGCGCGGCTCGGTCCACGAACCGGGCTCACCCGTCTCCGGATCGCGGATATCAGCGAGGCCGTTCTCGGGCGGGTGGCCGTGCTTCTCTTCGTAGGCCTCGATGAGGTGATCGGCACGGTAGCGCTTGTGGGTGTGCAGCGACTCGACGAGCGGATCGGAGAACGTCTCGACGTGGCCGGAGGCCTCCCAGACCTGGCGCGGCAGAATCACCGACGAGTCGAGCCCGACGGTGTCGTCGCGGCTGGTGACCATGTTGCGCCACCACTGCTTCTTGATGTTCTCCTTGAGCTCGACGCCGAGCGGACCGTAGTCCCAGGCCGACTTCGTACCGCCGTAGATTTCGCCGCACGGGTAGACGAGACCTCTGCGCTTGGCGAGGTTGGCGACGGTTTCGACCTTGGACTTGGGTGCCACTGGCGGAGCTCTCCATCTTCGGTTACATCGGGTAAGAGGTGACGTGGGCGGTTTTCGCCCTGATCAGACTATCTGGCTCGGTCATCGATTCCGAACAGCGGTCGGGCACCGAAATTGACATGCGCACCTGTGCATATCACAATGAATACGATTTGCAATAACGATGACTGCACTAACCTGAGTTCATGACGTCGACCGTGCAGGGAGAATTCGACAACCGACCGGTGACCGAAGGAGCCGCAGCCATGTCCACGGTGCACACCCACAGAACCGACTCGTCCATGGAGACGGCGGCGCACCTGCAGGATCCGGAACGCCCGGTGCACGACGACCCGTTCGCCGCCGCTCCCCCTGCTTTGCTCCCGCCGAAAGAGACCTTGGCCGCGGCTGGCGACATCCTGCGGGCACTGGCCGCACCGGTTCGGATCGCCATCGTGCTGCAGCTCAGAGAATCCGAGCGCTGCGTTCACGAACTCGTCGTCGCCCTCGGTGTGACGCAGCCGTTGATCAGCCAGCATCTGCGGGTCCTCAAGGCCGCCGGCGTGGTGCGCGGAGAACGCAACGGCCGCGAGGTCCTGTACAGACTGGTCGACGACCATCTCTCCCACATCGTCGTCGACGCGGTGGCTCACGCCGAGGAAGGCCGAAACCTGTGACCGAGAAGACGACCGATACCGCCACTCCGAGACGACCGGTCGTGGTCGGAGTGCGCGCCACCAAGCAACGCAGTGCGATCTCGGATCTGCTCGACACCATCGAGGAGTTCAAGTCCGCACAGGATCTGCACGACGAGCTTCGCAAGCGCGGCGAGGGCATCGGCCTGACGACCGTGTACCGCACACTGCAGACTCTCGCCGACGCAGGAACGGTCGACGTCCTGCGTACCGACAACGGCGAGTCGGTGTATCGCCGCTGTTCGTCCGGCCATCACCATCACCTGGTGTGCCGCTCCTGCGGCTTTACCGTCGAGGTCGAGGGACCCACCGTCGAGAAGTGGTCACAGAGCGTTGCCGAGTCCAACGGCTTCAGCGACGTGAGCCACACGATCGAAATATTCGGCACCTGCAGCCAGTGCAGCACGGCCGGTCACTGAACAGCTGTCACCCCACCGCACCCGCCAGGCGAGGCACTACCGAATCGATGGCGAACGGAATGGACAGCACCGAGTTGTACGTGATCGCCCCACGCTGATCGGTGGACAACGGAACGATGGCGTCGTTGCGGGCGGCTGTCAGTGTTCCGAAGATCGGATTCTCCGCCACGACGTCGATGCCGTCGCCGGTGCCGAGATAGAGCACCACATCGGCGTCGAGCTTCGAGATGTTCTCCGCCGAGACCGGAACGAAGAAGTTGGTGCCGTTGTCCTCGGCCAGAATCGGGTCCGGAATGCCGAAGCCCAACGACGTGACGAACGTACCGCGTGCATCGCCTGGCAAATATGCGCCGAACTGACCGTCGTACGGAAGTACCACGGCGGCAGTCTTACCCGCGAACTCCGGATGTGCGGCTCGCACCTGTTCGAGCGCAGCGGTGGTCTGTGCATTGAGCTCTTTGCCACGTTCGGATTCGCCCATCGCGCGTGCAATGGTGTCGGTGGCCACCTCGCGATCGACGGCGTATGCCGCCGATCCTGCCGGTCGAGCGACGGTCGGGGCGATGTCACTGAGTTGTGCGTAGGTGGCCTCGTCGAAGCCGGCGTTCAGTCCGGTGATCAGGTCCGGTTGCAGAGAGGCGATCAGCTCGAAGTTCGGTTCGGACTCCGAGCCCAGCAGCGTCAGTGGTGCGTCGCCGACCAACTCGTCGGTCCACGGACCGAGTCCGGTCTCGTAGAAGGTGTACCCGGTGTTTCCGACCGGGACGGTTCCGAGCGCGATGACGGCATCGGCGTCGGACACCCCGAGCGTGACTATGCGGGTGGGCTTCTCGGGAACGGTCGTGCTGCCGTAGATGTGGTCGATGACGACCGGGAAGACACCGTCCGCAGACTGGGCCCCACTGTTGTCGGGTTCTGCTGTGGAGCAGGCAGTCGCGGACGCGCCGATTGCCATCACCGCCACCACTGCCGTCAGCATTCTGGACACACGTACCGCCATTGCAACCACCTTCACGTGAGTAAGTAAAGGCTTACCTTAGACGACCGTTCAGGGCAGCAGACCCTCGCGGGCCTTCTCGACCCCGGCGAGCACCAGAATCAACATCGTCAACATCGCTTCGTCGTCCAACCCGTTGGCCGGAAAGGTGTAGCGCAACAACACATCTGCGAGCTTGTCGTGGGTGTTGACCGAAATCGCGCCGAACTGTGAATCGGCGTTGCGGTCGGCTACCTTCTTGTGCAGTGCGGGCTTGAGCGGTCGATCCCAGGCCAGCACCGCGGTGAGCGAGAGAACCTCGAGCTCCGGCGAGAGCTGCACCGCGCGTAGCGAGCACAGCGCACCCGCATAGTCGAACCCCAGAGAGCCTTCCTCACCCACCGTTACAGGGGCGAACTGCGCCAGCGCCAACTGAGCCCGCGTCTGCAAGGTCAGGCCCGATACATCGTCACTCATATTTCACTCCACCGAATCGTCGGTCCCGCGACGCGAATTCGATGCAGGCCTCCCACAGATCTCGACGATCGAAATCGGGGAACAGTTTCTTCTGGAACACGAACTCCGCGTAGGCCGACTGCCACAGCAGGAAATTGGAGGTTCTCTGCTCCCCCGAGGGACGCAGGAACAGATCGACGTCGGGCATGTCCGCCTCGTCGAGGTACTTCGCGACGGTCGCCTCGGTGATCTTCTCCGGGTTGATCTTTCCGGCGGCAACTTGACGCGCAATTTCCCTTGTAGCATCGGCAATTTCGGCTCGCCCGCCGTAGTTGACGCACATGGTCAGCGTCATCACCGTGTTGTGCTTGGTCAGCTCCTCGGCCACTTCGAGTTCCTTGATGACGCTGCCCCACAGTCGCGGTCGCCGACCGGCCCAGCGCACCCGCACACCCATCTCGTTCATCTCGTCACGTCGACGCCGGATCACGTCGCGATTGAAGCCCATCAAGAACTTGACCTCGTCGGGACTGCGCTTCCAGTTCTCCGTCGAGAAAGCGTACGCAGACAACCACTGCACACCGATTTCGATGCAGCCACAGACGGCATCCATCAGTACTGCTTCGCCCTGCTCGTGCCCTGCGGTTCGTGGCAATCCACGATCCTGAGCCCACCGGCCGTTACCGTCCATGACCAGAGCCACGTGACGAGGAATCAGCTCCGGCTGCAAGATCGGCGGCCGCGCACCCGAGGGGTGCGGGTCCGGCGGGCGGACCGCCGACCGTTCGTCAGGCCGGTGTTGCGGCTCGCGTCGTCGGATCACGGTCCCCATCCTGCCCGACGGTGTCGGCGAACACGGAGTCAGGTTGGGCCAGCGGCACCTGGTGTGGGTGCGAGCGCTCGATGAGCGGAAGTGTGCGGAGCTGGCGTTCGAGATGCCACTGCAGATGAGCCGCCACCAGGCCACTGGCCTGCTTTCGGACCGCATCGGAGGTGGTGACGGTGTAGTCCCACTCCCCTCGCTCGAGGGCCACCATCAAATCCAGCACACCGGTCGATGGCGTCGCAGATCCCGGCGGTCGGCAATGCACGCACACAGCGCCACCTGCGGCGACGTGGAACGCTCGGTGCGGCCCCACCGCAGCGCATCGAGCACAGTCCGTCAGTGCGGGAGCCCATCCGGCGAAACCCATCGCACGCAGTAGATACGCGTCGAGTACCAACTCGGGCGGCCGCACGTGCTGCGCGAGGGCACGCAGCGCGCCGACGGTCAGCTGATGCAGGCGCTGCGCGGGGGCGTGTTCTTCACCGGCCAGACGCTCGGCGGTTTCGAGGACTGCGCAGCCGGTGGTGTAGCGGCCGTAATCGGCAACGATGTCCCCGCCGAACGCGTCCACCGTGTGCACCTGGGTGACGATGTCGAGGTTGCGTCCCGGATAGAGCAGGACGTCGATGTGCGCGAACGGCTCGAGCCGTGCGCCGAACTTGGACTTGGTGCGGCGTACCCCCTTGGCCACCGCACGGACGATACCGTTTTCCCTGGTCAGCAACGTGACGATGCGATCGGCCTCACCCAGCTTGTGCTGGCGCAGGACGACTGCGTTGTCACGGTATGGCCTCACGCTCTCCAGTGTCCCACGTGGGCGTCGACGAAGATCGTTCCCGCGCTGACGGTGAGTCGATACTGTGCACACGTGGATTTCCATCGGTCGACACTCGTTGCTCAGGCTGCCGAACTCGCGTCGAGACGCGTCACCTCGGTCGAGGTGGTCACCGCCGCACTGGATCGCATAGAACGCAGTCAACCCACTCTCAACGCGTTCCGGATCGTGCGGCGCGATGCCGCCCTCGCCGAAGCCGCCGAGGCCGATCGGCTGATCGCTGCGGGCTCGTCCGCTCCCCTGCTCGGCGTTCCGATCGCAGTCAAGGACGATGTCGACATCGTCGGCGAACCGACCGCATTCGGCTGCGCCGGCCCGTTTCCGCGTGCCACCGAGGACTCCGAGGTGGTTCGCCGACTGCGTGCAGCAGGGGCGATCATCGTGGGAAAGACCAACAGTCCCGAACTCGGGCAATGGCCGTTCACGGGCGGATCGTTCGGCCACACGAGAAATCCGTGGCACCGAGACCGGACTCCGGGCGGTTCCTCCGGTGGCAGTTCTGCCGCGGTCGCAGCCGAATTGGTCTCTGCCGCTCTCGGTTCCGACGGTGCCGGCTCGGTGCGCATCCCGGCGTCGTGGACCAACCTCGTCGGCATCAAGCCGCAGCGCGGCCGAATTTCCACCTGGCCCGATGCCGAGGCGTTCAACGGCATCACCGTCATCGGACCGCTCGCCCGAACGGTGGCCGACGCCGCCCTGCTGCTCGACGTGGTCTCCGGTGGGCATGACGGCGATCTGCACCGGCCCACTCCGCTGACCGTCTCGGACGCTGTCGGCCGCGACCCCGGTTCCCTGCGCATCGCGTTGAGTCTGCGCAAGCCGTTCATTCCGACACCCGCGGCACTGGATCCCGAGATCACGGCTGCGGCGTACGAGATGGCTGCCGTGCTGCGGTTGCTCGGCCACCGCGTGGTCGTCGACGATCCGGCATACGGAATGTTGTTGGGGCTCAACTTCTTACCGCGGTCGTTGGCCGGGGTCGCGGCCTGGCTCGACCGCCTGCCCGACCCGTCGCTGGCCGACCCACGCACCCGAGCCAACGCGAAGAGCGGACGAGCCCTCGCCGGCGCACCACTGCGGGCGGCCCGCGCGGCAGAGCCACGGATAGCCCGCCGCATCGGCCGGTTCTTCGACGACTACGACATCGTGCTCGCCCCGACGACGGCCACGCCGCCTCCGCGGGTCGACGCCATCGACGGCATCTCCAACGCCGACACCGACCGTGTGATCACCGAGCACTGCCCGTACACGTGGCCGTGGAACGTCCTCGGTTGGCCGAGTGTCAACGTCCCCGCGGGACTGACGAAAGCCGGTCTACCGATCGGTCTGCAGCTGATGGGCCACGAATCCACAGAGCCTCTGCTGGTGTCGGTGGCCGCTCAACTCGAGAACGTACTGCAGTGGCATCGCCGACGCCCCGAGCCGTGGTGGACCCAGGTGA
Source organism: Rhodococcus sp. 1R11 (assembly GCF_004563845.1). NCBI lineage: Bacteria > Bacillati > Actinomycetota > Actinomycetes > Mycobacteriales > Nocardiaceae > Rhodococcus > Rhodococcus sp. 1R11. The sequence goes on along the minus strand of NZ_SPNG01000002.1, from coordinate 257,009 downwards.
GCGACACCTCGTAGCCTGCTCGTCAGGGCACGTCAGAAACCGAGCTTGCCCATCTGCTTGGGGTCGGTCTGCCAGTCCTTGGCGATCTTGACGTGCAGATCCAGGTAGATGCGGGTACCGAGCAGCTTCTCGATCTGCAGTCGCGACGCGGTGCCCACCTCTTTGAGTCGCGAGCCGCCCTTGCCGATGATGATGGCCTTCTGGCTGGACCGTTCGACGTACAGGATCGCGTGCACATCGAGCATGTTGTCGTGGCCCTCGCGCGGCACGACCTCCTCGATGACCACTGCCAGCGAGTGCGGGAGCTCGTCGCGAACACCTTCGAGCGCTGCCTCGCGGATCAGCTCGGCCATGAGGATTTCCTCCGGCTCGTCCGTCAGCTCCCCGTCGGGATAGAAGGCAGGCCCCGGCGGCAATTCGGAGGCCAGGAGGTCGACGAGCTTCTCGATCTGCTCACCGGACTCGGCCGATACCGGGATCACGTGCGAATTCTCGCCCAGCAACTTCGACAACGACATCAACTGCTGTACGACGCGTTCCTTCTTGACCTTGTCGATCTTGGTCACGATGCCGATCAGGGTGGTCTTCGGCGCGATGTGCCGCACTTGTTCGAGGATCCACCGGTCGCCCGGTCCGATCTTCTCGTCGGCGGGGATGCACAGTCCGATGACGTCGACCTCGGAGTAGGTGTCCTGCACCAGGTCGTTGAGGCGTTGTCCCAGAAGCGTTCTCGGTCGGTGGAGCCCCGGGGTGTCGACGAGGATCAGTTGCGCGTGGTCGCGGTGCACGATGCCGCGGATCGTGTGGCGCGTGGTTTGGGGTCGCGAGGACGTGATGGCGATCTTCGACCCCACCAGTGCATTGGTCAGGGTGGACTTGCCGGTGTTGGGCCGGCCTACGAAACAGACGAATCCGGATCGGAACTCTTCGGTGTGTTGCTCGGACATCGAGCACCTCCAGATTTCAGTGTTGGTGAGTGACGTCCGACGAGTCGTCGTCCTCGGTGGATTCTTCGTCGGGTTCGAGCTTTTCGACCAGCACGGTGGTGATGCGGACGCGGCCCTTCGGGTCGGCTCCGCCCTCGCCGCGCAGCAACAGCCCGTGAGTGGTTACTTCGGAACCGGGCAGCGGCACGCGGCCGAGCTCGTAGCCGAGGAGTCCGCCGACGGTATCGACCTCCTCGGATTCGATGTCGATACCGAAGATTTCACCCAGATCCTCGAGCGGTACCCGCGAGGACACCCGGAACCGTCCGTCTTCGAGTTGCTCGATGGGTGCTACCTCGTCCGAGTCGTATTCGTCGGCGATCTCCCCGACGATCTCCTCGATGACGTCCTCGATGGTCACCAGGCCCGCGATGCCGCCGTACTCGTCGACCAACAACGCCATATGGTTTCGGTCTCGCTGCATCTCGGCGAGAAGACTGTCGAGCGGCTTGGAGTCCGGTACGAACACCGCCGGACGCATCAGTTCGGAGACCTGGACGCCTCGCCCACCGTCGGTGGAGTAATACGTCTGCTGCACAAGGTCTTTGAGGTACACCACGCCGACGATATCGTCCACGTTCTCGCCGATCACCGGGATGCGAGAGTGCCCACTGCGCACGGCCAGCGACGTCGCCTGCCCCGCCGACTTGTCGGATTCGATCCACACCATCTCAGGCCGCGGCACCATGACCTCGCGGGCCGAGGTATCGCCCAGCTCGAACACCGATTGAATCATTCGGCGTTCGTCGTCGGCCACGACTCCGCGCTCGCGAGCCATGTCGACCAGCTCACGTAGCTCGATCTCGGATGCGAACGGGCCGTTGCGAAATCCCTTGCCCGGGGTGATCGCGTTACCGATGAGGATGAGCAGCCTGCTGATCGGCCCGAGGAGCCAGCCGAGGGCGCGCAACGGCAACGCTGCGGCGAGCGCGATCGAGTACGCGTTCTGCCTACCCAGCGTTCTCGGACCGACGCCGATCACGACGTAACTGACCAAAACCATTGCCACAGCGGTGATCACGAGCGCGGTGGTCGAGTCGATCAATTGGGTCAGGCCGCCTGCGAGCAGCACCGTGCCGCCGATTTCGCACAGAATACGAAGCAGCACCATGAGATTGACGTACCGCGGGCGGTCGGCAACCACGACGACGAGGCCGGTGGCACCCGGTCGCTCGTCCTTGACCATGTCTTCGATTCGCGCCCGCGAGACGGTGTTCAGGGCCGAATCGACTGCGGCGAACAAGCCGCCGAGAGGAACCAGCAGAACGGCGAAGACGATGAGTGCGGCAGCACTGCTCACGCGCTAGGACCCCGCACTCCCGCTGGTCCGAACACGCACATCATCGGTCGAGACCGTCGACGAAGCCGGCCTTGCCGAGCAGCCGAGCGTCTCGAACGGCCTGTTCGGCTGCCTGCTCCGCCCGCCTGGCGTCCTCGTACCATTCGGCCAGCAGACGGTTCTGCAGCTCGAACATTTCCTTCTCTTCGTCCGGCTCGGCGTGGTCGTAGCCGAGCAGGTGCAGCACGCCGTGCACGGTGAGCAGCGCGAGCTCGTGTTCGAGCGAATGTCCTGCTGCCGCGGCCTGATCCGCCGCGAAGGACGGGCACAGCACGATGTCTCCCAGCATCGCCGGTCCGGGCTCGGGAGCATCGGGACGACCGCCCGGTTCGAGCTCGTCCATAGGAAACGACATCACGTCGGTGGGGCCGGGCAGATCCATCCAGCGCATGTGCAGATCTGCCATGGTTGCCGAATCCACCAGCACCATGGACAGTTCCGCAGCGGGGTGCACGTCCATGCCTGCGATCGCGAACCGTGCGACCGAGACCAGTTCGGGCTCGGAGATGTCCATCCCCGACTCGTTGGACACTTCGATACTCATCTAGCCACTACCCACGCTCTCGTTGCCTGCATTACCGTTTCCGTACGCCTGAATCATCTTCTCGCCGAACGCGGCCCACCGGCACGGCGTTGCGCGCGGTTCGCGATGACGCCCTCCGATGCGGACTCGAAGCGCTCGTAGGCGTCGACGATTTCCGAGACGAGCCGGTGCCGCACCACGTCACTACTGGTCAGTTGCGCGAAGTGGATGTCGTCCACATCGGTGAGAATCTCCGACGCCGCACGAAGGCCCGAGCGGGCACCGCCGGGTAGGTCGACCTGCGTCACGTCTCCGGTGACGACGATCTTCGATCCGAATCCGAGACGCGTGAGGAACATCTTCATCTGTTCGGCCGTGGTGTTCTGCGCCTCGTCGAGAATGATGAACGCGTCGTTGAGCGTACGGCCACGCATGTAGGCGAGCGGCGCGACCTCGATGACTCCGGCCTGCATCAGCTTGGGAATAGCCTCGTCGTCCATCATGTCGTGCAAGGCGTCGTGCAGTGGACGCAGATACGGGTCGATCTTCTCGTGCAAGGTTCCGGGCAGAAAGCCCAGACGCTCACCCGCCTCCACCGCAGGCCGCGTCAGGATGATGCGGCTGACCTGCTTGGTCTGCAATGCCTGCACTGCCTTGGCCATGGCCAGGTAGGTCTTGCCCGTTCCGGCAGGACCGATTCCGAACACGATCGTGTTGGAATCGATCGCGTCGACGTAGCGCTTCTGGTTCAACGTCTTGGGTCGAATGGTCTTGCCTCGACGCGACAGAATGTCCAGGCTCAGCACCTCGGCGGGAGAATCCGACACCCCCTCGGTGAGCATGGCGATCGACCGGCGCACTGCGTCGGGAGTCAGTGGCTGAGCACGTTTGGCCAATGCCGCCAATTCGGTGATCACCCGCTCGGCCAACGCCACATCGGGCACCTTCCCGGTGAGCGTCACGGCGTTTCCTCGTACGTGGATGTCGGCCGTCAGCATCTGCTCGAGCGCCCGGAGGTTCTCGTCGGACTGTCCCAGCAGCGGCATCACTGCTTCGGGGGCGAGCTCCAAGGTGGACCGAACGTCGCGCTCGGCGGGAAATTCGCTGTGTTCACTCACGTGGTGGCTATGGCCTGCTCTCTTGTTTCGACCGGTGACGCTGATGTTGTCGAACGCGTCCGTCAGGTCGCGCTCGGACCAAGTTTAACGCCGCAGGATCGATGCGCATTCCTATTACCCACGGCGCTCGCCCAGGACGGCCTCGAGCGAGAGCGCCCAGCACCGCGAATCCGGGTTCAGGAAGGCGAAGTGGTCCTCGCCCGGCACGATCGCCGGCTCCGCGTCGTCGCCCGCGGCTCGTGCGGCCTCGACGTACCTCGAGCTCTGCGAAGCCGGGACCTTAAGGTCATCGGATCCGTGCAGACAGATCGTCGGGATGCCGATGGGTAGTCGGGCCAGGGGTGAGGCCGACCGGTACAGCTCGGGCTCGTCTTCGTAGCGGGCCTGCAGTAGGGCCTCGACCGCCGGATTGGTACGTCCCGACGCCCCGCGCGGCTCCAGATCGAGGACACCCGCCTGCGAGACGATGCGCGACGGCCGGACCGTCGTGTCGGTTTCGCCGCCGAGCCACACGGCCAGGTGTCCGCCCGCCGAGTGCCCGATGACGCGGACATCGTCGACACCGACCGGGGCATGGTGCTGCACCACCCCGGCCACGGCGTCGAGTGCGGCGCGCACGTCGGCCTGCATCTCTGGCCAGTGCCCGCCCGCACCGACACGTCGGTACTCGATGTTCCAGGCGACCGCGCCGGCTCCGGCGACAGCCCGGGCGAACTGGGTTCCCAGGTTCGACGCGTACTGCCCACTCCAGAATCCACCGTGCACGATCACGACCACCGGTGTGGCGGGCGTGACCGGCGCGGACTGCAGATAGAGGTGACCGAACTGTTCCGGATGCTCGCCGTACGCGATCTTGATGCGAACGCTCATGCGTTCGGAAAGTCGGGCGGAAGTTGCGCCCACCGCGTCGTCAGAACGCCCAAGGCTCCCAACGCGACGGCTCCGGCCGTCGAGGTTCGCAGCACCGTCGGGCCCAGCACCACCGGGGTCGCGCCTGCCTCGGTCAGAGCCGCGATCTCTCGGTCGTCGAGGCCACCCTCCGGTCCGACGACGATCGCGACCTCGGGCACCGAATCGAACGGCAGGTCGCGAAACGCCGAGGTGGCTGCTTCGTGCAGCACGGCGACGATGCCGCCGCCCGCCACGATGCGGTTCACGAGGGCGTACACCGAGCGTGAATCGTGCAACTCGGATACCTCGGGGATGTATGCGCGACGCGATTGCTTGGCCGCCTCGGCGGCGGTGCTGCGCCAGCGCGCGACCCCCTTGGTCGCCTTGGGCCCTTCCCAGCGAGCGACGCATCGCGCCGACTGCCACGGCACCACGGCGTCGATCCCGGCCTCGGTGGCCAGCTCGATCGCCAGTTCGGAGCGGTCCGCCTTCGGCAACGCCTGAACCAGCGTCACCGTGGGCGTGGCTCGCGGCATGTCCGTGCGCGACTGCACCGTCAGTTCGAGTCGGTTCTTCTCGGCACCGACGACGACCGTGTCGGCCAGACCGCCGGCACCGTCACTGAGCAGCAGCCGCTCGCCGACTCGGATCCGCCGCACGGTCGCGGCGTGATGACCTTCTTTGCCGTCGAGCACGGCGAGCTCTCCCACGGCCGGCAGCGGCGTGAGATAGAAGACCGTGGGGGCCATGAATCAGCGCCCGCTGAAGGCTTCCCGCAACCGCGAGAACAGGCCACCGCTGTGCGCCGAACCGGTGGTGACGACCTCCGCCGAATCGCGGTCGCGCATGGTCTTGAGCTGTTCGAGCAGGTGGGTCTGCTTGCTGTCCAGCTTGGTCGGCACGATGACCTCGAGGTGGGCGTGCAGGTCACCGCGGATACCGGAACGGAGCTTGGGCATCCCGTGCCCGCGCAGCACCGTCGTCGAGTTCGGTTGTGTCCCTTGCTCGATCGAGATCTCGGTCGGGCCGTCGATGATGGCGTCGACCGTCACCGACGTCCCGAGTGCCGCGTCGACCATCGGGACGCGAACGGTGCAGTGCAGATCGTCGCCGTCACGGACGAACACCTCGTGCTGCTGCTCGACGATTTCCACGTAGAGATCGCCTGCGGGGCCGCCACCCGGCCCGACCTCGCCCTGCGAGGCCAACCTGATGCGCATGCCGTTGCTGACGCCGACCGGGACCTTCACCGAGATGTCCCGACGCGAACGCACCCGGCCGTCGCCGCCGCACTTGCGGCAGGGGTCCGGGATGGTCTCGCCCGCACCGCGGCAGGTGGGGCACGGACGGCTGGTCATGACCTGGCCGAGGAACGAGCGCTGCACCGACTGCACTTCGCCGGCACCGCCACAGGTCTCGCACCGAACGGGCTTGGAATCGCCGTTGGTGCCCGAGCCGGTGCACAGGTCGCACAGGATCGCCGTGTCGACGGTGATGTGTTTGGTGACGCCGGTGGCGCATTCGTCGAGGGTGAGTTTGGTTCGCAGCAGCGAATCGGCTCCGGGTTGTACGCGTCCCTTGGGTCCGCGCTGTCCACCGCCTGCGCCACCGCCGAAGAACGCTTCGAAGACGTCGCCGAGGCCGCCGCCGAATCCGGCACCGCCGAATCCGCCGCCACCACCGCCGCCGCCTTGCTGCAAAGGATCGCCGCCGAGGTCGACGATCCGACGCTTCTCCGGATCGGAGAGCACCTCGTATGCGGTGGAAATGTCCTTGAACCGGGCCTGTGCGGCCTCGTCCGGGTTCACGTCCGGGTGCAACTCTCGCGCCAATTTGCGGTAAGCGCGTTTGATCTCCTGGTCCGTCGCCTGCTGGCCGACGCCCAAAGTCCCGTAATAATCCCGTGCCACGTCGTCTCTTTCGTCCTAGAAGATGAATCTCGTTCGTTGATGCTGTGTCGCGGCCGCTGTGCCCCCGCGGCCGACGATGGGTCGTGGGCTCGTGTCAGCGCTCGGCCAGGACCTCGCCGATGTACCTGGCAACCGCCGCGACCGACGCGATTGTTCCTGGATAGTCCATTCGGGTGGGGCCGAGAACGCCCATCCCTCCCAGGACCATGCCAGCAGAGCCGTATCCGGTGGAAATCACCGATGTTCCGCGCATCTCCTCGACCTGCGTCTCCTCGCCGATACGCACGGTGACGGTGCGGGTGTCCTGCGTCACGGCGAGCAGCTTGAGTACCACCACTTGCTCTTCCAGCGCTTCGAGTACCGCTCGGAGCGATCCCGGAAACCCTGCGTCGCCCGCGAAGTCCGCCGCGTTGCGCGTCAGATTGGCCGTCCCGCCGAGAACCAGCCGCTCCTCGGGATGTTCGACGAGCGATTCCACCAGCACCGTGGCCGAACGAATCATCGCGTCACGCAGGGCGGGAGGTGCATTCTCGGCCAGCTCGGCCACGGCTGCGGACGCCGCCGCCAGCCGCTTGCCTTCCAGTGCGCCGCCGAGCAACCGCCGCAACTGGGCCAAGTTCTCGTCGTCGATGACGTCACCGAGTTCGACGATGCGCTGATCGACCCGGCCGGAGTCGGTGATGAGCACCAACAGCAGCCGAGCCGGTGTGAGAGCGACGACCTCCAGATGTCGAACCGAGGACGCCGACAGCGTCGGGTACTGAACCACGGCCACCTGCCGGGTCAGCTGAGCGAGCAGTCGAACCCCACGGCGCAGCACATCGTCGAGGTCGACGCCGTTCTCGAGAAACTCCAGAATGGCGCGACGCTCGGCCGCTGACAACGGCTTGACGTCGGCGATCCGGTCCACGAACTGGCGGTAGCCCTTGTCGGTCGGCACCCGCCCGGAGCTGGTGTGCGGTTGGGCGATGTAGCCCTCTGCCTCGAGGACAGCCATGTCGTTACGCACGGTCGCACTCGACACACCCAAGTTGTGACGCTCGACAAGAGCACGCGATCCGACGGGCTCCTGAGTGGACACGTAGTCCGCCACGATCGCTCGCAGAACCTCGAACCGCCTGTCGTCGGTGCTCGACATCGGTGCCCACCTCCGTTCTCGTTGCCAATCGTCGCTCGAGTCTAGTAGCCGAGGAACGCATGCTCGTGCAAGGCCTTACTGTGGTCCGAGTGGAAACTGTCTTTCGATTCGGTCCAGCGGTTCGAGGCTCGCGATGATCTTCAAGGGTGTACGAGACGGAAAGCCCTACCCGGAGCACGGCCTGTCCATCAGGGACTGGTCGAGAATTCCTCCACGCCAACTGCGTTTGGACGAGATCGTCACCACCACCAAGGTGCTCGAACTCGACCGGTTGTTGTCCGAGGACTCCACCTTCTACGGCGACCTGTTCCCCCACGCTGTGCAGTTCCGAGGCGTCATCTACCTCGAGGACGGTCTGCACCGCGCTGTCCGGGCCGCGCTGCGCAGTCGAACGGTGTTGCACGCCAGAGTGTTCGACTACGACGCCCTGGGAGCCTGAGGGTTCGAAAGCCTGAGAACACTGCAGCCTGAAACAGATCGTTCAGGCCGCGGCGATGGTGCGCACCACGGCGTCGGCGAGCAACCGGCCGCGGTCGGTCAGCACGAGGTGATCGCCTCGCTGCACCATCAACCCGTCCGCCACGGTCTGCTCGGCGGCTGCGAGCTCGGTCGGCCCCAGCAGACTCATCGGCACTCCTGAGCGCAGACGCACGGTCAGCATCAGTTCTTCGAGATGACGATCCTGCGCGGTGAGCAGCTCACTGCCCTGCACCGGCAACTCGCCCGCGGCGAGCCGATCGGCGTAGGTGGCCGGGTGTTTGACGTTCCAGAATCGCGTGCCGCCGATGTGGCTGTGCGCTCCCGGCCCGGCACCCCACCAATCGCCGCCGTCCCAGTAGCCGATGTTGTGCCGGCAACGCGCATCGGCATCGGCGGCCCAGTTCGATACCTCGTACCAGGACAGGCCTGCCGCGTTCATGGCCGTGTCGATGCGCTCGTATCGGCTCGCCAACACGTCGTCGTCGGGTGCGGGCAACTCACCTCGACGCACCTTTCGCGCCATGGCGGTGCCGTCCTCGACGATCAGTGCGTACGCGGAGACATGGTCGACACCCGCGTCGAGCACCGCAGCGAGGGACTGGTCGAGATCGCTGTCTCGCTCGCCCGGCGTTCCGTAGATGAGGTCGAGGTTCACGTGCTCGAAGCCGGCTGCGGACGCTTCCTTCGCTGCGGCCACCGCTCGCCCCGGAGTGTGGGTGCGATCCAGAACCGCCAGAACGTGCGGCGCCGCGGACTGCATGCCCAACGACACCCGAGTGAACCCGGCGTCCCGCAGCCGCTCGAAGAATGCAGGCGACGTCGATTCCGGGTTCGATTCCGTGGTCACTTCCGCACCGTCGGACAGCCCGAAGCTCGACCGGACCGCGCCCAATACGTCTGCGAGGCCGTCGCCGCCGAGCAACGACGGCGTCCCACCTCCGACGAAGACTGTGTCGGCCGTCGGTACACGACCCGTGCCCGTTCCGATCAGGTTCGCCGCAGCGTCGAGTTCTCTGCGCAGACCCTCCAACCAGGACTGCGGCGACGCCGATGTGCCCAGCTCCCCGGCCGTATACGTATTGAAGTCGCAGTACCCGCATCGCGTGGCGCAGAAGGGCACATGCACGTAGATCCCGAACGCACGTTCCCCCACTCCGTCGAATGCGCCGGACGGCAGCTCGAAGACTGAGGAGGTATCGACGACGGTATTCACGGACTCCAGTGTCCCAGAGTTCACCGGCGACCCGATCCACGCGCCGCCCAGGGCGTTGTGCACGCACGACTCGCACCCTGCCAGCCTATTTACCGGAATTTTGGGGTAAATAGGCCGCCGCGGTCGGCACCCGGTCGATGACGTGGCACAATGGCACCCGTGACCGACTCAGGAATTCAACTCGTGGCGCGCCGCCACGTCGATCTCGGCCGTGTCTGCAGCGCGTCGTGTCGACACACGACCGGCTGCTGACCCAGCCCTCCTTGGAGCAAGTCCATTCGATCCACCGGTTCCGCACCATCTCGTGAGCGCTCTTCTGCGCAACGATCGGAGCCGGCCCGCACCGAAGATGCAGGAGCATTGCATGTCGTCGACCAGCGACGCGACCACCGACGCTGCCTCCGCCACACCGCGAGAGCGAGCGCCGCGGCCGACCAAGCGTCGCGCCGAAGGCCAGTGGGCTCTGGGCTATCGAGAGCCGCTCAACGCCAACGAGCAGTCCAAGAAGGACGACAACCCGCTCAACGTGCGCGCCCGCATCGAGAACATCTACTCGAAGCAGGGTTTCGACAGCATCGACAAGGGCGATCTGCGCGGCCGGTTCCGCTGGTGGGGTCTCTACACCCAGCGTGAACAGGGCTACGACGGCACCTTCACCGGTGACGACAACATCGACCTGCTCGAGGCGAAGTACTTCATGATGCGCATCCGGTGCGATGCCGGTGCATTGAATCTGGAGCAGCTGCGTACTCTGGCTCAGATCTCGAAGGAGTTCGGTCGCGACACCGCAGACCTCTCCGATCGCGAGAACGTCCAGTTCCACTGGATCGAGGTCGAGAACGTCCCCGAGATCTGGCGTCGGATCGAGGCAGTCGGCCTGAAGACGACCGAGGCGTGCGGAGACTGCCCCCGTGTGGTGCTCGGTTCCCCGCTGGCAGGTGAAGCGGTCGACGAGATTCTCGACCCGACGTCGGCCATCGACGAGATCGTCGAGCGCTACATCGGCAAGCCCGAGTACTCGAACCTGCCACGCAAGTTCAAGACCGCGATCTCGGGTCTGCAGGACGTAGTGCACGAGATCAACGACGTCGCCTTCATCGGTGTGAACCACCCCGAGCACGGACCAGGACTCGACCTGTGGGTCGGCGGCGGCCTGTCCACCAACCCGATGCTCGCGCAGCGCGTCGGAGTCTGGGTTCCGCTCGCGGACGTTCCCGATGTGTGGGAAGGCGTCGTCTCGATCTTCCGTGACTACGGCTACCGCCGGCTTCGCACCAAGGCGCGCCTGAAGTTCCTCATCAAGGACTGGGGCATCGAGAAGTTCCGCCAGGTTCTCGAGGACGAGTACCTGCACCGCAAGCTCATCGACGGCCCGGCTCCCGAGAAGCCCGCTCGGCCCCGTGATCATGTCGGGATCCAGAAGCTCAAGAACGGGCTCAACGCCGTCGGTGTCGCGCCCATCGCGGGTCGCGTGTCCGGCACCATCCTCGCGGCCGTCGCCGACGCCGCCGAGAAGGCCGGGTCGGATCGCGTCCGATTCACGCCGTATCAGAAGCTGATCGTGCTGGATGTTCCGGACGAGACGCTCGAGCAGCTGATCTCGGACCTCGATGCGCTGGGCCTACCGGCTCGCCCCTCGCATTGGCGCAAGAATCTGATGGCGTGCAGTGGCATCGAGTTCTGCAAGCTCTCGTTCGCCGAAACCCGCAAGCGCTCACAGGTTCTCGTCCCCGAGCTCGAAGAGCGCTTGTCCGACATCAACAGTCGACTCGACGTTCCGATCACGATCAACATCAACGGTTGCCCCAACTCGTGCGCGCGGTCGCAGATCGCCGACATCGGGTTCAAGGGACAGTTGGTCGACGACGGGGACGGGAATCAGATCGAGGGTTTCCAGGTTCACCTCGGAGGCAGCCTCGGCCTGGACAGTGCGTTCGGCCGAAAGTTGCGTCAGCACAAGGTCAACAGCTCCGAGCTGGGAGATTACATCGACAGAGTGGTGCGCAATTTCGACAAGCACCGCGAAGACGGCGAACGGTTCGCTCAATGGGCCGTGCGAGCAGACGAGGCGGATTTGCGATGAGTACCAGACTGAATTTGACGGTCGACCAGCTGAAGGACATCGCCGAGCGCGGTGCCCGCGAACTCGACGGCGCAAGCCCGCTCGAGTTGTTGCAATGGACCGAGGACACCTTCGGTAGCGACTTCATCGTCGCCTCCAACATGCAGGACGGGGTTCTCGTTCACCTCGCTGCACAGGTTCATCCCGGAGTGGACGTGTTGTTCCTCGACACCGGTTACCACTTTGCCGAGACCATCGGAACGCGCGATGCCGTCGAGGCGGTTTACGGCGTACACGTCGTCAACGCCCGCGCCGAGAAGACTGTCGCAGAACAGGATGCGATCGACGGCAAGGACCTGTTCGCCCGCGAACCGAACCGCTGCTGCGCGATGCGCAAGGTGGCGCCGCTGAAGAAGGAACTGGCGAACTACAGCGCGTGGGTCACCGGCATCCGGCGAGTCGAGGCCCCGACGCGCGCCAACGCTCCGTTGATCTCGTTCGACGACGCGTTCGGCCTGGTGAAGATCAACCCGATCGCACCGTGGTCGGACGAGGAGATGCAGGCCTACATCGACGAACATTCGATCCTGGTCAACCCTCTCGTCGACGAGGGATATCCGTCCATCGGGTGCGCACCGTGCACCGTCAAACCTGCCCCCGGAGCCGACCCGCGCAGCGGTCGTTGGGCCGGCAAGGCCAAGACCGAATGTGGGTTGCACGCCTCATGACACTCGACCTCACGACGGCGACCGTCGGACGCACCCATCTCGATGCAGATCGGTTCGACACCCTCGACGCACTCGAATCCGAAGCCATCCACATCTTCCGAGAGGTGGCCGGCGAATTCGAGCGCCCCGTCATCCTGTTCTCGGGCGGCAAGGACTCCACCGTTCTGCTGCACCTGGCCATCAAGGCGTTCTGGCCCGCTCCCCTGCCGTTCGCGCTGCTGCACGTCGACACCGGGCACAACCTGCAGGAGGTGCTGGATTTCCGCGACCACGTGGTTGCGAAGTACAACCTGCGCCTGCACGTGGCCAGCGTCGAGGAGTACCTCGCCGACGGACGTCTCACCGAGCGCCCCGACGGCATCCGCAACCCTCTGCAGACCGTTCCTCTCCTCGACGCGATCTCCGAGAACCGGTTCGACGCCGTGTTCGGCGGTGCCCGACGCGACGAGGAACGCGCCCGCGCCAAGGAGCGAATCTTCTCGCTGCGCAATGCATTCGGGCAGTGGGAGCCCAAGAAGCAGCGCCCGGAACTGTGGAACCTGTACAACGGCAAGCACTCCCCCGGCGAGCAGGTGCGCGTGTTCCCGCTCAGCAATTTCACCGAACTCGACATCTGGCGCTACATCGCTCGCGACGACGTGGAGTTGGCCAGCATCTACTACGCCCACCAGCGCCCGGTGTATCAGCGCGACGGCATGTGGATGACGCCGGGCGTCTGGGGCGGACCGGCCGAAGGTGAAGAGTTGCAGACACTGTCGGTGCGCTACCGCACCGTCGGCGACGGATCCACCACCGGCGCCGTCCTGTCCGAGGCTGCCGACAATCAGGCAATCCTGGCCGAGGTCGCCGCGTCCAGGCTGACCGAACGCGGAGCCACTCGCGGCGACGACCGCGTGTCCGAGGCTGCCATGGAAGATCGCAAACGAGAAGGATACTTCTGATGAGCAGCACGGGCATATCCAATGGTCATTCCGCAGGCTCCACTCGCGGCACTCAGCTTCTTCGCCTCGCCACCGCGGGCAGCGTCGACGACGGCAAGTCCACTCTCGTCGGACGGCTGTTGTACGACACCAAATCCGTTCTGGCAGACCAGATCGACGCCGTGACGCGCGCGTCCGTGGACAAGGGTCTGGCCACACCGGACCTGTCCCTCCTCGTCGACGGTCTGCGCGCGGAACGCGAACAGGGCATCACGATCGATGTCGCCTACCGCTACTTCGCGACGCCGCAGCGCTCGTTCGTTCTCGCCGATACCCCCGGACACGTGCAGTACACCCGCAATACCGTCTCCGGTGCGTCGACCGCCCAGCTGGTCATCCTGCTCGTCGATGCCCGTAAAGGCGTGATCACCCAGACCCGCAGGCACGCCGCCGTTCTGGCTCTGCTCGGTGTTCCGCGCCTGGTGCTCGCCGTCAACAAGATCGACCTGGTCGAGGACCCCGCGACGGTATTCGCCGACATCTCGGCGGAATTCAACTCCCTGACCTCCTCGCTCGGATGGTCCAGCGAGGACGTCATCGAAATCCCCGTCTCGGCGTTGCACGGCGACAACGTGGCAGTGAAGTCCGACAAGACCCCGTACTACGACGGTCCCACCCTCATCGAGCACCTCGAGTCGGTCCCGGTGGACGCCGAACCGCACCGGGTCGGTCTACGCTTCCCCGTGCAGTACGTGATCCGGCCGCGCACAGCGGAATTCCCGGACTACCGCGGATACGCCGGACAGGTCGCAGCAGGCTCCGTCGACGTCGGCGACGAGGTCGTCATCCTGCCCTCGGGTACCCGAACGACAGTGGAGCGCATCGACACCGCGGACGGCGAGCTGCGCACGGCGCATGCGGGCCGCAGCGTCACCCTGGTGCTGGCCGACGATGTCGACGTCTCGCGCGGCGACACCATCGCCTCCCCGCAGGACGCACCGGAGCCGATCGGCGATTTCGAGGCCACCGTGTGCTGGCTCGCCGAGAAGCCGCTTCGCCCGGGCGCTCGTCTGCTGCTCAAGCACGGCACTCGGACCACCCAGGCCATCGTCGGGGCTCTCGTGGAGCGGTTCGACGAGCAGGACCTCACTGCACACGAAGGTCCGGAGTCGTTGGAACTCAACGAGATCGGACGTATCTCTGTTCGCGTCGCCGAACCCATCGTGGCGGACGACTACGCCGTCAATCGGCACACCGGCAGCTTTTTGCTGATCGATCCGGCCGGTGGCAACACACTGGCGGCCGGCCTGGTGGGTAACGCACTGGCTGCTGTCGAGCTGGGGTCGGCAGTTCCGGCGTGACGGCTCTGCTCGCGGTGGCGCACGGCAGCCGCGATCCCCGCTCGAGCGAGACGATCCACCGCGCCGTCGACGTCCTGCGTCGACGGCGTCCGGATCTCGACGTTCGCGTCGCGTTTCTCGACCTCACCGAGCCCGGTGTCGGGCAGGTACTCGACGAGCTGGCCGATGCAGGGCATGTTCGCATCGTCGCGGTTCCGCTGTTGTTGGGCAGTGCTTTTCACGCCCGAGTGGACCTGCCTGCATTGTTGGCCGAAGCGCGGGTACGGCATCCGCACGTATCGGTCGGTCAGTCCGAGGTGCTGGGCGACGATCGACTTCTCGTCGACGCCGTTCGTGACCGTGTCCTCGACACCGGCGCGGCGCTCGGCGATTCGACCGTCGGAGTCGCCTTGGCTGCCGTCGGATCGAGCGATTCCTCGGCGAACGACCGTAGCCGCCGAGTGGCGAACGTACTGATGTCCGGCACCGGCTGGGCGGGAGTTGTCACCTGTTTCGCCACGTCCGTCGATCCGTCTGCACTGGACGCGGTCGCGCAGTTGCATGCGCTGGGAGCCACCCGGATCGTGGTGGCTCCCTGGTTCCTGGCACCCGGAAGACTCACCGACCGCATCTCACAGGTGCTGGACGGCGTCCCGAACGTGACGTATGCCGATGTCCTGGGCCCTCATCCGGCAGTGGCCGAGCTCGCCTCCCGGCGGTACGACGCAGCTCTCGTGCACGATCGCTCGATCGCGTAGCACGAAGAGCCCTGCTCGTCCGATCAGTGCACCGGAGCCGATTCGGTTGCATCCGTGATCGTCGGCACCCGGGTCGCACGGACGTACACCGTTTCACCCTCGTGCAACCCCAGCGCCTCGCTGTCGCCGCGTGTGATCTGCGCCGCGAACAACTCGCCGGTAGCCGCGTTCTTCAGCTCGACCTTCACCTCGAAGCCGAGGCGTACGACCCGTTCGACGACGGCGCGCGTCACCCCGGCAGATTCTGCCGTGCCACTCGCCTGCGCCTGCGCCAACGACGGGTCGCGTCCGACACGAATGTCGTGCGGGCGCACCAGAAGTCCATTCAGCCTGGCCACCTGACCGAGGAACGACATCACGAAGTTGTTGGCAGGGCGATCGTAGAGATCCTCCGGGGTGCCGACCTGTTCGATTCTGCCCTTGTTCAGCACCGCGATTCGATCGGCGACGTCGAGCGCTTCTTCCTGGTCGTGGGTCACCAACACGGTGGTGACGTGCACCTCGTCGTGCAATCGACGCAGCCACGTCCGTAGATCTGCGCGCACCTTGGCATCGAGGGCCCCGAAGGGCTCGTCCAGGAGGAGAACCTGCGGGTCGACGGCGAGTGCACGTGCCAGCGCCATGCGTTGACGCTGTCCTCCGGACAGCTGCGCCGGGTAGCGGCCTTGGAAACCGGCCAGACCGACGATCTCGAGCAGTTCGTCGACCTTCTTGGCGATTTCGGCCTTGGGGCGCTTGCGGATCTGCAATCCGAACGCAACGTTGTCGCGCACCGTCAGGTGTTTGAACGCGGCGTAGTGCTGAAACACGAACCCGATCTCGCGACGCTGCGGGCTCACCCAGGTGACGTCCTGGCCGGCCAGCACCACTCGGCCCGTATCGAGCTGCTCGAGGCCTGCGATCGATCGAAGCAGCGTGGACTTGCCCGAGCCACTGGGTCCGAGCAGCGCCGTCAACGAGCCCTTCGGGATGTCGATGCTGACGTCGTCGAGGGCTGCGAAATCGCCGTAGCGCTTGTTCGCGCCGACCACGGAGATCTCGATCTCGGAAGATGTCTCGGTCATTACTTCGTCCTCTTCTTGTCGAGCACCGTCATCAGCAGCAGCACGATGACGGCAATCGCCATGAGCAGTGTGGACGCTGCATATGCGCCCTGCTGATTGAAGTCCTCGTACCGTGAATTGACCAGCAGGGTGAGCGTCTGGGAAATGCCGGGCAGGTTGGTGGAGACCATGATGACCGCGCCGAATTCTCCGAGCGAACGCGCGACGGTGAGCACCACGCCGTAGGTCAGTCCCCAGCGGATGGCAGGCAACGTGATTCGCCAGAACGTCTGCCAGGTACTCGCACCCAGGGTCGAGGCAGCCTCTTCCTGCTCTTCACCGATCTCGTACAGGACCGGTTCCACCTCGCGAACGACGAACGGCAAGGTAACGAATATCGTCGCGATCACCATGCCGGGCAGTGCGAAGATGATCTTGAAACCGAGGCTTTCGATGCCACCGAACCATCCGTTGGCACCCCAGAGCAGGATGAGCGCGACGCCGGTGATGATCGGCGACACCGCGAACGGCAAGTCCACGATCGCTTCGAGTATCCCCTTGCCGCGGAACCGTCCGCGTACCAATGCCAACGCCGTGACGATTCCGAATACGACGTTGATGGGAACCACGACAGCCACGATCAACAGCGACAGTTGGAGAGCGGATTGCGCGGCGGGAGTGGTGATCTGCTCCCAGAACGCCACCACTCCGTCCTCGAACGTGCGGAACAGGATGGCACCGAGGGGGAACAGCACGAGCACGGCGAGATAGATCAGTGCGACGGCACGCAGGGACAGTTTGATCGGGAGACCGATTTTCACGAGATCTGCTCTTCCCGTCTGGCCAACCTGTTGCCGACGATGCGGAGCACGAACAGCACAGCGAAGGCGATTGCCAACAGCACCACGGAGATTGCGGCTGCATCGATCGGGCGGTCGTACTCGATGAGTTCACGGATGTACTGCGAAGCGACCTGCGTGTCGTTGGGGATATTGCCGCCGATCAACACCACCGACCCGAATTCGCCGATGGCGCGGGCGAACGCGAGCCCGCCGCCCGAAAGCACAGCCGGAAGCAACACCGGCAACACGATGCGCCGAAAGATGGTCCAGTTGTTCGCACCCAGCGATGCGGCCGCCTCCTCGACATCCTTGTCGAGTTCGATCAGCACCGGCTGCACCGCACGCACCACGAACGGGAGCGTGACGAACAGCAGCGCCACGATCACCGCGGGCTTGGTGGCGTTGAACACGATGCCGATCGGACTCGACGGTCCGTACAGCGACAGCAACACCAAGCTCGCCACGATCGTCGGCAGCGCGAACGGCAGGTCGATCAGGGCATTGACGAAACGCTTGCCGGGAAACTCGTCTCGCACCAGAACCCACGCGATCAGAGTGCCGAGAAAGAGGTTGATCACGGCGGCGGCCACGGACACCAGCAGAGTCACCTTGAACGTGGCGATGGCACGTGTCTCGGTGACCGCATCCCAGAAACCACCGAGGCCGCCGTCGAACGACTGAACCGTCAACGCCGCCAACGGCAGCAGCACGATGACACTGAGCCACAGAACGGCGACACCGAGGCCCAGCGGACCCACCGAACCGGGGCCCCGGAACTTGCGACCTTCCCGACCAGCACGAAACCGAGGTGTCGCACTGGGCGGGACGATCGAACCCGGGGCTTCGGGTTCACCGGTCGACGACGACATCTACCGAGTACTTTCCTGGTAGATCGTCGCAATTGCGC
The DNA here is from genome assembly GCF_004563845.1 of Rhodococcus sp. 1R11. NCBI lineage: Bacteria > Bacillati > Actinomycetota > Actinomycetes > Mycobacteriales > Nocardiaceae > Rhodococcus > Rhodococcus sp. 1R11. Next base: position 238,811 of record NZ_SPNG01000002.1, on the reverse strand, counting down.
CGTTGTCTCCGAACAGGTCGGCGTCGACCTGAGTCCAGCCGCCGAGATCATCGATGGTGTACAGCTTTTCGGGCGTGAAGAACTTGTCCGAGTATTCGGAGGCGATCTCCGGGTTGGTCGGCCGGAAACCCGCTTCGGCCCAGATCTTCTGGCCTTCGTCGGAGTAGACGAAATCGTTGAGTGCGTTGGCACGCTCGAGGTTCGCACTGCTGTTGATCACTGCCACCGGGTTGTCGATGCGGAAGGTGACGGGGACATCCACGTGCTCCACCTTCTGTCCCTGCTCCTCGATGAGCAGTGCCTCGTTCTCGTAGCTCAGCAGCGCGTCGCCCTGTCCCTGCAGGAACGCTTCGGTTGCGGCGCGGCCGGATTCGGGCTGCACAGGGAAGTGATCGGCGACGAGCGTACGGACGAAGTCGAGACCGGCCTGCTTGTCCTGGCCACCGTTGCTCTTGGCGGCGTACGGCGCGAGCAGGTTCCACTTCGCCGATCCGGAGCTGAGGGGGCTCGGGCTGATAACCTGAACGTCGGGCTTGATCAGGTCGTCCCACGTCTTGATGTTCTTCGGGTTGCCCTCGCGGACGACGATGGTCACCACCGAGCCGAACGGCACCCCGCCGTACGCGTTCTGGTTCCAGTTCTCGTCGACCTTGCCCGCCTTCACGAGTCGAGTGACATCCGGCTCGACGGAGAAGTTGACGATGTCCGCAGGCGCGCCGTCGGCGACCTTGCGCGACTGGTTTCCCGAGGCGCCGTAATCGGCGTTGATCGCCGTACCTTTTCCGTCCTCGGTGGCCGCGAACGCCGGACCGATTGCGTCCCAGCCGTTCTTCGGCACTGCGTAGCCGACGAGTGTCAGTGCCGGACCGCTGGCAGTATCCGACCCGCCCCCGACGACATCGCTGGAACCGCCGCCGCAGGCGGTGACCAGAAGAGTTCCCACAGCTGCGAACGTGGTGAGCAGATAACGAGAACGATGCCTCATTGCGAAAGGCCTTTCATGGTGGTGTGACGATGAGGAAAGAACACAAGACACGCAAGGAGTTTCGCGCTGAACGCCGCAGCAGTCAGGACCCGGCCGACGAAGCAGTGAACTGGCGGCACGGACTCCGGTCCGTCTTGCGGACACACTGCGCTACGCGGCGACGGTGGATCGACGAAACCGATTCGCGAAGGAAAGAATCAACAACAGTCGATATCGGCGACTGCCAGCATGCCGACAGCAATCAACGCCAACTGGTGGCGGACGCGGTACTCGGCGGCAGAAGACACGGTCAGGAATCTAGCAGAGGTTCCGAACCGACTCTAATCAGAGGAGTCGTGCACGTGCACGAGGCGTAAGAATCAGCGAGTGATCAACCACGCGATGACGACCAACGCCAGCAGCGCGAGCAGAGCCCATGTCACCCGAGACCGCGGCATTACAGTCCATCCTTCGTCGTAGACGTCGAGGCCGAGAACTCGGCCTCGCGTGCTGCGCTGGCGTCACGGCCCAACACGCGCAGGATCACTGCCAGCACGCGATCGAACACCCGAGCCGAGACGAACGCAACAGGAACGAGCACCGCGAGCACGACCACCGACTGCGGAACGAACGGCAGGCCCGTCACCCACAGCTCGACGCCGTCCCACCACCGCGCGAACGATTCCATCCTCGCAGCTTAAACCAGGCCTTCACCCGAGCCGCGCCACGCCGAGTGCAGCCTCTCAGTGGACGGCTGCCACGGATCGGTCGATGATTACGCCATGACGGCATTCGATGAGGTTTCGCCCGTGCCCCCGGTCGCCGAGGAGCCGGCCATGGGCTCAGGACATCCAGGCCTGGGCGGAACGGAGGTCCAAGGTGCGTTGGGCAGCACCGATGCGCCGGTGTCCACGTTGGTCTCTTATCGCAGCGCGTTCCCGCCCATCGACGACTACGCATTTCTCTCGGACTGCGAGACGACGTGCCTCATCGCCCGAAACGGCTCCGTCGAGTGGATGTGTGTGCCCCGGCCGGATTCCCCCAGCATCTTCGGAGCGATTCTCGATCGAAGTGCCGGCCACTTTCGAGTCGGCCCCTACGGTCAGTCGGTCCCTGCGGCGCGGCGCTATTTGCCCGGCGGCCTCATCGTGGAGACGACCTGGCAGACCGAGACCGGGTGGCTCATCGTGCGTGACGCGTTGGTGATGGGCCCCTGGCACAACACCGATCAGCGTTCTCGAACTCACAAGCGCGCACCGAGCGACTGGGATGCAGAGCACATCTTGCTCCGTACCATCAAATGTGTCAGCGGCACAGTCGAATTGGAGATGAGCTGCGAGCCCGCCTTCGACTACCATAGGGCACCCGCGACATGGGAGTACACCGGCAAGGTGTACGAGGAGACCACCGCGACCTGCGAGGCGAGCGCCGACGGCGACCAGCCCACCCTGAAATTGACCACCAATCTTCGGATCGGCATCGAGGGCCGCGAAGCACGCGCGCGAACCCGAATGACGGAGGGCGACAACATCTTCGTCGCGCTGTCGTGGTCCGATCTTCCCGCACCCCAGACGTTCGAGGAAGCGGCCAGCAAGATGTGGCAGACCTCGGAATGCTGGCGGCAGTGGATCACAATCGGCCGATTCCCCGATCATCCGTGGCGCGGCTACCTCCAGCGCAGCGCTCTGACCCTCAAAGGACTGACCTACGCACCCACGGGAGCACTGCTCGCCGCGTCGACCACGTCGCTACCCGAAACACCGGGCGGAGAACGTAACTGGGACTATCGCTACACCTGGGTCCGCGACTCGACATTCGCTCTGTGGGGTCTGTACACGCTCGGACTGGACCGTGAAGCCAACGACTTCTTCGCGTTCATGTCCGACGTGGCGACGACGGCGAACGGCGAGGTCAATCCGCTGCAGGTGATGTACGGCATCGGCGGAGAGAAGACCCTCGACGAGAGCGAGCTTCCGCACCTGTCCGGATACGACGGCGCGCGGCCGGTGCGCATCGGCAACGGGGCCTACGACCAAGAGCAGCACGACATCTGGGGCACCATGCTCGACTCGGTGTACCTGCACGTCAAGTCGCGCGAGCACGTCCCGGAATTCCTGTGGCCGCTGCTCAAACGACAGGTCGAGGAAGCGATCGCGAACTGGCGCAAACCGGACCGTGGCATCTGGGAGGTGCGCGGCGAACCGCAGCACTTCACGTCTTCGAAGCTCATGTGTTGGGTCGCGCTCGATCGCGGAGCCAAGCTCGCCGATATCCACGGCGAGAAGGACTACTCGGACCAGTGGAACGAGATCGCGGACGAGATCAAGGCCGACATTCTCGAGAACGGCACCGACTCGCGCGGAGTACTGACCCAGCGCTACGGCGACCCGTCGCTCGACGCGTCGTTGCTGCTGGCACCGCTGCTGCGATTCCTGCCGGCCGACGACGAGCGAATCCGCGCCACAGTGCTCGCCATCGCCGACGAGTTGACCGAGGACGGCTTGGTTCTGCGCTACCGAACCGACACCACCGACGACGGCTTGGCCGGCGAGGAAGGCACGTTCACGATCTGCTCGTTCTGGCTCGTGTCCGCTCTGGTGGAGATCGACGAACTCCCGCGCGCCAAGCACCTGTGCGAACGACTGCTCGCCTACGCGAGCCCGCTCAAGCTCTACGCCGAAGAGATCGACCATCGCACCGGCCGTCACCTCGGCAACTTTCCGCAAGCATTCACGCACTTGGCGTTGATCAACGCAGTGGTGCACGTCATCCGAGCCGAGGAAGCCCAGGCATCGGGACACTTCCAGCCCGCCCACGCCAACCCCTGAGCTGTCTGGTTCAGCGGCCGAGTTGCCTCGCCCATTCGGCGACCAGCTCGGCCGCCGGTTTCGCCTGAGCGCGGCGATAACCGGTCCCGGCCCACATCGACAGTCCCGACGGGTCACCCGCTGCTGCGGCCTTCGCGCGCATCGGCGCGGTCAGGTAATGCAGATCGGGATACGCCAGCGGAGCGGCTTCGGAGTTCTCGCGCATGAACTCGTTCACCAAGCCTCGCGCAGGACGACCCGAAAACGCCTTCGTCACGGCGGTACCCGACGCACTGGCCAGCTGCTCGCGGTGCACAGGCTTCGTTCCTGCCTCGGGAGTGTTCAGAAACGCAGTACCCAGCTGAGCTGCATGCGCGGCACCCGAATCCAGCAGCGGCGCAATATCGTTGCCGTCCATGAGCCCGCCGGCCGCGATACGGGGCAGATCCGAGATTCCACGTACGGCGACCAGCAACTCCGTCAACGGCTCCTCCGGAGCCGACCCGTCGAACGTGCCTCGGTGTCCGCCCGCCTCGGGCCCCTGCACCACCAGCGCGTCCACACCATTCGCGGTGGCGATCGACGCATCGGAGGCGGTTGCCACCGTTGCCCACACTTCGGTTCCCACGGAATGCAACTGGGCAACCTCGTCGGCATCGAAGGTGGCGAATGTACTCGACACCACCGGCACCGGATGGGCAATCAGCCAGGCGAATTTCTCCGGGTAGTAATCATCGCGGCGTTTCAGCACGCCGGGTTCGGCGTCGAATCGCTCGAACCACGGTGCCAGATGCTCGGCGTAAGAGTCGACGTTCGCGCCCGACGGCTCCTCGGGTAGGAAAAGATTGACCCCGAACACCAGACCCCGCATCGAATCTACCTGCGCGGCAAGGGCATCCGGCGTCAACAACGCGCCGGCGATCATTCCGAGTCCGCCGGCCTCGGACACAGCCCGGGCGAGCTCGGGAGTACTCGGACCGCCCGCCATGGGCGCACCGACAACGGGAACACGCAATTTCTTCAGGATCGGCGTCGTCACAGATTCGAAATGTACTCTCCGTCCGATACCACGGACCACCGACAGGTTTCGATTCACGAATCATTCTGCGCAGCAATAGTTTTCGACTTGATCATAATTGCGTGTCGAACACCCGTTCGATACACTTGATCCATGACCACGGAGATCTGGCAACTGAGCGAGGCAGAACTCCTCGCCGACGCTGCCGCGGTCTCCCACCGGATCCAACTGCTCGAAGCACGACGGATTGCTCTGGTCGCCGACATCGACACCCGCGTCAGCCGAGAGAAGCTCGGGTTCCCCGGACCCGCCGGCTGGCTCACCTCCACCACCCTTCTCTCACCGTCCAAAGCCACCAAGATCGTCGCCCTCGCCCGCGGCATGAAGAACTTCCCCGACATCGCCGACGCCGTGAACACCGGCGTCATGTCCGTCGACCACGCCGCCCTGATCCTCACCTTCGCCGAAACACCCCCGAAGAACCTGTCGGAAGAGGGTCGCGATGTCGCACGTAAAGCTCTGATCGCCGCCGCCACCGGACCCGAAGCCCGCACCAGCCGCATCCGCGCAGCCATCACCAGGTTGCAGGACACCTTCGGCAACAACAAGCCACCCGCCGAAGACACCGACCGCAACGAACTCTTCGCCTCCACAACCCTGAACGGGCGCCTGGTGCTCAAAGGCGACTTCGACGCGATCACCGGAGAGAAACTCCTCACCGCACTCTCCCCGCTCACCGAACCCCACCCCGCCGCCGACGGCACCGAGACACTAAAAGCCGGAGACGACCGCAGCCCCGCCAAGAGACGAGCCGACGCCTTCGGGCACATCCTCGACCGCTACCTCGCCTCCAGCAACAGACCCACCGAAGGCGGCGAAAAACCACACATCAACCTGCACATCCGACTACAAGACCTCCAAAGCCAGAACAGTCAGAACAACAGCGACATCACCGACGACGAAACCACCCGCGCCGCAGCAGAATCCGACAACGACGAAGCCAACGCCGACGGTGGCGGCGGCGATCCAGTCGCCGCCGACCGCGGCGCGTATCGGGACCTGTTCGGTGACGGCACGTCGGTCGGGTGGCTGCCCTGGATGGGGCCCCTCTCCCGCAACACCTCCCGCCAACTCGCCTGCGACTGCCTACTCACCGCCATCGTCATGGACGAGAACGGCAACCCACTCAACCTCGCCCGCACCGCACGCACCGTCACCGCCAAACAGAAACGCGCATTGACTGCCCGCGATCACGGCTGCGCGTTCCCCGGCTGCGGCAAACCCGCCGCCTGGACCGAAGGCCACCACATCTGGCACTGGGCCGACGGCGGCCCCACCGACATGAACAACCTCGTCCTACTCTGCGGATTCCACCACCGACTCATCCACCACAGCGACTGGGAAGTGTTCATCGCCGCCGACCAGCACCCCTGGTTCGTACCCCCGGCCACCGTCGACCCCAACCGACAACCCCGACAATCCCACGCCCGAGCCGGCCCCCACATCGCCTGAACCCCACGCAAAACACACACCAGCCCCACACAAACACACCAGCCCCGCACCGAGAACACGGTGCGGGGCCGGAACAGGTTGCGTTACAACGACTTCGGAGAGCGGAGGTTACGTCCGGCTACTTCTTCGGCTTGTCCGACGAGGACTCCGAGGACAGTGCCGCCACGAAGGCTTCCTGCGGAACCTCGACCCGTCCGATGGTCTTCATTCGCTTCTTGCCTTCCTTCTGCTTCTCGAGCAGCTTGCGCTTACGGCTGATGTCGCCGCCGTAGCACTTGGCAAGCACGTCCTTACGGATGGCGCGGATGTTCTCACGGGCAATGATGCGAGATCCGATAGCAGCCTGAATCGGCACCTCGAACTGCTGCCGCGGAATCAGTTCCTTGAGCTTGGTCGTCATCTTGTTGCCGTAAGCAGCGGCAGCATCCTTGTGGACGATCGCCGAGAACGCGTCCACGGCCTCGCCCTGCAGCAGGATGTCGACCTTTACCAATGCACCGCTCTGCTCGCCGATTTCCTCGTAGTCGAGGCTGGCGTATCCCCGAGTACGTGACTTCAGGATGTCGAAGAAGTCGAAGATGATCTCGGCCATCGGGATCGTGTAGCGCAGTTCGACGCGGGTCTCCGACAGGTAGTCCATACCGCCGAGCTCGCCCCGTCGACCCTGACACAGCTCCATGATCGAGCCGATGAACTCGCTCGGCGAGATGATGGTGCACTTGACCATGGGTTCGAATACTTCCCGCGCCTTGCCCTCGGGCCAGTACGACGGGTTGGTGACGATGTGCTCGGCACCGTCCTCCATTTCGACGCGGTAGACCACGTTCGGTGAGGTCGAGATCAAGTCGAGGTTGAATTCACGCTCGAGCCGCTCGCGGGTGATCTCCATGTGCAGCAACCCGAGGAAGCCGCAGCGGAAGCCGAACCCGAGAGCCACGGAGGTCTCCGGCTCGTAGGTCAGGGCCGCGTCGTTGAGCTGAAGCTTTTCGAGGGCGTCGCGCAGGTCCGGGTAGTCCGAGCCGTCGAGTGGGTAGAGGCCCGAGTAGACCATCGGACGTGGCTCGCGGTAACCGGTCAGCGGCTCGGTCGCGCCCTTGCGGAACGTGGTGACGGTATCGCCGACCTTGGACTGACGGACGTCCTTGACACCGGTGATCAGGTACCCCACCTCGCCGACGCCCAGGCCCTTCGTGGCCTTCGGGTCCGGCGACACGATGCCGACTTCGAGCAACTCGTGCGTCGAGCCGGTCGACATCATCGTGACCTTCTCACGAGGGTTGAGTGCGCCGTCGACCACTCGGACGTAGGTCACGACGCCGCGGTAGGTGTCGTACACCGAGTCGAAGATCATCGCGCGGGCCGGGCCGTCGGGATTGCCCACCGGGGCCGGCACCAGCTTGACGACCTCGTTGAGCAGTTCCTCGACGCCCACTCCGGTCTTGCCGGACACTCGCAGCACATCGTCGGCCTCGCAACCGATGATGTGCGCGATCTCGGCGGCGTAGCGATCCGGGTCGGCAGCGGGGAGGTCGATCTTGTTGAGCACCGGGATGATGGTGAGTTCTTTGTCGAGAGCCAGGTAGAGGTTGGCCAGTGTCTGCGCCTCGATGCCCTGAGCAGCGTCGACGAGCAAGACAGCACCTTCGCACGCTTCGAGCGCGCGGGACACCTCGTACGTGAAGTCGACGTGGCCGGGTGTGTCGATGAGGTGCAGAACGAATTCTTCGCCGTCGACGACCCAGGGCAGACGCACGTTCTGCGCCTTGATGGTGATTCCGCGTTCGCGCTCGATGTCCATCCGGTCCAGATACTGCGCACGCATCGACCGGTCGTCGACGACGCCGGTGAGCTGCAACATCCGGTCTGCCAACGTCGACTTACCGTGGTCGATGTGGGCAATGATGCAGAAGTTCCTGATCCTGGACGGATCGGTGAACGTCGTGTCGGCGAAGCTGGGCACTCGTATCCTTCGGCTGGCGTGTTCGAAATGAGCGAACGGGTTTCCCTATCGTCCCACGAGCGGAACGGTGCGGCGTCCCCGGCTGTCCGTCGTGGCTGGTCCCCCCGGTGAGTCAGGGCGGTTTGTAGCGCTGCCGCCGTGGCTACACTCGCCGCATGGCTGGCAACTGGAGCAGATTCGGCAAGGAACTGGGCAAGATCGCGATGCGCGAGGGCCCGAGGCTACTGCGTCAACTACAGAACTCCGGTGCGCTGCAGAAGGGCAAGGACGCGATCTCCGGGAGCGCGTCGCGCACACCGGCTCCTGCACCTCGCCCCGGCCGTCCGGTGGCATCGCAGACCAGGCCGACCGCCCAACGGGCGCGGACCGTCGAGTACTCCCCCGATTTGGACGGCAAGGCCGATCCGGGTGAGATCGTCTGGACCTGGGTCACCTACGAGGAAGACGCCACTCAGGGCAAGGACCGCCCGGTGCTGGTCATCGGGCGTGAGGGCAACGATCTGCTCGGTCTGATGCTGTCGAGCCAGAGCAGCCGCGACGGTGACCGCGACTGGCAGTCGATCGGATCCGGTGCGTGGGACGCCGAGGGGCGACCGAGCTGGATCCGTCTGGACCGAGTTCTCGACGTGCCCGAGGACGGCATTCGTCGCGAAGGCGCAATCCTCGGTAGAGCTCAGTTCGAGTCCGTGGCAGACCGGTTGCGCCGGGACTACGGCTGGAACTGACCTCGTGCGCGTTGTGCGTAGCCACAGCTACGCACAACGCGCACGACGCTAGGCCAGCCGGGTGATCTCCACGACCACGTCGAGAGCCGTCGAACCACCGCCGGAGAAGATGCCCTTGAGCGGCGGAACGTCGGCGTAGTCACGGCCCAGTCCGACCGACACGTGCTGCTCGTTGACGGCGATCGCGTTGGTCGGGTCGTACCCCCACCACGCGCCGGTCCAGGCCTCGATCCAGGCATGGGACTGGCCCTCGACCGTCGCACCGATCGCGGCCTGCTTCTTCGGATGCAGATAGCCCGAGACGTACCGACTGGGGATGCCGACGCTGCGCAGCATCAACAGCGTCAGGTGGGCGTAGTCCTGACAGACACCCTTCTTCTCCGACCAGGCCTCCACCGCCGAGGTGTGCACACCGGTGGTGCCGGGAACGTACGACATCTCCTGGTTGACCCAGTTGGAGATCTCGACGACCGATTCCTGCGGCGGCAGGCCCTTGGACAGCTTCTTCGCAACCGATGCGAGCTGCCGGTTCTTCGGCACGTAGACGGTGTTGTCGAGTACCTCGTTGAAGCGGTCGGTGATCGGGTCGCTGGCCAGCTCTTCCCATGAGGCGTTCTCGTCGGGGTAGACGAAGGGGTCGGTCTCGACCACGGACGAACCGGTCACTTCGAGCTCGGTGTGCGGGGCGTGCAGGTCGAATGCCGTCACCGCCGTTCCCCAGTAGTCGGTGTACCGGTACGAGCGGGTCACCGGGTTGGTCTCGACTCGGTTCAGAATGACGTTCTGCCGGTTGTCACTTCGCGGCGTCAGTCGAGCTTCGTTGTACGACGACGTCACCGGTGCGTCGTACTGATAGCCCGTGGTGTGCACGACACGCATACGCCAGCTCACAGTTCACCTTCCAATTGATCTTCGTATGTGCCGGACCCGGCATCGGTCCACGCCACCCACGGCGCGGCGTGGAAGTACTGCTTCGAGATCGCCTCGCCGAGTTCGCGGCAGGTTTCCTGCAAGGCCAGTAGCCGATCCTGCAAGTCATCGAGAATTGCACCGGGACGCAGGAATTCGAGCTCGCTTCGAGCGCGACCCAGTAGGCGCTGCGCCTCTGCGCGGGCACCCACGCGACTGTTCGGCTGATGATCGAGCTGATCGAGCGACCGTTCCGCCTCGGTCAACGCGTAGAACACCGAACGCGGAAACAGCCTGTCCAGCAACATGAATTCGAGCACGCGCTGTGCGTCGAGCGCTCCACGGTAGGTTCGCAGATACGTATCGTGTGCCCCCGCCGAACGGAGCACCGTCACCCATGCAGGCGAGGATGGACGGTCACCCGCACGCGAGAGCAGCAGACGCACGATCATGTCGATGCGTTCCACCGACCGGCCCAGCAGCAGGAATCGGTAGCCGTCGTCGTGGCTGAGAGTGGAATCCGCCAGCCCGGCGAACATCGCGGCGCGTTCCTCGATGTAGCTGAAGAACTCGTGCGGACCGGTGCGCTTGGACGCGCGAATACGATCGTTCAGCCCGTTGTACGTCGTGTTCAGGCACTCCCACATCTCACTGGACGTGACTTCGCGTGCACCACGGGCATTTTCGCGTGCACTCGACAAGGAGTCGACGATCGAGCCGAGTCCGTCGCGGCTGAACGCCACCAGTTCGGTCAGCGACCACACATCGAGCGATACGTCGGGTTCGTGCTGAAAACCGAGGACTCGAAGCAATACTCTCGAGATGTGGTCGGGATCGACTGTCGCGTCTTCGAGCAACTGGTGGACGGTGACATCGAGGATGCGGGCCGTGTCGTCGGCTCGCTCGACATACCGTCCGATCCAGTAGAGCGACTCTGCGTTGCGCGCGAGCATTTACTGTTCACCGCCGTTCGAGTCGAAGTTCTCAACAGCCTGTTGCTGCTGCTGCTGCTGCTGCTGCTGCTGCTGATCCATCGTCAGCTCGGGTCCTTGCTCGACCATCGGCGACTCCGGCGGAACGCTGACGATCTCGTCGCCGGCGAGCTCCTGCTCCTCCTGCGACGTACGGGTGGCGAGCACCCAGGTGTCCTTGCTGCCGCCGCCCTGGCTGGAGTTGACCACCAACGATCCCTCCGGCAACGCGACTCGGGTCAAGCCGCCTGGCAACACCCAGACGTCGTCGCCGTCGTTGACTGCGAACGGACGGAGGTCGACGTGCCGGGGCACGAGACGATCGCCGATCTTCGTCGGAACGGTCGAGAGTTGCACGACGGGCTGCGCGATCCAGCCGCGAGGATCCGCGCGCACCTTCTTGCTGATGGTGGCCAGTTCTTTCGGCGACGCGTCGGGGCCGAACACGATCCCGTACCCGCCCGATCCCTCGACCGGCTTGATGACCAGTTCGTCGATACGGTCGAGCACTTCCTCGCACTCGTCGTCCAGCCAGCAGCGGAACGTGTCGACGTTGGCCAGCAGGGGCTTCTCGCCCATGTAGTAGTCGATGATCGTCGGCACGTAGGTGTAGACGAGCTTGTCGTCGCCGACGCCGTTTCCAACGGCGCTCGAGATGACGACATTGCCCGCCCGGGCGGCGTTGACGAGGCCTGCCACCCCGAGGACGGAATCCGGCCGGAACTGCATGGGGTCGAGGTAGTCGTCGTCGATGCGTCGGTAGATGACGTCCACCTGGCGCTCACCCTCGGTTGTGCGCATGTAGACGATGTTGTCTCGGCAGAAAAGATCGCGGCCCTCGACGAGTTCGACGCCCATCAATCGCGCGAGCAACGAATGCTCGAAGTATGCGGAGTTGGCCACACCCGGGGTGAGGACGACCACGGTCGGGTCGGCCTCGTTGAGGGCGGCGGCGGAGCGCAGAGCGCGCAGCAGGTGCGAGGCGTAGTCGCCGACGGCACGCACGCGGTGACTTGCGAACAGGTCCGGGAACACCCGGGCCATGGTCCGGCGGTTCTCCATGACGTAGGAGACGCCCGAGGGTGAACGCAGGTTGTCCTCGAGGACTCGGAACGTGCCCTGCGCGTCACGGACGAGGTCGATTCCGGCGACGTGGATGCGCACGCCGTTGGGTGGGGTGATGCCGACGGCCTCGCGGTGGAAGTGCTCGCACGAGGTGATCAGCCGTTTCGGAACGACGCCGTCTCGCAGGATTTCCTGGTCTCCGTAGATGTCGGCGAGAAACATCTCGAGAGCCTTGACGCGTTGCTTGATGCCGCGTTCGAGACGCGACCACTCCCCTGCTGCGATGACCCGGGGCACCTGGTCGAGCGGGAACGGGCGTTCTTGGCCGGACAGCGAGAACGTGATGCCCTGGTCGACGAACGCGCGACCGAGCGCATCCGATCTGGCGTCCAGATCCACTGCGTTCGCCGGGGCGAGCGCCGTGTGGATTCCCTTGTACGGCGTTCGGGTACGTCCGTCCGAGTCGAACATCTCGTCGAAGGCGAGGCTGTACTTTCCGACATCGGAGTACCCCCCGAACACCCCGTCTACATCGGGTCCGACACGATCCGCTGACTTCGTTCTGGTCGCTTTGGCCTTGGAGGCGGCATGCGTTGCCGATCGCGGACTCATGCTGCCAATGTTGCTACAGAGACAGGAGTTAGGCGCGGTAGAAGCGTTAAATTCTTGAAACGGCTGTGGAGGGCGACGCCGGATTGGGTTCTGCCGTCCTGTGCTGGTATTCTCGATCTTCGGCGCAGGGCTCAACGCTCAGCAGCAGACTTCGGGCATTCCAGCATGGATCGCCCTGACCGGAATACCGACGAAGACGACAAGGATTTTACGCGTGGCCAATATCAAGTCCCAGAAGAAGCGGATTCTCACCAACGAGCGTGCACGTCTGCGCAACCAGTCGGTGAAGTCCTCCCTTCGCACCGTCATCCGCTCGTTCCGCGAGGCACAGGCTGCGGGCGACAAGGACAAGGCTTCCGAGATTCTCCTCGATGCCGGCCGCAAGCTCGACAAGGCCGCCAGCAAGGGCGTCATCCACAAGAACCAGGCCGCCAACAAGAAGTCGGCACTGGCTCTCGCAGTCAACAAGCTCTGATCTCGTACTGAGCTCGATCGAGCCCGCTGCATCCGACAAGGACGCAGCGGGCTTTGTCGTGCGCCGGGCACCCCGCTAGCGGTCACCCAACGAGGCGACCTCGGCGACAGCTCGCTCCACCGCGTAGTCCGCGTCCGCTGCTTGACCTTTGACGTCAGCGTTCAGTTGCGCCACCACGCGTAGGGCCTGCGCTATCGAGCGGCCGTTCCACCCGCGCGCTTGGCCCTGCGCCTTCTTGATCTTCCAGGGCGGCATTCCCAGTTCGCCTGCCATCCGGAACGGGTCACCGCGACCGGCCGAGCCGACGAGCGCGATGGTGCGCACGGCATCGGCGAGCGCATCCGCGAGGAGAACGTGGGCCACTCCCCGGTGCATCGCCCACCGCAAGGCTTCGAGAGCGCCGGCTCGATCACCGATGACGGCCTTGTCCGCGACGTCGAATCCCGATACCTCCGCCTTGCCCGAGTAGTACCGACGCACGGCGGCCAGATCGACTTTGCCTCCGGTATCGGAGACCAACTGCGAACACGCCGAGGCCAATTCGCGGAGTTCGTTACCGACGGACTCGACGACAGCCTCGATCACCTCGCCGCTGACGCGGACGTCCGCCGCGCGAAACTCGCCTCGAACGAAATCGATCCGCTCGGCCGGTTTGGTGAGCTTGACGCATTCGTGGACCTGAGCCCCGCATTTCTGGAGGGCACCGACCATCGCTTTGGCGCGGCCGCCGCCGGAATGCATGACCACCACGACGGCACCCTCGGGTGGATCGGTAGCCGCGTCGAGCACCAGAGCGACTGCATCCTTACCGGCCTCGGCCGCCGCCTCGAGTACGACGACACGGTCCTCGGCGAACAGCGACGGACTCAGCAGTTCGGCGAGCTCGGGAGCACTTGCGTCACCGGTCCGCAGCCGGGTCACCGGGAGGTCCTCCCCCGGGATCGCCGCATTCGCACGCACCTGCGTCACGATCGCGGCCACCGCACGATCCATCAATAGTTCCTCGTCGCCGAGTACCAGATGCAGAGGAGCCACACTCGAAGTCACGACCATGATCGTGCCATGCGCCGCCGACACCACGGACATCCGCTTCGGACCGTCACTCACCACACGACGTGGGCCGTCCACAGCGCCAGAAGTGCAATCGCGAGCGAGGCCGACACCCAGCGGAACAACGCCCATCGCAGCGCGCCCAGGAGCACGACAGTGCCGACGATCGCCGCCGCGACTCCACGGACACCCTCCGGAACGACGACCGATGCTGCCGGCACCGACGCGGCACGCTCGGCCACCGTGATCAACCACCACAACGGTGCCGACGCCAGTTGCACCGTCATTTCGGCGAGCGAGGTACTGACCACAGCCAACACAGCCGTCACGATGCCCACCACGGTGATGGGGGCGACGACCGGCGCGACCAGTACGTTCGCAACCACACCCACCACGCTGAACGTTCCCGCCATTGCCGCCACCACGGGTGCCGTCACCACGTGGGCCGCCGCGGCGACCGCCACCACCTCCGCAGCTGCCCGGGGCCATCCTCGGGCCCGCAGCCAGTCCACCCAGATCGGTGCCACCAGCACCAGCCCCGCGGTGGCGAACACCGACAGCACGAATCCGACGTCCACGGCCAGCCGCGGCCACCACCCGAGTAGTACCAACACCGCGCCGCACAAGGCCGGGACCGCTTGCTTCCGTCTGCCGGTGACCAAGGCCAGCAAACCGATCGACCCCATCACCGCGGCGCGCAACACGCTCGGGGACGGTCGGGCCACGACGACGAAGGCGATCAGAACGACGAAGGCAATCGTGACGGTGGCGCGAGGCCCTATCCCTATGCCGCGCAACACCAACAGCACGGCACCGATCAGGATCGAGAAGTTCGCACCCGACACCGCCGTCAGATGCGTCAAGCCCGCGGCTCGGAAGTTCTCGACTACCTGCTCATCCAATCGTGAGACATCGCCCACGACGAGGCCCGGCAGTAGACCTGCCCGGTCCGACGGGAGCGAATTCTGCGCCACGTCTGCCAGATTCGAGCGAAACGAGCCCGCCGCCGACGAGACCGGTCCGGGCTCACCTACTGCCACCGGCGGACCGGTCGTTCGGATGACGGCCACGGTCATATCGGACCTGGTGGGTACCCCGAGCCGGCCCCGGACCGTGATCTGCTGGCCCGGAAGCAGTGCCGACCATGTCGACTCCGGTGCCACGATCGATACCCGGCCGCCGACGTAGAGCGCCTCGCCACCGACATCGACGCGGGTCATCTCCGCCTGCAACATCACCGTCGGCGGCCCGGGCGCGGGCAGACGTCGCGGGTCTTCTTCGATGTCGACCACTGCCGTGATCCATGCCCGATTCTGCGCGGCCGCAGCCACTGGATGCTCCGCCACCGAGCGCATCTGGAGCCAGATCGCACCGCCGAAACACAACGCCACGACGATCACCGCGGCCGCCCCGGACCACACGTGTCTCGCGGTGTCCGCTCGACCCTTCGAGATCCTCTGCAGCACAACGGCTCCCAGCACCACGATCGCGCACGTCACCACCGTGGCCTTCACCGCCGCGCTCGGACCGGCGAGAATACCGGTCGCAGTGATCGACCAGGATGCCGCTGCCGCCGGAATCAGGCGGATGTCGAAAGGAACTGGTTCCTCGGAGTCCGTCGACGACGGCACCCCGGTCACGAGACTCGGACCAGGTCGCGAATCTTGGTGAGCCGGCCCGGGCCGATACCGTCGACCTCGGCGAGCTGATCGACCGATACGAAGCGGCCGTTCGTGTCGCGCCAGCTCACGATCGACGTTGCCGTCACCGGTCCCACACCGGGCAGCGCGTCCAATTCTGCGACCGTGGCCGTATTGAGGTCCACTGCTCCGCCGGCGGCAGGGCCCGCCTGGTCCGTCGTCGAACCGGCAACTCCGCCTGGCCCTGCACCCTGACCCGATGTGGTGCCGCTGACCGGAGGGGCCGCCGGAGCCGGTACTAGCCCCACGACGATCTGATCGCCGTCCGACACCCGAGCTGCCATGTTCAGCGCCAACAGATCGGCACCCTCCACAGCCCCTCCCGCTGCGGCCAGGGCGTCGGCGATGCGCGAGCCCGGTTGCAGCCGAACGAGACCGGGATGCGCGACGAGTCCGACGACACTGACGACAAGTTCTGTTTCGGCGACCGGTGCCGTGCCGGCCGTTCTGTCCGGCGGCCGGCTCGACGATCCGGATTCGGACAACGCCGAGTCCGGCGCGCGGGCATCGGCGGCGTCGGTGGAGACCACCGCCAGAGGTGGTGCGGGCGCAGGCGTCGGCGCATCTCGAAACACCGCGAAGCCGGCGACGAGGACCACGAACACACCCGCCGCCGCCAACGCCTTCACACCGGGTCGGCCGGGATCCACCCGCGCGAATCGCCACCGCTGCGGTAGCAACGACGACCATGGTGATTCGGGACGCTGCGCGGCAGGAAGCAGCCACTCCGGATCGGGACGCACGACGCCGTCCTGTGGTTGCCCGATCGGCGGCTCGCCCTGGGGGTCATCGAATTCGTCGACTCGGCGCGGCTCGGCGCGCGCGGAATCACTCTGCCTCCGCACGGAATTCAATCGTGCCACCGTGTGTGCCCGATCGTCGTCGCCGCCCATGTCTCAGGATGCTAGCGCCTTCCGGACGGACCCGACCGGGGCGAACCGTGGTCGCGAACTGCCCTGTGCACAACCGAGAGTCTGTGGATGACGCGGCTCGATACGCCCTACCGATGACCGGGAGCGACGACTACGCCGACGGCACCGGGACCGACGTGTGCACCGAGCACCGCACCGAACGGCAGCACGTCGACGCTGGTCAGGTCCGGGATACGCGCCATCAGCAGGGCTGAGACGTCCTCGGCTCGCTCGGCGCACTGCATATGATGCACCGCCACGACAACCCCGGATTGCGTACCGATGTCGGCTGCCGCGGCAGCTGCCGCGTCCACCAGCTTGCTCAGTGCCTTCGAGGAGGTTCGCGTCTTCTCACGCAACACCAGCGCACCATCGCTGATGTGCAGCACCGGCTTCATCGCCAGGGCCGTACCGAGCAGGGCTGCGGCAGTGCCGATACGGCCGCCGCGGCGCAGGTGATCCAATCGATCGACGACGATGAAACATCTCGACGACGCAGACCTGCGAACAGCATCGTCGTAGACCTCGTCGAGTCCGGCTCCACCCGCTGCGGCATACGCTGCTGCCAGCGCCGGGTAGCCCAATCCCATTCCGGCAGAACCGGAATCGACAACCTTCACCAACGATCCGATCTGCTCGGCGGCCTGCCGCGCAGCCTCCCAGGTGCTCGACAGGCCCCGGGAGATGTGCAGTGCGACGACGCCCGCCCCGCGACTGCGTTCGAGAGCTGCGGCATAGACCTCGGTCAGCTCGCCCGGAGACGCCCCCGCGGTCGTCACCGGCTTTCCGTCGGTCGATTGTTCGGGAATCTCGTCGATTCCCTCACGATGGTCGACGCCGTCCACCAACACATGCAGCGGTGCCACCGTGATACCGCACTCGGCGGCTACGGACGCGGGCAGGCAGGACGACGAGTCGGTGACGACGGCGACGGTCATGAGTGCCGGATCGCTGCCGCCGCTGCCACCGGTCGCAACACCGTCAGCATTGCGTCGGCCACGGCCACATGTGCGTCCCACCCCCAGTGGATTCCGTCGGGGTTGGCGTTCTCGGACTCGATGTTCGGACGAACTGCCTCCGCGAGATCGACCAT
Source organism: Rhodococcus sp. 1R11 (assembly GCF_004563845.1). Classification (NCBI taxonomy): domain Bacteria; kingdom Bacillati; phylum Actinomycetota; class Actinomycetes; order Mycobacteriales; family Nocardiaceae; genus Rhodococcus; species Rhodococcus sp. 1R11. The sequence continues at coordinate 221,039 of NZ_SPNG01000002.1, read as the reverse complement.
GGGAACACTATTTTCGTCGCTCCAAGCACGCAGCGCTCGTACCGCGGGCTCGCGCCCCGAATGCACCCGCCCGTAGGCGTCGCACCGATGCACCGACGGATAGGTACCGACGACGGGCAATTCCGGCCGCACGTAGGCCAATGCGGCGCGGGTCTGCTCGAGGTAGTCGACACTCAGTCGCGGCGGAAGCGCCACCGGCCAACCGAGATGCGACAGAACCGGCTGCACCGCTTGATAACCCGCGCGAACGACCCGCCGAAGTGCGGGCGGACGGATGTAGCGGATCTGCTCACGCAACGCGGTCGGTAGCGGCGACGGCAACGAGTCCATGCCGCCGATTCCGAGTACGACGGCACCGGCCCGCGGTATCACCGCCCACACTCGCGGATCCTGGGTCAGAGCCCACCACGCATCGCGGCTCGTCCAGCCGATGCGGGCTACCAGCTCGATATTCCAATCCAGCTCTGCAGCAACGATATTGGGCCACAGTCGAGGATCGTCGACCGGCAGCCCGCCCTCGGGTCCGTAATAGCTCAGCGAGTCCGCCAGCACGAGCAGCACGGGGCGCGCGGCGGCCTCCTCAGAGGACGTCACTGGCCACCCGCGCCGAGGCGTTCCAGACGTCGAGCCGCCAGGACGGGTTGTCGCCGGGTCCGTGCGCACCGAGCTGTACCCAGCTGGTGTTGGCGAGGCCGCCGAGCACCGGCCAGCGATCGGTCGGCAGTGCGAGCAACGCTGCGGTCAGGGCAGCGATCAACCCTCCGTGCGCCACGAGCACCAGTGGTCGCTGGTCGCCGTCGGCACCCCACTCGGGGACGCCGCCGAGAAGCTCACGCACCAGCGGCACGCTGCGGTTCGCAACGTCGATGCGACTTTCCCCACCGGGCGGGGCGACGGTTGCGTCGGCACGCCAGGCCGGACGCGCACCGGGGGCGATGTCGTCCACTTCGGTGTGGGTGAGTCCCTGCCAGTCGCCGAGATGTGTCTCCCGCAGCCGCTCGTCCGTGGACACCGGGACTCCAGCCGCGTCCCCGAGAGCTTCCGCAGTGTCGAGAGCGCGCTTGAGATCGGACGAGACGATGCGGATGGGCGCGCGGACAGCCAATTCGGCCGCAGCCGTCTTCGCCTGACTGCGGCCCAGCTCGGACAGATCGGTATCGAGCTGGCCCTGCATACGGTCGGTGGCGTTGTAGTCAGTCTGACCGTGGCGAAGCAGGATGAGCCGTCGGATCATTGCTCCGGTTCCGGTGCCGGACGCTGACCGAGGCCCGGAACCTCGATCGTCGGGCAGTCCTTCCACAGCCGCTCGAGCGCGTAGAAGTTGCGCTCTTCGTTGTGCTGGACGTGCACCACGATGTCGGAGTAGTCCAACAGAGCCCAGCGGCCCTCTCGGGTGCCCTCGCGCCGGACCGGCTTGTGTCCGGCCTCACGAAGCTGATCTTCGATGTTCTCCACGATCGAGTTGACCTGACGCTCGTTGGGCGCGGAGGCGATCACGAAGCAATCGGTGATGTAGAGCTGGTCGGAGACGTCGAGGATCACCACGTCGCTGGCCAGTTTGTCGTCGGCTGCGAGCGCGGCGATACGCGCCATCTCGGCGGCTTCGGCTGTTGCAGTCACTTCGGTGTACTCCCACTCGTATGGCTCGGGTCGGCGGTCACTGCGCTGGTGACCGACCCGGCCGGTTGCTTCTTCTGTGGCGCCGGTTCCGACATGGTGACGGATCCGTCGAGGCGCTGCGCGCCTCGGGGTCGATAGAGGTTCCTCTTCGAGATGTATTGCACGACGCCGTCCGGCACGAGGTACCAAACCGGCCGATTCTCACCTGCGCGACGTCGGCAGTCCGTCGACGATATCGCGAGTGCCGGGATTTCCATCAATGTGAGAGTGTCCGCGGGCAAGGACCGTAGATGGTTGGCCAGATGATCGACGCCGAGCTCGAAGCCCGGCCGTGTCACTCCGACGAACTTCGCGAGCTCGAAGAGCTCCTCCCAGTTCTGCCACGTCAGGATGGACTCGAGCGCATCAGCACCGGTGATGAAGTACAACTCGGCATCGGGGTGCTGCGAGCGAAGATCCCTCAGGGTGTCGACGGTGTAGGTCGACTTCTCCCGGTCGACGTCGACCCGACTCACCGAGAACCGAGGATTCGACGCGGTGGCGATGACCGTCATCAAGTAGCGATCCTCGGCCGGGCTGACCGACCGGCCCTCCTTCTGCCACGGGGTCCCGGTGGGAACGAAGATGACCTCGTCCAGACCGAACGTGGCCGCCACCTCACTGGCAGCCACGAGGTGACCGTGATGAATGGGGTCGAAGGTGCCACCCATGACCCCCAACCGGAGAGTCGGCGTGGTGTTCGTGTCCTCACCGGGGCCGGATTCGTGCTGCACAACCGACGATTCTACGTCCGTGGCAGCGACGCCGGTTACACGCCTCATACCGGCAACAGTCGTGAGACCACCGTCGCGAGCTGCTGGGCCGACCGACACTCGTGCATCGCAATCACGTCCGCATACACCTTGGCCGCCGAATCACCGGATCCCCACTGAGATTTGGGCTCTGGGTTGAGCCAGTACGCGTGCTTGGCCACCGAGACGATTCGGGCCAACGCCGGCAGCTTCGGTTCGCGATAGTTGGTGCGGGCATCGCCCAGAACGAGAACCGAACTGCGGCTGGTGATGACCTGCGCGTACTTCTCGTCGAACGTCGTCAGAGCATGCCCGTAATCCGAATGACCGTCGTACGTCACCAGGTCCGCCTCCCGCACGATCCGGCTCATAGCGGCCCCGAGGTCTGCCCCGGAATCGAAGAACCGAGTCACCTCGTCGGTGGAGTCGACGAACGCAAAAATTCGTACCCGGGAGAACTGTTCACGAAGAGCGTGCACCAGCAGCAGAGTGAAGTTGCTGAATCCGGCCACCGACCCCGAGACATCGCACAGCACAACCAGTTCCGGCCGGGCCCGACGTGGCTTGCGCTCCACCAGATCGATGGGAATACCGCCGGTCGACATGGATTTGCGCAGCGTGCGTCGCAGATCGATGGAGCCGTGCCTGCTTCGACTGCGGCGCACCGCAAGTCGCGAGGCCAGCAACCGCGCCAGCGGTGCGACGTTACGTCGCAATGCAGCCATCTCCGTGTCCGAGGCACGCAGGAAATCGACTTCCTCCGCCAGTTTCGGCACACCGTAGCTCGCTACCCGGTCGCGGCCCAGTTTCTCGGCCGACCGTCGCCTCGTCTCGCTCTCGACCATCTTACGTAAGTCGGCAATACGTTGCGCTGCAGTACGTTTGGCCACCTCGGACTCGTAGTCGTCGGTGGGCCGATCCGGCGTATCGTCACTTCGGCCCAGCAGGCCGTCGAGGATCTTGCGGAGCAGCGTGTCGGGAGCGACATCACGCAACGCCTGATAGGCCGAGAACGACGGCCCGTTCGAAGACTTGTACTGACCGAGCTCCTCGACCATCTGAGCCGCCAGCATCTGGGTCAGTTCGGCAGCCTCCGCCGAATCGTCCGAGAGCAGTTCGACGATCAGTTCACGCAACGCATCGATGTCGACCTCGCCCGTGTCGGTGCGCGGCAGCGCGGTGTCGATCCGACCCGAATCCCTGGCCCCCGACGCCACCGGAAACCACAGGTCGAACAACGCGTCGAATACCCCGCGATGCGTCGGACGTCTCAGCAGCGCACAGGCCAGCCCCTCGCGGACCGCTTCTCGATCCAACAGATCCAACACCGACAGCACGCGTCCGGCATCGACGGTCTCCGACGGCCCCACCGAGATCCCACGCTTGCGTAACGCCTCGACGAAGCCGACGAGATGCCCGGGAATTCCGTGTGGGGCGAGCATGTCAGTTCAGCCGCAGTTCAGCGGCGGCGCGCACCTGATCGGACTGATGCTTGAGCACCACTCCCAGCGTCGACCGGACCGCGTCGTCGTCGAGAGTGTCCATGCCGAGGGCCAGAAGTGTGCGACCCCAGTCGATCGTCTCGGCCACCGACGGCAACTTCTTGAGCTGCATCCCCCGGAGTACGCGGACGGTCTTGATCATCTGCTCCGCGATCGCCTCGGGCAGTTCGGGAACGCGGCTGGCCAGGATTCGACGCTCGAGGTCCGCGTCGGGGAAGTCGAGGTGCAGGAACAGGCAGCGGCGCTTGAGGGCTTCCGACAGTTCGCGCGTGGCATTGGAGGTCAACACGACGAACGGGGTGCGCTCCGCCGTGATCGTGCCCAGCTCGGGAATGGTGATCGCGAAGTCGCTGAGCACCTCGAGCAGCAACCCCTCGATCTCGACATCTGCCTTGTCGGTCTCGTCGATCAGGAGCACGGTCGGCTCGGTTCGGCGAATGGCCTGCAGCAGAGGCCGAGCCAGCAGAAACTCCTCGGAGAACACGTCGAGCTTCGTCGAGTCCCAGTCGGCACTCGAGCCGGACTGGATACGCAGGATCTGTTTGGCGTGGTTCCACTCGTACAGTGCTCTCGCCTCGTCGACTCCCTCGTAGCACTGCAGTCGCACCAGTTCGGCTCCGGTCGACTGCGCAACAGCGCGCGCCAACTCGGTCTTGCCGACTCCGGCGGGACCCTCGATCAACAACGGCTTGCCGAGGCGATCGGCGAGAAAAACCGATGTGGCCGTGGCCTTGTCGGCCAGATACCCCGTCTCGGCCAGACGTGCCTGAACATCGTTCACGCTCGCGAACAACGGTGGTGTCGTCGGTAGGGCACGGTCCACGTCACAACTCCTGAAAGATCGGGTCTTGCGGGTCGAGTGGCTGTCGGCCGGTCAGACGGGTCTGACGTGCCCGTCGCCCCACACCGTCCATTTGGTCGAGGTCAGCTCGGGCAGGCCCATGGGGCCGCGGGCGTGCAGCTTCTGGGTGGAGATGCCGATCTCTGCACCGAAGCCGAACTGCTCGCCGTCGGTGAACGCGGTGGAGGCGTTGACCATCACGGCAGCCGCGTCGACTCGTCGGGTGAATTCGCGCGCAGCACCGATGTCCGACGCGACGATCGCCTCGGTATGGCCGGTGCCGTATCGGTCGATGTGGTCGATTGCCTCGTCGATGCCGTCGACCACCTTCAGCGCGATGTCGAGCGAGAGGTATTCCTGCGACCAATCGTCGTCGCCTGCGGGAACCAACCCCGGTAGATCACCGTGCACCGTGACGCTGTGCATCTGGAACGCCTGCAACAACCTCGGCACCATGGTCTCGGCGATCGCGGCATCGACCAGCACCGTTTCGGCGGCGTTGCACACGCTCACCCGGCGGGTCTTGGCGTTGAGCACGATCTTCTCGGCCGTCTCCGCGTCGGCGGAGGAATGCAGATAGACGTGGCAGTTTCCCACCCCGGTCTCGATGGTGGGAACCGTGGCATCACGCACGACCGCGGCGATCAGACCCGCTCCGCCACGCGGGATCACGACGTCGACCAGCCCGCGGGCCTGAATGAGGTGGGTGACCGTCGACCGGTCGGCACTACCGAGCAGTTGTACCGCCGATTCCGGCAGCCCGCGGCTCGTGAGCGCACCCTGCAACGCCTCGACCAGGGCTGCGTTCGACTGCGCCGCGGACGAGGATCCCCGCAGCAGCACTGCGTTCCCGGATTTGAACGCCAGACCGAACGCGTCGACGGTCACGTTGGGGCGCGCCTCGTAGACCATGCCCACGACGCCCAGCGGAACCCGCATCTGCCTGATCTCGAGCCCGTTGGGGAGCGTCGATCCGCGGATGACCTCGCCGATCGGATCGGGTAGGCCTGCCACCTGCCGCAGCCCGGCGGCAATGCCGTCGATGCGCGGTGCAGTGAGCCGCAGCCGATCGAGCAGGCCCTCGTCCGTTCCCGCAGCGCGGGCGATCTCGATGTCGGCGGCGTTGGCTGCGAGTACCGGCTCCGCTGCGGCCAGCACGGCGTCGGCCGCGGCATGCAGCAGCGAATCCTTCTCCGCAGTGGTCAGCAACGCCAGTGCACGTGAGGCGACGCGGGCTCGCCGAGCAGCCGAGTGCACGTTCTCGCGCTCGTCGGCAGAGGACGGCACCGAAGCGGCCGAGACGGAAGCAGTCATGCACTACACACTAATAGGGCCAGGGAATGAAGCTGCATCTCCACGTCGTTGCAGGACAGCGTGGACATAGCCGACGTCACCGACGTCGAGATCGACAGACCGGAGGAACCACCTGTGAGTGCCCTGTTCGAACCCCTGACATTGCGCGAGGTCACCTTCCCCAACCGGGTATGGATGGCACCGATGTGCCAGTACTCGGCCGACGAGACGGGCGCGAACGTCGGCGTCGCGGGTGCCTGGCATCGCACCCACCTGGTGAGCCGCGCGATCGGCGGAGCCGGTCTGATCATCACCGAGGCCACAGCGGTCAGCCCCGAGGGCCGAATCAGCCCGTCGGACCTGGGCATCTGGAACGACACACAGGCCGACGCACTGGCCGAGATCGTCACCGAGATCTCGTCCTTCGGTACCGTCCCGGGCATCCAGCTGGCGCATGCGGGCCGCAAGGGCTCGACGGAGGCTCCCTGGCTCGGTGGCACGTCGCTGCCCGCCGAGGACCCCCGGAGCTGGGAGACCGTGGGCCCGAGCGCCGTACCGTTCGGTCGTTACGCGACACCACGGGAGGCGACGGCCGACGACATCGCGAAGATCGTCGACGATTTTCGTAACGCTGCGCGGCGCGCACTGAAGGCCGGCTTCCAGGTAGCCGAGATACACGGCGCACATGGATACCTCCTGCACCAATTCCTGTCGCCTGCCAGCAACACCCGCACCGACGCCTACGGCGGCGACTTCGCTGGACGGACTCGCCTGCTGATCGAGGTGGTCGACGCGGTACGTGAGGTGTGGCCGGCCGAGCTTCCGGTGTTCGTCCGTCTGTCGGCGACGGACTGGCTCGACGAGCCCGAGAAGTCCGAGGCTGCAGCCGACTTGGAAGCTCCGAGTTGGACTTCTGATCAGACTGTCGCGCTGGCGCAGATACTCACCGAGCACGGCGTGGATCTCGTCGATACGTCCACCGGCGGGAACGTACGCGCCGAGATCCCGGTCGAACCCGGTTACCAGGTGCCGTTCGCACGGCGTATCCAGAACGAGACCACGATGCCGGCCGCAGCGGTGGGGATGATCACCGAACCGAAACAGGCCGAGGACATCGTTTCGCTAGGCGAAGCGACTGCGGTGCTCCTCGCCCGTGAGCTGCTGCGCGATCCGTACTGGCCACGGCGCGCGGCCCGCGAACTCGGAGTGGAGATGACACCGGCAGTGGCACCGCAGTACGAGCGGGCCTACTGACAGTCACATCACAAGACCGGTCACACCACGAAACCGAGCCTCTTGTCGACGACATTGCGCAGCTGTTCGCCGCGGAAGTATCGCTGCGCGTTGTCGACGAAGACGTCGGCCAGACGATTCTTCCACCCCGACGCGTCCCCGCTCATGTGCGGAGTGACGACCACGTTGTCGGCCGCCCACAACGGGTGCTCGGCCGGGAGCGGCTCGGTCTCGAAGACGTCGAGCGCAGCCCCGGCGAGGTGTCCCGAATCGAGATGTGTGAGCAATGCATCGGTGTCGAGCAGCTCGCCGCGACCGACGTTGATCACCCTCGATCCGGGACGCATCGCGGCCAATACCGCGTCGTCGACGAGGCCCCTGGTCTGCTCGGTCAACGGTGCGACGAGTACCAGATAGTCGGCCGCACCGACCACTGTCGACAACTCGTCGCTCGCATGTACCGTCCCGAAATCCGGGTCGCCCTCGCGGGCTGTTCGGCCGACTCCGGAGACGGACATGCCCACTGCCGTCAACAAAGTGGCGATGGCTCGTCCGATTGCGCCCGTGCCCACGACGATCGCATGGGCACCATCGATGCGTTCGGTCTCGCGATGCTGCCACATCTTCGAATGCTGCAGTGTGCGTGAACGTTCGGAGTCCTTCGCGAACGCCAGAATTTGGGCCAGCACGAACTCGGCGATCGGCCGGTCGAACACTCCACGCGAATTGGTCACGACCACATCGGATTCCACCAGTTCGTCGAACAACAACGAGTCCACTCCGGCAGCGGCGATATGGATCCACTTCAGCGAACCGCAACGCGGCCAAGCGGATTCGACTGCGGGCGAGAAAAAATCCCACAGCAGCAGTGCGTCGGCACCGTCGACGGCCTCGGTGAGCGTGTCGGCGGTGGCGTATCTGATGTCGGCGACCTCCGCGACGGACTCGAGTCCGTCGGGAAGGTCGCCGGCATGCAGAACGGCCAGGACCGGACGCACTACTTGGACTTGTATCCGACGAGCTCGACGCCGGACGCAGCGACCTCGTCGTCGTTGTCACCGGGGCACTGGGTGCCGCGCAACGACCGGCCCGCGGTTTCGGGCATCAGCAGGATCGGAACGAACGCGATGGCAGCTGCGATCATCATGTACCAACCCGGGATCAGGTTGGAACCCGTTCGGTCGATCAGGAACGTCAGAATCAGCGGTGCCGTGCCACCGAAGAGCGCCGTCGAGACGTTGTATCCGATGGCGAACGCTCCGTAGCGCACCTGAGTGGGAAACAGTGCGGGCAGCGTCGACGACACGCAGGAGCACATGATGACCAGCAACACGCCGAGACCGAGCAGGCCGATGCTCTGGCCGATCAGTCCGGTGTTGATGATCAACAGAAACAGCGGGACGCTGAACACGAAGTACCCCACGCAGGCGACCAGCAGCAACGGCTTTCGGCCCACCCGGTCGGACAAGGCACCGATCGGGTTGATGATCAACATCATGATGATCATGATGGCCACGAGAGTGAAGTTGGACTGAGTCGTGCTGTGCCCCAACGTGTCGCTGAGGTACGAGGGCAAGAACGTGAGCACCGTGTAGTACGCGATGTTGAGCAGCAGCACGAATCCCATCAGAATCACGATCCGCTGCCAGTACGTCAAGGTGGCCTTCAGGGAGGTGACTGCTCCGCCTGCACCCTCTTCGACCGTGCCGCCGTCTTCCTTGGCCTCGGCGAACACCGGAGAATCTTCGAGCCGGGTCCGCAGCCACAGCGCGACGATGCCCAACGGGAGCGTCACCAGGAAGGGGATTCGCCAGCCCCAGGCCTCCATGGTCTCGTCTCCGAGCCCGACGTTGAGCAGGGTGCACAGGGTGGCACCGCCCACCGTGCCTGCGAGGGTGCCGAATTCGAGGAACGACCCGAAGAATCCGCGGCGCTTGTCGGGCGCGTACTCGGCCATGAACACTGCTGCGCCGCCGTACTCACCGCCGGTGGAGAAGCCCTGCACCAGTCGGCAGACGAGCAGCAGCAACGGTGCTGCAATGCCAATGGTGTCGAACGTCGGCAGCACGCCGATCGCCGCCGTGGCCAACGTCATCATCGAGACGGTCAGGACGAGGACCTTCTGACGACCGATGCGGTCGCCGAGCGGGCCGAGCACGATGCCGCCGATGGGGCGAATGATGAACGACGCCGCCAGCACGGCGAACGTGGAGAGCAGGCTCGCTCCCCCGTCGTCCGACGGAAAGAAATTGGCGGCGATGTAGACGGCGAGGTAGCCGTACACCGCGTAGTCGAACCATTCCACGGCATTGCCCAGTGCGGACCCGCCGATCGCGCGGTGGAGAATTTTGGTTTCGTTCGCGCTGAGTGTGTCGGTACTCGGCGGATATCCGGTCGGCGAAGCTGCCGACCCTGAAGTTTCGGTCACGGTCCAATACCTCTCGCTTTATGACAACGTGGAGCGTCGGTTTGGTACTTCGCAGCGTCCGACTTTACGTCGACGCCGGACGCACGTCTCGAACAACCCCCTCTTGGAAAACTAAAGACCAGGTGGCGCAGCGATTCTGGTGGCGATCAACGCGTACGCCTTTGCGCTGTCGGTCAATTGCTGCACGGCGACGGACTCGTCCGGCCGGTGCGCCTGCTTTTCGATCTCCCCGGGACCGAGCACGACGGTGCTGATACCCATCTGCTGTGCCACGAAACCACCATCGCACGAAGCCGTCCAGATGTCAGTGAAACCGGCAGATCCGATGTCGCGAACCGATTGCATTGCAGTGGTGACCAATCCATCGTCCGCAGCAGTCAGAAAGCCCGGCATTTCCATCGACACCTCGAGATGTACCTCGATTCCCGAACCGATGATGCCTGCCGCGTCGATCCGCGAACGGAGGTCGTCCACCACCTGTTCGGCGCGCTCACCGGGTAGCAGCCGACGGTCGACCGTGAGCACGCACCGGTCGGCAACCATCGACGTACCGGCACCTCCCGTCACGGTGCCCACGTTCCAGGTAGCGGGACCGAGTTCGGCGTGTGGATGCTCGTCCAATTCGACCTGCCAGTCCTCGATGACGGCGACGATGCGGGCGGCGGCGGATATCGCATTGGCACCGTTGCGCGGCTGACCTGCATGTGCCGAACGCCCGCGCACGTCGATCTCGATATTCGCGGCTCCTCGGCAACCGATGATGGTCACCAGGTCCGTCGGCTCGGCCACCACGCAACACTGGAAGCGACGGGGTCCCGGGTCGGCCACGAATGCTCGAATACCCAAGCCCGTGTCTTCCTCGTCCACCAGACACGCCAACGTCATCGGGAAGCGATCTGCAAGACCGGCACGTTTCACCGCATCCATCGCGGCCACCACTGCGGCCACTCCCCCCTTCATGTCGCATGCTCCCCGTCCGACCATGCGCCCCTCTCGCACAACCGCGGTGAACGGATCCGTCGTCCAGCCGGTGCCCGCCGGAACGACGTCGGAATGGCCGACGAACAGGATCCCGGGGGTGTCATCGGGTCCGATCGAGGCGATCACATTGGGTCTGCCGGGAGCGACCTCGACCGTGCGAACATCGAATCCCAATGCGCGACAACGCTCCTCGAGCACTTTCGCGCACTTCTCTTCTGTGTCTCCCGGGTTTTCACCGCCGGCCTCGATCAGCGCGGCTGTGAGAGAAACGATCTCGGCCTCGTCGATGGTGCCGAGCAGAGACTCCTGGGCAGTCGGAACGGTCATCGCGTGGGGTCGGAGGCGAGCAGATGCTTCGATTTTTCCACCGCGACGGCCAATCGCCTGATCCCTTCCTCGATGCGCTCGGGTGTCGACGAGGCAAAGCACAGCCGTAGCGAATCGTGAAACTTGCCGCCCACCGACAACGCCGGTCCGGGAATGTAGGCAACCCCTTCGGCCAGTGCTGTTTCGAACAGGTCCTGCGTCGAGAAATCGTGGTCGTTTCCGCGCAACGTCGCCCACAGAAAGAATCCCCCGTCGGGATCCGTGGTGGACATCGCGTCACCGAAGTGTGCCGCAATGCTGTTCTGCATCGCGATCTTTCGAGGTAGGTACACCGCAGCCAGCGACCGCAGGTGCTCCTCGAGCAGCCCGCGCCTGATGTACTCGGCCACCATCCTCTGTGCCGGAAGATTCGTACAGGTGTCCATCGCCTGCTTGGCGTTGACGATCAACCGACGCGCTTCGGGGGCCGCGTCCACCCACCCCACGCGCAGACCGGGAGCGATCATCTTCGAGAAGGTCCGCACCGAGAAGATCAGCGGATCGTTCGGACTGAGAGCCCCGAAACTCGGGATCGGATCCCCCGAGAAACGCAGCAGTCCATAGGGATCGTCGTCGAGAATCACCGAGCCCCATCGGTGTGCCAACTCGATCAACAACAGTCGACGCTCGAGCGACAGCGTGACCCCGGACGGATTCTGAAAGTTGGGAATCACGTAGATCATTTTCGGTAGACGCCCGGCTCGCTCGACGAGTTCGGGTAACGCCTCGACGATCAGACCGTCACTGTCCATCGGTGCCTCGAGAATGTCGCCGCCGTAGCTCAGCACGGTGGCCGTTCCGTTGGTGTACGTGGGACTTTCGACGATCACCAAATCGCCGGGATCGACGAACAGCTTGCAGGCGATGTCGAGTCCCTGCATGCCGCCCGAGGTGATGACGACCCGATCCTCCGACGTGGGTTCGCCGACGGACTCGAGGTACGCCAACAACGCGTCGAGCAGACCCGGATCACCCTCGGTGGCACCGTAATCGAAGGCGTCCGCAGTGAGCACACTGCCGGCGATCTCGGTGAACGCCGCGGCCGGAACCGTCTCGGCTGCAGGAGATCCCATCGCGAACCTGACGATGTCGTGTTTCTGGGCAGCGAGAAGCGATGTCGACGAGTCGATCACCGATCCCACCAGTTGGTCGGTGCGCAGGGCCCAGGGAATGGCAGGAGTGGAGCCTGCGGAACGACCCGAAATAGCAGGAGTGGAGCCTGCGGAACGACCCTTCTGGTCAGGAGTGGAGCCTGCGGAACGACCCTTTTGGTCAGGAGTGGAGCCTGCGGTGGAGGTGGTCATGTCTCACTCCTTCGTCAGTAGTTCTCGGGGGTATGCGGTGAAGGTTTCGACGCCGGTGTCTGTGACTCGGACTGCTTCGGACACCTCGTATCCGTAGTCGTCCATCCACATTCCGCCGATGATGTGAAAGGTCATGTTCTCGGCCAGGACGGTCTCGTCGTCGGTGCGTAGGCTCACCGTGCGCTCGCCCCAGTCGGGGGCGTACGCGACGCCGATCGAGTAGCCGATGCGCGACGGTTTGTGGAGGCCGTGCTTGGCCAGGCTGGTGTTCCATACCTGAGCCAGCTCGGTTGCGGTGACCCCCGGGCGGACTGTCGCCAGTACCTCGTTCAGTGCTTCACCGGTGGATTCCGCCAGGTATTTCAGACGCGGACTCGGCTTGCCGAGCACGATCGTCCGAGCCATCGGAACGTGGTACCGCCGGAACACGCCGGCCAGTTCGACGACGGTGGTCTCGCCGCGTACGAACCGTTGGTCCGACCACGTCAGGTGCGGAGTGTCCGCTCCTGCCCCGGTCGGCAGCATGGGCACGATGGCTGGGTGATCGCCGCCGTAGTCGGCTGTGCCGCGTACCTGTGCGTTCATGATGGCGGCAGCGGCATCGCACTGCCGTTCCCCCACCGAAATTGCTTGGTGCGCAGCAGACATCGCGGACTCGCACACCGTCGCCGCGCCGCGCATCAACGCGATCTCGGCCGGCGACTTGACCACGCGGATCCAATTGACCAACTCGTACGAGTCGGTGAATCGGTACTCGGGTAGCGATTTGACGAGCGCTTCGAAGGCCTTGGGGCTGAAGTAGTACGAGTCCATCTCCAGTCCCACTTGACCGTGCTCGAAGTTGTTCACCAACCCCAGCTCTCGTAGCTTGGCGGCTACCCAGACGAACGGGTGGGTGTCTCTGCGCTGAACGAACGTCTCCGGGTATCCGAAGGTGTGGTCCTGCGGCAACCACGATGTACGGAACGCACCGTTCGCGTCCATCTCACGAGCGAAGAAGTACAGCTCGCCGTCCAGCGGCACGTACAGCATCTGCGGGGTGTAGAACGAGAGTGCGTTGTAGCCCAGCAGATAGTAGAGATTCGCGGGGTCGGTGACGATCAGCGCGGTCAGGTTCTGCGACGCCATGCGCCGCCGGACGGCTGCGAGCCGTTCGGCGTATTCCTCGTCGGTGAACGTGATGGGCGTGCTGTTCGGTACGTCCGGGTAGCGAGCCAGGCCGGGAGCAGCCCGTCCTGGAGTCTGCGCGGGTCCGATTGCGGTGACGTAGGCATCGTCGGATGAGGCGTTCACGGGCACCCCCTTCGGGGAGTTCTTTTAGTAGATTGTTGACAATCAGGCTATCCGCTGGTGCTGGCGGGGAGCAAGGGCTGCCGTGTTAAAGCTGTGTTGCGCCCGAAGGCTCTACCCGGGTGTTGCGAGTACGGATTGCTCGGCCTGTTCGTCGACCATGGCTCGCGTCAGATCGTGCACGGCGGTGTCCATGTGTTCGTGGACGCCCTTCTCGAGCGCATCCCAATCCGATCCCAGCAGCAGATCGACGATCAGCTGATGTTCCTCGACCAGGGCCTCGGGACGGTAGTAAGCAGTTTCGAGATTTGCCATGCAAATGCGTGCCTCAGCCGCCAGCGTGGCGTACATACGCGACATCCGACTGTTCCTCGTGGCCGCTACCAGTGCGGTGTGAAAAGCAAGGTCCCGTTCGGCAAGACCACGCCAATCCGCCCGATCGATGAACGGCTGCATCTGCATCACGATGGCCGAGAGTTCGTCCGCAGTCTTGGTCAGCTGCGCACGATCTCCATGTACCAGAGTCCATGCCGCACCGACCTCGATCGCTGCGCGCGACTGGTAGATCTCGGCGACGTCGTCGCTGCTGAGCTCGACGACGAACACACCGCGGTTGCGGTAGCTGACGAGCAATCCCTCCTGATTCAGACGCTGCAACGCCTCTCGCACGGGGCCACGTGAGATCTCCAGCTCCGCCGCGACATTGGCCTCGTTGATCTGTTCTCCGGGCGCGTAGGACCCGTCGATGATGCGATCGCGAATCTGATCCGCGATCACCATCGACGTGTTGCGTGCGTCGATCGGTGTCAGGCGTCTCGAACCGGGCATGATCAGAACCTTCCTCAGCTGCGGGGAATCGCGAAGTATTTGTACTCCAGAAACTCGTCTATCCCGACCTTCCCGCCCTCGCGGCCGAGTCCCGATTGTTTGACGCCACCGAACGGGGCCGCCGGATTCGACACCAGCCCGGTGTTGAGCCCCACCATGCCCACCTCGAGGCGCTCCCCCATTCGCAATGCCCGATCGATGTCCTGGGTGAACACGTATCCGACCAGTCCCCATTCGGTGTCGTTGGCCAGCGCGACGACCTCGTCCTCGGTGTCGAAGGGAACGATGGCGGCCACGGGGCCGAATATCTCCTGCGACATCAGATCCGATTCGGTATCGACATCGGTCAGGACGGTCGGTGGGTAGAAGTAGCCCGGCCCGTCCGGGGCCGCACCTCCGACGAGGGCGCGGGCACCGCGGGCGAGAGCATCGTCGACCAGCGCCTGAACCTTGCCCCGACCTGCGTCGTCGATCAGCGGCCCCACCTCGGTCCCGTGGGAATCACCCGCGCCCACCCTCAGCGAGCCCATTCGGTCGGCCAAAGCATCCGAAAATTGTTGTACAACACTGCGATGAACGAAGAACCGGTTCGCTGCGGTACATGCCTCACCCATGTTGCGCATCTTGGCAACCATGGCTCCGTCGACGGCGCGGTCGAGGTCTGCATCGTCCATGACCACGAAGGGTGCATTCCCGCCCAGCTCCATCGACGTCCGCATCACCGTCGCCGCTGCCTGTTCGAGCAGAATCTTGCCCACCGCAGTGGATCCGGTGAAGCTGATCTTGCGAGCAGCGCCGCTGCTCATCCACGACCCCACGACACCCGACGCATCGGTGGTCGGCACGATGTTGACGACGCCCGCAGGCACCCCTGCCTCGTGCAGAATCTGCACCAGCGCAAGTGCGGTCAGCGGCGTCTGCTCGGCGGGCTTGAACACGACGGTGCAGCCTGCCGCAAGGGCAGGCCCGATCTTGCGAGTTCCCATGGCCAGCGGGAAGTTCCACGGCGTGACGAGAATGCAGGGCCCGACCGGCGCGCGGGTGACCACGATGCGGTTCTTCCCGTCTCCGGTCAGGGTGTGATCACCCGAGATGCGTACCGCTTCCTCCGAGAACCAGCGGAAGAACTCCGCTCCGTACGCCACCTCGCCGCGCGCGTCGGCGAGCGGTTTGCCCATCTCGGCGGTGATGATCGCGGCGAGCTCCTCCGAGCGAGCCATGATCATCTCGTATGCCGTCCGCAATATCTCGCTTCGCACTCGCGGTGCTGTGGCCGCCCACTCTGCCGCGGAGTCGACGGCTGCAGCAAGCGCTTTCTCGGCGTCCGCGATGCCGCCGTCCGCAACCGTGGCGATGACCTCGCCCGTGGCCGGGTCCACGACATCGAATCGGGCGTCCGATACCGACGGCGCCCACTCACCGCCGATGAAACAGTCTGTGGGAGAGGTGATGCGCGGTCGCGTAAGGCTGGTGGTCGAGCTGGCGGTCATGGCCGCGGTCCTTTCGTCGAACGTGGATCGAGTATCTGTGCCAGGTGTACGGACGCATCGTTGCCCGAATCACCGGTGAGCTGGCGCACCTGCATGTGACAGCTGAATCCATCGGTCAGAACAGGAGTGTCGGGTTCGGTGGCCCGTAACGCGGGCGCGAGAGCCTGCTCTGCGACATCCATGCTGAGCTCGTAATGCCGACTTTCGAAACCGAAATTACCTGCAACTCCGCAACATCCGGTGGCCTCACGTACCGACTCGACGCCCACGGCCGCGAGGGCACGGCGCTGCGTTGCATCGCCGAACACGGCGTATTCGTGGCAGTGGGTCTGCACCGTGACCGCAGCGGGCATGTCGCCCGAGGGCTGCCAGCCCGCGCTTGCTTGATCGATCACCGCTCCGGCGAAGCTCTGTACGCGCGCCGCGACCCTCCTCGCCGCGTCCGTGGGAACAAGTTCGGGCATGTCCTTACGGAACGCGGCCGCGCAGCTCGGTTCGGTCACGACGATCGGTCTGTCGGTACCGTCGTCCAGCGCCGCAACGGCTTTCGTCAGCTGCTTGCGAGCGGACTTCAGCTGACCCGTCGAAATCCACGTCAAACCGCAACACACATCCGTTCGGCATTCGGTGCTGCGTCCGGAGTCTTCGAGAACGCGTTGCGCCGCACCCGCGACCTCGGGGCGAAATCCTTGTGTGAACGTGTCGACGACGAGCACCACATCGGCGTCGCGGCCACCGCCGACTCGGACGGCATCGGCCAGTTCCTTCGACGACGCAAACCGAGGCAACGCGCGTTCGGTGGTCAGCCCACCCATGCGTGCCGCCACTGCCGACACCCGGGGTGTCAGCAGACGATTGAGCAGCGGTGCCGTTCGCTTCGTCACCGCGAGCCATCGAGGCAGCCACCCGAGCGAGTAGTGCGAGAGGGGCCGCAGCCGCCTCGCGTAGTGATGGTCGAGGAACTCCGATTTGTACGTGGCCATGTCGACGCCGACCGGACAGTCCGAGGAGCAGGCCTTGCACGACAGGCAGAGATCGAGCGACTCCGCAACGTCCTTCGAGGCCCATCCGTCTGCCACCGTCGGAGAACTGCGCACCATCTCTTGCAGCACCCGCGCCCGGCCTCGCGTCGAATCCTTCTCGTCACCCGTCGCACGGTAGCTCGGACACATGACGCCACCGGTTGTCGTTCGACATTTCCCCACGCCCACACAGGATTGGGTGGCATGGACGAACGGGTCCAGATCGGGTCGCGACCCTATCTGGTGCAGATCGAAGCTGGTCTTCCACTCCCGGGCCGGGATGCCTCGAAGCATCAGGTTGTCCATCAGGGGTTCGGGGTCGGTGATCGATCCCGGGTTCAGGATTCCCGCGGGGTCCCAGATGCGCTTGAACCGGGAGAAGGCGTCGAGCATGCGAGGGGAATACATGACCGGCAACAACTCCGAGCGCGCGCGGCCGTCACCGTGCTCGCCCGAAAGACTGCCGCCGTGCTTGACGACGACGCGTGCGGCAGCGCGCAGGAAGTCGTACATCACTCGTCGTCCGGCGTCGGTGCGTTGGTCGAAGGTGATACGTACGTGCATGCAGCCGGCACCGAAGTGGCCGTACATCACTCCGGTCAAGTCGTGCTCGGCCAGAAGCGAATTCAGGTCCGCGAGATACGCCGACAGGTTTTCCGGTGCCACGGCGGCATCTTCCCAACCGCCCCAGGACTCGACGCCGCTCGCCAGGCGCGTCGCCAACCCAGCACCGTCCTCGCGCACCCGCCACAACGCTGCGCGATCGGCCGCATCGGTCACGATGCGACCCTCCTTGACGCGCCCGAGCCGACCGAGCGCCTCGAGCAACCGAGATGCCTTGTCCTGCACCTCTGTCGCATCGGCCCCGTCGAGGTCGACGTACAACCAGGCATTGCCTGCAGGGAGACCTCGCACCGAGTCCGGTCCGCGGCGATACTCCATCGTGCCGGCGATGTTGTCGTCGATTCCTTCGACGGCCGCTGGTGAGAATTCGAGAATGGTCGTCACGTCCGCCGCGGCGGCCACCACGTCGTCGTATCCGAGACACAGCAGCAGTGCGGCTGGGGGTACGGGCACGACGGCGACGGTCACCGACACGATCACCGCGCAGGCACCTTCGCTTCCGACGAGTGCCCGGGCAACGTCGAAACCGTTCTCCGGCAACAGATGCGAGAGGTGGAATCCCGATACCTGACGCGGGATGCGACTCAACTCGACCCGCAGGAGGGCCAGGTTGTCGGACACCAGCGAGCGCAGCTCGTTCGAGATACGTTCGGCTGCAGCGACAGCCGCCGAGTCCTGGGTTCGCAGCGCCTGCACACCGGTGCGCGTGACTCGGAGCAGGCATCCATCGGCGGTCACCACGTCCATGGCCACCGTGTGGTCGGCGGTGCGTCCGTACCGCACGGAGTGGTTACCGCACGCGTCGTTGCCGACGGCCCCGCCCACCGTCGCGCGGGTCTTGCTGGACGGGTCGGGCGCGAAGGTGAACGCACCGTCGGTCCGCGTCACCAACTGACGTTGCAACTCCGAGATGACGATTCCGGGCTCGACGACAGCAGTTCTGGACTCGGTGTCGACCGAGAGCACCCGGTTCATGTGTCGCGAGAAGTCGAGGACGACTCCGCGGCCGATTGCGTTGCCCGCCATGGAGGTACCGCCGCCACGCCCGATGACGACAACTCCGGCGGCGGCACACAGCGACACGACCGTAGCCACTTCGTCGGCGCTGCGCGGAAAGACGACAGCGGCCGGTGGGATTCGGTAGTTCGACGCGTCGTAGGAGTATTCGGCCAACCGTCGAGACGAATCGTCGACGTCGATGCCCAGTCTTCGCACTCGCTGTACGAGTGCGGGCACCTCGGAACGAACAGGGGCTGCTGTCACAGCACGTTCTTCAATGTCCGCGACAACGCGTCGAGTCCGAACGTCATCTCGTCGTCGCTCACGATCAGGGCGGGGATGATACGAACCACGTTGCCGAGCGCACCGCAGGTGAGCAACAGCAGCCCTTCGTCGATGGCACCCTGTTGCACCCGCAGAGCAGCGGCGGCGTCGGGATTGCCCGAGCTGTCGACGAATTCGAGCGCCTGCATCAATCCGAGCCCCCGGGCGTCACCGATGGCCGGGTGCTGTTCCTTCAGCGCCAGAAGACCGTCGAGGAGAGCTCGGCCCTGCGCTGCCGCGTTGTCGACCAGACCTTCCTCGCGCACGACGTCGAGGGTTGCGACTCCCGCCGCAGCAGCGACGGCGTTACCGCCGTAGGTTCCACCTTGTGACCCCGGCCATGCCTTGCCCATCAACTCTGCCGAGGCGGCGATCGCCGAAATCGGGAAACCGCTGGCGAGCCCCTTTGCGGTGATGAGGATGTCGGGAGTGATCGACGAATGCTGGTGGCCCCAGAACGTTCCGGTGCGTCCGACTCCGGCTTGCACCTCGTCGACGATCAAAACGATGTCGTGCGTGTCGGCGCGTTCACGCAAGCCCTCGAGGAATGCGGGAGGCGTGGGGAGGTACCCGCCGTCGCCCAGGACCGGCTCGATGATGAACGCGGCCGTGTCGGCGGGGCTGGACATCGTCATCAGCAGGTAGTCGAGTTCCTTCAGCGCGAAGGCGACTGCGGTGTCCATGTCCCATCCGTACCGAAATGCATACGGAAACGGAGCGATGTGCACCCCACCCATGATCGGCGAGAATCCGGATCGAAATTTGGTGCCCGCAGTGGTGAGCGATGCAGCCGCCACCGTTCGCCCGTGAAAGCCGCCGTGGAATGCAACGATGTTCGGTCGACCGGTTGCCATGCGCGCCAATCGGATCGACGCCTCGACCGCCTCGGATCCCGAGTTCGCGTAGAACACACTGTCCAACCCGGCAGGCAACACTTCTCCGAGCTTGTCCGTCAGCGCGAGCAGGGGTTGATGCATGACGGTCGTGTACTGGGCGTGGATGATCTTGCCCACCTGCTCGCGAGCTGCCTCCACCACGCGGGGATGGCAATGACCGGTGCTGGTGACGCCTATTCCGGTGGTGAAGTCGAGGTATTTGCGCCCGTCGGTCCCGATGATCCAGCTGCCCTTTCCGTGGTCGACGACGATCGGAGTCGCCTGCTTGAGTGCGGGGCTGAGGTGGGTGCGAGTCGACGCTGTCATGGGTGCCATCGTCACCCACCGATTCCGGATTGTCAACAATCTGCAATTGCGGATTCGGAGCCGGATCACGCCGTTCGGTCGAGCCCAGGGCGATAGGGTTCGGTCGTGTCCGCATCGAACCCTCGCCCGAACAGCCCGCGCATCGTCGTACTGGGCAGCATCAACATGGACCTGATCACTCGCACCCCCGCCCTGCCGGAACCGGGCGAAACCGTGTTGGGGACGTCGTTCGACACCGCTCCGGGCGGCAAGGGTGCCAATCAGGCGATCGCGGCGTCGAAGTCGGGAGCTCACGTGAGCTTCGTCGGGGCGGTCGGGGACGACGAATTCGGGCCGACACTGCGACACACGCTCACCAGCGCAGGCGTCGACGACCTCGCTCTGCGAACCGCAGCAGGAGCCTCCGGTATCGCCGCCATCACCGTCGACGACCGAGCCGAGAACAGCATCGTCGTCGTCGCCGGAGCCAACGGCGGTGTGCACGACCTCACCGACGACGACCTGGCAGTCATCGGCGGTGCCGATATCCTGCTGTGCCAGTTGGAGATTCCCCTCGAGACCGTGCTCGCTGCGTTCGAGTACGCGCACTCCCACGACGTCGTGACGATGCTCAACCCGTCCCCCGTCCAAGATCTGCCCGACGCTCTCGTTGCCGCCACCGACGTCCTGGTGGTCAACGAGGCCGAGGAAGCGCGCATCGGGAGTCGGGCGAACGACATAGAACATGTGGTCACCACGCTGGGCGCACGAGGCGCGAGATACCGCGGCTCGGAATCGTTCGAAGTACCCGCACCGAAGGTCGAGGCGGTCGACACCACCGGAGCGGGCGACGCATTCGCTGGAGCACTGGCGGCGTCCTGGTCGAGCGGACCCCGCACTGCAATCGAATGGGCCGTTGCCGCAGGTGCTTTCGCTGCGACGGGGGCGGGCGCAAGCTCGTCCTCGGGAACGAGGGCCCAAATCGACTCCCTCCGCAGTACGGATGCGCGATGACTGCGTACGACCCGGCTGAGCTCCGCCTGCTGCGCCGCGCGCGCGATCGGATGGATCGCGATTTCGCGCAACCGCTCGACGTCCCTTCACTCGCCAGAACCGCGCTGATGTCCACTGCACACTTCAGTCGCCGTTTTCGGGAGGCCTACGGCGAGACGCCGTACGCACATCTGATGACACGACGGATCGAGCGCGCCAAAGCGCTGCTGCGACGCGGAGACGTCACGGTCACCGAGGCATGCTTCGCAGTCGGCTGTACCAGCCTCGGGTCGTTCAGCTCGAGATTCACCGAGATAGTGGGCGAGACACCGAGCGCCTACCGTGCCCGCGATCATCGTGGCAGCCACGCCGTACCCAGCTGCACGGCGATGGTTCTCGGACGCCCGATGCGAGGGTCGACATCCCCGACGGCGACGGTCGCCGAGCCGAGCAGAATCGAAGAAGCATCTGCGGCCGGGGCGTCCTAGCCTTCATCCATGACACTTTCACTGAGCCACGTTCACGTCTACACCGACGACCCCGATGCCTCGGTTGCGTTCTACCGGGACGCGCTCGGACTCGAGGTCAAGAGCGAGGTGGCCAACGACGGCTACCGGTGGATCACGCTGTCCACCAGCGAACAACCGGAGATCGAGGTCGTGTTGTCGCAGCCGCACGCGGGCCGTTCACAGGAACTGGGCGATCAGCTCGCTGCGCTGCTCGCCAAGGGCGAGTTGCCGGGACTGCTGTTCCGCGCCGACGACCTCGATGCCGCGTTCGAGCGGATCCGCGCGGCGGGTACGGGCGAGATACTGCAGGAGCCGACGAGTCAGCCCTGGGGTGCCCGCGATGCCGCGTTCCGTGATCCGGCGGGAAACATGGTGCGCGTCAGTCAGGCCTGAAGCGCGGCGCTCGCCTCGACTACAGAACCGAGGCGAGCGCAAGCCCGCCCCCGCACGCGAGTACGGACGCCACCAGCGTGCCGATCGCGTTGAGGGCGGCGTCGGCCCGACGGCCCTGCTGCAGTAACCGCACGGTGTCCACGCTCGACGTGCTGAAGGTGGTGTATCCCCCACAGAACCCGGTTCCGAGAACCGCCTGCACATCGGTGGAGCCGGCGCGCAGCATCACCCAGCCGGCGAGCAGCCCGAGCAGGAACGAGCCCGAGACGTTGATGCCGACGGTTGCCCACGGGAAGCTCGTGCGCGAGCTCAGCCGTGACTTCACCTCCGCATCGACGAAGAATCGCGCGACCGACCCGAGCGCGCCGGCCAGGATCACCAGGGCCGCGATCATCGGATCACCCTGCCGGCGAACACAATCCCAGCTCCGGCCGCCACAACTCCCAGCACCACACTGACGACGGCGTATGCCGACGCCAGTCCGCTGAACCCGCCCCGGACACCCTCGACCGTTTCGAGGGCGAAGGTGCTGTACGTGGTGAACGCGCCGCAGAACCCCGAACCGCCGAGCAGCCGGAGCCGACGCCGTCCCCCCGTATCGGGACCACTGCGCAGCAGCGACTCGAGCAGTAGCCCCAGCACGAAAGCACCGACGATGTTGATTCCGAACGTGGCGAGAGGCCACTGCGACGTCGTGTGCGGGAGACGTTCCTCGATCGCGTAGCGAGCAGCAGTGCCTGCCGCGCCGCCGGCGAATACCGTTGCCAAGGCCGCGAGGTTGCGGTGCGATGCCGGGTCGCTCACCGCCGGCTCTGCTCTCTGTCGTACCGATGCTGCACGATGAACAGTATGACGACAGCGACGCACGCGACCGTAGGCAACTTGCGCGAAGACGCCGAAAGGCTGCTGCGTGAGCTCGCCGGCCCCGATGCGGCGTTGCGCGAGGACCAGTGGACGGCAATAGAGGCGCTGGTCGTGCACCGTCGGCGGGCGTTGGTGGTGCAGCGGACCGGTTGGGGCAAGTCGGCTGTCTACTTCATCGCCGCGAAACTACTGCGCGCTCAGGGTCTGGGCCCGACGGTCATCGTGTCGCCACTGCTGGCGTTGATGCGAAACCAGGTCGCCTCTGCGCAGCGCGCCGGGGTACGGGCGGCGACCATCAACTCGGGCAACATGACCGAGTGGGACGAGATCCATCAACAGGTGAATTCGGGTGAGCTCGACGTGCTGTTGGTCAGCCCCGAGCGCCTGAACAATCCCGACTTCCGCGACCAGGTGCTGCCGTCGTTGGCCGGTGACGCCGGCCTGGTGGTGGTCGACGAGGCCCACTGCGTCTCCGATTGGGGACATGATTTCCGGCCCGACTACCGTCGGATCCGAACCCTCATCGCCGAACTGCGCGACGGCATACCCGTGTTGGCCACCACGGCGACAGCGAACGACCGGGTGGTCGACGACGTCGCCGCCCAACTCGGTGTCGGCGGCGGAGACACCCTGGTCCTGCGCGGCGGACTCGCGCGGGACTCACTACGGATGTCGGTGGTGCGGATCGAGAACGCCACCGAGCGCGCAGCGTGGCTCGGCGATCACCTGAAGACCCTGCCGGGCTCGGGAATCATTTACACGCTGACGGTGTCGGCCGCCAAGGATCTAGCCGCGCTGCTCACCGACCAGGGCCACGTCGTGGCGTCGTACACCGGTCAGACCGACCCCACCGAACGCGAGTCACTCGAAGCCGACCTACTCGCAAACCGGGTCAAGGCGCTCGTCGCGACCTCCGCACTCGGCATGGGGTTCGACAAACCCGACCTCGGCTTCGTCGTGCACATGGGGGCACCGTCCTCGCCGATCTCCTACTACCAGCAGGTCGGTCGCGCCGGCCGCGCCACCGAACGCGCCGACGTCGTGCTCCTCCCCGGCCACGAGGACCGGCAGATCTGGAGCTATTTCGCCTCCGTCGCATTCCCGCGGGAACATCTCGTGCGACAGGTCATCGATGCACTCGATACCGACAAGGCTCAGTCGACCCAAGCTCTCGAGCCACTGGTCGAACTCAATCGCAGCAGGCTCGAGATGGTGCTCAAGGTCCTGGACGTCGACGGTGCCGTCAGACGCGTCCGTGGCGGGTGGATGGCCACCGGCGAGTCGTGGACGTACGACGCGAGCCGCTACGAACGCCTCGAGCAAGCCAGGGACCGTGAGCAGCAGGCGATGCTCGACTACCAGAGCACCGACGGATGCCGGATGGAGTTTCTGCGTCGGCAACTCGACGACCCCGATCTGGGCGCACCCGGCACCGAGTCCGACCGTTGCGGCCGATGCGACAACTGCACGGGCGAGCATCTCTCGTCCGCGGTCGACGCCGCGTCGGTCGACTCTGCGAGGGCCCGGCTCGATCGCCCCGGACTCGATCTTCAGCCCCGAAAGCAGTGGCCGAGTGGGATGAAGAAGCTCGGAGTATCGCTCTCGGGCAAGGTCAGCAACCCGCACCGACCGGGTCGCGTTCTCGGCCGCCTCACCGACCTCGGGTGGGGTGGACGTCTGCGCTCTCTACTGGATGCACCCGACGCTCCCGTCACCGAGGCGCTGGAGAAGGCCTGCATCTCGGTACTGGCCAACTGGGACTGGGCCGACCGGCCGACCGCCGTGCTGGCCCTCGACTCCCCCACCCACCCGCTGCTGGTGCGCTCGGTAGCCGAGCGCCTGGCAACCGTCGGGAAGCTGGAAAACCTGGGAGTAATGCAGGTCAGACCAGGACATCCCCCGGTATCGGCCGCGAATTCGGCCTTCCGCGTTGCCGGCCTGGTGGACTCGTGGGAGGTTCCGGACGTATCGTCCGTGGACGGGCCGATTCTGCTCGTCGATCTGCTCACCGACACCGGTTGGACGTTCACGTGTGCCACCGCCGCGCTGCAGGCTGCGGGAGCGGACGCGATCCTTCCCTTCGCATTGGCAACGCCCAAGTAGGGCTCCGGCACAACGTGCGGGTTTGAAAACGCGCCAGGTGGGTACCGACAGCCGATCCTGATTTATGTGAGCACCATCACAATCGGCGGTTAACCAGGCAAAGCATGTCCGATTCGGGCGTCGATTCTCCGACGCACTCGATATGCTCCCGCCACCTTGTTACGGTCGTATTTCCTATGAAGCCTGCATTGCTGAGAGGTACCCCGCTCACTGCGCCGGACGCAGTGAAGTTTCGTAAGCCACAGATCTCCGACGGAGTCCGGCTCTGGGAGATCGCAAGAGATTCACGAGTTCTGGATCTGAACTCCAGCTACTCGTACGTGTTGTGGTGCCGAGATTTTGCGGCCACCACCGTCGTATCCGATATCGACGGCCGCGCAGTCGGTTTCGTCACCGGATACATCCGCCAGGACGCCCCTCGAACGCTGTTCGTGTGGCAGGTCGCCGTGGATGCGGACCAGCGCGGCAAGGGACTTGCCGGTCGCATGCTCATGGAGCTGCTCGACCGCCTCGAGCCACAGGGCATCACGCACCTCGAAACCACGATCAGCCCGGACAACGAAGCGTCCATCGCAACCTTCACCAGCCTCGCACGCAAGCGAGGTACCGACATCGTCAAGTCGGATTTGTTCGCGCCCAACGATTTCCCTGATAGCCACGAAGCAGAAGAGCTCTACACCGTAGGCCCGGACGCATCGCGGATTTACGAAAGGAACAAGCAGAACATGACCGAAAAGAACACAGTGACAACAGAGAAGCCCGATGTATTCGAGACCGTCGAGTCCGGCGTGCGTAGCTACAGTCGCCAGTGGCCCGCCGTGTTCACCACCGCGAAGAACTCGGTCATCACCGACGAGAACGGCAACGACTACCTCGATTTCTTCGGTGGCGCAGGCGCACTCAACTACGGCCACAACAACGACATGATCAAGAGCGCGTTGGTGGACTACATCACCAGCGATGGCATCACCCACGGACTCGACATGTCCACCGTCGCCAAGCGTGAGTTCCTGGAGTCGTTCAAGAAGAACATCCTCGACCCCCGCGGCTTGGACTACAAGGTTCAGTTCCCCGGCCCGACGGGCACGAACACCGTCGAGGCAGCGCTCAAGCTCGCTCGCAAGGTCACCGGGCGCGAGGCGATCATCAACTTCACCAACGCATTCCACGGCATGACACTCGGCGCGTTGTCGGTCACCGGCAACTCGATGAAGCGAGCTGGCGCCGGAATTCCCTTGGTGCACACCACTCCGATGCCGTACGACAACTACTTCGGCGGCGTCACCGAGGACTTCCAGTGGTTCGAGCGCGTTCTCGACGACTCGGGCAGTGGATTCAACCGTCCGGCCGCGGTGATCGTAGAGACCATTCAGGGCGAGGGCGGCATCAACGTCGCACGTCCGGAGTGGTTGCGCGCGTTGGCCGAATTGTGCTCGCGACGCGAAATTCTGCTGATCGTCGACGACGTGCAGATGGGCTGCGGCCGCACCGGCCAGTTCTTCTCGTTCGAGGAAGCCGGCATCACCCCGGACATCGTCACCCTGTCGAAGTCCATCGGCGGCTACGGCATGCCGCTGGCGCTGACGCTGTTCAAGCCCGAACTCGACGTCTGGGCACCGGGTGAGCACAACGGCACCTTCCGCGGCTTCAACCCGTCGTTCGTCACGGCGAAGGCAGCCATCGACCACTACTGGTCCGACGACAAGTTCGAGAAGGAAACCCTCGCCAAGGGCGAGCACATCCAGGATCGGTTCATCAAGCTGTGCGCCAAGTTCGACGGCATCTCGACCCGCGGCCGCGGCATGGTCCAGGCCCTGGTGTTCGACGACGCCGAGTTGGCCGGCAAGGTGTCTCAGCTCTGCTACGACGAGCGTCTGCTCGTCGAGACCGCAGGCCCCAAGGACGAGGTCGTCAAGCTTCTTCCCCCGTTGACCACGACGATCGACGAGCTCGACCGCGGCCTGGACATCATCGAAAGTGCAGTGGCAAAGGTCCTCTCCTAGAGACCCGTTCGCACACACCGACATCGAAGGAGGACATCGTATGATCGTTCGCACCACACAGGAGATCACCGGCACCGACCGCGACATCTCGAGTGAAGACGGCAACTGGCGCAGCAAGAGAATCATTCTCGGCGGCGACAAGGTCGGATTCTCGTTCCACGAGACCACGATCCAAGCCGGCACGGTGAACAACTTCCACTACGCCAACCACGTCGAGGCCGTCTGGCTGATCGAAGGCGAGGGAACGCTCACCGACCGCGAGACCGGAGAGACCTACGAGCTGGGTGCGGGATCGATGTACCTGCTCAACGGACACGAGCGCCACACGGTCGAGCCGCGTACCCAGATGCGCATGCTGTGTGTGTTCAATCCTCCCGTCGTCGGCAACGAAACTCACGACGAGAACGGCGTGTACCCCCTCGTCGAGGTACCCGCGTAACGCATCTCTCGACAACACCGGGCCCGCATCGACGCATTGTCGGTGCGGGCCCGGTGTCGTCGTCCTCGATCGATGCATGGCACGACTCTTCGCTATCCTGGACGAGGTGAATGCTCCGACCGCGTCCGCGGAAACGTATCGGCAATTGTTCTCGATGCTGGACGGAAGAACCGTTGCCGTGCTCACCGGTGCCGGCATGTCGACCGACTCCGGAATTCCCGATTATCGGGGTCCGAAGTCACCGCCGCGCAATCCGATGACCTTCCAGCAGTTCATCGGTGATGCCGAGTTCAGAAGGCATTACTGGGCGCGTAATCACGTGGGTTGGCGACACATGGACGCGGCAGTGCCCAACGACGGCCACCGAGCCCTGACCCGTCTCGAACGCGCAGGAGTCGTCACCGGCATCATCACCCAGAACGTCGATATGCTCCACACCAAAGCCGGCAGCCGCAACGTCATCGATCTCCACGGTGTCTACGCCCGCGTACGCTGCCTGAACTGCGAGCGCTTGGTGTCGAGGTTCGAGCTGGCACGACGCCTGGACCGAGCCAACCCGGGCTTCGTCGAATCCGTTGCTCCGGCCGAGGGCGTCGAGATCGCACCCGATGCCGACGCGGTCATCTCGTCCACCGCGCATTTTCGGATGGTCGATTGCGAATCCTGTTCCGGCATACTCAAACCCGACATAGTCTATTTCGGCGAGAGTGTTCCCAAACCGCGCGTGGCCGAGGCCTTCGACGTCGTCGACCGCAGTGACGCACTGCTGGTGCTCGGGTCCTCGCTGACCGTGATGTCGGGCCTGCGATTCGTCAGACACGCGTTCAAGACCGGCACGCCCGTTGTCATCGTCAATCGGGGTTCCACCCGAGGCGACGAATTCGCCTCTCTCACACTGCATACCGGCTGCTCGGAAACAGCGACAGCGCTGGCCGACGCTTCCGATCAGGCGCGGACGAGATCGTCCGCGTGAACCACCGGACGCTGTAGCTCCGCGGCCAACTCCCCCGTGGACCGCCCGAGCATTCCGGACAACTCCCCGGAGTCGTAGGCCACGACTCCGCGGGCCACGAGTACACCGTCGGTGTCGACGAGCGAGACGACGTCTCCGCCGTGAAAAGCACCGGACACGGCCGTGATCCCCGCAGACAACAGTGACCTACGCCGCTCGACGACCGCTCGCACGGCGCCGGCATCGAGGTGTAGCTCACCTGCCGCGTCGGCCGCATGCCGCACCCAGAACTTTCGCGCCGACAACCGCGTCGGGCGCGCCGCGAAGGCGGTGCCCACTGCTGACGTCGTCAGAGCGTGAGCAGCGTCGGATGCCGCGGCCAGCAGCACCGGAACACCGGCGTCGGCCGCCAGGCGAGCAGCAGAGAGTTTGGAGGCCATACCGCCGGTACCGAGCGCTCCCCCGGAACCGGCCACGACGCCGTCCAGATCCTCCGGGCTGGTCACCTCGGGAATCAACGTGGCCGAACCCTTACGCGGATCACCGTCGTAGAGCCCGTCCACATCCGAGAGCAGGAACAGCGCGTCGGCACCGACGAGGTGTGCCACGAGTGCCGCCAATCGATCGTTGTCACCGAACCGAATCTCGGCGGTGGCCACGGTGTCGTTCTCGTTGACGATCGCTACTGCGCCGAGCGACCGTAGCCGATCCAGGGTGCGCTGGGCGTTACGGTGATTGGTTCGCCGCGCGATGTCCTCGGCGGTCAGCAACACCTGCCCGACCGTGCGGCCGTACCGGTGGAACGACGAACTCCAGGCGTTGACCAGAGCAAGCTGCCCTACGCTGGCCGCAGCCTGCTTCGTTGCGAGGTCACGTGGGCGTCTGGTGAGGCCGAGCGGTGCCATGCCGGCACCGATCGCGCCCGACGAGACGACGACCACGTCGGTGCCGCTACGCATCCGCGACTCGATGGCGTCGGCCAAGAGGTCCAGTCGAGCCAGGTCGAGGCCGGCATCGAGGCTGGTGAGGGCCGAGGATCCGATCTTGACCACGATGCGCTTGGCGTCGGCGATCGTACGACGGGTATCGGTGAGAGCCTCTGCGGGCGAATCGGATTCACGCACCGACACCTCGTCTACTCCTGTTCGGTATCGAGCCCGCGGCGAACCTGACGGGCGTGCTTGCGCTCGGAGGCACCGATGCGCTCGACCTGGTCGAGTCGAGCATCGGTGCCGCGGCCGG
The DNA here is from genome assembly GCF_004563845.1 of Rhodococcus sp. 1R11. NCBI lineage: Bacteria > Bacillati > Actinomycetota > Actinomycetes > Mycobacteriales > Nocardiaceae > Rhodococcus > Rhodococcus sp. 1R11. Next base: position 191,424 of record NZ_SPNG01000002.1, on the reverse strand, counting down.
TCATCGTGATCTCGACACCGGCCGGGGTCTGCGGTTCCCAATCGAAGGACACCTCACCGATGGTGACCGACGCGCCCGGCTGAGCGCCCGCCTTGATCAGCGCGTCCTCGACGCCGAGCCGCGCGAGACGGTCTGCGAGGTAGCCGACGGCTTCGTCGTTGGTGAACTGCGTCTGGCGCACCCACCGTTCCGGACGGGTACCGCGCACGATGAAGCCGTCCGGGATGTCCGGATCCTTGACGACCTTGAAGCTGTCGTCGTTTCGTGCGACAGGACGCAGCACCTGACGCCGCGGCTCCGGTGCCGGATGAGCTGTGCGGTAATCCTCGACGAGCTTCGCCAACGCGAACGTCAGGGGCTTGAGGCCGGCGCGCGTCACTGCGGAGATGGTGAACACCGGCCAGCCGCGAGACTCGAAATCCGCGGTGACCATCTCGGCGAGCTCGGCACCCTCGGGAATGTCTGCCTTGTTCAGTACGACGATGCGGGGCCGGTCGGCGAGATCACCGAGGCTGGCATCACCGGACAGAGCCGGCTTGTAGGCCGCCAACTCCGCTTCCAGAGCGTCGACGTCGGAGATCGGGTCGCGGCCCGGATCCAGTGTCGCGCAATCGACTACGTGTGCGAGCACAGCGCATCGCTCGAGGTGACGGAGAAAGTCCAGTCCGAGACCGCGGCCTTGACTCGCGCCGGGGATCAGCCCGGGGACGTCGGCGACGGTGAAGGTGGTGTCTCCACTGGAGACGACACCGAGGTTGGGCACCAGTGTGGTGAACGGGTAGTCGGCGATCTTCGGCTTCGCTGCGGACAGCACCGAGACCAGCGAGGACTTACCGGCCGACGGGAATCCGACGAGGCCGACATCGGCGACGGACTTGAGTTCGAGGACGAGTTCGCGTTCGATGCCCTCTTCGCCGAGCAGAGCGAAGCCGGGTGCTCGGCGAGCCTTGGATGCGAGAGCAGCGTTGCCGAGCCCTCCGCGCCCGCCTGGAGCGGCGTCGAAACGTGTTCCCTCGCCGATCATGTCGGCGAGGACGTTGCCCTTCTTGTCGAGCACGACGGTGCCGTCGGGGACCTTGAGAATCAGGTCCTCACCGTTGGCACCCTCGCGGTTTCCTCCCATGCCCTGAGTTCCGTTGCCGGCCTTCGCATGACTGGAGAAGTGGAAGTCGAGCAACGTGTGGACGTTGCTGTCGACGACGAAGATGACTCCGCCGCCCTGGCCGCCGTTGCCGCCGTCCGGGCCGCCGAGAGGCTTGAACTTCTCGCGGTGAACCGAAGAGCAGCCGTTGCCACCTTTGCCGGCGCTGACGTGCAGCACCACGCGGTCGATGAATCGTGACATAGCTGTCTTCGATCCTTTCTGGAAGAAAAACGGGGTGAAAAAAAGCGATAGGGGCGGACCGGTCTCGTGACCCTGGTCCGCCCCTATCGGGAGCTGTGAACGTACGCGGTGGACTTCCGACCCGGGCAGTTGCCCGCCGTGCCGGCCATCGTGAGCGCGAGCTGCAGAAGGACTAGGCCTCTACAGTGACCGGAACGATGTTCACGGTCTTGCGTCCGCGCTTGGCACCGAATTCGACTGCGCCGGGAGCGAGTGCGAACAAGGTGTCGTCTCCGCCACGGCCGACGTTGACGCCGGGGTGGAAGTGCGTGCCGCGCTGACGGACCAGGATCTCGCCTGCGCCTACGGTCTGGCCGCCGAAGCGCTTGACGCCGAGGCGCTGTGCGTTCGAGTCGCGACCGTTACGGGAGCTTGATGCACCCTTCTTATGTGCCATGTTGCATACCCTCCTCGGGGTGAATCAGCTGAAAAGAACTCGGGTCCGGTAAGACCTGGTTACTTGATGCCGGTGACCTTGAGGACAGTCAGCTTCTGCCTGTGTCCCTGACGCTTGTGGTATCCGGTCTTGTTCTTGAACTTGTGGATGCGGATCTTCGGGCCCTTGGTGTGCTCGACGATCTCACTGGCGACCGAGATCTTTGCCAGCTTGTCTGCATCTGTGGTCAGGTCGGATCCGTCTACGACGAGGACCGGAGCAAGCGAGACAGCAGTGCCGGGCGCTCCCTCGATCTTCTCGACCTTGACGAGGTCACCAACAGCGACCTTGTACTGCTTTCCGCCGGTCTTGACGATCGCGTACGTTGCCATCGGAGGGCTACCCCTTGCTTCTTCGAACTTGCTCGCGTTGCGCATGGCACCGCGACTGGTCTGGTAAAACGTGTTTGCTTGCTCCCATTCGGCCGATCCGGACCGAACTGCATCCGAACCACTCGAGAACTGTTTCCACTTGCAGGACCGCTAGGCACAACAAGACAGTGTCACCGGGAGCGACTTATCAAGGTTACGGCAGAGAGACGGCCAGGGTCAAACCGCCTCGACCCCTACACATCGATGTCCACCGGCGGGCCTGCCGGACGTGCCGCTGCCCGTCTCCTGCGCGGACGTGCGGTCGGCACTTCCACCTGCTCGACAGGCTGCTCCGCCGCCGCTGTCAGCGGCGCTGAATCGGCCACCGTGTCACCGCCGGCCGGACCTGCGTCGGCAACATCGTCGGCGTCTGCAGTGGCCGAAACCACCATCAGCACACCGGCATCCGGCGCAGCACTGGTCGGCGCGGCGGCCTTCCGAGCCACCCGTCGACCCCGTCGTGGGGTGGCCACCACCGGCTCCGGCTGGGCGGGGACGTCGTCGGACGACTGCGTCGCACCGGTATCCGCGGAACCGCCGTCGCCGGCGGATTCTGCAACCGGCACCGGCTCGTGAGCCTGCGCGCTGTCCACGGTTGCTTGCGCGACGTCCGCGTCCTCGTTCGCCGCTGCCGCGACAGCCACGTCCTCCGCCGAGACCACGGTGACCGACTCGTCCTTGTCGCCGGCGGTGCCGGACGGTGCCTGCGAGACCTCTGCGGGGCTGACATCGGCGACCACGTCGTCGTGGTGCGCTGCCATCGCCAGGGCCACGGGGTGTGCCCGCTTGATCGACGGGTCGACCACCGGGTGGTCGGTCCCGTCCGTCGTGCCCGACTGTCCGTTCGGCGTCGACCGCTCGGTGTTGTCGGACCGATCGTTTCCATCGGACTTGGCGTCCTTGCCGCGTCGACGCCTGCTGCCGTTGCCCGAACCGTTCGAGTCCGAACGTGACGAGCTCGGGCGTCCACCGTCGGAGTCCGGCTTGGCGTCGATCGGGAACGGATGCACGATGATTCCGCGACCCTGGCAGTGCTCGCACGTGGTGGAGAAGGCCTCGACCAATCCCGTGCCGAGCTTCTTGCGCGTCATCTGCACCAGACCGAGGGAGGTCACCTCCGACACCTGATGACGGGTCCGGTCACGGCCCAACGCCTCGGTCAGGCGGCGTAGCACCAGATCGCGGTTCGATTCCAGCACCATGTCGATGAAGTCGACGACGATCATGCCGCCGATGTCGCGCAGACGCATCTGCCGAACGACTTCCTCGGCCGCCTCGATGTTGTTGCGGGTGACGGTCTCTTCCAGGTTGCCGCCGGAGCCGGTGAACTTTCCGGTGTTGACGTCGACGACCGTCATCGCCTCGGTGCGATCGATCACCAGCGTGCCGCCCGAGGGCAACCACACCTTGCGATCGAGGGCCTTGGCCAGCTGTTCGTCGATGCGGTGAGCTGCGAACACGTCCACGGAGCTGCCGTTGGCCTCGTATCGCTGCAGGCGCTCCATCATGTCCGGAGCGACGGTTTCCACGTAGTTCGACGTGGTCGTCCACGCCTTGTCGCCCTCGATGACGAGCTTCGAGAAGTCCTCGTTGAAGAGGTCGCGAATGACCTTCACCAACATGTCGGGCTCTTCGTACAGCGTCTGCGGCTGCACGCCCTTGCCTGTTTCGGCGTTCGCGGACCGCTCTTCGATGCTGGTCCACTGGGCCTGCAGCCGCGTCACGTCGCGCGCGAGTTCTTCCTCGCTGACGCCCTCGGCCGCGGTCCTGATGATGACGCCGGCCTCGGGGGGAACGATGTCGCGCAGAATTTCCTTGAGTCGCTTGCGCTCGGTGTCGGGCAGCTTGCGGCTGATGCCGGTGGAACTGCCACCGGGAACGTAGACGAGGAAGCGTCCGGCCAACGACAGCTGAGTCGTCAAGCGAGCGCCCTTGTGGCCCACCGGGTCCTTGCTGACCTGTACCAGAACCTGATCGCCCGGCTTCAGCGCCTGCTCGATCTTGCGCGCGCTTCCGCCGAGACCGGCGGCGTCCCAGTTGACCTCGCCTGCGTACAGCACACCGTTACGGCCACGGCCGATGTCGATGAACGCCGCTTCCATACTGGGCAGCACGTTCTGCACACGGCCGAGATAGACGTTGCCGACCATCGAAGCGGTCGCGCTACTGGTCACGAAGTGCTCCACCAGAACGCCGTCCTCGAGCACGGCGACCTGCGTGGTCAACGGATGATCCGGGGTGGCCTTCTCGCGAACGACCATCACGCGGTCCACCGATTCGCGACGAGCGAGGAATTCCGATTCGGTCAGAATCGGCGGACGACGTCGCCCGGCATCGCGGCCGTCACGGCGACGCTGCCGCTTGGCCTCGAGCCGAGTCGAGCCGGAGATGCCCTGCACCTCGTCGCGCGGTGCGCGGCTCTTGTTGCGCGGCTCGCGTTCGTGCACGACGGTGTTGGGCGGGTCGTCCTCGGACGAGGCAGCTGCTTCTGCCGCGGCCTCGGCTCCGGTCTTACGACGGCGACGTCGGCGACGACGACGGCTCGAGCCGTCTCCGTCCGAGTCGCCGTTGTCGGAGTCGCCGAAGTTGTCCTGAGCGCCGGACTCGGACTCGTCGTCATTGTCCTCACCCTGATTGTCCGACGCGTCGGCGGTGGCGTCGGTAGTGGAGTTCTGCCGATCGGACCCGCGGCCGCGTGACCGCGAGCGACGCGAACGCCGTCCCGAACTCGAGGGCTGGTCGTCGCTGGAGGTCTCGTCGGCATCGGAATCGTCGGACTCGTCCGCTCCGGTGGACTCGCCGTCCGCCGACGCGGCGGACGTGGCGCTGTCCGTCTCGGAGTCGGTGTCGTCCGAATCCTCGTCGGTCGAGTTGTCGTCGGACGAGTTGTCGTCGGACGACTGCTCTCCGCGTCCACGCCCACGACCGCGGCGTCCGCGCCGACGGCGACGGGGCTGGGATTGGTCGTCGTCGTCCCCCGAGCCGTCCGCGGCCGAGGAAGCCCCGGACTCGTCGGACGACGCATCCGATGCACCGGACTCGGGAGCGCCGGACACAGCGGTGTCCTGCGCGACGGTGTCGGCGGCGACCGTCGAGACGTTCTCGGCGACGGGCGACTCGCCGGTGGCGGGCTCGTCCGTGGCCTTGTTGTCGGACGCAGCGTTGCCCTCGGACGGTGCCTCGTCCTTGGGTGCGGCCTTGCGACTACGTCGACGCCGTGCGGGGGCCTCGGACGGAGCATCCGCCGATTCTGCTGCGGGCTCTGCCGCGGCCGGCTGCAGGAACACCGGCGTTGCGAAGGTCGTGGCCGTGGGTTGGGCCGCCTCGGGCTCGGCCGTGGGCGCGCTGGTGAACAGCGTTGCCTCGGCAGCGGGGACCTCTAGCGAGGGGGCCGTCTCGGCCGGGACCTCGACCGATGCGGGCTCGGGCTGCTGGTCTGTCGACGCAGCCGGTGCCGACGACTCCGCTACGGAAGCATCTAGGCCGGGTGCGGTCGGCCCGTTGACGGAATCGCGCACCGATTCGGCAACGTCTCGGCTCAGACTCGACTGCGCGCTGCGGGCTTCGATGCCGAGCTCACCGAGAGTGACAAGCAACTGCTTGCTGGTCACGCCCAGAATTTTCGCCAGGGCATGCACACGCAGCCTGGTCGGCAATTCGATGGTGTCGGGTTGCACGGAAGCCGCGTCGGAATTCACGGACGACACCGCGTCGGTGTCCTCCGGACTTCCTGCGTTCGTGCTCTGTACATCTTCGGGCGGGCTTTGATCGGCCACGTAGTCTCCTCGGGCCCCCGGGCGCGTTCATCCGAAATCGGGTGTGACGCGGCCACGCGAGGGCAATCCTTGTGTACTCACGTCGGGTTGGACGTCAGCTGTTCGGTCTCGCTCTCCACAAATCGTTTGAGCCACCTCGTGAATCTCGGTGGCCGACGACGGCGTGTGCAGTGCCTGGCTGGATGGTGGTGTCTCGGCGATCCGAGCGCCTGATCATCAAGCATGAACGCGAACGAGCCTGTCTCTCGTTCGCGACTCTGCGATGACGGGCAGCGGGTCGACGACAGTCATCCGATCGATCCCACGAGCACTTTTTCTCTAGCGAACTTCGGTGGAGCTGAACAGAGGTGGAGCGTGTGAACGTACATGTGCTGTGGGGTCGATCTCCGTCGAGTATCCCACACGCGATGATCCGTACGAGCCACGCCGCACCGATCGGACATCGAGCGGGTGCGGCGTGACTGCGGAAGTGCTCTGCGACGGGCTTCTAGGAGGCGGTCAGGTCGGGAAACCAGAGGGCGATCTCGCGCTCTGCGGATTCCACCGAATCGGATCCGTGTACCAGGTTCTGCTGACCGTCGAGGGCCAGGTCACCTCGGATCGTGCCGGGAACTGCTTTGGCAACCGGATCCGTGCCGCCGGCGATCTGACGGAAGGCTTCGATGGCACGGGGGCCTTCGAGAACCGCGGCCACCACAGGCCCGGAGGTGATGAACTCGAGGAGGTCGGGGAAGAACGGCTTGCTCTCGTGCTCAGCGTAGTGAGCCGAGGCCACGTCGCGAGAGACGGTCTTGAGCTCGAGGGCGACGATGCTCAGACCCTTCTTCTCCACGCGGCCGAGGATCTCTCCTACGTAACGCCGGGCAACTCCGTCTGGCTTGATCAGTACTAGGGTGCGATCGGTCACGTCGACGACAGTAATGGACACCGGCACCCGGTCGCGCGGCGCATGGCCCCAACCGACCGGTCCGGTGTCAGTCGCGTTGCCCGGGCAGCATGCCGCGTCGAATGCGTTCGGTGATGTCCCGGCGCAGATAGAGCAGATACAGCCACACGGCAAGGAAGATCAGGCCCACGGCGCCGATGGACAAATGGAACACTGCCCCGGCCATCACGAAGAACTGCAACGCGAGGTTGAGCTTCATCGCCCAGGGTTCGCCCTGTTTCCCCGCGGCCAGAATCATCACCACGGCGAGCGCCACGATATAGATGGTCGAGAACCACGTTGCGCCGCCGCCGAGAGTCGCCACGACCGGAAGAGCGAGAAGAGTCACGATCGCTTCCAGTACCAGTGTGCCCGCGGACACACCGCGAAATCCCTTCCACGGGTCGGTTGTCGGTGGTCGAAACTCTGCTTCGCTCACGCGGGATCCTTTCCGAACAACGTGCGCGCTGCGCCCACGGTCACCACCGAGCCGGTGACGACGACCCCGGCACCGGACACGGCTTCGCCGGGCTCGGCCACTTCTTCGGCCAACCCGATCGCCGTTTCGAGCGCATCGGGCAGCGTTGGTGCCACCACGACACGCTCGTCGCCGAACTTGGCCACGGCTATATCGGCTAACGCGTCGACATCCATCGCTCGACCGGACCCGTTGTGGGTGACGACGATGTCGTCGAACACCGGCTCCAATGCCTCGAGAATCGCGCCGACGTCCTTGTCCGCCATGACACTGACGACTCCGACGAGTTTGCGGAAGTCGAATTCGTCGGTCAGGGCAGCTGCCAATGCAGCGGCCCCGTGCGGGTTGTGCGCGGCATCGAGAAACACTGTGGGCGCGTTGCGTACTCGCTCGAGTCGACCGGGATTGACCACGGTCGCAAAGGCTTGGCGCACGGTGTCCTGGTCGAGTTGACGGTCCGGGCCCGCCCCGAAGAACGCCTCGACTGCTGCGAGAGCGAGAGAGGCGTTGTGCGCCTGGTGCTCTCCGTGCAACGGCAGGAAGATGTCGGTGTAGACACCACCCAACCCCTGCAACTCCAGCTGTTGCCCGCCCACGGCTATCTGCCGGCCGAGAACGGTGAATTCCGATCCCGCCCGCGCCACGGCTGCGTCTGCCTGCACCGCCGCACGAAGGAGGACTTCGGAGACCTCGGGTTCCTGCTTGGCGAGGATGGCCACCGTGTCCCGTGGCACGAGTAGTTCCGGTGCCTTCTTGATGATGCCGGCCTTCTCCCCCGCGATCGTGGACAGATCGTCCCCGAGGAATTCGACGTGGTCGAGACCGATCGGGGTGATGACGGCAATCTCACCGTCGACCACGTTGGTGGCATCCCAGCGGCCGCCCAGCCCGGTTTCGATGACGGCGACCTCGACCGGCGCCTCGGCGAAGGCCGCGAACGCCATGGCGGTGACAACCTCGAACTTGCTCATCCGCGGTCCGCCGGCGGCCTCGGACTGTGCATCGATCATCTCGACGAACGGTGCGATCTCGTTGTAGGTGTCCACGTAGATGCGCGGCGACACCGGACGGCCGTCAATGCTGATCCGCTCGGTGGCCATCTGCAGATGCGGACTGGTGGTGCGGCCGGTACGCCGATGGAAGGCGGTGAGCAACGCATCGATCATGCGGGTGACGGACGTCTTGCCGTTGGTTCCGGCCACGTGAATGGACGGATACGCTTTCTGCGGCGATCCCAGCAGGTCCATCAGCGCCGAGATGCGGGCGGTCGACGGCTCGATCTTCGTTTCGGGCCAACGCTTGTCGAGCTCGGCCTCGACGAGTGCGAGCTCGGCCAGGTCGACCGGGGTCGGCGGTGGTGACGGCAGGGCGTCGTCAGGCTCGGTCACTCAGCTTCCCATCGTTTCGAGGCGTGCGCCGATGCGCGCGATCTCTTCGCGAGCGATCGTCTGACGAGTTCTGATCTTGTCCACCACCGCATCCGGCGCCTTGGCCACGAATGCCTCGTTGCCCAGTTTGCCGGTCGTCTGGGCCAATTCCTTCTCGGCAGCGGCGAGATCCTTCACCAGTCGCGCACGTTCGGCGACCAGATCGACTGTGCCCGAAGTGTCGAGTTCGACGAGGACGGTGGCCTTGCTCGTACGGACCTCCACCGATGCCGTCGCCGCGAAGTCCTCGCCCGGCTCGGTCAACCGGGCCAGCGAGGTCACCGCCGAGATCTGGCCCTCCAGGTCTGCGTCGCCCACTCCCACGATCCGAGCGGCGACCTTCTGCGAGGGCTTGAGCCCCTGGTCGCTGCGGAACCGGCGAATTTCGGTGATGAGGCGCTGCATGTCGTCGATGCGTTGCGCGGCAACAGGGTCCGCTGGATCGGCGGCAGGGGTCGGCCAGGCGGCGACCACCAGGGACTCTCCCCCGGTCAGCACCTTCCACAGGGTCTCGGTCACGAACGGGACCACCGGGTGCAGCAGGCGCAGCACCGCGTCGAGCACGTTCCCGAGAACCCCACGGGTGGAGTCGGCGATGCCCTCGTCGGCAAATTGCACCTTCGCGATTTCGAGGTACCAGTCGCACACCTCGTCCCACGTGAAGTGGTACAGCGCCTCGCACGCCTTGCTGAACTCGTAACGATCGAACGCCGAATCCACTTCTGCTCGAACCTGATCGAGCCGGTCGAGGATCCAACGGTCGGCGTCGGTGAGTGCGGTGCGCGACGGGAGCTCGGCCGGCGCAGCGCCGTTCATCAGTGCGAACTTGGTGGCGTTGAACAGTTTGTTGGCGAAGTTGCGCGAGGATTGCGCGTGGTCCTCGCCGACGGACATGTCGGCACCCGGGTTGGCGCCGCGGGCCAGCGTGAACCGCAGTGCATCCGCGCCGAATCGGTCGACCCAGTCGAGTGGATCGATGCCGTTGCCCCGAGACTTGGACATCTTCTTGCCGAACTGATCGCGAATCAGTCCGTGCAGGAAGACATCTCGGAACGGAACCTGCGGACCCTGCTTGCCTGCGGTGATGGCGTCGTCGGCTCCGACGTAGGTGCCGAACATCATCATCCGGGCGACCCAGAAGAACAGAATGTCGTAACCGGTGACGAGTACACCGGTCGGATAGAACTTCTCCAGTTCGGGAGTGGCCTCCGGCCAGCCCATCGTCGAGAAGGGCCACAGGCCGGACGAGAACCAGGTGTCGAGGACGTCGGGGTCCTGCTCCCACCCCTCCGGTGGGGTCTCCCCCGGTCCCAGGCACACCGTCTCGCCGTCGGGGCCGTACCAGATCGGAATTCGGTGGCCCCACCACAGCTGACGCGAGATGCACCAATCGTGCATGTTGTCGACCCAGGCGAACCAGCGCGGCTCTTGACTCTTGGGATGAATGACGGTGTCGCCGTCGCGGACTGCGTCACCGGCCGCCTTTGCCAGGGTGTCGACCTTGACCCACCACTGCAGCGACAGACGCGGCTCGATCGGCTCACCGCTGCGCTCGGAATGTCCGACGCTGTGCAGGTACGGGCGCTTCTCGGCGACCACTCGACCCTGCTCGGCCAGCGCCTCACGGACCTTGACCCGCGCCTCGAACCGGTCCATACCGTCGAACTGCGTTCCGGTATCGGCGATCCGGCCGGCCTTGTCCATGATCGACGGCATCGGCAGTGAATGCCGAACGCCCATCTCGAAGTCGTTGGGATCGTGCGCCGGAGTGATTTTCACTGCGCCGGTACCGAATTCGGGATCGACGTAGTCGTCGGCGATGATCGGAATCCGTCGTCCGGTGAACGGATGCTCGAGGGTGGTGCCCACCAGAGCCCGGTAACGCTCGTCGTCGGGATGCACCGCCACAGCAGTGTCGCCGAGCATCGTCTCCACTCGAGTGGTGGCCACGATGACGTGCGGTTCGGAGTCGTCCAGCGACCCGTATCGAAGCGAGACGAGTTCGCCCTCGACGTCCTCGAACTTCACCTCGATGTCGGAGATTGCCGTCTGCAGCACCGGCGACCAGTTGACCAGCCGCTCGGCGCGGTAGATCAGACCGTCGTCGAACATGCGCTTGAACATGGTCTGTACGGCCTCGGACAGGCCGTCGTCCATCGTGAATCGCTCACGGCTCCAGTCGACACCGTCGCCGATACGACGCATCTGGCCGCCGATGGTGCCGCCCGACTCACGCTTCCAGTCCCAGACCTTGTCGATGAACAGTTCGCGACCGAACTCTTCCTTGGTCTTTCCGTCGGCGGCGAGCTGCTTCTCCACCACCGACTGCGTGGCGATGCCCGCGTGGTCCATTCCCGGCAGCCACAGCACCTCGTACCCGAGCATGCGCTTGCGCCTGCTCAACGCGTCCATCAACGTGTGGTCGAGAGCGTGGCCCATGTGCAGACTGCCCGTGACGTTGGGCGGCGGCAGCACGATGGAGTACGGCGGCTTGTCGCTGGTGGCGTCGGCCTCGAAGTAACCGGCATCCACCCAACCCCGGTACAGCTCGGCCTCTACCTCGCTGGGGTCCCAGCTCTTGGGCAAACGGTCGGCTGGGTTGTCTGGGGTCTCTGGCGCTGAACTGGTCACCGGTCGATTCTAGTGGCCCAGTATTCGCGGCATCGACGCGCTCTCACCCAGGACGTGGCCCGCCAGAAATGCCAGTACCACCTCGTACCAGACCTTGGCGTGCTGAGGCGTCAGAATCCAGTGGTTCTCGCCGGGGAAGTAGAGGAACCGGTGCTCGGTGTTGCCGTCATCGTCGGCGGGCAATCCCGATTCGCTGAGCAGTTCGTACCACAACCGCAGGCCCTCGCCGATCGGCACGCGATAGTCCTTGTCACCGTGGATGACCAGCATCGGCGTCGAGATGTCCGCGACGAACAGGTGCGGAGAGTTCTCCACCGCCATCTCGGGCGACATCTCTCGCGCCCAGTACCACGGTGCGTCGGTCGTCGGGCCGAACTGATCCATCGCCCACAGACTCGCATGGGTGACGATGGCGGCGAATCGGTCGGTGTGCCCGGCGATCCAGTTGGCCATGTACCCGCCGAACGATCCACCCATCGCGGCGGTGCGCGTGTCGTCGATGTCGGTTCGGGCGATCGCGACATCGGTCAACGCCATCAGATCGGTGAACGGGGCACTGCCCCACGCGCCCCAACCACGCTGCACGAAGTCCTGACCGTAGCCGGTGGACAACGCCGGATCCGGGAGCAGCACCGCGTACCCTCGCGCCACCATCAGCCATGGGTTCCACCGCCAGGACCACGTGTTCCACGAACCCAGCGGGCCACCGTGCACCCACAGCAGCAGCGGCGCGGGCGAATCGTCCGACACACCGTGCGGCAGCGCCAGCCATCCTCGGACTCGACTGCCGTCCTCGACGACGGTCTCGATCTCGGTCAACGTGCCGGGCAGCGGGCCGTTGTCGATTCCGGCGTCGAGGTCGACCACGGTGCCGTCGGACAGGTCGATCGAGACCGGGTGCGGGGCGGCCGAATACGACGCGGCCACAGCGAATACTCGGGTGCCGTCCGAAGACACGTGGACGTGCGTGTACGCGTCGTCGGTATGCGTCAGACGACGCGGCTCCGCACCCGCCTCGATCACGAAGATCGGTGACCGGCCGTCGTCGTCCGCGGTGACCAACACACCCGACCCGTCCGGCAGCCAGACCGGACCGATCGGCCATCGATCCCAGCCCGGTGCGAGATCGGTGACGGAGTCCGTACCGAACTCGTACTGCTGCAACGTCATTCGTGGAGCTCGTTCGGGAGTCGAGATCGATTCACGGACGAACACGACGGCGCGGCCGTCGGGCGAGATGGCCGGTGCACCCAGGTCGGCATCCGCGTCGTCGACGATCGTGGTCCGTTCTCCGGACTCGGTGTCGATGCGCACCAGTATCGTGCGGACGGTTGCCAGCGGGCCGGGCACCGACCACGTGGAGACGACGAAAGTGCCATCGGCGCTGATGTCGAAGGCCGCTTCCCGAAGAGCGCCGGCCGCATCACGCGTCAGATCACGCAGTGGTACCGACTCGAGGTCGGCTTCCGTCTCGCCTGCGAACAGATGCGGGGTTGCGGGACCGAGATCGTGATCCCAGAAACGCACCGGCACACCGGTGTGCAGAATCGCATCCACCTTGTTCGTTTTGCGCTCGGTACGCAGGCCGTCGTCGTCCTCGTCTGTCGTGGACGAGCCGAACACCGGCGAAAAGCCGGCGAACCGATCGACGGACCGAGCCGATCGCACGTCACCGATTCCCGCCGACCGGGTCTCGACTACGTGGCCCTCACCGCCGGCGGCGGGCAGTATCCACAACTGTGCCGGATCCTCGTCGCTGGAGCGGCGCGAGAACATCAGATCCCCGGACGCGGTGAACACCGGCGCGCTCTCGCCCAGCTCGCCGTGGGTGATTCGCCGCGCCGGAGAACGTCCGTCCACGTCGATCTCCCACAGCGACGTTCGGTACTCGGTACGCGAATCACTCAGAGCAGCAACGACAACGACCGCACGAGAACCACTCCGATCCACCGCCAACCCCGTGACACGTCGGGCCGCGATGTACTCGTCGATGTTGTCGTAGACACTCATGCGAACGACAGTAGTGGCAACAGATCGTTCCGCGTCGGCTGTGCCCGCTTCAGTCCTCGCCGAGATCCTCACGCAACTGAGCGAGCGTGCGCGCCAGAATTCGCGACACGTGCATTTGCGAAATTCCGACCTTCTCGGCGATCTGCGTCTGAGTCATCGATCCGAAGAACCGGAGCACCACGATGCGACGCTCGCGCTCGGGCAGCTTCTCCAGTGCCGGACGCACGGCGAGGTAGCTTTCCATCTTCTCGAGTTCCGGGTCGTCGGCACCGAGCGTGTCCATCAACGGGAGGCGATCCTCGCTGACCACCGAATCGACCGACACGGTCTGATACGCGCTGCGGGCAAGCAGTGCCTGCGATGCTTCCTTGACGTCGATTCCGAGTTCGGCGGCGATTTCGCTCGCGGTCGGGGCGCGGCCGAGCTTCTGCGACAACGATCCCACCGCCTGCGAGATCATCGAGTTCAGCTCTTTCATGCGTCGCGGCACTCGTACCGACCAGCCGGCGTCGCGGAAGTAGCGACGGGCTTCGCCCATGATGGTGGGGACGGCGAACGAGACGAAGTCCGACCCCCGTTCGATATCGAACCGGTCGACTGCATTGACCAGCCCAAGCCTGGACACCTGCAAGAGGTCCTCGTGCGCTTCACCGCGCCCACCGAAACGGCGCGCGATGTGTTCGGCCAGAGGGAGGCAGCGCGTGATGATGCGGTCACGCAGCACGGAACGCTGCGGTGAATTCTCGTCCAGCGCCTGCATCTGCTGGATCAGCGCGACCACGTCGCTGTAATCATCGGACTCTCGCCGTGTGCTTCGTTCCTGCGGCACCGGCACTAGACCTTGCTCCTCCGCTTGACCACGTCGATCGCGACGATGCGGCCGGCAACGTCGTCGATCGCGTCGTCGGCGCGGAGTTCGATGGAGTCTGCGAGAGTCTGCAGTACGTGCCAGCCGAAGCTGTCCTGCTTCGGGACCGACGTCGGAGTCAGCGTGGACGTCACGACAATTCGGATCCCGGCATCGTTGACGGAGAACCTGCACGAGAGTTCGGCGTCGGCAACCGAACCTTTGATGAGCTGGGAGCACACCTCGTCGACGACGAGTTTCACGTCGGCGATGTCGTCGAGAGTGAAGTCACTGAGCACCACGAGAGTCTCCGCGACGGCCCGGACCACCGGCAATTGGTCGGCTTCGGCGCGCACCCTCAGCTCGACCGGTGCACCGGAATCTCGCTCCAGTTCTTCGATCTTGCTGACCCCAGCCATCCGCACTTCCCATCGTCGCCAAGCAGTTCTTTTCTCGTGTGCCGAGCAAGACTACCCAGCGGAGTTGCTTTCAACCCTCGCAGTACGCGAGTGTCGCCTCCCGAACGCACCGCGGAACGAACCCGAGATGAACGACCGACCGGTGCGGGTGACGTGCGCGTATCGAACTGGCACGATCGACACCGTGGCACATTCGGATGAGAATTACTCGCAGGCCCTTCGCACTCTTGCCCGGCGGCTCGGTACGGCGACGTCGTACCGAGGCTGGGACGACACCCGACACGACGTGAGCGACGCGACCTTGCAGCAGGTATTGGCTGCGCGCGGTTACACAACAGATTCCACCGAGGATGTGGATCGGGCACTGGAGGACATCGAGAACGCGCCGTGGCGTCGCCTGCTTCCTCCCGTGGTCGTCACGACCCAGGGCACCGATGCGATCGTGTGGGTGCATGTGCCACACGGCAATCCGGTGGAGGTGTCGATGGTGTCCGAGGACGGCGACGCCATCGAGGTACCGCAGGCCGACGTCTGGGTCGATCCACGCGAGGTGGACGGACGGCTGATCGGACGTGCCACGTTCGTGGTGCCCGGCGATGCCCCGCTCGGATGGCACAGCCTCACCGCGACGACGATCGGTGAGGACAACACCGTCCGAACCTCGGACACGGTCGTCGTGGTCACACCGAAGTCGTTGTCGCCCAACGCCGAACTTGCCGACAGGCAACGTACGGGTCTGCTGGCACAGCTGTATTCGGTGCGCTCGACGCGTTCGTGGGGCATCGGTGATCTCGCCGACCTCGAGGACATGGTCGACATCGCCGGCCGCGTGCATGGATTCGATTATCTGCTGGTCAATCCGCTGCACGCCGACCGGCCGACGACGCCCGTGGAGGCCTCTCCGTATCTACCGACCACGCGACGCTTCTTCAACCCGTTGTACATCCGAGTCGAGAACATTCGAGAGACGGCGCTGCTCTCGCCCAAGCAGTTCGGCAAGATCCAGGACGCCGCAGCTCGATTCGACAAGACGAACGTTCGCACCAAGAAGCTGAACCGGGACGCAACGTTCAAGGCCAAGCTCCGCGCCCTCGAACGCGTCCACAAGGTCGAGCGCAGTCCGGCCCGCGAGTCCGCATTCCGGGCGTTCGTCGACCGCGAGGGCACCGGCCTGAGGGATTTTGCGGTGTGGAGCGCGCTGGCGGAAAAGTTCGGCCCGAAGGATCCCGCATGGACCGATCGCGCAGCGCACCCGCGCACCGATTTCGTCCTCGAACAACGCGCGAAGCTGGCCGGGCGCATCGACTTTCACATGTGGCTGCAGTGGATCTGTGACGAGCAATTGGCCGCCGCCCAGCGAGCCGCGCTCGACGCCGGGATGGATATCGGTGTCATGCACGACCTCGCGGTGGGAGTCGCCCGCGGCGGGGCCGATGCGTGGACGCTCGGCGACGTGCTGGTGTCCGGCGTCACCGTGGGAGCGCCGCCGGACAACTTCAACCAGCAGGGCCAGAACTGGAATCAACCACCCTGGGATCCGGACCGACTGCGCGAGATGGCCTACGTCCCGTACAGAGACATGCTGCGCACGATTCTGCGTCACGCCGGAGGCATCCGCGTCGACCACATCCTGGGCTTGTTCCGGTTGTGGTGGATTCCGCAGGAGGCCGAGAACGCCGGCGGCGGAACGTATGTCGAATACGACCACGAGGCGCTGATCGGCATCCTCGCCCTCGAAGCCGAGCGCGCGGGTGCGGTGGTGGTCGGCGAGGACCTCGGGGTGTTCGAGCCCATGGTGCAGGAATACCTCACCGAGCGCGGAATCTTCGGCACCTCCATCCTCTGGTTCGAGGCCGATGATTCCGGACCCATCCCGCCCGAGGACTACCGGACTCTGTGCCTGACGTCGGTGACGACGCACGATCTGCCTCCCACCGCTGGGTACCTCGAGGGCGAGCACATCGAACTGCGGTCCCGACTCGGCCTGCTCGAGCGCGACATCGATGCGGAAAAGGAAGTGGATTCCCGTGCGCGAGAGGCGGTTCTGGACCTGGCCCGCACCCGCGGATTACTCGCCGCCGATGCCGACAACCACGAGACCGTCGAGGCGTTGCACCGGTTGGTCCAGCGCAGCCCGTCACTGCTGATCGGCGTCGCTCTCGTCGACGCGGTCGGTGAGCATCGCATTCAGAATCAACCAGGTACGGACGAGAACCAGTACGGCAACTGGAAGGTCCCGCTCGCCGACTCCGACGGCTCGGCAGTACTGGTCGACGACCTCGCCGAACACCCCAGATTGGTATCGCTCGTGCGGGCAATGGCAACCGAGTCGTCGGACCGATGACACGAGGGTCCACAATCGAGGTATGAGCTTTCGACGCCGCCGCGTATCGAGTCGGCACTGATGGGCCGGATCACCGCTCGCAGACCCGTCGTCCGACTACGCGGAGATCACCGAGTCGACCGCCCCGACACCTTGGTGGTGGAGGAGCCGATGGAACTGCGCGTCGACGGCAGAGCCCTTGCCGTCACGATGCGTACGCCGGGCCACGACGTCGAGCTGGCCCACGGTTTTCTGCTGACAGAAGGCGTCATCGCGTCGCGTGCCGATATCGCGGCGGCGCGGTACTGCGACGGCGTCGACGACGAGGGCGCGAACACGTACAACGTCCTGGACGTCACGCTGGCACCGGGCGTGGCAGCCCCCGAGACCGGGGTGGAACGCAATTTCTACACGACCTCGTCGTGCGGTGTCTGCGGCAAGGGATCGCTCGACGCAATTCGGCTGCGCACCAAGCATTCTCCTGCCGACGACGACGTCGTGGTGACGTCCGATACCCTCGCCGGGTTACCGGACACCCTGCGCGCAGCGCAGAAGGTCTTCGACACCACGGGCGGCTTGCACGCTGCGGCGCTGTTCACTGCGGACGGCGACATGCTCGTCCTCCGCGAGGACGTCGGGCGCCACAACGCGGTGGACAAAGTCGTCGGCTGGGCCACCGAGCAGGATCGAGTTCCGCTTCGCGGCACGATATTGATGGTCAGTGGCCGTGCCTCGTTCGAGCTGGCACAGAAGGCGGTGATGGCCGGAATTCCGATACTTGCTGCGGTGTCCGCACCGTCGTCTCTCGCGGTCGATCTCGCGACCGAATCAGGACTGACGGTGATCGGCTTTCTCCGCGGCCGGTCGATGAACATCTACTCCCGTGCCGACCGCGTCCTGATGTCAGAGAGCAGCGTCGACGAGTAGGTCGGCCGCGGTGGCGTTCCGGACCTCGTCGACCGAGATTCCCGGCGCGGTCTCCACGAGCCGCAGTCCGTCGACGGTGACATCCAGTACCGCCATGTCCGAGATGATTCTGTGCACGCAGCCTTTCCCGGTCAGTGGCAGAGTGCAGGACTGCAAAATCTTCGGTTCACCCTTGCGGGAGACGTGCTCCATCATGACGATCACGCGGCGCGCGCCGTGCACCAGATCCATGGCACCGCCCATTCCCTTGACCATGTGCCCGGGGATCATCCAGTTCGCGAGGTCCCCGGTGGCGCTGACCTGCATCGCACCGAGCACGGCGACGTCGACCTGGCCGCCGCGGATCATTCCGAACGACTGCGACGAGTCGAAGTAGGACGAGCCGGGCAACACGGTGATGGTTTCCTTGCCCGCGTTGATGATCTCGGGATCGAGTTCGTCCTCGGTGGGATAGGGGCCGACTCCGAGCACGCCGTTCTCGGAATGGAGAATCACCGAGACGTCGGTCGGAATGTAGTTGGGCACCAGTGTCGGCATGCCGATTCCGAGGTTGACGTACTGCCCGTCGCCGAGCTCCTGCGCCACCCGAGCGGCCATCTGTTCGCGGGTCATCTTTTCGCTCATGCTCGTACCGTCCTCTGCTCGATGCCGACCTCGACCGGGCCGACGTGCACGACCCGCTGCACATGGATGCCCGGGGTGTGCACCTCGTCCGGACCGATCTCCCCCGGCTCGACCAGGTGCTCGACCTGCGCCACGGTGATCCGACCCGATGCGGCGGCGGGTGGATTGAAGTTTCGTGCGCTGGCGTGGAACACCAGGTTGCCGTGCCTGTCGCCCTTCCAGGCGTGGACCAGGGCGTAGTCGGCGACGATGCCGCGCTCCATCACGTAGGTGATCCCGTCGAAGTTCCGGGTCTCCTTGGGCGGACTCGCCACGGCGATGCCGCCGCTGCCGTCGTAGCGCAGCGGCAAACCGCCGTCGGCCACCTGCGTCCCCACGCCCGCTGGGGTGAAGAACGCCGGAATGCCGGCACCGCCGGCTCGCAGCCGCTCGGCGAGGGTGCCCTGCGGGGTCAGCTCCACCTCCAGTTCACCACCGAGGTACTGCCGGGCGAATTCCTTGTTCGATCCGACGTACGAACTGATCGTGCGCCGAATACGGTGGTGCGCCAGTAGCACTCCCAGACCGAAGCCGTCGGTCCCACAGTTGTTGCTGATGGTCTCGAGGTCCGTTGCTCCTTGCTCGAGCACAGCGGCGATCAGGATCTCCGGCACTCCCACCAGCCCGAACCCGCCCACTGCGATCGACGACCCGTCGGGGATGTCCGCTACCGCTTCTGTGGCACTGGCCACGACTTTGTCCAACATGCCAGCGACGGTACCCGACAATGTGCGTGATGTGAACAGGTTGCCACCATGCGAACACCTGTATACGGTGATGAGTGCGCTTGATCACCACGATTGTCAGGAGCTGTCGATGCTTCATCTCCCGCCCGAGTACCGGGACCAGACGGGTGTCCATGCACCACGCGACTTCGCCGAGTACCGGACCACTGCTCTGCGGCATCCGGCGCAGCCGTTGACGCTCCTCCCCCAACGATTGACCGAAATCACCGGTCCGGTTCTGGGCGAGGGACGGGTCACGGCTTCCGACGCCGACCTGACACTTGCGCGAGGTGGTGAAGCTCAGGGTCAACGCATCATCGTTCACGGACGAGTGCTCGACAGCGACGGCAAAGCGATCCCGAACACACTCGTCGAGGTGTGGCAGGCAAACGCAGGCGGACGGTACCGACACTCGGGTGATCGCTGGCCTGCACCTCTAGACCCACATTTCGACGGCGTGGGCCGAGTACTCACCGATGCCGACGGCCGATACCGGTTCACCACGATCAAGCCGGGCGCGTACCCCTGGGGTAATCACCACAACGCATGGCGGCCTGCCCACATTCACTTCTCGCTGTTCGGTCACGCCTTCACCCAGCGGTTGGTGACGCAGATGTACTTCCCCGACGACCCCATGTTCTTCCAGGATCCCATCTACAACGCAGCTCCGGAAGACGCGCGTGCTCGCATGATCAGTACCTTCGATTACGAAGCCACACAGCAGAACTGGGCTCTCGGGTTCAGGTTCGACATCGTTCTGCGCGGACGCAACGCCACCCCGTTCGAGGAGGACGACCACGATGACTGACCCCGAGTTCGCTCCCCGGTACCCGGTGGTGACCGGTGCCGATTTCACCACCGCACCGTTCGGTCAGACGCCCTCTCAGACGGTAGGGCCCTACGTCCACATCGGTCTGCTGTGGCCGGACGGGCAGGACGTGGTGCCTCCCGGCACCGCCGAGGCGATCACCCTCACGTTCACCCTCGTGGACGGGGCTCGTCAACCGGTGTCCGACGCCATGATCGAGACCTGGCAGGCCGACTCCGACGGACGCTTCGACCATCCGGACGATCCACGGGGTGCGGTGGCACCACGTGTCGACGGTTTCCGCGGCTTCGGTCGAGCATTTGCCGATGCACAGGGAACGATGACCATCACGACGATCAAGCCGGGGCCGTTGCCCGCCGAGAACGACCTCGTCGAGGCACCCCATATCGACGTCGGAATCTTTGCCCGCGGAATGCTCGAGCGTGTCGTTACGCGAATGTACTTCCCGGAGGAGATCGAGGCCAACGAACTCGATCCGGTGCTGTCCGCCTTGCCCGCCGACAAACGGGCCCGACTCGTCGCCACCACAGTGGACGGCGGCTACCACCTCGATATCGTCTTACAGAAC
This sequence comes from Rhodococcus sp. 1R11, assembly GCF_004563845.1. Lineage (NCBI taxonomy): Bacteria > Bacillati > Actinomycetota > Actinomycetes > Mycobacteriales > Nocardiaceae > Rhodococcus > Rhodococcus sp. 1R11. The sequence continues at coordinate 170,685 of NZ_SPNG01000002.1, read as the reverse complement.
ACCGATCCGGACGGAGACGAGACCCCGTTCTTCGCGCTGTGATGCACGCTCCCGAACTGATCGACGACGAGGCGAAAGAGGACAATGGCTTCCAGTAGAGGGGCACTGTTCGACCCGACATTCGGTAGCGAGGTCATCGCACCGATCGTCGGCGACCGAGGCTGGATTCGGGCGATGTTCGACGTCGAGGCAGCCCTCTCGCGGGCCGCGGCCTCGGTCGGCGTGGTCGATGCGAAGCATGCGGACATCATCACCGCGGTAGCGGCCGAGCTCGGTGAATCTCTGGACATCGCAGAACTCGGAGCGGCTGCAGCGGCCGGTGGGAATCCGGTGATACCACTGGTGAAGGTACTGCGAAACGCGGTGTCCGATCGCGGAGTTCCTGCTGCTGCCGTGCACCCCGGGGCGACCAGCCAGGACGTCATGGACACCGCGTCCATGCTCGTCGCACGTGACGCACTCACGGTCGTCGAGGCGTCGCTCGGTGATGCACATACCGCGGCGCGAGGCCTGGCGCTGGCGCACCGAACCACTCCTATGGTCGCGCGCACCCTCGGCCAGCAGGCGTTACCCACTACTTTCGGGCTGGTTGCCGCCAATTGGGCTGGGGCGCTGCATCGTTCGCTTCACCATCTCGCTGCGGTTCGGCGGTCGTGCTGTGTGCAATACGGAGGTGCCGCCGGAACGATGGCCGCCGTACATCCGCGCGGTCCGGCCATTGCCGCCGCGCTCGCGGACGCCCTCGGTCTGGCACCACAGACTGCGCCCTGGCACACCGACCGCATCACCGTCGCAGATCTGGCGTGCGCGTTGGGTATTGCCGCGGGCTCCATTGCGAAGATCGCCGGCGACATCGTGTCGATGTCCGCCACCGAACTGGCCGAGGTGTCCGAGAACGCGCCGGGAGGTTCGTCGGCAATGCCACACAAGCGCAACCCGATCGCCGCCATCACCGCGCGGGCTGCGGCCCGCCGGGTGCCGGGAGCCGTTGCGACGGTGCTGGCGAACATGGACCACGAGCAGCAGCGCGCCGCTGGACCGTGGCACGCCGAATGGGAAACCGTCACCGATCTGCTACGCCTCACCGGCGGCGGTGCGCATCGTGTTGAGACGAGCCTGACAGGTCTGAATGTGCATCCCGATGCCATGGCGCGCAACCTCCGAGCGACGGGAGGTGCACTTCTCGCCGAACGGGTCACTGCAGCGCTGGCACCGCACACCGAGCGCGCCCGCGACATCGTCACCGACCGATGCGCAACAGGTGCGCCCCTGGACACGGATCCCGCCATCACCGCCTTCTTGACGCCGGCCGCGGTGCGCGAGATGTTGGATCCAGCAGGCTATGTGGGTCACGCACCCGACCTGGTCGACGACATCCTCGCTGCGTGTGCACCGGACACCGAACGCCCCACGGACTCGAAGGACATCTGATGACAGTCACTCTGGCTCACCACCGCACCGAGGGGCCGCACCCCGGTGCGGATACCGTCGTGCTGATCGGCTCGCTCGGCTCGGACCGATCGATGTGGGACCCGCAGGTGGGCGCATTGTCGGCTTCTGTCCACGTGCTGACGGTCGATCTACGTGGGCACGGTCGATCACCGGTACCTCCCGGCCCCTATTCGGTGGCCGATCTCGCCGGAGATGTTCTGACTCTGCTTGATTCACTCGCTCTGGACAGAGTGCACGTGGTCGGGCTCTCCCTCGGCGGTGCCGTCGCTCAATGGATTGCGATTCATCGCCCCGAGCGAGTACGCACTCTGACTCTGCTGTGCACGTCCGCCAAGTTCGGTGAACCCGCTCAGTGGACCGACCGTGCCGCGACCGTCCGTGCCTCGGGGACATCCGCTCTCGCGGACGCCGTACTCGCCCGGTGGTTCACGCCCGAACTCGCCGCCCGCGACAGCGATCTCGTCGAACGGTATCGACGCATGATCGCCGAGACCTCCGACGAGGGCTACGCGGCATGCTGTGAGGCGTTGTCCGAGTGGGATTCTCGCGCGGATCTTGCCAGGATCGCCGCTCCAACACTCGTGATCGCGGGACGACAGGATCCGTCGACCACTCCGGACGATCTGCGCATCATCGCCGATGGCGTTGCAGGATCGACGTTCGTGACACTCGACCCGGCCGCACATCTGGCCAATGTCGAACAGGCCGGCCGCGTCAACGCGGCCATAGCCGCTCACGTCGGAGCGGACGCGTACTCCGCCGGACGGTCGGCGGCCCACGACACCGGCATGTCGGTGCGACGCAGCGTGCTCGGTGATGCCCACGTCGACCGCAGCATCGCAGCGAGGACCGAATTCACGGCCCCGTTCCAGGATTTCATCACCCGAACCGCATGGGGCGACGTCTGGGCTCGTCCCGGACTCGACCACCACACCCGCCGACTGCTGACTCTGGCCATTCTGACGGCCCTGGGTAACCACCACGAACTCGATATGCACATCCGAGCGGCGTTGCGGGCCGGTGTCGAACCCGACGAACTCGCCGAGGTGTTCTTGCACACCGCGGTCTACGCGGGAGTACCGAACAGCAACAACGCTTGTGCGTTGGCTCAGGCCGCCATCACCGAGAGCGAAACGACGTGAGTGCCGCGGACACGCCGCCGTCGTCGGACTACGTCCAGTCTCTCGGACGCGGCCTCGCGGTGATCAGGGCCTTCGACGGCGAACATCCGCGTCGAACACTCGCCGACGTGGCCCGAGCGACCGACCTGACCCGCGCCACCGCCCGGCGGTTTCTGCTCACACTCGTCGAACTCGGATACGTGCGTACCGACGGCTCGATGTTCTGGCTCACCCCGCGAGTACTCGAATTGGGGTACAGCTATCTGTCGAGTCTCTCGCTCCCCGAGGTCTCGGGCCCCCATCTCGAGGCGCTCGCCGAACGAGTGCGTGAATCGTCCTCGGTGTCGATACTCGACGGTGACGATGTGGTGTACGTCGCCCGGGTTCCGGTCAGCCGCATCATGACCGTCGGCATCAACATCGGCACCAGGTTTCCGGCGTTCGCGACCTCGATGGGGCGGGTGCTGTTGGCCGGCCTTCCCAAGGACGAACTGGATGCGTACCTGGAGCGAGTCCGGTTGACGCCGTTGACGGGCAAGACCATCACCACCGCGGCCTCGCTCGCGCGGGAACTCGAACGAGTGCGGGTCGACGGTTTCTGCCTGGTGGACCAAGAACTCGAAGAGGGACTGCGTTCGATCGCCGCACCCATCCGCGACAGCACCGGCGTGGTTGTCGCCGCAGCCAACGTCTCGACTCAAGCTGCACGTCATTCTGCGGACGCCGTGCGCGCCGAACTACTCCCGGCTTTGCTCGACGCCACCCGCGCCATCGAGACCGACCTGCTCCGCGTAAGCGCTGGAGCCAACGACAAGCGAGGAAACACCCATGCCTGAAGCCGTGATCTGTGAGCCCCTGCGTACCCCCGTCGGCCGTTTCGGCGGCCAGTTCCGTGATATTACCGCGCAGGCCCTCGCTGCCACGGTCATCACCGAACTCGTTGCGCGGACGGGTATCTCCGGGGCGGACATCGACGATGTGATCCTGGGCCAGGCGTCACCGAACGGTGATGCACCGGCCATCGGTCGAATCGCCGCCCTCGACGCCGGTCTCGGCATCGATGTGCCCGGCATGCAGGTCGACCGGCGATGCGGCTCCGGCTTACAAGCAGTACTGCAGGCGTGCATGCAGGTGCAGTCCGGCGGCAACGACCTGGTTCTGGCAGGCGGCGTCGAGAGTATGAGCCAGACCGAGTTCTACGCGACCGGCATGCGGTGGGGCGTCAAGGCCGAGGCGGTCGCCCTCTCCGACCGACTTGCGCGGGCCCGAGTGACGGCGGGTGGCAAGAACTTTCCGGTACCCGGCGGCATGATCGAGACCGCCGAGAACCTTCGCCAGGAGTTCTCCATCAGCCGCGCCGATCAGGACGCGCTGGCCGTGCAGTCGCATCGGCGTGCGGTCGCCGCGCAGAACAGCGGCGTGTTCGCAGAAGAGATCGTGGGTGTGTCTGTCCCCCAACGTAAGTCGGAACCGGTTCTGGTCTCGACCGACGAGCATCCACGGGCCGACACGACCGTGGAGTCGTTGGCGAAGCTGAAGGCGATCCGTACATCGATCGATCCCGAGTCGACGGTCACCGCAGGAAATGCCAGCGGGCAGAACGACGGTGCCGCGATCGCTATCGTCACCACCCCCGAAAAGGCTGCAGCGCTGGGACTTCGACCACTGGCGCGGCTCGCGAGCTGGGGCGTTGCCGGAGTCGCTCCGCGCACCATGGGGATCGGTCCGGTGCCCGCCGGCGAGAAAGCGCTCGGACGCCTCGGTCTCACTCTCGACGACATGGGCGTCATCGAACTCAACGAAGCCTTCGCCGCCCAGGCGCTGGCCGTGACCCGGTCCTGGGGTATCGAGTCGGACGACCCGCGGCTGAACCCGAACGGCTCAGGTATTTCGCTGGGCCATCCCGTCGGGGCCACCGGCGCCAGAATTCTTGCCACCCTGCTCCGTGAAATGGACCGCCGAGAGGTCCGCTATGGACTCGAGACGATGTGCATCGGCGGCGGACAGGGCCTGGCCGCGGTGTTCGAGCGACTGTCCTGATCACTACTCACTGCTGTAGTTGCGCGGCGAGGCGCACAGCCGAGTTGGTCTCCCCGTAGCCCTCGTACCCGCCCACCCGCTGGACCACCTCGAAGAAGAGGTCGTCGCCCACGGTGCCGGTGAAGAAGTGGAAGAATTCGCCGCCCGCGGAGTCTGCGTCGTACAGGATGCCGAGTCGCTGCATCGCGTCGAGGGTGTCCGGACCGAGACCGAACCGTGCGTTCAGGTCGCGATAGTAGTTGGGCGAGATACACAACGGCGTGAGACCGCGTTCGGTCATCGCCTCGGCCGCGGCGTAGATGTCCTCGCATCCGAACGCCACGTGCCCGACGCCTCCGCGGCGGGCCGCAGGGAGTGGGTCGTCATCGGACGGGCGACCGGGAACCATGTTGAGCGAGAGGCGAATTGTGCCGTTCGTGGTAGCCAGGGTGAGGGCCTGGCTGCGCACCAGTCCGATCGCGTCCACGACGTCCTGACCGTCGCGGGGCACCATACCGAACACCGAACGGAGCAGTAGCATCACGCCGTCCCAGCTTTCCGCCGGGACGGCGAGGGCGATGTGGTCCACGTGCGAGACCACAGGCTTCTCCTGCGACACAGGCACTCTGGGAGCCAGGTCGAATGCGGACTGCCAGGCACCGGCGCTGTCTCGGGTGCGTAGGTCGAGCGATGTTGCACCGGTGACCGCGAGCCGCACCACCGCGTCGGTCGCGTCGGCGACGCCCGGCATGGTGACCGTCGCGGCGGGGACGCCCAGAGCGCGGGCTCTGGTCAGCCACAGATCGGGCCGCTCGCTGCGGACCCCGATCTGGGCCAGTGCGGGCAGGTGGGCGGGGACGCCCGGTGCCGTCCACAGGGTGTCGACGGTCGTGTCGACCGCGACTGCGAGAGGGCCCTGGGTGAACAGTGACAGTCCGTGTTCGCTGTGCGCGGCGGTGAGGTCGAAGCCGAGGTGACGCAATGTGGTGCCCAGCTGAGCGGCCTTGGCGGGGCCCGCGGCGATACGCAGGGACACTATGTTCTCGATCGGGCCGGGCGGAGGCGGGGAGAACAGATCGGGATTCGGCACGGCGCTATCGACGCCGCGGACCTGATCCTGCAGGTAGAGCAGCGAACGGTGCGCGTCCGACGCCGTTCGGCCGGTGTCGGAATGCCGGAAGACGTCATTGAAGATTTCGAGCGACCACGGGCCCGCGTAGCCCGAAGCCACGACGTCCGCTCCGAACGTTGCCAGATCGAAGTTTCCCTGACCGGGGAAGCATCGGTGATGGCGACTCCACTGCAGGACGTCCATCACCAGGTGCGGGGCGTCGGCCAGTTGTAGGAAGAAGATCTTCTCGCCGGGTATCTCGCGGATGCCGGACGGGTCGTCGCCGCGGGAGAGGATGTGGAAGCTGTCGAGACAGGTTCCCAGCGCCGGGTGGTCCACCTGCCGGACGATGTCCCAGGCGTGACGGTAGGTGTTGACGTGGCTACCCCAGGCAAGCGCTTCGTAGGCCAGCCGCAGTCCGCGGCGATGGGCTCGCTCGGCGAAAATCGCCATTTGTTCGATCAACCTGTCGTCCTCGCGCACTGCTCCGGCCAACGGTGACGAGCAGACCAGCAGCAGATCGCATCCGAGCTGTTCCATCACGTCGAATTTGCGTTCGGCGCGAACGAGGTTGCGAGCGAACTGGTCCGGGTCGTCGGAGTCGGCGTCACGGAAAGGCTGATAGAGATCGAGGGTCAGGCCCAGGTCTGCAGCCTTCTTCGCAATGTCTGCAGGCAGGTCCGGTGAGCTGATCAGATCCGGCTCGAACACCTCGAAACCGTCGAACCCGGCATCGGCGATGGCGCGCATCTTCTCGTCGAGAGACCCACTGAGCGAGACGGTGGCCACCGACGTGGCAATGGCCGTCATGCGGTGGCCCCGGCGGCAGCGACGCGATCTTCACTGTCGATGAGGGTATCCATGTGCGCAATCATTCGATCTGCGTTCGCAATTCGGCCGGTGAATATCTCGAAGGCGTCTGCTGCCTGGAACACGGCCATGCCGGTGCCGCTGAGGGTTCGGCACCCCGCTTGCGCTGCCTGCGCGAGCAATTCGGTCTCTGCGGGCCTGTACACGACTTCCGAAACCCACATCTGCGGACGCAGAAGTTTCTGCGGCACAGCAGATCCCGGGTGGGCGAGCATTCCGATCGGCGTTGCGTGGACCAGACCTGACGCCGTGCTCAGCACATCTGCGAGTCGATCGACGCCGGTCGAGCAGATCTCGGAGTCGGGGAACATCGAGGCCAGCGAGTCTCGGAGCTGCTGCGCCCGAATAGGATCGGCATCGACGAGTGTCAGCTTTGCAGCTCCCCGGCGTGCCATCGCGTACGCAACAGCGGCACCCGCTCCCCCGGCTCCGAGTTGCACGACATCACCGAGGTCGGCTCCCGGTAGGCCACGGCCGAAGTTTCGGTCGAACCCGGACCAGTCGGTGTTGTGACCGATCGCGCGCCCGTCGGAGAACACAACGGTGTTAACCGCTCCCAGCCGTGCGGCATCCTCCGAGAGCTCGTCGAGGCAGTGAAGAACCCGCTGCTTGCACGGGTGGGTGATGTTGAGGCCGCGAAATCCGAGGTCGGCTGCCGTGGCCACCAGACGCGGTAGGTCGTCCACGGTCAGCCCGCGCCGATCGAGATCGATGATCCGGTAGACGTAGGTCAGACCGTGCTCGGCACCCTCTCGCTCGTGCATCGCGGGCGTGAGCGATTTGCCGATACCCGTCCCGATCAGCCCGCAGAGCAGGGATTTCGGCATGTCGATCTCCTCGAGCTTTAATGTACTAATTGGTGAGTTAGCTCGACGGTACTACGGTGACGGCACGCACACACCCTTTCGCCGCAATTCGCGGCGATAGAGTCGACCCATGGCTCCGCGCACAACCGACACCTCCGACGACAGCGGACCGGCCGTCAAACGTCGACGCAACAGCGATCTGACCCGACACAACATCCTCGAGGTGGCCACGGAGGAGTTTGCGGACAAGGGCTTCGCCGGCGCACGCATCGACGAGATCGCCGAGCGAACACAAACGACCAAGCGGATGCTCTACTACTACTTCACCGACAAGGAAGGCCTGTACAAGGCCGTTCTGGAGCGGTCCTACCTCCGCATCCGCGAGCGCGAACGAGCCGTGGACGTCGAAGGACTCGGTCCGGTCGAGGCGATCCGCGCCATCGCATCGCTCACTTTCGACCATCACGAGCAGAACCCGGACTTCATCCGGCTGGTATCGACCGAGAACATTCTGCGCGGCGAACATATCGGCACCTCCGAGGCGCTGAGCAATCTCGGCAATCCTGCCGCCGAGCTATTGGCCGATATTCTTGCGCGCGGGCAGGCAGACGGGCTCTTCCGAACCGATGTCGACGCCTTGGACATCCATATGGCGATCAGCAGCTTCTGTGTGTTCCGGCTGTCCAACCGATACACGTTCGAGGCACTGTTCGGGCGCGACCTCACCGACCCGGCGCACCGGACACGACTGCGCTCCATGCTCGGCGACATGATCATCGCGTTCCTCACCTCCACCGACGCCTGACACCGAGATCGAGCGACCCGCATCGCATCGGGGGTTGACACGTGGCATGGATCACGTTCAATATCTAAGAGCGCCCGGAGTTAACTATTTCGTACATTAGCGGCCGCTCAGGTCGTGGATATCGAACTGTGCGCCCGGCTTCCCGTCACACGAAAAGAGACGACACCGATGGATCCCCTCACGTCCGGTCACCCGCCCCTGCGCCCCGGAGCCAACCCGCGCAAAGCCGCAACCGCGGCCTGGGTGGGCAGCGCCCTCGAGTACTACGACTTCTTCATCTACGGCACCGCCGCTGCGCTGGTCTTCGGCCGCGTGTTCTTTCCCGGTTCCAACCCCGCCACCGGAACGTTGTTGGCCCTGGCGACTTTCGGGGTCGGATACCTGGCCCGCCCACTGGGCGCATTGGTGCTCGGTCACATCGGTGACCGTTACGGCCGCAAGAAGGTCATGGTTGCCACCGTCCTGCTGATGGGAGTCGCCACTCTCGGAGTCGGCGTCCTTCCCTCGTACGAATCCATCGGCCTCGCCGCCCCGATAATCCTGGTCCTGCTGCGCCTGGCCCAGGGCTTCTCCGCGGGCGGTGAGCAGGCGGGCGCCAACTCCATGACCCTCGAGCACGCACCCGACCACCGACGGGCGTTCTTCACCAGCTTCACCCTCAGCGGCACCCAGGGCGGTCAGATCCTTGCCACCGCAGTCTTTCTCCCGGTCGCCATGCTCCCCGAGGACCAGTTGCTCAGCTGGGGCTGGCGAATCCCGTTCTTCCTCAGCGCATTCGTCGTTGTTGCCGCATTCCTGATCCGGCGCTCGCTCGACGAGACCCCTGTCTTCGAGGAAGAGGTGGCGTCCGCCGAGCCGCAGCGTCTCCCGCTGACCGAACTGCTGTCCGAGCACTGGCCCGCCGTACTCCGGGTCATGTTTGCCGCCGTGATCGCCTCGGTCAGCACGATATTCACCGTGTACGCGCTGTCGTACGCAGTCAACACGGTCGGCCTGGAACGAACTCCGATGCTGTGGGTGGGCGTACTCGCCAACGTCGTCGCGCTGTTCGCACTCCCGTTCTTCGGGTCGCTGTCCGATCGCGTCGGCCGCAAGCCGGTGTTCCTCTTCGGATCGATCGGTTGCGCAATCCTCATGTTCGGATACCTCTGGTCCATCTCGGTCGGAAACTACGCGCTCATCTTCGTCTTCGGCATCGTCATGTTCGGATTCGTCCACAGCGCGACGGGCGGTGTCTGGCCCTCGTTCTACGGCGAGATGTTCCCGGCTCGGGTACGTCTGACCGGAACGGCCCTCGGCACCCAGATCGGTTTCGCCATAGCAGGATTCGCACCCACCATTGCCGGTGCCATCGCCGGGGCCGAGATCGGTGCGTGGTTGCCTGTCGCCATCGTCACCGCCGTGTTCTGCGCCGTCAACGTTGCGATCGTGTCCACGTCCAAGGAGACCTACCGCACGCCCACCGACGAGCTCGGACGATCCACACGAACGACTCGGCGCGAGTCGGCCGCTCGTACGACATCGCGCTGACCCGCGATGATCCACGGACTGCGACCCGACCGCAGCGGTGAATGGCGCGTGTACGCCGTACGATATGCGAGCCGAACATCCCTGCGCAGCACGCACTTCCACTATTCGGACGAGCGCGGTCACGAGCCGCACCCCACTGCGTACTACGTGTGGCTCGTGCTTTCTGACACCGATACCGTCCTCGTCGACGCCGGTCTCGCACCGGCGACGGCGTCACGGATGAAGGGACTGGACTACGTCGGCTCCCCCGTGGACCTCATCGGTGAGCTGGGAATCTCCCCCGGTGACATCGACGTATGTGTGCTGACCCATCTGCACTACGACCACACCGGAGTCGTCGCAGATCTGCCGTCGGCCCGCTACGTCGTCCAGCAGAAAGAGCTCGACTACTGGAACGGTCCGTGGGCGACCCGCGTCGGGCAGGAACGCTGGTTGCACTCGCGGTCCGACATCGACCACGTCGCGGGGAGTCCGCGTCTCGACGTCGTCGACGGCGACCGCGAACTGGCACCGGGACTCTCGGTGCATGCGGTGGGCGGACATACCGCCGGCATGCAGGTAGTCAGCGTGCACACCGAACGCGGGACCCTGGTGCTGGCGTCGGATGCGAGTCACTTCTACGAGAACATCGAATCCGACAGTCCGTTCGCGATTCTGCACTGCCTGCCGGACATGTTCGGCGCGTTCGACCGGATCAGGGAACTCGCCGACAGCCCCGAGCATGTCGTGCCGGGCCACGACCCGTTGGTGGCGCAGCGGTTTGCCGCGGTCGACCCGGACCTGCACCCGCACATCTCGGTACTCGGCTGACAACCTCGACCGACAACCTCCACAACACAGAACGAGCCCCGATCATCACGTTCGATGATCGGGGCTCGTTCGGTGTTGTGCCAGAGCTGGTCAGGCCGACTTGTCGCGTCGCTCCGGGCGTTCGGGCTTGCGCGGAACGATGGTCGGCAAGACGTTGTCGTTGACCGTCTCTGCGGTGACCACGACCTTCTCCACGTCGTCCCGGCTCGGGATGTCGTACATCACCGGAAGCAGCACTTCCTCCATGATCGCGCGCAACCCACGAGCACCGGTGCCACGGAGGATCGCCTGATCGGCGATCGCCTCGAGTGCCTCGGACGTGAATTCGAGCTCCACGCCGTCCATGTCGAAGAGTCGACGGTACTGCTTGACCAACGCGTTCTTCGGTTCGGACAGGATGGTGACCAGTGATTCCTTGTCCAGGTTGGTCACCGACGCGATCATCGGGAGACGACCGATGAACTCGGGGATCAAACCGAACTTGATCAGATCCTCGGGCATCACCTCGGCGAAGTGATCCTGCGTGTCGATCTCGGCCTTGGATCGCACCTCGGCTCCGAAGCCGAGACCGCGCTTGCCGACGCGATCGGACACGATCTTCTCGAGACCGGCGAAAGCACCGGCGACGATGAAGAGCACGTTGGTGGTGTCGATCTGGATGAACTCCTGGTGCGGATGCTTACGTCCGCCCTGAGGCGGGACGCTGGCCTGGGTACCTTCCAGGATCTTGAGCAGAGCCTGCTGTACGCCCTCACCGGAGACATCGCGGGTGATCGACGGGTTCTCGCTCTTGCGAGCGATCTTGTCGACCTCGTCGATGTAGATGATGCCGGTCTCGGCCCGCTTGACGTCGTAGTCCGCAGCCTGGATGAGCTTGAGCAGGATGTTCTCGACATCCTCACCCACGTACCCGGCTTCGGTCAGTGCGGTGGCGTCGGCGATCGCGAACGGCACGTTGAGCATCTTGGCGAGGGTCTGTGCCAGATACGTCTTGCCGCACCCGGTGGGACCGAGCATCAAGATGTTCGATTTGGCCAGCTCGACGGATTCGCCGCGCACATCGCGCGCCTTGTCGCCGGCCTGAATGCGCTTGTAGTGGTTGTAGACAGCGACGGCCAACGTGCGCTTCGCAGCGTCCTGGCCGATCACGTAGTTCTCGAGAAAGTCCTTGATCTCGGAAGGCTTGGGCAGGTCGTCGAGCTTGACTTCGCTCGATTCGGCCAACTCCTCCTCGATGATCTCGTTGCACAGGTCGATGCACTCGTCGCAGATGTACACCCCTGGTCCTGCAATGAGCTTCTTGACCTGCTTTTGGCTCTTGCCGCAGAACGAGCACTTCAGCAGATCGCCACCGTCACCGATGCGTGCCATTCGGAGGTTCCTACTTCCTTGTCCGCGTACGACCCGGCCGACCGCATACGCGGAAGGGCGGGCTACTTCTCGATCGATGGCATGCCGAGTTCGAGATGCTCCGACCGAGTTCTTGGATGCGACGCTACCCGTGTTCGCCGAACATGGGCGGGTTGTTTCCGGTGATTCGCCGCCCGTTTTCACCAATTACGGCATTCGGGGCGTGAATCGAGACAGCCGGGCCGAGTTGTCCACTCGTGCCCGGCGTCCGATCGTCTGCCGGACCGCGATGCGATCCGACCGGTGGTACTTGCGTGCTACTTCTGAGCCGAGAGCTTGCGGTACTCGAACACGGTGTCGATGATGCCGTAGTCCTTGGCCTGCTCGGCGGTGAGGATCTTGTCGCGATCGGTGTCCTTGCGGATCACGTCGGGATCCTTGCCGGTGTGGCGGCCCAGGGTGGTCTCCATGAGTCGACGCATGCGTTCGATCTCGGCGGCCTGGATCTCGAGGTCCGAGACCTGGCCCTGGATTCCGCCGCTCGAGGGCTGGTGGATCAGCACTCGTGCGTTCGGCAGAGCCGCGCGCTTGCCGGGGGTGCCGGCGGCGAGCAGTACCGCGGCAGCCGAAGCCGCCTGGCCGAGGCACACTGTTGCCACGTCGGCGCGGACGTACTGCATCGTGTCGTAGATGGCCATCAGCGAGGTGAACGAGCCACCGGGCGAGTTGATGTACATCGTGATGTCACGGTCGGGGTCGAGGCCCTCGAGCACCAGCAGCTGTGCCATGACGTCGTTGGCAGACGCATCGTCGACCTGGACGCCGAGGAAGATGATGCGCTCCTCGAACAGCTTGTTGTACGGGTTCGACTCCTTGACGCCGTAGCTCGAGTGCTCGACGAAGGACGGAAGGATGTACCGCGAGGACGGCAACTGGTTGGGATCGAACAGGTTTGTCATCGTTTCTCCAAGATGTGAGTGATCGAGGGTCGCCGGTAGCGGCCGAATTACTCGCCGACTCCGCCGGCCTGCCGCGCGCGGCTGACGACGTGATCCACGAACCCGTATTCCTTGGCCGCCTGTGCCGTGAACCACCGGTCACGGTCGGAATCCTCGGTGATCTGCTCGACGGTCTGGCCGGTGTGCTGAGCGATGAGCTCGGCCATCTCACGCTTGGTGTGCGCGAACTGCTCGGCCATGATCGCGATGTCGGAAGCGCTGCCGCCGATACCGGCCGAAGGCTGATGCATCATGATGCGCGCGTGCGGCAGGGCGTAGCGCTTGCCCTTCGCACCGGCCGAGAGCAGGAACTGGCCCATCGAGGCAGCCAAGCCCATCCCGTACGTGGCGATGTCGCACTCGGCGAATTCCATGGTGTCGAAGATCGCCATACCTGCGGTGACCGAGCCACCGGGCGAGTTGATGTACAGCGAGATGTCGCGGGTGGGGTCCTCGGCCGACAGGAGCAGGATCTGCGCGCACAACTTGTTGGCGATGTCGTCGTCGACCTGGGTACCGAGGAAAATGATGCGGTTTTGAAGCAGACGCTCGTACACGGAGTCGCTGAGATTCAGCCCTGCTGCGGCCGAAGTCATGACGGGACTCTGCTCGTGCGAAGCCGCCGGATTCTGAACAGTCACGGTACCTGCCTTTTCCATAACAAATCGTTGGTTCCTGACACAGACACTAACGAAAGACGGCGGCCCCGGAGTCCCGGAACCGCCGTCGTTCGCTGTGAGCGTTACTTCTCTTGTTCGCCCTCGGAAGAATCAGCTGCTTCGACCTCGTCGGGAGCATCGGCAGGGCTGCCGAACAGCTCGGCGGTGTCGACGCTGGCTCCGTTGGTGTCGGTCACAGTGACGCGCTCGACGACCGAGGCAAGTGCCTTGCCGCGCTTGACGTCGGCGAACACGGCACCGAGCTGGTTGGCCTGCTGCACCTGCTGGATGAACTGCTCGGGCGGCATGCCGTAGCGCTGCGCCTGGAAGATGATCCGCTCGGTCAGTTCGTCCTGGCCGACCTGAGTGTTCTCGGCCTCGGCGATGGCGTCGAGGAGAAGCTGGGTGCGCACCGACTTCTCGGCACCCTCCTTGACGTCCTTGTCGAACTCCTCGCGGCTCGAACCCTGCGACTCGAGCAACTCGGCGAGCGCTTCCTCGTTGTGATCGAGGCCGTGGATGGCCTCGTGCACCTGGGAGTCGACCTCGGCCTTGACGACGGCCTCGGGAGCCGGAATCTCGAGGGTCTCGAGCAGCGTCTCGAGCACCTTGTCGCGGATCTGACCGGCCTGCTCGACCTTCGCGACTCGCTCGACGCGCGTCTTCAGATCTTCGAGCAGCTCGTCGAACGTGTCGAACTCGCTGGCGAGCTGGGCGAACTCGTCGTCGGCCTCGGGCAGTTCGCGCTCCTTGACGGAGACGACCTTGACCGTGACGACGGCTTCCTTGCCCGCGTACTCACCGGCAACGAGCGTGGAGGTGAATTCCTTCGACTCGCCGGCCGAGACGCCGATGATCGCGTCGTCGAGGCCCTCGATGAGCTGGCCGGATCCGACCTCGTGGGACAGTCCGCTCGCGGTGGCCTCTTCGACGTTCTCGCCGTCGACGGTCGCCGACAGGTCGATGGAAACGAAGTCACCCGTCTGCACCGGGCGATCGACACCGGTGAGGGTGCCGAAACGCTGACGCAGCGACTGCAGCTGCTCGTCGACGGCCTCGTCTTTGATCTCGAGCGGATCGACGACGACGCTGATGGTCGAGTAGTCCGGCAGCTCGATCTCGGGACGCACGTCGACCTCGGCGGTGAACGTGAGCTCGGTGCCGTCTTCGATCTTGGTGATCTCGATCTCGGGCTGGCCGATGACCTTGACCTTCTCGTTGGTCACGGCCTCGGAGTAGCGGGAGGGAAGAGCGTCGTTGACGACCTGCTCGAGTACGGCACCACGGCCGACTCGCGCCTCGAGCAACTTGGCCGGAGCCTTGCCGGGACGGAATCCGGGGAGGCGGATCTGCTGAGCCAAAGCCTTGTACGCGCGGTCGAAATCAGGCTTGAGCTCCTCGAAGGGCACCTCAACGTTGATACGGACTCGCGTCGGGCTCAGCTGCTCGACGGTGCTCTTCACGGGACATGCTCCTTTGTGGTGATTCTTGCTTGCTGGCAGTTCTGGCTTGCTGTCTTCCGCTCGCCACGAGCACGGTGAGCCGTGCCCGCGGCTCTCATTTGTCGGGGTGACAGGAATTGAACCTGCGACCCTCCGCTCCCAAAGCGGATGCGCTACCAAGCTGCGCCACACCCCGTCGTACGGACACCATTGAACAGCAACCGATAGTAGCCCCTCATGGGCGCCCCACCCATGACGTTCCGTGAGACCGGGCTCGACGGGCCGGTTTGGAATCCGGCAACCGCTTTGGGTACAGTCTTGAAACGCAGGCGACGGAACTGGCGATCCCACGACTGTTGTTTGCACGCCGATGTAGCTCAATGGTAGAGCCCCTGTCTTCCAAACAGGCTACGCGAGTTCGATTCTCGTCATCGGCTCCATCGAAAGCCCCGCACTCGACGAGTGCGGGGCTTTTTCGTGTCCGCGTATCGTCGACAGTGTTCGAGTGAATCGGACGAACTGGACATGTATCGCCGATGGAAGGCTCAGAAGTGGAAATCGTCCTGATCGTCATCGTCGTCGCCGTAGTGGCACTGCTGGTGCTTCGCAGCAAGAAGAACTCCGCCACAGCCGCGGCCACCGCACTGGCCGATGCGAAGGCCGACGCCCGCCAGTCGATCGAACGGCTCGGCGGCCAGGTCTACAACCTCGTCGGCTCCGACACCGCATCCAAGCAGGCCCTCGCCGACGCATCCGAGCGCAATATCGCAGCGGGCTCGCAGATCGACCAGGCGACAACCGTCGAACAGGCGAGGCTGGCCAAGCAGACCGCGCTGGAAGGGCTTTATTACATTCGCGCAGCGCGCCTGGCGATGGGCATGGACCCGGGCCCCGAAGTACAGGGCATCGACGGCCAACAGCAAGCAGGCCGTGTCACCGAGGAACGCAAGGTCGACTTCGAGGGACGAGAGATCGCGGCCTCACCGGACCCGTCGGACCGGACCCCGAACTACTACCCCGGCGGACGAGTGGCGGGCCGACCGGTACCCGCAGGCTGGTACTCCGAACCGTGGTGGCGTCCGGCCTTGGTCGCCGGCGCATGGGGAATGGGCTCGATGTTCCTGTTCTCGGCGATGTTCTCCGGCATGGCCGGAGTTCCGGACGAGACCGCAGCGGGTGGCGACCTGGGTGCGGACGGTTCCGACGGGGGCGGCGGTGACGACTACAGCGGCGGCGACGCCGGAGCAGGTAACGACGGCGGTGACGGCGGCGGCTTCTTCGACAGCGGAGACAGCGGTGGCTTTTTCGACGGCGGCGGAGGCGGAGGGGATTTCGGCGGGTTCTAGCTCGCCCGCCCTACGTCGCCTGACAGACGGGACACCAGAACAGGTTTCGCGCCTGCATCGTCGAGTGCAGGATCTCGGCTCCGCACACGCGGCACGGGAGGCCTTCCCTGCGGTAGACGTACGAACGCGGTCGGCGGGCACCGTAGGTGTCGCCGTGATCGTCTTCAGGCCGGATGGTGATGATGCGACCGCGTCGGACACCGATGGCCATGAGGTCCACGAGATCGAGCCAGATGGCGTCCCACTCGGCTCGGTCGAGGTCCTTTCCGGGCCGCATCGGGTTGATCTCGTGCCGGAAGAGGATCTCGGCGCGGTAGACATTGCCGACGCCGGCGAGCACCTTCTGATCCATCAGCAACGTGCCGATGGCCGTGCGTGACTTGGATATTCGTGCCCAGGCGGCGTCGGGGTCGGCGTCCTTGCGGAGCGGGTCCGGCCCCAGACGCGCCAGGAGGGCGTCGACCTGCTGCTCGGTGTAGATCTCGCAGGCCGTCGGGCCGCGCAGGTCGGCACCGTACTTCTCCCCCACGATGCGCAGACGCACCGCACCCACCGGATCGTCCAGTGGCACTGCGTGTTCGGTGAACTTTCCGTACAGGCCGAGGTGAATGTGCACGATCAGGTCGGATTCGTAGCGGTGCAGCAGGTGCTTGCCCCATGCCTCGGCCTTCTCGAGGACGAGGCCGTCGATCAGCGCGGCACCGGAAACGAACCGTCCCTGGGGACTGCTCGCCTCCACCGGTGCCCCGCCGAACCGACGTTGATGCAACCGAGCGAGTCGGTGCAGGGTATGCCCTTCGGGCACTTACTCGGGCTTTCCCGGAACCTCGGGTGCTTCGCCGCTGCGCTCGTACTCGGACAGGATGTCGATGCGACGCTGGTGGCGCTCCTCGCCCGAGAACGGGGTGCCGAGGAACGCGTCGACGATGGCCAGTGCTTCGGGCAACGTGTGCATGCGACCGCCGATGCCGATGAGCTGTGCATCGTTGTGTTCGCGAGCCAACTTTGCCGTCTCGACGCTCCACGCGAGGGCGCAGCGTGCGCCCGGCACCTTGTTCGCGGCGATCTGCTCGCCGTTTCCGGATCCGCCGAGCACGAGGCCGCGGCTGCCCGGATCGGCGACGACGCGACGTGCTGCGTCGATGCAGAAGGCCGGGTAGTCGTCGACGGGGTCGTAGTCGAAGGCACCGCAGTCGACGGGCTCGTGCCCGGTTGCCGTCAGGTGTTCGATGATCTGATTCTTGAACTCGAGGCCGGCGTGGTCGGCACCCAGGTATACGCGCATGCCTAGAGTCTGACAGGTGAACTCACGAGCCGAGAAATTCGCCGGTGTCGACGGCGCAAAGGGTGCGTGGGTGGTTGCAGTCTTCGACGGCACGAGAGTGACGTGGACGGCCTGCTCCTCGGTCTCCGAAGTCTTGGAGCACACCCGAGACTGCGCGCGAGTGGGCGTCGACATGCCGTTGTCGCTACCCGTGGACGGCTACCGCGTCAGCGAACTGGAGGCGAAGAGGTTCCTGGGAACTGCGCGCAGTTCGATCTTTCACACCCCCGTCGCGCATGTTCTGGACGCAGTGTCGTACGAACAGGCATGCTCGATCTCGCGGTCGAAGACCGGCAAGGCGATCAGCAAGCAGACGTGGCACATCCTGCCCGCAGTTCGGGCGTGGCGAGATTCGGACTTCGATGCGGAACGGTACGTCGAAGTGCATCCCGAATGCTCGTTCAGGGCGATGTCACCGACCACGGTCTACGCGTCGAAGAAAACGGGCCGCGGCGTCGGTCAACGGTTGGCCGCACTGACACGATGGACCGGGGATCTCGATCTGGACGACCTGCCGAACGGGCCGCTCGTCGACGACTTTCTCGACGCCGCCGTAGCGGCGTGGTCGGCCAGGCGCTTCTACCTGGGCGAGCATCTGACGTTCGGCACCGACAGCGGCTCGGATCGGATCGTCGCCTAGCCCTTCGTGCGTGAAGCTGGCCCCTTCGTGCGGGAAGCTGGCCCCTCGTGCGTGAAACCCCGGCTCCTGCTACGAGTTTCCACGCACGAGGGTGACACGATCAGTCGAACTGCGGGTCCTCGTTGCGGGAGCGCTTGAGCTCGAAGAAGTGTGGGTACGACGCGAAGATCACGGACGCGTCCCACAGCTTGCCTGCTTCCTCGCCGCGCGGGATGCGCGAGAGAACGGGGCCGAAGAACGCGACACCGTTGACGTGAATGGTCGGGGTGCCCACATCGGGGCCGACCTTGTCCATACCCGCGTGATGGCTGGTGCGCAGGTCCTCGTCGTACTCGGTGCTCTCGGCTGCCGACGCCAGCTCTGCGGGCAGGTCGAGTTCGGCCAAGGACTCTCGGATGACGACGTCGAAATCCTTGTTGCCCTCGTTGTGAATTCGCGTGCCCATGGCGGCGTACAGCGGCGCGAGGATCTCGTTGCCGTTGCTCTTCGCCGCAGCGATCGCCACCCGCACCGGACCCCACGCCTTCTTCATCATGGCGGCGTACTCCTCGGGCAGGTCGCGGCCCTCGTTGAGCACGGCCAAGCTCATGACGTGGAAATTGACGTCGATGTCGCGCACCTGCTGGACCTCGAGAATCCAGCGTGAGGTGATCCAGCACCATGGGCACAGCGGGTCGAACCAAAAATCAGCGGTGTCTTTCTGTCCTGAACCGGCCACTGTCTGCTCCTTGAAAGTCGAGGTCGCTATCTCTTGATGTCGTAACAACCGTCCACCGCGTGGGCATTCCGCGCGACCCGTCAGCCAGCGCGCGACACTGCGGACGTGATGGGATGGACGGCACTACCCATAACTACACGAAGAGGTGTCGACTGAAGTGGTTGCTCCCAACCTGACGCGTGACCAAGCCTCCGAGCGCTCGGCGATAATCGGGGAAACGAAGTACGCGATCGTTCTCGATCTCACCGACGGCCAGGGCAATTCCGGCGAGAAGACGTTCCGCTCGCTCACCACCATCACATTCGCCGCCACCGCGGGAGCGTCGACTTTCGTGGACATCGTCGCCGGCACCATCCGGTCGGCGACGCTCAACGGCACCGCGCTCGACACGACGAACTACGACGAGTCCACGGGCCTGGCACTCGGCGATCTCGCCGAGCACAACGAGCTCGTGGTCGATGCCGACTGCGTCTACTCGCACACAGGCGAGGGCCTGCACCGTTTCGTGGATCCGTCGGACGGTTCGGTGTACCTGTACTCGCAGTTCGAGACCGCGGACGCCAAGCGCATGTTCGCGTGCTTCGATCAACCGGACCTCAAGGCCACCTTCGATCTGAAGGTCACCGCTCCCGAGAGCTGGACCGTCATCTCCAACGCAGCGCACGGTGCCGAGCCGGCCGCAGGTGAGCACGTGTTCGACACGACGCCGCTGATGAGCACGTACCTGGTTGCCCTGATTGCCGGTCCCTACGCGGAGTGGACCGATTCGTACACCGACGATCACGGCACCATCCCTCTCGGAATCTACTGCCGCGCATCGCTTGCCGAGCACATGGACGCCGAGCGACTGTTCACCGAGACGAAGCAGGGTTTCGGCTTCTACCACGAGAACTTCGGCACCCCGTATGCGTTCGGCAAGTACGACCAGCTGTTCGTGCCCGAGTTCAACGCCGGTGCCATGGAGAATGCCGGGGCCGTCACGTTCCTCGAGGACTACGTCTTCCGGTCCAAGGTGACGCGGTACTCCTACGAGCGACGCGCCGAGACCGTGCTGCACGAGATGGCGCACATGTGGTTCGGCGATCTGGTGACCATGACGTGGTGGGACGACCTGTGGCTCAACGAGTCGTTCGCGACGTTCGCCTCCGTGTTGTGCCAGTCCGAGGCGACCGAGTACACCAACGCGTGGACGACGTTCGCCAACGTCGAGAAGGCCTGGGCCTACCGTCAGGACCAGCTGCCCTCGACTCACCCCATCGCCGCGGACATCCCTGATCTGGCCGCCGTGGAAGTCAACTTCGACGGCATCACGTACGCCAAGGGTGCCAGCGTGCTCAAGCAACTGGTTGCGTACGTCGGCAAGGAGGACTTCCTGGCCGGGTTGCGGGCCTACTTCGTCGACCACGCGTTCGCCAACGCAACATTCTCGGATCTGCTTGCGGCACTGGAGAAGTCGTCCGGTCGCGATCTCTCCGATTGGGGTGCGCAGTGGCTGCGGACCACCGGCCTGAACACTCTGAGCCCCGATTTCGACGTCGACTCGGAGGGCAAGTTCACCCGGTTCGCAGTGTCGCAGACCGGCGCAGCACCGGGCGCTGGCGAGCATCGTGTACACCGCATCGCGATCGGCATCTACGACGACGTCGACGGCAAGTTGGTGCGTACCGACCGCGTCGAGCTGGACCTGGACGCTGCCGAATCGACGAATGTCGAAGCGCTCGTGGGTGTATCGCGCGGCAAGCTCGTGCTGGTCAACGACGACGACCTGACGTATTGCGCAGTGCGGCTCGACCCGGATTCGCTCGGTGTTCTCGTCGATCGGATCGGCGACATCGCCGAGTCGCTCCCCCGTACTCTCGCCTGGTCGGCCGCATGGGAGATGACTCGGTCCGCCGAGATGAAGGCACGCGACTTCGTGGCCCTGGTCCAGCGCGGAATCGGTAGCGAGACCGAAGTGGGTGTGGTGCAACGTCTTCTGCTCCAAGCGCAGACGGCCATCACCAGCTACGCCGATCCGGTGTGGGCGGCCGAACACGGAGTCCCCGAGTTCGCCGACGCGGTGCTCGAGCTGGCCCGCGGTGCCGAGTCGGGCTCGGATCACCAGTTGGCGTTCGTCAATGCTCTGACCGGTACCGAACTCGGCGAGCGCCATGTCGAGGTACTGCGCGCACTCCTGGACGGTGACGCACAGGGGCAGTCCTTGGCCGGACTCGACATCGATACGGATCTGCGGTGGCGCATCGTCACCGCTCTCGCGGCGGCCGGAGCAATCGATGCCGACGGGATCGACTCGCCGGTCATCGATGCCGAAGCCGAGAAGGACAACACCGCCGCCGGCGCGCGGTCGGCTGCCGCTGCACGAGCAGCGCGTCCCAGTGCCGAGGTGAAGGAGCGGGCATGGACGACCGTCGTCGACGACGACGCGGTCCCGAACATCACGGCGCGCTCGATCATCGGTGGTTTCGCAGGCCCCGGCCAAGGCGAACTGCTCGAGCCGTACGTCGACCGCTACTTCGAGGCGATCGACGGCGTGTGGGCTCGTCGATCCAGTGAAGTCGCACAGACCGTCGTGGTCGGCCTGTACCCGTCGTGGTCGATCAGCGAGCAGTCGTTGGCCGCAGCCGACAGGTTCCTCGAGCGCGACCTTCCGCCCGCTCTGCGCCGATTGGTGATCGAGGGCCGGGCCGGAGTCGTTCGGGCACTCGCGGCCCGGGCATTCGACGCCGGCTGATCACCGGTACATGCACGACGAGGGCCGGTTGCGTCTCACCCGCGGAGGTGAGATACAACCGGCCCTTGTCGTCGCCGGAACCGACGGCCGAGAACTACGGGGATGAAGCGCGACGAGCTACGGAGCGAGGATGGATGCTGCCATCACGCGGACGGAGGTCACGAGACCGTCGATGAGGTTGCCGTCGCGGAACGGGCCGAGCGCGGCGGTGACGCCGAGCTGAGCCACCCGATCGGTAGCGCGGTTCGAGACCCGCTTTCCGGTCCGGATCTCGAGCGCGTGCCGGTTGGGGTCGACAGCGATCAGAACCGAACGAATCGCATCGGGGGTGCCGGGGAAGACCGAATCCGCCCCTGCAGCCGGATCGGCTCCCAGGTCACCGATGTAGATGTTGAAACGAATCTTCGTCTGCCGGGTGGCCTCGGTCAGTGCGTCGTCGAGCGCGACCAGATCCTGCGTCGCGAACGGGAGATGCTCCGGGCTCGGCGTGCCGAACTCGTGTGCCACCGATACTCGACCGCTTGCCGTCAGTGCAGCACCGAACGGCAGATCTTCCTCCCGGACGTCACCGCCACGTACCAATTCACCACTTGCCACTTGCAGCACCTCCGATCGAATCGGCTGTGTCCGCGTCGTGCGATCCGTGGCCCCCGAACGGAGTCACCTCGTCCGTAGCGCTCCACAGCAATGGCTCGCGCGTCCACTCGTCCGTCAGCCGGTAGGGAGCGACGTCCATCCCCGGCTGCTTATCGGTCAAGTAGGACAACGCGCCGACGATTCCGATCACCGCAACCGGAATCACCCCGAATATCAGCGTGGTCTCCAAAATGCTCACGGGGTGTGACGTTAGTCGACAATTGCCCGTCGGACCACGTCGGGGCAGGTGTTGTGACAGAAAAGAGCCCGACGCCCTTCAGTCAGGCGGCACCTTCGCCGAGGTAGGCCAACCAGCTCGGGTCCAACTCCTTGGTCGTCGCCAGCAAACGCCAGTGCGGACCCTTCGGCGGTACGAGCTGGGCTCGCAACGTCCACCCGATCTCGCTGAGCAGCTTGTCCGCCTTGCGGTGATTGCACGAGGCGCAGCACGCCACGCAGTTCTCCCACGAGTGGCCGCCACCGCGGCTACGAGGCACGACGTGATCGACGGTCTCGGCCTTGCTGCCGCAATATGCGCAGCGGAATCTGTCGCGATGCATCAGTGCCGCGCGCGTCATCGGCACCCGCGCTCGATAAGGAACTCGGACGAACGTCCGCAACCGGATCACCGACGGCACCTGGACGGAGAAATCGGCCGACCGGATGAACGGCCCCTCCGGATCGTCGTGGATCACGTCGGCCTTGCCGCAAACGAGAAGAACCACCGCCCGGCGCATCGGTAGCGCGGTCAGTGGTTCGAAAGTTGCATTGAGTAGCAGCACACGGCGCTTGACCCACGCCGGTACGGCGTCGTCGCCCGTGGCGTTGTGGGCCGTCGGCACCACGCGCAGCGGAGAAGCCCCCGAGGCCGTCTCACGCTGGTCATGCGCGGTGCGGCCCTCAGTGGGCGGGAGTTGTCGGTGGCGGTGTTGAGAGTTCTTCATGCGTTACTCCAGGGAGTGTCGGCGCCCGCGCATGGCTTGCGTGGAACACGAGTCACAGTGGAACACGAATACACCGCCCGCGCACAGCCTTTTTCTGCGCATTTTCTGTTGCCGATCGGTGAACATTTCGGTTTCCTATCGTGGAGTTCGAGGATCGACAGCGCCATGCGCTGCGCGACTGGCAAGATTTCTGCGTCTCCGTAGACTTTTCGGGTGGCTGTATCAACCCTTCTGTCCGTATCGCCTGTATCCGATCTTTCAATGCTGCGAGAGCTCGACACCCGAGCATTCGAACTGACCGACACCGGACGCGACTGGCTGGTCGACCGTCCGTTGCAGATCCTCGGTTATCTAATTCTTTCGATCGTGCTGAGGCTCGTGTTGCACCGCATGATCGACCGCTTCACTCGACACGACGCCGGCCGATCACCTGCGCTTCTCCGGCCGTTACGCGACCGGTCCTCGGGAACGGTGAAGGGCGAGATACTCAACGAACGGCGCAGACAGCGGGCCAACACGATCGGTTCGGTACTCCGATCGGCGGTGTCGGTCATGATCCTGACCTGGTTCGTATTGTCGGTGCTCGACGTCGTGGGCGTGAACGTCGCGCCGTTCATCGCATCGGCGGGAATCGTCGGTGTCGCCCTCGGTTTCGGTGCGCAGAACCTCGTCCGCGACTTCCTGTCCGGAATCTTCATGCTTCTCGAGGATCAGTACGGAGTCGGCGACGTCGTCGATCTCGGTGAGGCGACCGGGACGGTCGAAAGCGTGGGACTGCGAGTCACCACGATCAGGGATGTCAACGGCACCGTGTGGTACTGCCGCAACGGCGAAGTTCTGCGGGTGGGCAACATGAGCCAAGGGTTCGCTGTGGCGGTCCTCGATCTCCCCGTCTCCCACACGGCCAACATCGACGAGGCCTGCGCCGTCGCCGAGAGAACCACCACCGAGGTCGTGGACTCCGGTGACTTCGAAAACGACATCCTCGAACCCCCGGAGATGCTCGGCGTCAATGCCGTCAGCGCCGATACCGTGACCATTCGGATCACGATCAAAACCCGACCCGGCCGCCAATGGGCTGTGCAGCGCCGCCTCCACCGCGACATCCTGCAGTCGTTCGACGATGCCGGTATCAAAGCCCCCTATGCGCTGGGCCGTCCGGGTGGGATTGCAGTCGAGAGCAGCAGCTGAGGGACAATGAGTGTGATCGACGCCGACGAGGAACGAACAGAGAGAGTGTGATGACCGAACCGCAGCAGACGTTCTACGACGCGGTCGGCGGTGCGGAGACGTTCCGATTGCTCACGGCGAAGTTCTACGAGGAAGTGGCCAAGGACGACATCGTGCGGCCCCTGTATCCGGAGGAGGACCTGGCACCTGCCGAACGGCGGATGCGCATGTTCCTCGAGCAGTACTGGGGCGGACCCCGTACGTACTCCGACGAACGGGGTCATCCGCGATTGCGGATGCGTCACAATCCGTTTCGGATCGGGCCGCTCGAACGTGACGCGTGGCTTCGATGCATGCACATCGCCATTGCCTCGATCGACCCGGCCGTCCTGGATTCTGCGCACCGGACGCAACTCGTCGACTACATGGAGATGGCGGCCAATTCGATGATGAACTCGGCAATCTGAGAGCTACGGCGTCACGTACTACGGCGTCACGAACTACAGCGATGCGCCTCGCCGCGGGCCCGCTGCGCCACCTTTGAGGCGACCGAGCCGGCGGCGGAGTGAGCCGGCTACCCCGAGCACGAAGCTCAGCGGCGCAGGCAGGTGCTGTCGCAAGATCGCGTGCTTGCGCACGTAGTTCTCGACGTGCCACTCCGACCATGTGCCGGCCCGGAACAACGCTGCGTCGCCGGCGACCAGAGTCCGGGGCGCGTGGTTCTCGCTGGACACCACGACCGACCCGTCCATGATGTGGACGATCTCGTCGACTGCGAAGTACCACCGAAAGCGACCGGCCGTGCAATCCCACACATTGGTGGTCGTGGTGCCGTCGGTGCTTCTGGACCACTCCGCGACGCGCGCCCGCGGGTTTCCCTCGAGGATCCACGTGGGTTCGATGGGACTGTCGGAGAGCGAAATATCTTCCAGCCGCACAGCAACGGTCGAGGTCATCATGGTGTCGTCGCGTCCTCACCGTCGGGCGCGGCACCGGCCGCGACACGTTTCACGTTGCAGAACATACAACACTTTCCAAACGTGGGGATACGTGTCGGTCATGTGAATGAGCACAATCCTTTACTTTCGGATGGTCCGCCTCGACCGGGTGCAGGTAGCACCTCAGCGCCCTCGAATCGTTCGCAGCCCATTCGTTTGGCACTATTGCCAGTTGTGACCGATCCGATCGAAAGCACCGAGTTGTCGTGGTGGCAGGACGCCGTCTTCTACCAGATCTATCCCCGGTCGTTCGCCGATGCGAACGGTGACGGAATCGGTGATCTCGACGGCATCAGAGACAAGCTCGGCTACCTCGAATTGCTCGGTATCGATGCCATCTGGATCGGACCGATCACGCGGTCGCCCATGGCCGATCACGGCTACGACGTTTCCGACCCCCGCGACATCGACCCCATGTTCGGCAGTCTCGAGATCTTCGACGCATTGCTCGACGAGGCCCACGCCCGCGACATCAAGGTCACGATGGACCTGGTGCCCAATCACACCAGCAGCGAACACCGATGGTTCCAGGCGGCTCTGGACGCCCCTCGCGGCAGCGCCGAGCGAGCGCGCTACATCTTCCGGGACGGACTCGGCGACGACGGTTCACAGCCGCCGAACAACTGGCCGAGTATCTTCGGCGGTCCCGCCTGGACGCGGGTCGAGGAGAAGGACGGCTCCCCCGGTCAGTGGTACCTGCATATCTTCGCGCCCGAACAACCGGACCTGAACTGGGACAACCCCGAGGTCTTCGACGACTTTGCGCGCACTCTTCGGTTCTGGCTGGACCGAGGCGTCGACGGATTTCGGCTCGACGTCGCCCACGGCATGGCGAAGCCCGCCGAGTTGGCCGACATGAGCCTCGAGTTCAACGCACTGATGAAGAACGACGACGACGATCCCCGGTTCAACAACCCCCGAGTACACGAATTGCACCGCCGCATCAGAGCCGTCATGAACGACTACCCCCACGCGGTGACGGTCGGCGAGATCTGGGTCCAGGACAACGTCCGGTTCTCCGAATACATCCGGCCCGACGAGCTGCACCTGGGTTTCAACTTCCGTTTGGCCAGTGTCGAGTTCGATGCCGAGACCATCCGCGATGCGATCTCCAACTCGATCGCAGCCGTAGAACTGGTCGGGGGCACCCCGACGTGGACACTGTCGAACCACGACGTCGAACGCGAGGTCACCCGATACGGTGACGGAGACCTGGGCTACCACCGGGCCCGGGCCATGATTCTTGTCGAATTGGCCCTTCCCGGAACGATTTTCGTCTACAACGGTGCCGAGCTCGGGCTACCGAACGTGCAGCTGCCCGACAGTGCCCTGCAGGACCCGGTATGGAAGCGATCCGGGCACACCGAGCGCGGACGCGACGGCTGCCGAGTGCCCATGCCATGGGAGGGCGATGCCCCGCCGTTCGGGTTTTCCACCACCGATCGCACCTGGTTGCCGATGCCGCCCGAGTGGAAGGGGCTGACCGCCGAGGTGCAGCTCGAAGAGGTCGATTCGATGCTCAGTCTCTACCGCACGGCGTTCGAATTGCGCACCCTGCGGCCGGAGTTCACCGGTGCCGGAATCGATTGGTACGGTGCCCCTCCCGGATGTCTGGCCTTTCGCCGCCGTGGGGGCTTGATCTGCGCCCTCAACGCCTCCGACGAGTCGATCCCACTCCCACCCGGCGAAGTGTTGCTGGCCAGCACTCCGCTGGTGAACGGAATGCTCCCTGCGAACGCGGCTGCCTGGCTCGTCTGAATCGGCCGACCGGCCCGCCCGAACCGGCCGGCCACGCTCAGCGTTCGACGGTGAGCGACAACTGTTGTCCTGGACGGCGAACGAACACCGACCCGAACCTGGCATCGAGGCGCAACCACACCTTCGTGGCACGTACTCGTACCACCTCTGCGGCGGCGATCCTCTCCGGGTCGACGTCGATCGTCAACGGATCGTTGCCGTCGTGCGGCACGAAACCCATGGCGGTCAAAGCGAATACGGTGCGCATGGTGACCGAGACGTCGTCGCCGTCACCGGCCACGTGCAACACCTGCTGTTCGAGCAGCGAGCTCGGCGGCCCGTGACTGCTGCCGTGTTCCTTCGCCAATGCAGCACCGCGCTGCGCGAGTCCGATGAGTACCCGAGCGGGGACGTCGTCGAGATGCTCGAACCCACTGTCGGGAGGAAGGGTGCCACGCCACGCGGAGTCCATCGAGAAACCCGGGTCGATCACGCCGTCGTCCGCGTTCTGCAGAGCGGACACCAACACATCGGCACCCGCACTGGTGTCGTCGGGCACGATGGTTCCCGCTATCACGCGCGCCGCGAGCGCATCGAAACCGGTTGCCGCCCAACAGGACACGCCCCCGCCGACCCGAGTGCGCAGTCGAACGACAGCGGCCTCGTCCAAGCGCAATGCCCTGCTGCAGAACGTCTGGAGGTTTTCCCGCTCGACCGCATCGGGAACGGTCAGAACGCGCTCATACACGCTGCCAACTCACCAGGAACTCGCGCTCGGCGGGGGTGAGCCGACGCAGCCGCTGCGCATCGATGTCGAACGCTGCGATCTGCGTCGACGCCACCACCGCTGCCGGCGTGTCCAGCGATGCCCCGCGTGCTCGCACCTCGTACCCCACGACGAAGTCCACCGCGCGGACCGCGTCGATCCACATGAAGACGTCGAGCGGTCCGTCCTCGTGTCGCAGCTGCCCGCGATACTTCACGTGCAGGTCGGCGATGACGGCACCGTGACGCAGGTTCGCAGTCGGCCTGCCGTCCACCAGCAGCCACGGGATCCGCGCCTCTTCGAGCAACGTCACCATCCGCGCGTGGTTGATGTGTTGATACACATCCATATCCGACCACCGCACATCCACAGCGGCATGAAAGCCCACCCGCTCGGTGGCGGGTCGCTTGTCGGACAGATGGTCGTCGGGCACACTCACGCGGTCACTACCTCGTCTCGATCGAACGGAAGTTCCATGGTGTCAGGGAACCATGTTTCTCACCTGTCGGGCGGCAACCGAGAGTGTCGCCAGGTCAAGAGTCCCCGTCTCGGCGATCTCGGTGAGTGCCGCACGCGAGCGGGCCAACCTCGACGAATTGGTCGATTCCCATTCGGCGATCTTCTCCGTCACCGACTCGTCGGGCTTGCCTGCGGCCAGTACGGCCTTGGTGATTCCGCGTAGGGACGCGTACAGATCGTCTCGAAGGGCCAAGCGAGCCAACGAATGCCACCGATCGCCGCGGGCCAGCTTCGAGACCGAGGTGAGCAACCAGTCGATGCCGATGTGCGCGTCGAGCGCGAAGTAGAGCTCGGCCACCTCCGCTCCGTCCCGGTCGACGATGTCGGCGATATCGATGATGTCCAGCAGGCAGTAGACGTCGAGCAAGCCGTAGATCCGACGTGCCAGCTCGGCCGGAGCACCTCGTTCGATCGCAGCCGCCGACCGCCGGTCCAGATCGGCCGCCTGGTGACCGGAGATCCACGACGCGACCTGCGGCTGCAGAGCACGAACCTGGCCGGCGTAACGGCTGATCTCGGCCCCGACCGCCAGCGGTTGCGGCCGATTCGCCAACAGCCACCGGGCTACTCGATCCAGCATGCGCCGCGACTCGAGCAACAACTCCGCCGAGACTGCGGTCGGTACGTCGGCCGCTCGAATCGAATCCCACACGTCGTCGAGGCCGAAGATTTCGGTGGCCGCGGCGAACGCGCGAATGGCGTCGGTGCCCGCGGCACCGGAGTCCTCGGTCAAGCGATAGGGGTAGGTGATTCCACCGCAGTCGATTGCCTCGTTGGCGAGCGTCGTCGCCACGAGTTGACGTCGCAGCGGATGCGCCTTGATCGCATCTGCGTACGGTTCTCGCAGAGGCTCGGGGAAATACTTGGGTAGTCGCGGCGCGAAAACGTCGCTGTCGGGTAGCTCGCTGTCGAGCAGCTCCGCTTCCAATGCCAATTTCACGTGCGCCATCAACGTGGCGAGTTCCGGCGACGTCAGTCCACGACCGTCTTGCTTGCGCCGCCGGAGGTCGGCCTCGGTGGGCAGCGCCTCGAGTTCCCGATCGAGCCCTCGACGCGTCTCCAGATCCTCGATCACCCGGCTGTGCACCGTCACCAGATGGGGTGCGTCGAATCTGGACGTACCCAGCAGCTCGTTCTGCATGATGTTGTCCCACAACACCAATCGCCCTACCTCGTCGGTCATGGACGCAAGCAGCTCATCGCGGTTTTCGCGAGCCAGGTTTCCGTTGGTGATGGCAGTCTCGAGCAGGATCTTGATGTTGACTTCGTGATCGGAACAGTCGACGCCCGCCGAGTTGTCCACGGCGTCGGTGTTGATCTTGCCGCCGGCTGCGGCGTACTCGATTCTGCCCAGTGCGGTGGCGCCGAGGTTGCCGCCCTCCCCCACCACAGCCGCTCGCACATCCACGCCGTCGACCCGCACCGCGTCGTTGGCCTTGTCGCCGACCTCGGCGTTGCTTTCGCTGGAAGCCTTGATGTAGGTACCGATTCCGCCGTTCCACAGCAGATCGGCGGGGGCCTTCAGGATCGCGTTCACCAGTTCGGGCGGCGACAGTGCGGTGACGGAGTCGTCCAACCCGAGGGCCGACCGTGCTGCGGCGCTGATGGGTACGGATTTACGGGTCCTTTCCCACACTCCTCCGCCGGCACTGATGAGCGAGGTGTCGTAGTCCGCCCACGACGACCGCGGCAGGGCGAACAAGCGCTCCCGCTCGGCGAACGACGACTCTCGATCGGGATCGGGATCGAGAAAGATGTGCCGGTGGTCGAACGCCGCGAGCAAGCGAATGTGGCGGCTCAGCAGCATGCCGTTACCGAACACGTCACCGCTCATGTCGCCGACGCCGACGACCGTGAAATCCTGACTCTGCGTGTCGATTCCGAGCTCACGGAAGTGTCGCTTGACGCTCTCCCACGCACCCTTCGCGGTGATTCCCATGGCTTTGTGGTCGTATCCGGCGGATCCGCCGGATGCGAAGGCGTCACCGAGCCAGAATCCGTACTCGGCGGCGATGCCGTTGGCCATGTCGGAGAAGGTCGCGGTGCCCTTGTCCGCCGCGACGACGAGGTAGGTGTCGTCTCCGTCGCGGCGCACCACCCCGGTAGGTACCGATACCGATCCGGTGGCGCGGTCGAGATTGTCGGTGATGTCGAGCAACCCGGCGATGAAGAGTCGGTAGCAGGCTTTGCCTTCCTCGGCGTACGCCTGTCGATCTCGGTCGGCTTCACCTGTGGTCACCGGAGGGCGCTTGACGACGAATCCGCCCTTGGCCCCGACGGGCACGATGACTGCGTTCTTGACCATCTGAGCTTTTGCGAGACCGAGAATTTCCGTCCGGAAGTCCTCCCGTCGATCGGACCAGCGCAACCCACCTCGGGCCACCGCACCGAACCTCAGATGCACTCCCTCGACGCGCGGGGAGTACACGAAGATCTCGAACGTGGGCTTCGGTTTGGGCAGCTCGGCGATGGACTGCGGGTCGAACTTGAGCGAGAGGTACGGGCGGTGCGCACCGTCGGATCCCACCACGAAATGGTTGGTGCGCAACGTCGCTCGAATGAGCTCGAACATGCTGCGCAGAATGCGGTCGGCATCGAGGCTGACGACCTCGTCGATCAGCTCGCCTAGCTGAGTTCCGATGGCCTGCGCGTCCGCCTCGGCACTGGTCTCGGGGTCGAACTGCGCCTCGAACAGTCCGACGAGCAGCCGAGCGGTGCGCGGATGCGCCAGGAGAACGCCTTCGATGTTGAACTGGCTGTAGGGAAAACCTGCCTGCCGCAGGTATTTGGCGTAGGCACGTAACACCACGGCCTGCCGCCAGTGCAGACCTGCGCGCATCACCAGTTCGTTGAAACGATCCGCTTCTGCGGCGCCGCTCCACACGGCCGCGAATGCGTCGGTGAATCGATGCTGGACCCGGCTCTCGCGATCGGCTGTGCCTGCCTCGGACAGCTCGGCGTCGAGGTCCCCGTCGATGGCAGAGCGCAACATCTCACGCGAGGCGGAGAGGCCGAAATCGTAGATCCAGCAAGACATTCCGTCCGGGCGCACCACCGGGTACGGCCGCTCGTCGTCGACCTCCACACCGAGACTCTGCAGAATGGGCAGCACCTGGGACAGCGATACGCCCGCGCCGCCGATGTACAGCGAGAAACGCCAGCTACCCACGGCCGAGCGTTCGTTTCGGTAGAGCTGCATGTCGATCGCTTCGTCGCCCAACGCTTCCAGGCGGGCGATGTCGGTGACGGCTCTGGCCGGACTGAAGTCCTGCTTGTACGCCTCGGGGAATGCCTCGGTGTAGCGCTGAATTCGCACCGGGTCGACAGCTCGGTCGAGGGAAACCGCGTCCCCCAACGAGTCTTCCCACGTTCTGGTGGTCTCGGTCAACGCCGCTTCGATCCTGGTGATGTCGTCGGCGGACAGGTGGCGAGACGCAGTGCCCGGTGCGCGGCGCACCGTCACGTGCAGCAGTGCGAGATCCGATTCGGTGACGCGTGCGGTGTAGTCGAGCGAGGTACCACCGAGCTCCCGGAGCAGTCGGTCCTGGATCGCGAGCCGAACCCGAGTGGTGTAGCGATCTCGTGGCAGATACACCAGCGCACTGACGAAGGACCCGCTCGCATCGGGTCGAACGAACAACTTGACCTTACGCCGACGACCCAGCGCCAGAACAGCACTCGCCGTTTCGAACAGCCACGAGGCAGAGGTCGCGAACAGTTCCGAGCGCGGCATCGACTGCAGCACCTCGAGCATGGCCTGCCCGGAGAAGGATCCGAGGTCGTGGCCTGCCCTGGCGATCACCGACCGCACTCGACGCTCGATCACCGGAATGTCGAGGACGTTCTCGTGCAGCGCGGTGACGGTGAAGACGCCGACGAACCGATGCTCGGCAGAGTCGTCGGCGTCGATCACACTGACGAAATAGGGGTATACAGCCCGATGAACCGTGGCCGGATTCGGGCCCTGGGTCAGGGCCACCAGGTCGCGTTCACCGACCGGTTCGGGTCCGTCGCCGTGCTGCCCGCCATCGCGCAGCACACCCAGGCTGCTCGATTCCACACCGGTCGCGGTTCGGTCACCGTCGCTACCGTCGATCGTGTAACGGCGGTAACCCAGCAGGGTGTAATGGCCGTCGCCCAGCCACCGCAGCAAGGCAGCCGCATCCCGGTGCGTGACAGCTGTTTCGGAGTCGGTGTCGCCCGACGCCGCGGCGACACCGTCCAACCGATCGGCCACCGCAGCCTGCACACGACGCATCTCGTCGGTGTCGCCGACGACCTGACGCACATCGGCAAGTACTCGACTGGTCTCCTCTTCCAGCTGCGCGACGGCATCGTCGGATGTGGACGGGTGCAGCTGCACGTGTATCCAGGATTCCGCGATGCCGGCAGAGCTCAGCCCGAGGAGCTCTCCCTCGGTGTTCCGATCGACCGAGAGGATGGGATGAACCACGTCGGTGTATTCGATGCCGAGACGCGAGAGCAGCGACATGATCGACTCGACCAGCAACGGCATGTCGTCGGTGACGATCTGTAGATAGCTTCCCGCTGCCTGCTGTGTTGCAGACTCGTTCGGTCGATGGACCGCCACGTTCGCCGTCCCCGGCAGCCGCTGTGCGGCGAGCCGAACGTGCCGCCGAAAGGAGGTGATGTCCGGGGTATGCGCGGACACTGCGAGCGCAGTGGCGTCGGTGTGCTCGAAATACTCCGTACGCAATGTCGCCAACTCGGTCAGAAGCCTGTCGTCGAGCCCGTCGGCCCAGTGGTCGTCGGTCAGGTCAAGCGAGCGTGACATTGTTTTCGAGTACTCCCTCGTGAGGATTTCCCGACGCCCGCCGATCGCCGGTCGTCGATGACCCCTCGACCCTAGTGTGGGTGACCCCGCAACCGCAGTGATCTCGGGAACCAGCGCGTCAGGCGGATCCGCCGGTCACTGCGAATCGCTGTGGAGGTACTCGCTCAGTGCAGTTCGTTCGTGTTCGCGCAGCGGCCTGGACGAGGACGTGTCGAGGTCGAAGGCCACCATCAGTGCCTCCGCATCCGCGCACACCGTTCCGTTTCGGTCGGTGACCACATGACGGACGCCGTACGAGGTGGTTCCGATGCGCGTGATCCACAGTTCGATCGTCAGCGGCCCCGAGTCGTCGAGAATCGGATGCAGAAAATCGGTGGTGAGCTTGCGGACCACCGTTGCGCCCCGCCGCCCCGAACCCCCGAAGACCGCGTTCAGGAACTGAACGCGGCCCTCCTGGAGATACTCGACGAACCGGGTGTTGTTGACGTGCCCGAGGCGGTCGGAATCACCCCACCGCACCTGAAGTGTGCAGGTGAAGGTCTGTGCCGACATGTCAGTCTCTGGTCAGCTTCCGGTGCGTGACGCGGTGGGGACGCGCCGCGTCGGGACCGAGCCGCTCGACCTTGTTGGCCTCGTAGCCCTCGAAGTTGCCCTCGTACCAGTACCAGGCAGCCTCGTTGTCTCCGAAGCCGCCTTCCCACGCCAGAATGTGGGTGCAGGTGCGGTCCAGGAACCACCGGTCGTGCGAGATGACCACGGCACAACCGGGGAATTCTTCGAGTGCGTTCTCGAGCGATCCGAGTGTTTCGACGTCGAGATCGTTGGTCGGCTCGTCGAGCAGGATCAGGTTGCCGCCCTGCTTGAGCGTCATTGCCAGGTTCAGACGGTTGCGCTCACCGCCGGAGAGAACTCCGGCGGGCTTCTGCTGATCGTGGCCCTTGAATCCGAACGAGCTGATGTACGCGCGCGACGGGAATTCGGAGTTGCCCACGGTGATGAAGTCCAGTCCGTCGGAGACCGTTTCCCAGACCGTCTTCTTCGAGTCGATGCCCGAGCGGTTCTGGTCGACGTAGCTGAGCTTGACGGTCTGGCCGATCTTGACCTCACCGCCGTCCGGCTCCTCGAGCCCGACGATGGTCTTGAACAACGTCGTCTTACCGACACCGTTGGGTCCGATGACGCCGACGATTCCGTTGCGAGGCAACGTGAACGACAGGTCCTTGATCAGCACGCGGCCGTCGAAGCCCTTGTCCAGGCTCTTGACCTCGACCACGACGTCGCCGAGGCGCGGCGGGTTGGGGATCTGGATCTCGTCGAAGTCGAGCTTCCTCGTCTTCTCGGCCTCTGCCACCATCTCGTCGTAGCGAGCGAGACGAGACTTGCTCTTGGCCTGGCGGGCCTTCGCGCCGGAGCGAACCCAGGCGAGTTCGTCCTTGAGCCGCTTCTGCAGCTTCTGGTCCTTCTTGCCCGACACCTCGAGGCGCTCGGCCTTCTTTTCCAGGTAGGTCGAGTAGTTGCCTTCGTACGGGTACAGGTGTCCGCGGTCCACCTCGGCGATCCACTGCGCGACGTGGTCGAGGAAGTACCGGTCGTGTGTCACGGCGAGGATGGCACCGGAGTACGCGGCCAGGTGCTGCTCGAGCCACAGGACACTTTCGGCATCGAGGTGGTTGGTCGGTTCGTCGAGCAGCAGCAGATCGGGCTTGCTGAGCAGCAGCTTGCACAGGGCCACGCGGCGCTTCTCACCGCCGGAGAGGTTGGTGACCGGGGACTCGGGCGGCGGGCAGCGCAGCGCGTCCATCGCCTGTTCGAGCTGCGAGTCGATCTCCCAGGCGTCGGCGTGGTCGAGCTTTTCCTGAAGCTCGCCCATCTCTTCCATGAGCTCGTCGGAGTAATCGGTGGCCATCAGCTCGGCGATCTCGTTGTAGCGCTTGAGCTGGACCATCGTCTCGCCGAGGCCGTCCTCGACGTTCTCGCGAACGGTCTTGGTGTCGTCGAGGATCGGCTCCTGCATGAGGATGCCGACCGAGGCACCGGGAGCGAGGAACGCCTCACCGTTTCCGGGCTGATCGATTCCCGCCATGATCTTGAGGATGCTGGACTTACCGGCGCCGTTCGGGCCGACGACGCCGATCTTCGCTCCCGGGTAGAAGCTCATCGTCACGTCGTCGAGGATGACTTTGTCGCCGTGCGCCTTGCGCACCTTCTTCATGGTGTAAATGAATTCAGCCATGCCGCCCAGCTTATCGGTGCGGGCGCGTCGGAACACCATCGACCGAGCCCGCGCCGAGCCCACATCCGCCGTCCGCGGTCACGAGCAGGCTGCAGCCACCGGGGACGACGGATGTCGGCGGGCCGTCAGGCCGGTATCGCCTCGCGGATGTCGTCACCGATTCGGTCGTGATCCGGCTCGTCCTCCGGTGGTTCGGCGGCGCCCCGCTCGTCGTCGGTGAGTGCCTCGTCAGCAGGTACTTCGGGCGCGACCGTCCTGGTCCGGTGGATTGCCACGTTGCAGCGCGCAAGATCCGGCCCGACGGCACTGGCCCGCATCTCGAGGTCGGATCGTTCGACGCCGTCGCGATTGGTGTATTCGTTGGTGCGCAGCTGTCCGTAGGCGATGATCGGATCTCCCTTCATCAACGATGCGCCGACGCCGCGCACGAGTCGACGCCAGCACGTGACCGTGAGATAGAGGGTGCCGCCGTCGGTCCATTCACCGGTGTTGCGGTCCTGCCGGCGGGCGTTGCTCGCCATCCGGAAGCTGAGGACCTCGTCGCCGGTGGGCGTGGAGCGTTTGACGGGATTGGTGATGACGGTGCCCACAACAGCGCACTGAGCTTCGTACATGGTGTCTTCCTCTCGATGAATGTCGCGTGATTGCGATCGAGATCGACACTGCTACGCCGGAGCCGCCCGTGACGGACGTGTTCGCGAAATGTGGACAACCGCTGAGCCTGTGGATGAACGTCCAGGATCGGCTGGTCATGACGCCACTCGTGTCGGACCGGTGTGCTACTCGGCGGTCTCTACGTAGACGTGCCCACCGAGTGCCGGCACCACCCGTCCGGCGGTGAGCGAAGCCACCAGCGCTGCAGTCGAATCGGCGTCTGCGACGGCGACGGTGAGCACGGCTCGAGCGTCGTAGGCGGTATCGAGCACCGACGCCCCGTGTCCGCGTAGCTCCGATTCGACGCGTCCCACCTCGGCGTGGTCGAGTTCGAGGGTCAGCACGTCGCGTCGCTCTCGGGTGAGAAACCGAGCCTGGGCAAGTGCCTCGGTGACCGCACCGCCGTACGCGCGGGCCAACCCGCCGGTACCGAGCTTGGTGCCGCCGAAATATCTGCCGACCACCGCGACCACGTTGGTCAGCCCATGACCGCGCAACACCTCGAGCATCGGCGTTCCTGCCGTGCCGCTCGGTTCGCCGTCGTCGTTGGATCGCTCGATGCGGTGGGTCGAGTCTTCGTGGACGACAACGATGCCTGCAGCCGAGGATTCGACGATGAATGCCGAACAGTGATGTCCGGCAGTCGGATCCGCTTTACGTGCCGCAGCGATGACCGCGCGAGCGTCGGCCTCGGTGCTCGCCCTGTCCACCACGGTGACGAACCGAGATCTCTTGACCTCGGTCTCGCACACAACCCGGCCGGCGATCGTTCGAAGCTCGCTCACGCGGCAGCCCAGCTCATGCAACAACCCTGATCATGCAGCAGCCCTGCTCATGCAGCAACGCTGTCCACGACATCGTCTGCGGCACGGACCAATTGGGCGTACATACCGTCTTCGGCGAGCAGAGCCTCGTGGCTCCCGACCTCGCGGACGACGCCGTGATCGAGTACCGCGATAGCGTCTGCTGCTCGCACGGTGGACAGGCGATGCGCGATCAGAATGGTGGTGCGGCCGTGCATCAGACCGTCGAGCGCTGTCTGCACTGCACGTTCGGTGCGATTGTCCAGGGCGCTCGTCGCCTCGTCGAGAACCAGAATCGGCGGGTTGCGCAACACAGTTCGGGCGATTGCGATGCGCTGCTTCTCACCACCGGAGAATCGGTAGCCGCGCTCGCCGACCATCGTGTCGTAGCCGTCGTCGAGTCCGTCGATGAAGTCGTGAATCTGGGCGGTCCGAGCGGCAGCAACGATCTCGTCGTCGGTGGCGTCGGGTTCGGCGAACCGCAGGTTCTCCCTGATGGTGGCGTGGAACAGGTAGGTCTCCTGAGAGACGACGCCCACCAGGTCGGCAATGTTCTCCGACGTCATGTGCCGCAAGTCGACACCGTCGATGGTCACCGAGCCGGCTGTCGGATCATGCAGGCGGGCAACGAGATATCCCAGCGTGGTCTTGCCCGAACCGGTTGCGCCGACGAGCGCGAGCGTACTCCCGGCCGGTACGTCGAGGTCGATGTTGGACAACGTAGGGACAGTCGCGGCGGCATAGGTGAAGTCGACGCCACGGAATGCGACATCGCCGCGCACGCTCTCTCGCGAGAGCGTCACCGGGTGCTCGGGTTCGGCGACATCGATGGGCAGATCGAGATACTCGAAGACTCGGCCGAACAGTGCCAGAGATGCCTGAACTTCGACGCCGGTGTTGAGCAATTGCATGGTGGGCCGGAACAATTGGGTCTGCAATGCGGTGAACGCGACCAGGGTGCCGATCGTCAACGCGCTCCCCTGCCCGATGGTGATACCGGCGAACCAGTACACCAGAGCGGGCATCACGGCGAAGCTGATCTGAATGGTCGCCATCCGCCACTTGCCGGCCATCATCGCGGCCAGTTCTACCCCGGCCACCTCGTGCGATCGGTCGGCGAATTTGTCGGTCAGGGCCTGGGCGGAGCCGGTCGTCTTGCCGAGAAGAATTCCACTGACGGAGAGTGATTCCTCGATCTGGACGGACAGATCGCTGAGCAATCTCTGCCGCTCGGTCGAGATCCTGCGACGCTCGTCGCCGATACGGCGCGCCACTCGCACGAAGATCGGCAGGATGATCAACGAGAACGTCGCAAGCTTCCAATCGAGCAGGAAGAGCGCGACCACGGTCGCAGCGACCGTCGTGGCGTTCTGCGCGATGGACGTCGCAGTGTTGGTGACGACGGATTGCATGCCGCCGATGTCGT
Organism: Rhodococcus sp. 1R11; assembly: GCF_004563845.1. Taxonomy (NCBI): domain Bacteria; kingdom Bacillati; phylum Actinomycetota; class Actinomycetes; order Mycobacteriales; family Nocardiaceae; genus Rhodococcus; species Rhodococcus sp. 1R11. The sequence goes on along the minus strand of NZ_SPNG01000002.1, from coordinate 132,272 downwards.
TCGCGATACGCGATTGCACCTCACCGGTGCGCGTTCGCGCGAAGAATCCTAGGGACTGTCTTTGCAGGTGCGAGTAGACCTGCACGCGCAGATCGTGCATGAGTTGCTGACCGACGCCGTTGGACATCCAGGTCTGCACCACGCCGAGAGTGTTGGTGGCGACTGCAACAGCGATCATGCCGACCGCAATGAGGCTGACGAGCGTGACGTCGCGGTCGGGAATTGCATGATCGAGGAGTTCGCGAAGAAGCAAGGGTGAGGCGAGCGCGATGATGGCGCTGGCCACGATGATCGCGCTGACGACAGCGATCTTGCGCCGGTAGGGCGTGAACAGAGCCAGTACTCGTCGGACGGGCGCTGGGTCGGGTGCGAGTGAAACGCGTTCGGGACGGCTTTCCAAGTAGACCTCCGTAGTAGCTGAAGTAATATGCAGAGGTTACCTCACTATGAGGTTGCGAGCAAGCCTCGCTATGATCCGTCGTATGGACACCGGACACTCGCCCAACCTGAGCGATTCGTTCATGGCCGTTGCCCGAAGAATTCGGCGAAGCCACATGACTGCGCTGGAACCGTTCGGACTCAACCCGTCGCAGAGCAGGGCAATGCACGTCTTGGCCCGCGAACGAGAATCGGTCCGATTGCGCGATCTGGCCGAGCACCTCCGCATCGTCGCGCGATCGGCCACCGACATCGTCGACTCACTCGAAGCGGCAGAACTGGTGACGCGAGCGCCGGACCCGAGTGATCGACGCGCTGTCCTGGTCGAGCTGACCGACGCCGGCCGCGCCCTGCTCGACCGCGTCGACGAGGCTCGACGTCAGGTGTCCGCGGAAATATTCGACGGCCTCGAGCCGGCCGAACGCACCGAACTCGACCGGCTTCTGCACAAGATCGCCGGCAGCGACTGACGAGAAGCTACTGCCTGCCGTCCCGATCACGGCGGGCCAGCTCGGCAAACATCGCGTTGTGCGCGGCCAGGTCGGCGTCGTGGTCACGCTCGGCGGCTCTGTCACCGCGCCTGGCGTCGCGATCGTCGCTGCGGGACCACTGGATCAGCAGTGCGAGCATGACCAGCACCAGAGGCACCTCACCGGTTGCCCACGCGATGCCACCGCCGAGCTTCTGGTCCCCCAGTAGGTCGGAGTTCCAGTCGAGGCCGAGCGTGCGGTAGAACCAGGCACCCATGACGGTGTTCATGCTCATCAGCGCCACACCGAAGAACGCGTGGAACGGCAGTGAGCCGAACACCACGGCGAGTTTGGTGACCGGGGCAATCTTGCGCGGCGACGGATCGACGCCGATGACGGTCCAGTAGAACAGGTATCCGCTGAGCACGAAGTGCAGGTTCATCAACAGATGAGCTCCGTGACTGTCCAGTACGGCTCCGAAGATCCCGCCGAGGTAGAGCACGTAGAAGCCGCCCACGAAGATCAGCGCCGCGACGAGCGGGTGGGTGACGAACTGCGAAAGTCGACTGTGCAGGCCCATCAGCAACCACTCGCGCATCCCCGGGACGCCGTCCTTGCCTGCTGCGGGCAGGACACGCAACGCCAACGTCAGTGCGCCGCCGAGCGCGAGCAGAACCGGCGCGAGCATCGACAACATCATGTGTCCGGTCATGTGCACGCTGAACACTGCCGTGGAATACCGTCCGATGCCCGACGACGTACTGATCAGCAGCGTCAGGCAGCCCAGAACCCAGGCGACGGTGCGACCGACGGGCCACGCGTCGCCGCGCAGTCGCAGCCGACGGACCCCGATCAGGTACACCACGGCCATCACGATCGCGGCGGTGCCGAAGATCAGGTCGAAGCGCCAGTCGAAAGCCATGCGCGCGAACGTCGGCGGCCCACTGAGGTCGTATCCGAGCGCGGCCTCGGTCGGCGTCAGGTTGGGGTCGATCTCGGCGGGCGGAGGTGTCCGCCCGAGTCCGACGGCCAGGCCGACGGTCGCGGCGAGAACGAGCACCTCGGCCCCGGCGAACCGGAGCAGCGGTCCACGGGCGGTGGGATCGGCGATCAACGCGGGCAGTGCGCGACGACGCTGCATCCAGCCGAATCCACCGAGCACGATCAACGCGAGGATCTTGCCCACGATCAACGCGCCGTACGTCGTGGTGAACAGGTCGGCGAGGGACACCCGTACCAGGGCGTTGATTACTCCGCTGATGCCCATGATGACGAAGCAGACGCCGGCGATCGTGGAGAACCGCCGAGCAGCGACGTCGGTGTGCGCGCCGCGTCTGCGGACATGTGCAAGCAGTGCGAACAGCCCGCCCGCCCACAACGACGCGGCACCGAGGTGCAGGATCAGCGAGTTGGTCGCGATGTCGTGCGATCCGCCCGCCGAGGAATGACCACTGAGCGCAATGGGCAGCAGGGTGGCCAACGAGAATACGAGCAATGCCGGCGTCCAGGACCACCGCAGAACCGTGCGCGAGGCAATGGCGACTACGACGGCCATGATGGCCGTCCAACGCCATGCACTGGCGATCTCCACCTGATCCAGCGCGATCCACAGATTCGCCGGCTTCACCGCCTCGGCGAACGGCTGGCCGGAGGTGTCGGACAGCGTCAACGGCACGAGGAGGAGCGCGCAAACGGCCCAGACGATGGATGCCACCGAGCCGGTGCGAACCGCCCGGTAACCGTCCACGTCGAGGACGCCGTTCTTCTGCGGCGGAACCAGGAACGCCGCCAGCAGGAACGAGCCGACCGCGATGACCGCTGCGATCTCACCGATCGCACGCAGGGCAGGCAGTCCGTAGGTGGTGGCCGGCCCGGGATCAGGGATACCGAGCAGGACCAACGCGTCCGACGCGGACAGCATGACGATCAGGGCAGCCACGACACCGGCGATGACGCCGGCAGTGACGAACACCGACGTGGTTGTCGAGCGGGGATCTGCACTGCCCGTGCTCTCGTCCGACCGCACATCGCCGGTGGAGTCCCCGGCGTGCGACGGGTCGGTCTTGTCGAGATCCGGTGTGGCCATACCACCAGAGTAAGAGGTGTTCGGCAGTACTCGAAACGCGAGTCCTACACAGCGTCGTACTTTGCCCCGTCCTCGGCGTCCAGCGAGTCGTGGTGGATGCGTCCGTGCTGCTGCCGGAGAGGCGTGCCGCTCCCGCCCCATCTCTGGGCGATGATCTCCGCCGCGATGGACACCGCGGTCTCCTGCGGCGTGCGTGCACCCAGGTCGAGTCCGATCGGGCTCGACAATCGAGCGAGTTCGGTCTCGGTCACCCCTGCCGCTCGCAACCGGGCGGTGCGGTCGTCATGGGTCCGGCGCGAGCCCATTGCTCCGACGAAGGCCAGAGCCGGAATCCGCAACGCCACTTCGAGCAGTGGCACATCGAACTTCGGGTCGTGAGTCAATACACAGACCACGGTCCGCTCGTCCAACTCCCCCGCCGCCCATTGTTCGTTCAGGTAGTCGTGCGGCCACGCGACCACCACCTGCTCGGCAGCGGGAAAACGCTGCGGGGTCGCAAAGACGGAACGGGCGTCGCAGACGGTGACGCGATAGCCCAGAAAGGCACCCTGCTGCGCAACCGCAGCAGCGAAATCGATGGCACCGAATACCATCATCCTCGGCGACGGCGCATGGCTGGACACGAACACCTGCATTCCCTGACCGCGGCGCTGGCCGTCGGTTCCATACGTCAGAACAGCCGAACGTCCCGCTGCCAGTAGCCCTTTCGCGTCGTCGGCAATGGCGGCGTCGGCCCGCGAGCTGCCGAGGGAACCGCGGATACCCGACTCCGTCAGAACTGCTCTCCGACCGACCCGTGTTGCGTCGGCATGGGCGATCACGGTGGCCACTGCAACCGGGACGTTGCCGCGTACGTTCGCCACGACGTCGCCGAACTCGGGAAAGGTGTGTTTCGACACCGCCTGTACGAACACGTCCAGCGTTCCTCCACACGTGAGCCCGACTGCGAATGCGTCGTCGTCCGACACCCCGTATCGAGTGAGTATCGGAGCACCGGACTGCATCACGTCCTGCGCCGATTCGTAGACGGCACCCTCGACGCAGCCGCCGGACACCGAACCGGCGACCGCACCGTCCTGGCCGACCATCATCGACGCACCCACAGGACGCGGCGCGGAGTCGAATGTCCGCACGACCGTTGCGACCGCCAGCGTGTCGCCGGTCTGCCAGGCGTGCATCAGCTCGTCCAGAATGTCGTGCATCGAACCTCCTTCGGGTGCAGGCCGGAATGTCTACGACATCACAGGCTTCCCCTTGCACTGCTCCCTCAACCCATGCCGGTGTGATCGCCGTAGGCGGAAAGGTACACTCGTCAACCGTGCTCGAGCGGGCCTGTCCGCGCGTGCCAGCCTCCGTAGCTCAGGGGATAGAGCAAGGGCCTTCTAATCCCTTGGTCGCAGGTTCGAATCCTGCCGGGGGCACCCTCTGACCAGCGCGAACGCTGGTCGACTCGCGTTACTGTGGTTGACTTCGCGTAACGAAGGGTTACACGTGCATCAGCTCACTCTCGGAGTCCTCTCACGTTCGCGCAAGCCCGATGAGCGTCGACTACCGATTCATCCTCTTCATTTCGATCGCATCGACGCCGACATTCGAGGCCGAATGTTCCTCGAATCCGGCTACGGCGAACCGTTCGGAATTTCCGACGAGCACCTGGCTACGCAGGTCGCAGGCATCGGAACCCGTGCCGAACTCATTGCTCGCTGCGACGTGATTCTGCTACCGAAGCCACAGGCCGAGGACCTCGAATCTCTCCGAACCGGGCAGACGCTCTGGGGTTGGCCGCACTGCGTGCAGGACGAAAGACTCACCCAGATCGCGGTCGATCGTAAGCTCACGCTCATCGCCTTCGAGGCCATGAACCACTGGACGCAGGACGGCTGGTTCAATCTTCATGTGTTCCACAAGAACAACGAATTGGCCGGGTACTGCTCGGTGCTGCACGCATTGCAGCTGATCGGTTCGACCGGGGACTACGGCCGCAGGTTGCGGGCCGCTGTCATCGGTTTCGGGGCCACGGCTCGCGGGGCGGTCACCGCGCTCAGTGCCCACGGGATTCACGACGTCGATGTCCTCACTCAGCGTGGGGTCACGGCGGTGGGTTCGCCGATCCACTCGGCCAACATCGTCAATTTCGATCTCGACGACGCCGATCCCCGCCAGAGCCGAGCCCTGACTCCCGACGGTCGAATCCCACTCTCGCAGTTCCTTTCCGACCACGATGTGATCGTCAATTGCGTTCTGCAGGATACGAACTCACCATTGACGTTCCTGATGAACGAGGACCTGCCCACATTGACGCCGGGCACGCTGGTCGTGGACGTATCGTGTGACGAGGGGATGGGCTTCGAATGGGCGCGGCCCACGTCGTTCGCCGACCCGATGTTCACCGTCGGTGACAACGTGCACTACTACGCCGTCGACCACAGCCCGTCCTACCTGTGGAATTCGGCGACGTGGGAGATCAGCGAATCGTTGCTGCCGTACCTTCGCGTGGTTCTCGACGGGCCTGCGGCGTGGAGTGAGGACGCGACCATAGAGCGTTCCATCGAAATCAGGGAGGGTGTCATCGTGAACCCCAATATCCTTGCCTTCCAACATCGCAGTGCGGAGTACCCGCACACTGCAGCATGAGCGTCACGTGGGTCGAGGACGGCGTCGAACGGTCCGCGCGATGGCAGTCGGAGAACGGTGCGCCGCCACCGCGGGCGGTGCGGATCGTCGACGACGGGACGACGGCGGACGTGGCCTACAAGCTGGCGACGATCGGCGAGTCTCTGCTGTGGCGTGGCGATTACAACAACGCGCGCCAGCTCCTGTCGGCGATGACGCGGCGGGTACCACCGGCCACACAGCCGGACAACGCGTCGCCCGCCGAGCGGTTCCACCTGCATCGTCAGTACCAGGCGCGACGCGCACGGGTGTTGGGAATGCTACTGGTGCAACTCGATTCGGACCTGCGGCTCGACCTCGGCCGAGCACCGGATGTGCGATCGGCCGTAGCTGAAGCACTGGGTCCCGATGCCTCGGCCTGCGTGCTGTCACTCCGGGAACTCCTCGGGATCATCGGCGCACACGAGTGGCGCCGCAAGGGAGTGTTCGTGCCGGCGCTGGACGCATCCGTTCATCCCCACTACGGGGTGTTCTCTCCTGTCCGCGGTGAGTACATCCAGCTCGTCGCCGACGCACCGCTACCTGCCACGGACCGGGCTTTCGACATCGGGACGGGCTCGGGTGTGCTGGCTGCGGTACTCGCGCGCCGGGGCGTACCTGCGGTGGTGGCGACCGACAGGGACCCCCGATCGGTCGCCTGCGCCCGCGCCAATCTCGACGCACTCGGGTACGGCGATCGGGTCGAGGTGGTGCAGACCGACATCTTCCCGGGCGGCCGCGCGGGATTGATCGTCTGCAACCCGCCGTGGATTCCCACCAAGCCGACGTCGGGGATCGAGCATGCCGTCTACGATCCCGGTTCTCGCATGCTGAAATCGTTCCTCAGCCGCCTCGGCGGGCATCTGACGCCCGACGGCGAGGCCTGGTTGGTGTTGTCCGACCTCGCCGAGTTGCTCGGATTGGTTACGCGCACAGACCTTCTCGCGTCGATCGACAAGGCCGGCCTGACCGTCGTCGACCGGATGGACACCGTGCCATCGCATTCTCGAGCGACCGACGCCTCCGATGTTCTGCACGAGGCCCGGTCGCGCGAGACCACGTCGCTGTGGAGACTGCGCCGCCACTAGCCATCCGCGCCCGAGACACGAAAAGCCGCCCGAGCAATGCTCGGGCGGCTTCGTCGATCGCGCGGTGAGTCAGTGCCGGTCGCGGGTCTCGAACTCTCCGTTGATCACGGTGCCCAGCGGCGCGTCCCGCTCGGCCTTCTTCGCGGCCTCGCGCATTTCGATTCCATCGGTGATCAGATCACCGATCTCGCGAGTGACGTCACGGACCGCTCCGGCGATGATCACCACGATTCTGCCGACGTGTGTCGCCGCAGACTCGGTGAAATCCTGCACGGTGTCCTTGTTACGCTCGAACCTTCCCACCACCAGGACCGCCCCCTTCGAAGTCGTCACGCTGCGTCGGTCTTCTTACGCTCGACGATAACACTGGCCGGGGCCGCCGATCCGGTGAGCGAGTTGGGCAGAGCGAGCTTGAAGATCTTGCCCCACACGGTGCCGATCTGGTGGAAGAAGCCGCCGGTGTTGTACGGCAGGTCGTACTTCTGGCACAGAGCCTTGACCTCGGGCGCGATCTGCGGGTAGCGGTGCGCGGGCAGATCTGGAAAGAGATGGTGCTCGATCTGGTGCGAGAGGTTGCCGGACATGATGTGGAACAGCGGCGAACCCTCGATGTTGGCCGATCCGAGCATCTGACGGACGTACCACTCGCCCCGGCTCTCGTCGGCGGTCTCTTCCTGGCTGAAGGTCTGCACCCCCGTCGGAAAGTGGCCGCAGAAGATGATCGAGTACGTCCACACGTTGCGGATCAGGTTCGCGGCAACGTTGCCGACCACGGTCGAGGCGAAGAACGGCCCGGTCAGAGCGGGGAAGATGACGTAATCCTTGAGCGCCTGCTTGCCCGCCTTGCGCCACATTCCCTGCAGCAACGGCTTGACGTCGTGCCACTTGCGCTTACCGGCGACGATGTTCTCGGTCTCGAGGTCGTGCAGCATGACGCCCCACTCGAAGAACGTCATGAGCAGGAATGCGTAGACCGGGTTGCCGAGGTAGTAGGGGTTCCACTTCTGGTCCTGATCCATGCGCAGGATGCCGTACCCGATGTCGCGGTCCATGCCGACGATGTTGGTGAATGTGTGGTGCATGTAGTTGTGCGAGTGCTTCCACTGGTCTGCCGGGCAGACGGTGTCCCACTCGAACACCTCGGAGTTGAGGCCCGGCTCACGCATCCAGTCGTACTGGCCGTGCATGACGTTGTGGCCGATCTCCATGTTGTCGAGGATCTTCGCGACGCCGAGTGCGCCGACGCCTGCGAGCCATGCCGGCGGGACGAAAGGCAGGTACATCAGTGCGCGACCGGTGATCTCGAGCCCGCGCTGCGCCTTGATGATCTTGTAGATGTATTCGCGGTCCTCGTCGCCCAGTTTGGCGACGGTGCGAGCGCGCAGATCGTCGAGTTCGCGGCCGAGCTCTTCGACCTGTTCGTACGTCAGTACGGTCGGCTCGTCCGGCAACGTCTCGTTGCGTCGGAAGGGAAGGACGGCGGTGGGCAGGATCGAGAGAATCGTTCCGAGCATCTGCTGATCTCCAATTCGATCGGGTGGTGGGCGAAAGCTCCGGGACTAGATGTCGATGTCGACGTCGCCGACGGCAACGGACACACAGAGCTGGATCTTCTTGTCGGATTCGGTGTCGGTCTCACCGGTCTTGATGTTCTTGGTGCAGCCGGACTTCTTCACCGAGGTGCACGTGAAGCAGATGCCCATCCGGCACCCGTTGGCCGGCGACAGACCGGCTCCCTCGGCTTGTTCGAGCAACGTTGCACCGTCGTTCTCGGCGGCGACGTCACTTCCGGAGAACGTGGTGGTTCCGGTGACGTCGTCGCTCACTGTGGCGAAGGACGGCGTGAATTCCTCGAGGTGCAGGCGGTCGCCGACTCCTGCGTCGTCGAAGAACGACGTCACGCCCTTCATCAAGCCCGGCGGACCGCACAGGAAGGTATCCGCGTCGGCGAACCACGGTGCTACGGCGTCGAGATGCTCCTTGCCGAAGAACCCGTGCAGGTCCCCGCCGGTCTTCTGCTCGGTGTACGCGAAGACGAGGTTCACGTTGTCGTGCTCGGCGGCGATCTTCTCGAGCTCCTGCTTGTAGGCGACGTCGTTCTCGGTGTACGCGTAGTGCAGGAAGGTCAGGTCGCTGCTGTACCCCTCGTCCAGCAGCGACCTGAGCATGGACAGCACGGGCGTGATGCCGCTGCCGCCGCTGATCAGCAGCGTGCGCGCCGGGCGTGGCTGGGGAAGCTTGAACGTGCCGTCCGCCTGCGACAGGCTGACGACGAGGCCGACGTGCGCGTTCTTGTGCAGATACTGCGAGACAAGGCCTTCGGGATGCGCCTTGATCGTCAGCTCGATTCGGCCGTCCTTGCGGTACTGCGAACAGGCAGGCGAATAGCAGCGAGTCTGGCGCACGCCGTCGATGACCACACCGACCTGAACGAACTGGCCGGCTTGAAATCCCTTCCACTGTCTGGTGGGACGGATGGTGAGCGTGAGCGAGTCTTCGGTGGACCGATGTATCTCGGTCACTTCACCGCGCAGGTCGCGAACGGTCGTCATGGGGTCGACCAATTCCAGGTACCGATCGAGCGCGTGGGGCGTGGCCATGGCCTCGAACAGGGAAAGAAGCGAGAACTTGCGCGAACCCGAGGGTCGCGTCGGTCGTTCTTGGAGCGTCATTCCATCCTCCCTAACCGGATCGATACCTACGACCCATTCAGTGAACGATTGTGCACTAATATGAGTGTGACAGAGCGACACCGGTACCTGTCAACGTTTATGTGACCGCCATTACAGACCACATGAGGAGTTCACGGGAGCCGAGGAGTAACCGGAGGGGAGATCACAGAATGCCGGCCCATAAACTGGACGTCGTGACAGAACCGGGTACTCGCGCCGAGCGCAAGGAGCGCACGCGGCAGGCCTTGATCGACGGCACCCTGGATCTACTGCGCGAACGTTCGTTCGCCAGCGTAAGCCTGCGTGAGGTTGCTCGGTCCGCGGGCATCGTTCCCACCGCGTTCTACCGACACTTCGCGTCGATGGAAGACCTCGGAGTTGCGCTGGTCGAGGACAGCATGCGCATGCTGCGCCAGATGTTGCGCGACGCCAGGCGCAACCCGAGCACCAAGACGGCCACCGAATCCTTCGGCATCCTGGTTCGTCAGGTACGCAGCCACGAGGATCAGTTCCGCTTCCTCAGTCGCGAGCGCTACGGCGGAGTCACCGAGGTCCGTCGCGCGTTCGCCACCGAGCTTCGTCTGTTCGTCAGCGAGCTGACCATCGACCTCTCTCGCATGCCCGGTCTCGAACGATGGGACGTCGCGGATCTCGAGATGACGGCCGACCTCCTGGTCTCGACGATGTTGACGGCCGTGGTCGGTCTGTTGGAAATCGACCGACCGGGTAGTCAGAACGAGAAAGACCTCATCGAGCGCACCGAGAAGCAGATCCGGATGATCATGCTGGGGATGAGCAGGTGGGAACCGCGACGGGCCTGACCGTCGGGCACGAGCGCAAGCTACGAAGGAGCATCATGACCACCGAGGTACACATCGGCGAGTACACGTTCGAGCTGGCGCAGGCCGGTCCCGTCGACGGCGTACCCATCGTTGCGCTGCACGGCTTTCCACAGACCAACGCGTCGTGGTCGCGGGTGACCCCCGGACTGACGGCCGCGGGCTGCCGGGTCCTGGCCCCCAACCAGCGGGGCTACTCCCCCGGTGCCCGACCGATCGGCGTCGAGCACTACCGCATCGAGCGTCTCACCGAGGACGTTCTCGGTCTGCTCGACGCCTTCGACCTGAACTCGGCGCACCTGGTGGGTCACGACTGGGGTGCTGTGGTCGCCTGGCATGTCGCTGCCGAGCACCCCGACCGCGTCCGAAGCCTCACTGCCGCATCCGTTCCGCACTCTGCGGCGTTCAACTGGGCCATCCGGGAGGATCCCGATCAGCAGCAGCGGTCGCAGTACTTCGGCCTGCTTCGGGAGCCGGAGAAGGCCGAGCGAGTTCTGGTGGAGAACGACGCACAGCGTCTGCGCGCGATGTTCGGTGCCGAGAGCCTCGACGACGAATACGTTCGGCATCTCACCGTCCCCGGGGCGCTGACGGCCGCATCGAGTTGGTACGCCGCAATGACCAGGGAATTCGCGAACCTACCCGCAGTGACGGTGCCGACCACCTATGTCTGGAGCAACGGCGATACCGCCATCGGCCGAGCCGGCGCGGAGCGCTGTGGCGAGTTCGTCGATGCGCCGTACCGATTCGTCGAACTCGACGGCATCTCCCACTGGATCCCCGAGGAAGCCCCCGAGACACTCACGGCCGAGATCCTGAGTCGTATCGGATCGGTCTAAACCTGTTCCGGGGCGCGAACTTTGAGCAGTGCCAGCAGCCCGGCGGCCAGGACGATGATCAGCCCGGCGATGCCGGCGCGGTCGGCATCGAACATCCACACGAACAGACCGAACAGGGACGGCGCGAGGAACGACGCGGCCCGACCCGTCGTCGCGAACAGTCCGAAGAACTGACCTTCGCGCCCGGGAGGTGCCAGTCGGGCCAGGAAAGTACGCGCAGACGATTGCGCGGGCCCCACGAACAGGCACAGGATCAGCCCGAAGATCCAGAACATCGTCGGTCCCGACACGAACAGCAGAATGGTTCCGGCCGCGATCATGGACGTGAGCGAGAAGACGATGACCTTCTTGGGTCCGATCCTGTCGTCGAATCGTCCGGCCACGATGGCACCGAGGCCGGCGATGACGTTGGCGGCGACGCCGAACAGCAGTACGTCCGCCGCACCGATGCCGTAGACGCTGACGGCGAGAACGGCCCCGAAGGTGAAGACCCCCGCCAGTCCGTCTCGGAACAACGCGCTGGCGATCAGGTAGTAGACGGCACGCCGGTCTGCGCTCCACAACTCCCGCACATCGCGAAAGAGAACGCGGTAGGACTCCGCGAACCCGGCCTGTGCAGCCTTGGGGTCGGCAACGGCCCTGGGTACTTCGGGGACTGCAAGCATCACCGGGATGGCCGAGACCGCGAACCACACGGCCGCGAGAACGGCGACGAGTCTGATATTGAGCCCGCCGTCGGTGCTCAGCCCCAGCAGGCCCCGAGTGTCGCCGTCCCCGACGATGAAGCCCAGGTAACACAGGAGCAGCAGCACTATGCCACCGAAATAGCCCATCGCCCAACCGAATCCGGACACGCGTCCGATATTGGCCGGGGTGGAGACCTGCCGCAGCATCGAGTTGTACGGAATACTGGCCAGCTCGAACATGATGGATCCGAGACCGAGCAGCAGCAGCCCGAGCCACAGATAGTGGTAGTCGTCGTGCACGAAGAACAGGCCGGCCATGGCCACCACCGTCAGCGCGGTCAACACCCCGAGTAACCACTTACGTTTGCCCCGCGCGTCGAAGTACTGCCCGCACACCGGCGCGAGCAATGCGATGACGACGCTGGACGCGGCGATCGACCAGCTGAACCACGTGGTCGCCGAGATGGATCCGGGTAGGTCGTCACCGACGGCATCGGTGAGATACACCGAGAACACGAACGTGAGAATCACGGCGTTGAACGCAGCCGAGCCCCAATCCCAGAATCCCCAGGCGGTGACCTGTTTCCGTGTGGTTGCGACTCCGACGACAGCGGCCTCCGGCTGGGTTCCCATGGTTGCCAACACTAGACCGCGCACACCGAATTTCTCGGTGCACCTAGTTGCATAGTCACCACGTTGCATACATACTCTCGGTTGTGGCTTTGGAACACGCGATTCTGGTCTCCCTCACCGAGCTGAGCGGCTCGGGGTACGAGCTCGCCCGACGGTTCGACAAGTCCATCGGCTTCTTCTGGAGTGCAACTCATCAGCAGATCTACCGCACTCTGACGCGGATGGACGGGGCCGGCTGGATCACCGGTGAGGCAGTCGCGCAGGACGGCCGTCCCGACAAGAAGGTCTATTCGGTCTCCGCCGCGGGCCGCGCCGAGCTCGATCGCTGGATCGCCGCACCGACCGATCCCTCGCAGCTTCGCGAGGAGCTCGCCGTGAAGATTCGCGGTGCCGCCAACGGTGACATCGAAGCGTTGAAAGTCGAAGTCGCCCGCCACCGCGACGTACATGCCACCCGTCTCGACGTGTATCGACTGATCGAGAAGCAGGACTTTCCGGCCCCCGCTGCCCTGACCGGTACTGCGCTGCATCAATACCTGGTGCTCCGCGGCGGGATTCGTGTCGAAGAAGGATTCACCGAATGGTGCACCGAGGTATTGGAGAAACTGTGAAGACCGAGCAGACCACTGGTCCATACCCGATTCTGTTGTCGCCGTTGGACGTCGGCGCAACCACGTTGAAGAACCGCGTGATCATGGGATCGATTCACACCGGCCTCGAAGATCGCGCCCGCGACACCGGCCGCCTGGCTGCTTACTTCGCCGAGCGTGCCCGCGGCGGCGTCGCCCTCATCATCACCGGGGGTTACGCCCCCAATCGCACCGGGTGGCTGCTGCCGTTCGGGGCCAAGCTGACCAACCGCATCGAGGCCCGTCGGCACCGCAGGATCACCGCGGCGGTACACCGTGAAGGCGGCAAGATCGCGCTCCAGATCCTCCATGCCGGACGTTATTCCTACCAGCCACTGAGCGTGTCGGCCTCGTCGATCAAGGCTCCCATCAATCCTTTTCGGCCGCGGCGGTTGACGTCGAGGGGCGTCCGCTGGCAGATTAGAAACTACGTACGCTGCGCCCGGCTCGCGCAGAGCGCCGGCTACGACGGCGTCGAAATCATGGGCGGCGAAGGCTACTTCATCAACCAGTTCCTCTCCGAGCGCACCAACAAGCGACGCGACGAATGGGGTGGTTCCGCAGAGAACCGTCGCCGAATGGCAGTCGAGATCGTGCGGCAGATCCGTGCCGCCGTCGGATCCGACTTTCTCATCGTGTTCCGGCTGTCGATGGCCGACCTCGTCGAGGAGGGCCAGAGCTGGAACGACATCGTCGCGCTCGCCGAGGACGTCGAAGCCGCAGGCGCGAACATCATCAACACCGACATCGGCTGGCACGAATCGCGGGTGCCGACCATCGTCACCTCGGTTCCGCGAGCAGCATTCGCAGACATCACCGGCAAGCTCGAAAAATACGTGAGCATTCCCGTCGCCGCGTCCAACCGCATCAACATGCCCGAGATCGCCGAGAACATCCTCGCCCGTGGCGACGCGCGGCTGATCGCCATGGCCAGGCCGATGCTCGCCGATCCGTTCTGGGTCGAGAAAGCTGCTTCTGATTCCGCGGATCGAATCAACACCTGCATCGCCTGCAATCAGGCCTGTCTCGACCATGCCTTCGTACACAAGAAGGTCTCGTGCCTGGTCAATCCTCGCGCCGGTCGCGAGATCGACCTGCAGTTGTTGCCGACGAAGAAGACCAAGAAGGTGGCGGTCGTCGGGGCCGGGCCCGCCGGACTGTCTGCGGCGCTCACCCTCGCGCAACGCGGACACGCCGTCAGCCTGTTCGAGGCCAGGAGCGAGATCGGCGGCCAATTCGGTATCGCCCGTCTGATTCCCGGCAAAGAAGAGTTCGCCGAGACCATTCGCTACTTCTCCACCGCTCTGCGCGACGCGGATGTTGCGGTCCACCTCGATACCCGGGTTACCGCCGCACAACTCGCCGCGGGTGAATTCGACGAGGTGGTCCTGGCCACCGGTGTCACTCCCCGAATGCCGCAGATCCCAGGTATCGATCACCCATCCGTCCTCTCGTACGCGGAATTGGTGCGCGACGGTAGGGCCGTCGGCGACCGGGTCGCGGTCATCGGTGCCGGCGGTATCGGCATCGACATCTCCGAGTTTCTCACCACCGACGCCTCCCCCACGTTGGACCTGAAGGAGTGGAAGCAGGAATGGGGTGTCACCGAGCCCGAGGCCGCACCGGGCGCGTTGACAACCCCGGTGCCGGCCGCGTCTCCTCGGGAGGTCTACCTCCTGCAACGCAAGCCGGGACGTATCGGGGCCGGTCTCGCCAAGACCACCGGATGGGTTCACCGCGCAGCATTGAAAGCCAAAGGCGTGCATCAGCTTTCGGGGGTGAACTACGAGAAGATCGACGATGCGGGTCTGCACATCTCGTTCGGTGAGAAGCACGAACGCCCACGCCTGCTCGACGTCGACACCATCGTGATCTGCGCGGGCCAGGAGTCGGTTCGGGATCTGGTCGACGAGCTGAAGGCCGCGGGTACCGCCACGCACATCATCGGCGGCGCGGACGTGGCGGCAGAGTTGGACGCCAAACGGGCGATAGAGCAGGGCACCCGGCTCGCGGCCACGATCTGATCTGTCCGCTAGCCTGTCTCACCGTGAGCCTGCCCAAGCCAAGCCCAGATACCCGCGCCGTCGTCACCGGAGCCTCTTCCGGTATCGGTGAGGCCCTGGCCACCGAACTCGCCACCCGTGGTCACTCGTTGATCGTCGTGGCTCGACGCGGCGAACTGCTCGAGGCGCTGGCCGCGAAGCTCACCGCCGAGCACGGAGTCACCGTCGAGGTGCGGGCGTCGGATCTGTCCAACCGCGAGCAGCGCCAGGAGCTGGTCACCGAGCTCTCCGAACGTGAGATCTCGATCCTGTGCAACAACGCAGGCATCGCGACGTTCGGACCGGTGGCCGGACTCGATCCTGTGTACGAGCGCGATCAGGTGGAGCTCAATGCCGTTGCCGTACACGACCTCACGCTCGCGGTTATGCCCGGCATGATCGGTCGCGGAGCAGGCGGCATCCTCATCACCGGATCTGCGGCGGGCAACATGGCCATCCCCAACAATGCGACGTACGCGGCAACCAAGGCCTTCGTCAACACGTTCTCGGAGTCACTGCGCGGCGAGCTCGCGGGCACCGGCGTCAACGTCACACTGCTCGCTCCGGGCCCGGTCCGCACCGAGACACCCGACCCGGCAGATGCGTCGATCGTGGACAGAATGGTCCCCGACTTCCTGTGGATCGACAGCGCCTACACCGCGAAGCTGTCGCTGGACGGCCTCGCGAAGAACAAGATGCGCGTCGTTCCCGGCCTGCTGAGCAAGGGCATGTCGGTCGCCGGGCAGTACAGCCCGCGCAGCATCTCCGCGCCGATCATCGGCAGCTTCTACAAAAAGCTGGGCAACTAGTACCCGAATCCTGGTCGTTCCGCGGGCTCCACTCCCGACTGAGCAAGCTCAGCGCCGTCGACGTCGTCCAGTTCCGAAGATGCTGCGCGAGATCTCCCGCCCGGCAGCCGAGGCGGCTGATCGCAGGAAGCTCTTGACCGCCGGGTTGCCCATGATGCGCTCGGCGGCCGACGGGCCGTCCGGCTCGATCGGGGGTAGATCGGGCAGATCGGCGGGCAGCGTTGGGATATCGAACTTCTCGGCCGGCACAGCCACGTCCGTGACGCGTGCGTTCATCCGCTCGTAGGCCGACTCGCGATCGATCGTTTCCCGGTACTTCGCGGACAGGGTGCTCGACGACGCGGCGGCCGCGATGGCGTCGTTGCCGATGGTGTCCATCAGGGAGCGGGGCGGGCGAATCTTCGTCCACGCCACCGGTGTCGGCGCGCCATTCTCCGAGAGCACCGTCACGATCGCTTCACCGGTCCCCAGCGACGTCAGTGCCTTCTCGAGGTCGTACGCGTCGGTCTTGGGGTAGGTGCGCACTGTCTTGTTCAGTGCTTTCTGGTCGTCGGGGGTGAAGGCGCGTAAGGCATGCTGGATTCGCGCACCCAGTTGGGAGAGAACGTCGTTGGGGACGTCGGTGGGTAGCTGTGTGCAGAAGAAGACGCCGACGCCCTTCGAGCGAATGAGCTTGACGGTCTGTTCCACCTGCTGCAGAAAGGCTTTCGACGCATCGGCGAAGAGCAGATGCGCCTCGTCGAAGATGAACACGAGCTTGGGTTTGTCTACGTCACCGACCTCGGGCAATGTTTGAAACAGGTCAGCGAGCACCCACATCAGGAAGGTGGAGAACATCACCGGGCGTGACGCCTGAGCCCCGAGCTCGAACAGGGTGATGATCCCTCTGCCGTCCGGTCCGACGCGAAGCAGGTCCTCGGTCTCGAGTTCCGGCTCACCGAAGAAGGTGTCTCCTCCGTCTGCCTCCAGGTTGACCAGCGCGCGCAGAATCACTCCTGCGGTCGCCGAGGAGACCCCGCCGATGCCTTTGAGATCTGCCTTCCCCTCGTCACTGGTCAGGTGCATGATCACCGACCGTAGGTCTTTCAGGTCGAGCAGGGCGAGGCCCTGGGAATCGGCCCAGTGGAAGATCAGTCCCAAGGTCGATTCTTGAGTGTTGTTCAGCCCCAACACCTTGCTGAGCAGAATCGGTCCGAATGCGGTGATGGTGGCGCGGACCGGTACCCCGATCCCCTCGGTCCCGAGCGAGAGAAAATCCACCGGGTGTCCGGCGGGAGCCCAGTCCGTGAGGCCGGTGTCCGCAGCGCGGCTGCGGATCTTCTCGTTCTCCTCGCCCGGTTCGGACAAGCCCGACAGGTCACCTTTGACGTCGGCCATGACGACGGGAACTCCTGCGGCAGAGAGCTGTTCGGCTATCCCCTGGAGTGTCTTCGTCTTACCGGTTCCGGTTGCCCCGGCAACGAGACCGTGCCTGTTCAACGTCGCCAACGGGATTCGAATGCGGGCAGCGGGGTCGGTGACACCGTCCAGAACGACGGTTCCCAGTTCCAATGCTGCACCTGCCGATACGTATCCGGCGGCGATCTCGCCTGCCTTACCGTGCGCCGCCGGTGCCGACCCTTGTTCCGCGGCAAGCGCCTCGGCCTCGGCAGCGTCGGCTGCAGCCAGAGCTTCGGCAGCCACCCGTGCGGCTTCCACGGCCGCCGCTTTGGCCGCCTTCGCCTTCTCGGCAGGACTGAGTGTGGGTGCCGGCTGCGTCGGGTCGCCTGTCATGTCCGCATCCTTTCGTGAACGTGCGTCGACGCTGAACGGGGTCGATCGCCACCGCAAACCCTAGTGGCTGTGGTGCGCGCACTACTGTGGAGCGAGTGCAGGACAAACTCGTGTGGATCGACTGTGAAATGACCGGCTTGGATTTGAGCAAGGACAAGCTGATCGAAATCGCGGCGTTGGTGACCGACAGTGAGCTCAACATCCTCGGGGAGGGTGTCGACATCGTCATCCACGCCGACGACGACGCGTTGGCGAACATGCCGGCCGTCGTCACCGACATGCACGCCAAGTCGGGCTTGACCGACGAGGTGCGCGCGTCGACGGTGAGCCTGGAGGAAGCCGAACAGCGCGTGCTCGCGTATATCAAGGAGCACGTCCCGGTGTCCGGGACGGTCCCTCTGGCCGGGAATTCGATTGCGACCGATCGCGGGTTCATTTCCCGGGACATGACCGCGCTCGACACCTACCTCCACTACCGAATGATCGACGTCAGCTCGATCAAGGAACTTTCCCGACGGTGGTACCCGCGGATCTACTACGGACAGCCTCCCAAGGGCTTGGCGCACCGCGCTCTGGCCGACATCAAGGAGTCGATCAAGGAGTTGCAGTACTACCGTCGTACCGCCTTCGTCGCGCCCCCCGGGCCGTCGACCAGCGATATCGCGGCAGTCGTTCAGGATCTCGACACGCAGCAGGGGGCGGATTAGCAACCCGGGATTCAACCCGCTAGTATTGTCGACGCTGCTGATGGAGAGCCCGAAACGGTTCTGCGGACGCATGCATGGTGGGCGTAGTTCAGCTGGTAGAGCACCAGGTTGTGATCCTGGATGTCGCGGGTTCGAGTCCCGTCGCTCACCCCATACAGAAGCGCCCCTGACCAGGTAAATCCTGATCAGGGGCGTTTTTTTCGCGTCATGCCATGAACCTTGCAACTAGGGGGCAGTTGCCGATGGACGCGCACAACAATCCCACTTACCTGAAACTGGTGCGGACCGCAGTCGAGGAGTTTCGCGAAGCGTTCAAGGGGTTCTTAACACTCCACTCGGAGACATACGGCGGGCCGGGCCGAGGTATCGCACCGGCCGTGAATCCGCTCGAATCAGTGGACCTGAAGGACATCACGGCTCAGGCACAGGTTGTGGCCGAGGCAGCCGGCCGGGCCCGCAAAGCACCGAGGTTGACCGGAGTTCTCATAGGAGTCCAAGGCCACGGCCCGGTCGACCCGATTGCAGCCTGGTCGTCAGTCTCACAGCCGAAACCGATACTGGAGCCCGAGAATGTACTCATCGCATGCGGTCAAATAATCGGCGCGCTCGATGACATGATCTGGGAGGCAGAAGCAGAGATGCCTGCCGCGGTGGGTCCCGCTGGAATGCACCCTTTGGTATGGGGCGCGGCTAGTGCGGTCTGGAAAAACGGGCACTACCGAGAGGCGATAGCGAACGCGTCCGAGGCGTTGATAGATCACGTGAAGACGGTGACGAACCGCCGCGACGTTGCCGACGCCTCGATTTGGCAAAATGCATTCTCAGAGAGTCCTCCCGAACCCGGAAAGTTTCGGCTGCGGTGGCCGGGAGATCCGACCGACAAGGCAGTCATAGGCATGCTCAGCGGACTCCGTCAGTTCGCACCGGGTGTGCATATGACGGTTCGGAACAGCTCCACTCATTCGACCGAAACGATGTCTGAACAGGACGCCCTAGAGCGGTTAGGAACGCTGAGCCTGCTTGCCCGGTGGGTGGACGAATGCAACCGCCAGTCGGTCTAGCCTCAGCCGCTGACCGCCGCCGAGAATCGATCGGGTTGTCCGCGCCGCGATCCGATGCGGTGATGCACCGGGATCGTTCGCCGTGCGCCTGCCCTATCACTGACCAGTCGGCGTGCTTGACTCATCTGATGAGTGCCCCCGACAACGGTGACAGTGAGCACCTGTTGCAGACTGCCAACGAGGTCCGGCGGACGATCGAAGCCAATGAACGAGCAGCGCAACTACTCTTCGTCCCGTCACCTGTGTTCGAACGTCTGCTCTGGCAGGTGTCGGGCGCGTGGGAAACGGCCATTGAGGAAGTTCGCTTCCTGCGATACGCCACCGCCGAGACACAGCCGACTGCCGCGCCGTTCTTCCACCCCGACGGCGACAACGTAGCCCGGGACATGCGGCGCATCTGCAAGACGCTGAATCTGGCGCTGCCGGACGACGCGATGTGGACCGCAGAATGCCGGCGCGCAAAAGAGATGCGTGACAACCTCGGCCACATGCTGCACATCAAGTCGATCACAGGTGTGACGCCGGACCAGACTGCGACCATCCTCCGCGTGGCCTTCCGCGAGCCGGACGAGATGTCGACCGATAGTGGTTGGGCGCGACACGAGCGGCGAGCCGTCACCATCACCGAGGCCGAAGCCCGAGAGGTCCTCGAAGATCTGAAGTACGTCAACAAAAGTCTGTTCTACATCCGCAAATTTGGGATGGAATTTTCCCACTGGCCAGACGGCCGCTCCATCGACTCGGTATTGAGCCTGTTGCAGTGGTGGGATGATTCCTGGGGTCCGAAACCGGGCAACACGGGCTGGACAGCTCCCTCGATGCGTCAGCTCCGCATCCGCCCGAAGACCGAGTTCGATGCCTCACTCCCACCCGAGATACGTCCTCAGTACTGACCAAACCAATGGAACGAACTATGCAACTCCGACGTTGCATCAGCGTGTATCTGGATACCGTCCAATTCCGATCCCAATTGGCGGCACCCCGGCTCAAGAGCCAATAGCTCCCTCCTCACGCAACTGGATGCCCCATACGCACAAGCGTTCGAGTCCCGTCACTCACCCCACACGTCTCAGACCGGCCGGAGGTGCCGACGCACCCACCCTGACCTCGAATTACGTTGTTGTAATTCAACTTTCAGGTTTCCTGTGGGGTTGATGTGACGTACGGTTACCAATGGCACTTTTGGGGAAGAAAAGTACCAATGTGATTCATGTGTTTTCTGCTACGTGAGTTCAGCGTGCCCCGAAGCGTCACCGAACATGTTCTTACGTCCTGCGGGCGCCCATCCGACGGGTGCCCGGTGGACGCAGACGAGGAGGCTTTTCGTGGGTCGCAGAATGCACAGAGTCATAGCGGGTTCGATCTTGTCGGCAGCACTGTGCATCGGCACAACCGGCTTGCTCAGCCCAGCGGTGGCCACCGCTCAACCCACGATCGAATTACCTCAGATCCCGATCCCCCAGCCCGATGCGCAGCAGCGGGCCGCAATACTCGCCGCGGTGCTCGACGCCACCGGTGTGCTCATCAACCAGGTCGCGGCGATCGTTCTCGACGGCGACGTGCTGTCGGTGCCGGATACCGCAATTCCCGCGGATGTACCCGAGATCGAACTTCCCAGTGCACCCCCCACGGTGGGGCTCGGCGGTGCCGTGCTCCCGATCGACGCCGGCAAATACCGCATCACCTCGGGTTACGGCGGACGCAACAATCCGACCGGGAACGGTGCTCAGTACCACCAGGGCGTGGACCTGGCTGCCGACAGCGGAACCCCGATCCACGCGGTCACCGGCGGAACCGTCGTTCAGGCCGGAGACGCGGGCGACGGCTACGGCAAGCTCGTTCGGGTCAAGAGCGGAAACACCGAGACCTACTACGGCCATCAGTCCAGCCTCGCTGTGTCCGTCGGTGACGAGGTGGCACCGGGAGATGTCCTCGGGGCGGTCGGCAGCACCGGCAATTCGACGGGACCGCATCTGCACTTCGAGGTCCGCAACAACGGCTCGAGCATCGAACCGGTCGCGTACCTGAAGACACTCGGGATAGATCCTTCGCTCTACCAGACCCGCGATCGAAGCTGATCCACCCGATCGATACCGATCAGACCGTGGTGGCGTTGCCCGCTTTCCACTCTTCCCACGGAATGTTCCAGTCGCCGAGACCATCGGTGCCCGACAACGTTCCACCGACGGTGTTCTTGACCACGACGATGTCACCGCGCTTGGTGTTGTCGTAGACCCACTTGGCGTTGGTCGGACTGAGGTTCAGACACCCGTGCGAGGCGTTGGAGTAGCCCTGCTGCCCCACCGACCAAGGTGCGGAATGGAAGAAGATGCCGCTGTACGACATACGTGTCGCCCAGTCGACCGGAGTGCGGTACCCGGTGGACGAGTTGACCGGCACACCGTAGGTCGACGAATCCATGACGAGATGCTCGAATCGATCACCGATGATGTAGACGCCGTTGTCCGTCGGGGTGGAGTCCTTGCCCATCGACGTCGGCATCGTGATGACGTCCTGGCCGTTGACGTTGAACGTCACCTGCTTGGTGTTGTCGTCCGCAGTGGCAATGACCGCGTCGCCGATCGTGAACGACGTCTTCGCATTCTCCTGGCCGTAGATGTCGTCACCGAGATCACGCCCGTACACGTCGACCGCCACGTCGACCTTGGTGCCCGGTGCCCAGTAGTTCTGCGGTCGCCAGCGAACCTCTTTGTTGTTCACCCAGTAGAACGCGCCTTCCACGGCCGGCGTCGTGGTGACCGTGATGGCGTTCTGGGCAGCAATCTTGTCGGTAATTGCCTCGTCGAACTGCACAGCGACAGGCTGCCCGATACCCACCACGTCGCCCGCGTTGGGCAGAACATAGGGCTTGGTGAAGTTGCCCGGCTGGCTGGTGGTAAAGCTCGACACCGTGCTCGACGATCCTCCGAGTCCGTACGCATCGGCCTGCACTCGATACTCACGGTTGTAACCGAGGGGTTCGGTATTGGTCCACGACAACCCGTCCGGAGCAATGGCTCCCGACACCGGCTCGCCGTCGGGGTTGAGCATGGTGACCGAGGACAACTTGCCGTCGGCAACCGAAACGGTCACCGGGTCCGCCGGTGAGAATCCGACCGCCCCGTCCAGCACGCTCGCGGTCAGCTTCGGCTTCATCAGTTCGGTCATCGGATTGGAATCGATCGGAACGGAGGGTTCGGAGATGTCCGTCCGAGAGCTGCAGCCGGACAGCACTGCAACCGAAGCGACAACTCCCACCGCGGCGAGAACGAATCCTCGAGACACCCTCATGAACACACCACTTCCCACTTCGAGCCCGACCCGGACGATTCTGCCAGCGCAGAATCCACACATTCCACTCGACAGCCCGTTCGACGAATAACGTTCGAGTACCAATCGCACTGCAGAAAGTTGGTGTTACCTCCCTGCCCAACAGGGCGGTGCCGCGAACGCACATCACCGCCTCGTTCGACGCCCGGTGAGGACAACGTCATATCCGGCTAACCGATGTGTAATGGCCGCGCACACTGCACCGGGCACTGTGGATGCCATGGTCACCACGGTGAAGACACTCTGTGCATACTGCGGCGTGGGATGCGGCATGGTGCTCGAGGTCGGTGGGCCGTCTTCGGCGAAATCCCAGTCGAGCTCCCGGTCGACGCGGCCGATCGGGCCCGCGGTCACCAAGTCGGTCGGCGACAAGACCCACCCGGCGAACTTCGGCCGACTGTGCACCAAGGGAAGCACCACCGCAGACATGCTCGCCGCGCCGGGCCGCCTCGACAAGGCTCGGATTCGCCACCGGCGCGGTGACCGGCCGGAGAGCACGGACACCTCGGTGGCCATCACCGATACTGCCCGCAGGCTCCGCACGATCCTCGACGAACACGGACCCGACTCCGTTGCGCTGTACGTATCGGGGCAGATGTCGATCGAGGCTCAGTACTTGTCGAACAAACTGGCCAAAGGGTTCATCGGTACCAATCAGATCGAATCCAACTCACGATTGTGCATGGCCAGCGCGGGCACCGGCTACAAGCAGTCACTGGGAGCCGACGGTCCTCCGGGGTCGTACGAAGACTTCGACAACGCCGACGTGTTCCTCGTCATCGGCTCCAACATGGCCGACTGTCACCCCATCCTGTTTCTGCGAATGATGGACCGGGTCAAGGCCGGTGCGAAACTGATCGTCGTCGATCCGCGGCGCACCGCCACCGCCGCCAAGGCGCACCTGCACCTCAAGCTCGAACCGGGATCCGATCTGGCGCTGCTCAACGGCCTGTTGGCTCTGATCGTCGACAGCGGAAACACAGACCCCGACTTCATCGCCCAGTTCACCGACGGCTGGGACGCGATGCCGGAGTTTCTTCGCGATTACACCCCCGAGAAGGTCTGCGCTGCAACCGGTCTCGCCGAGGAAGATCTGCGTGCCGCAGCGGAGATGATCGGGACTGCCGAGAACTGGATGAGCTGTTGGACGATGGGACTCAATCAGTCCACCCACGGCACCTGGAATACCAACGCACTGTGCAATCTCCACCTGGCAACGGGTGCCATCTGCCGGACCGGCAGCGGCCCCTTCTCGCTGACCGGTCAGCCGAACGCGATGGGTGGCCGGGAAATGGGATACATGGGCCCCGGACTGCCGGGCCAACGAGCGGTCAACAACGACTCCGACCGCGCGTTCGTCGAACAGGCCTGGGGAGTACCGCCCGGAACACTGCGCACCGACGTCGGCGGTGGAACCATCGAGATGTTCTCGAAACTGGCTGCGGGCGAGATCAAAGCTTGCTGGATCATCTGCACCAATCCTGTTGCGTCCGTCGCCAATCGAACAACCGTCATCGACGGCCTCGAACGTGCCGAACTGGTGATCACCCAAGACGCATTCGCCGACACCGAGACCAACCGATACGCCGATGTCATGCTGCCGGCTGCCCTGTGGACCGAGGCCCACGGTGTAATGGTCAACTCAGAGCGGAACCTCACGCTGTTCCAGCCGGCTGTCGAAGCACCCGGCGGAGCACTCCCCGACTGGAAGATCATCGCCGACATGGCCTGCGCCCTCGGCTATTCCGAGTCGTTCACCTACTCCAGTGCCGAAGAGATCTTCGAGGAGATCAAGCAGTTCTCGAACCCCGACACCGGTTACGACATTCGCGGCGTCACCTACGACGGCCTCCGTGAGGGCTCGATTCAGTGGCCGTGCCCGCCCGAGTCGACTACCACCAGACACCCCATCCGGTACCTCAACGACGGAGTGAGCCAAACCCTGCGGGTATCGAAAGACGGATCGGTTCCTGCCCTCTCGTTCCCCACCGCGAGCGGTCGAGCGCAGTTCTTCGCCCGGCCTGCCATGGTGCCGGCCGAAATGCCGGACGACGACTACCCGTTCGTGCTCAACACGGGGCGACTCCCCCACCAGTGGCACACCATGACCAAGACCGGCAAAGTCGCGAAACTGAACAAACTCGACCCCGGCCCGTTCGTGGAAATCCACCCGACCGATGCGGACCGGCTCGATCTGTCCGACGGCGACACCGTCGAACTGTTGTCGCGTCGAGGCCGTGCGGTACTGCCCGCCGTGATCACCGATCGAGTGCTGCCCGGAGGCTGCTTCGCACCGTTCCACTGGAGCGACGAGTTCGGCGAATCCCTGGCGATCAACGCGGTGACCAACGACGCCGTAGATCCTTACTCGCAGCAACCGGAGTTCAAGGCCTGCGCGGTCTCGCTGGCGAAAGTGTCTGCCGCTCGACTGGATTCACCCGACGCGCCCGAGGACGTGCACGATCCGGTCGACGCTCTCACCGTGTTGGTCGGTCGCCCGAGCCGACCCGCGGAACCGTTCACCGTCATCGAACAGCGCTACATGGCCGGTCTGCTGGAGGGACTTCGGACCGACGCAGGCCGCTCTGCGCCGGGAATCCCTACGCTGCCCGAACGGACACCCCTGGCTCCCGAGACGCACGCGTGGCTCGACGGTGTTCTTGCAGGACTGTTCTCGCGCACTCCCTCGCCGGGCACCGATGTAACTGCCGGGGAGACCGCGTCGGCGGCGGGTAGACCACTGCTCTTGCTGTGGGCCTCGCAGACGGGAACTGCCGAGGAGTTCGCGCAGTCCAGTGTTTCCCACCTGCGAGCCGCTGGGTCTGCCGTCACCGAACACTCCATGGACTCGTTCACCGCCGACCGATTGCCGGCCGAGGCCGACGTGTTGATCGTCAGCAGTACCACCGGGGACGGCGAAGCACCCGACAACGGAGCAACCTTCTGGGAGAGCCTGACAACCGATTCGGTACCCACACTGGACGGAATCCGTTACGCCGTGCTGGCGTTCGGCGACTCGAGTTACGCAGACTTCTGCGGCCACGGCCGCAAGATCGACGAACGCCTCGAGCAACTGGGGGCACAGCGCCTACTCGAGAGGGTCGACCTCGAACCCGACTACGAGAACGAGGCCGCCGAGTGGCTCGACTCGGTGAGCTCGCTGCTGGCAGGTGAGTCGCCGACGTCCGATCCCGCCACCGCGCCGGCCGAGCCTGCGGCACCCACACGTCGGCCTGCGGCCGATGAGGTCGGTACGCGTTACAACAAGAAGTCGCCCCTCGTGACCACTCTCGTCCGAAATCGAGTGCTCACCGCGCGCGGATCCCTCAAGGACGTCCGTCAACTCGGGTTCCACCTTCCTGCGGGCACCCTCGAATACGAGGTGGGTGACGCGCTCGGGGTCTGGCCTCGCAACAGCGACCATTACGTGCAGGAGTGGCTCGGTGCCACCGGGCTCGACGGCGACGCCGTCGTCGACCTGGCCGACCACGGTGAGATGCCGTTGCGTACGGCGCTGGGTCGACACCTCGAGATCGCCCGTGCCACACCGGATCTGTTGAAGTTCGTACACCGGCGTACCGCGGACGACGACCTCGAGGCCATGTTGCATCCGGACAACAGACACACGCTCGCCGACTGGATGTGGGGGCGGCAATCGATCGATGTACTTGCCGCACATCCGGTTCGCGCGTCGGTGGACGATTGGCTCGGCGTTCTCAAGCCGTTGCAGCCGCGTCTGTATTCCATCTCGTCGAGCCCGAAGGAGAATCCCGAGGAGGTGCAGGTGACCGTCTCGGCTGTGCGATACAACGTGCACGGTGTTCCTCGCCGCGGGGTGTGCTCGACGTATCTGGCCGACCATGCCGCCAACCATGACGTCGGGATATTCGTGCAGAAGTCGACCCATTTCAAACCGCCCGAGGATCCCGCCACGCCGATGATCATGGTCGGTCCCGGCACCGGCGTTGCACCGTTCCGGGCATTCCTGCACGAGCGGCGCGCGCTCGGACACACCGGACCGAACTGGCTCTTCTTCGGCGAACAACACGCGGACACCGATTTCTACTACCGCGACGAGCTCACCGCGATGCTGAGCGACGGGTCGCTCGACCGTCTCGACGTCGCCTTTTCCCGGGATCAGAAAGACAAGGTCTACGTACAGGATCGCATGCGCGAGCACGGCGCTGAACTGTGGAACTGGATTCACCGAGGTGCCCACTTCTATGTCTGCGGCGACGCGTCCAGAATGGCGAAAGACGTGGACGCGGCACTGAAGGGCGTGGTCGCACAGCACGGGAAACTGGCCCCGAGCAGCGCCGAGGCCTACGTCAAGGCTCTCGCTGCGGAGAAACGGTACGTGCGCGACGTCTACTGATCCGCAGCCACCCCCGGTGGGACGGCGCGCAACAGGAAGGCGCTTTGGTCTGCGACCACCTGCTCGAAGGCAGCACCGAGATAGATGTCGAAATGCCCAGCGTCGTAGGTTTCGATCTCTCCGAGCGGTGCTGTCCGGGCATATCGCAGCGTAGTCTTCGCCGGCGCGACGGAATCGGTGTTGCAGACGACGAAGAGTATCGGGCAGCGGACGTCCTTCGCGCGACGCCCGGGCCGGTGGCGCACGATCTGTAGCGCGAAGCGAGCGGCGACCCGATTGTGGAACGACTCGTCGGAGTCCGGAGCGAGCGCGAGGTAACCGTCGTAACTGTCCGGTGATGTCATCAATGCGGTAGTCCCCGGTCTTCCGGCGGTCGCGACCATCACCGGCGGCCGCCCGATCGCAGATCCCAGCAGATCGCGCACGGCCCGCACGGACAGTTTGACCGAGGTCCACGTGTTCGATGCGAGCCCGGAGGCAATGCCGTCGGTGAACGGACACTGCGCGACTACCGCGGCGACACGCTGATCCCGCGCTGCCGCGACGATGACGTGGCCACCTCCGAACGACGAGCCCCACAACACGATTCGCGAACCGTCAACGTCCTGCCGACCCCGGGCACACGCGATCGCTGCCGCCCAGTCCTGCAATTGGGACTCGATATCGAGCAATTGTCGCGGTCGCCCGCCACTGTCTCCGAAGTACCGATAGTCGAACACCAGGCACGCGTAGCCCTCGGCGCGAAATCGTTCTGCGTAGGCGTCGAGTCGCATCCCCCGGGTTCCCCCGAGACCGTGCGCCATGACGATCACCGGGGCCGGCTCGGTGCTGTCGGGCAGGTACAGCCACGCCGCACAGTCGACGCCGTTCGAGTCGAACGTGATGTCCTTACGATCAGGGACCGCGCCCCCCGGCTGCGAATTCATGGGCGAACCATAGCCCAGGATCACCAGCAGCGGAATCGTTGGATCTACGGTACCGAATGCTCCGCGGCGTAGGCGTCGACGCGACCGTAGGCGATCTTGGGGGTCCAGTCTCTGCGAACCAAGCCGAAGTTCTGTTCGGTGTCGGCGGGGTTCGACCCGGCGTCTCTGAGACTGTAGACATAGGCCGGTCCGAGCCAGTCGTTGCCGAGGACGGCGTCGAGGACGATCCCGATGCTGTCCGACTGGCCCTGCTCGGTCACGCTGTTGGGGTTGGTTCCGGTCGGCGCGCCGAATTCGGTGATCCAAATCTGTTTGCCACTGTCACCGCCGGCAACCATGGTGTCTCGCATCGACCACATCTTCATGGCCGTGTTCCATGACACCGTACTGGGGTCGTTGGGTAGATACGGCCACGTGTAGGGGTGCACGTTGAAGGCATCGAAGTACCTGTTGGAACCCTGGGCGTACATCTGGGACAGGAACGACGTACCTGCGATGTTGCCGTTCGTGTCCTCGGACGGTGCCATCCCACCGACGAGCACGGTCGAACCGGGCTGCACTTGCTTGATCGCCGTGTAGGCCGCGCGAAGCAGCGCCGAGTACGCCGTCACGTCGGGAGCAGGCTTGAAGAACGTCACGATGTTCGGCTCGTTCCATACTTCCCAGATCTTGATGCGGTTCTGGTACCGCTGAACCACCGTCTTGGCGAAGGCCGCGTAAGTGGAAGGGTTCGCAGGACGGGAGTGAGAATCGTTGACCGCGGCAGCTACTCGCGCCCATCTGGGGGTGTAGGCGATGATGCCGTGCGGGCACATCCCGTGGGCCACGATGGCATCGATCACTCGGTCCGTTCGGCTCCAATCGAAAGCACCCCGTGTCGATTCGATTGCGGACCAATCTATGTCGACACGAACCGCGAACGCTCCTGCGTCACGAGCGAGTGTGAGCTCTCGATCCAGATCTGCCGCCGAGAGTGTGCCGATCGACGCGCCGGGAGAGACTCCGATGCGAATGGCGTCGGTTCGTCCGCTGCAGGTCACCGGATTCGACTGAGCCCGCTCGACGGGAGCTGCACCCGCCGCAGGCATCGCAGCGAACGGCAACATCAGAGCCGTCAGAACGGCCATCACCCGCAGAGGAGCATTTGCTTTCATTTGCGGGATGCTAGCAAGACCGGCGGCCGATCTTCACCCGAACGGCCTGTCATGCGTCTGAGACCATTGCAGCGAGGATTCGCGATCCATAAAGAATTCGATGCCGCAGTCATCGGTACTACGACTTTCCCTGTACTACCATAAGCCCAATGACAACAGGATTTCCCGGTTTCGACGAGCGTCTCAACGAGCTACTCACCCGGCAGGCGGAGAAATCCGGCCTCGATACCGATGAATTCATTCGGCGGGCCGTAGTCGATCGACTCGTTCGCGAACTGTCCGACGATCAGGATTCCGACGTCGGCGCTTTGCTCCGGGCTTTACAGGCCGGTTCCGAGAAGGGCGTCGGCCCGGCCGAGGTGACCCGGGCGTTCGGCACCCCTATCGATGACCCCGACCGACTGGCCGCAGTGGCGCGGACGGGTTTGATGGACACCGGGTCCGACGCCGGCTACGACCGGATCGTTGCGATGGTCGCCGATGCCTTGAGCGCGCCGTCGGCCGCGTTCTCTCTCCTCGACGACCGACGTCAGTACTTCAAGAGCGCCCTCGGGCTTCCGTCGGAACTCGGTGGCGCGCAAGAGGTTCCTCTCGACGGATCCATCTGCCGCTACGCGATCGACCTCGGCCAACCACTGGTGGTGGAGGATGCGCGTCTCAACGACGTCCTCAAGGACCATCCGTCGGTTCAGGGCAATCTGCTCGTTTCATATCTCGGAGTTCCGCTCGTCGACGACGACGGCCATTCCGTGGGCACTCTCTGCGTGTGGGATCGACAGCCGCGGCAGTGGACGACTGGACACATCCAGATTCTGCAGGATTTGGCCTGGATTATTCGCGAGCGAGTTTTCGAATAAGGAGCGATTTCCCCGACGGGCATTAGCATTATCGACCCACAACCGACTTCGAGTTTTTTTCATGAAGTCGACCGGGTGTCCTCTTTCTCGGCGGTATACATTAATTGGGATATTCAGGACCGACCTCATTCGAAACTAGCCACCGGAAGAAGCTGTGTCCGAAACACTGGAATCACCACACACTCGCCCGCGGGCTGCCGAGCCCGACATCGTCGTAGCGCGTCGCACACTGGCGGACCGGCTACGGGTCGATCCGCTGAACACCGCCATCAACGTCGCGGTCGACGTGCTCGGTGCCGCGGTCGCGGTGGCCGGAGCACTGCTGTGGTACTCGGGCAGTCTCGTCGAGACGGGCTGGCTGCCATGGCTCTTCCTTCCGCTGCTCATCGGAATCATGGCCGGAAAGTCGATGTACAGGCGCAGCCTTCGGCGCAACTTTCTCGACGAGATCGGTCCGGCCGAAACAGCGGTTGCGTTCGCTTCGCTCGCGCTGTTGGTAGTGATGTTTCTGGCCGACACCGACTATCGGCCCAGCGCGGTCGTGTTGCGACTGTGGCTGTTGAGCGCGTTCACGATCGCGATCGCCCGCCTGATACGCATCGTCGTCCAGCGCATGCTGCGCACCAAGTTCGGCTCCGCGGCCCCGACCATCGTGCTCGGCAACGATCCGATTGCGCACCAACTCGTCTCTCGGACAAGACAATTCCCCGAGTACGGCCTCACTCCGGTGGGCTACGTCGGCGAAGCCCCGATCGCCGACGTCTCGCCGGGAGGCGAGCTCCCCGATCTGCCGCACCTCGGACTCCCGAGTGATTTCGAGGCAGTTGCGCGTAGGACCGGTGCGGAAGAGCTGATAGTTGCGTTCGCTCCGACAGAGGACCGAGTGTTGGTCGGCGCGATCAGGACGGCGCACCGACTCGGAATGCGGGTGTGGGTGGTGCCCAGGCTGTACGACGCCGTCGGCGTCAACACTCGTGTCGAACACATCGGCGGCCTACCGCTGATGGTGCTGCCGCACGTGAACCCCAAGGGGTGGCAGTTCGCCCTGAAGGGTGTACTCGATCGAGTCCTGACGGCATTCGGACTCCTGCTGCTCTCCCCCGTCTTCCTGACGCTGATGCTGCTCGTACGCCTGAGCTCCCCCGGCCCGATCTTCTTCCAGCAGGAACGAATCGGCCGCGACGGATTGCCGTTCGGCTGCCTGAAGTTCCGTTCCATGCGGCCCCCTCGGGCATCCGACGCCGCGTTCGAGCGGAAGGCCGGGGACGCACCCGGTGGTGTCGAGGGTGTCGACCGGAGAACCCGTATCGGAAAGATCATGCGCCAGACCTCGTTGGACGAGCTCCCCCAGCTGCTCAACGTCCTTCGTGGCGATATGAGCTTGGTCGGCCCCAGGCCGGAGCGGCCCGAATACGTGGACCTGTTCGAGATGCAGATCCGCCGGTACGGCGAACGGCACCGGGTCAAGGCAGGTGTGACGGGATGGGCTCAGGTGCACGGCCTTCGCGGCCAGACCTCCATTGCCGACCGCGCGGAGTGTGACAACTACTACATCGAGAACTGGTCCATCTGGCTCGATGTCAAGATCCTGTTTCTCACCGTGCTGGCCGTTCTGAAACGCGCCGAGGACTGATCGTGGTCTACGCCGAACATCGCCACGTCCGGGTCACCCGGTGATCACGTACGTTGCGCTTGCTTTCGGCGCAGCGGTGGTCTTCGCGCTCGGCTGCGCGGTGGCATCGGCCGTCTACCGCCGCCCGCAGCGAGGAGTGTTGCTGTTGGCGGGACTGGTTCCACTGCACGGACTTCTGGTTCTCGTTCCCCTTCCCGGGGTCGTGTCGGGCTGGAAGGAAGGCCTCGTCGTCTTCACTGTTCTGTGTGCGTGGCTGCGCCGCCCACGACATGTCCCCGGCTCGACTGCTCGGGTGTTCATGCCGTGGTGGCCGGCGGCTGCATTGTTCGTCGTGTTCGGCAGCGTGTCTGCATTCGCCACGTTCGGGATCGTCGGTCTGTTCGGCATCAAGGTCACCTTCTTCTACGTTCTGCTGGTAGCCGTCATGTGGCTCGCGCCGTTCGACACCAGAGACCGTGACCACCTCGTCTCCGTTCTGATGGGAATGGGTGTCTTCACGTCGGCGGTCGGCATCGCTCAGCTGGTGGCCGGGCCCGCCGCATTGGTGTCGCTGGGTTACGAATACGGCACGCAGGTCCGAACATCGGGCGGGCTTCTGCGCACGTTCAGCACGTTCAACCTGCCGTTTCCGTTCGGGCTGTATGTGATGCTGGCGTTGCTCGTCGGTGGTGCGGTCGCACTGGCCGATCCGCGTCGTCGTCGAAACCTGTTGTTTCTGTGCGCGTCTCCGATAATGGTGGTCGCGATGTCCAGTTCGATCGTGCGTGGAGCGATTCTCGGGCTCGCGGTCGGGGTCGTCTACTTGATCGCTGTGCGTTTTCGGTACCTCGCCGCGCCTTTTGCGCTGGCCGCACTGGCCGTCGTCGTCGCGGTCCCCTTCGTACCCAAGATCACGTCGGTCTTCTTCTCGTCCAGCAGTTTGGGTCAACGCGGTGACGGTTGGGCCAACATCATCGCCAGCATCCTGATCCATCCGTTCGGCACGGGTCTGGGATCGAGTGGGTCTGCAGCAGACCGCATTTCCACCGCCGAGGGCCGAGCGTTCACTCAATCCGGACTCTCGACCAATTACCAACCCGACAACTACTACGTGAAGGCTCTGCTCGAACTGGGGCCGATCGGCCTGTGGGCGGTGGTGGCGCTGTTGGTCACCTCGCTGCTGTGGTGCACACGTCTGTCCCGTGCCCTACGGGGCGACGACGGCGCGCTCGCCCTCGGCGTCGGCGCTTCGATCGTCGCCGCCATGTTCGCCAGTCTGGTCTCCACGTATTTCGAGATCTTTCCGATCGATGTCTATTTCTGGCTCTTGTTAGGAGTGGTGGGATGCGCAGCAGCGCAACACGAATCGTCTTCGGGGCGCTCGCCCTCAGGCCGGGCGGAAGTGGAGTACAGACCTACATTCGCGAGCTCCTGAACGAGCTACCGCATCGTCTGCCCGACGCCGATCTCACCGCGGTGGTGCAGCGCGACGCCGTCGGCGAGCTCCCGCCCTCGATTCGGGCGATGGAACGGCCTGTCACCAACGGTGCGGCTCGGGCGGTGCTCGGCGCACTCCCCGTCGGCCGGTGCGATGTCGTACACGGTCTGGACGTCGACCTCCCGTTTTTCACCCGGGCCTTCACAGTTGCCACGGTGCACGATCTTTCGGTCATCGACATGCCGTCGGCCTCCAGTAGGTTTCGCGCGCTCGGTGAGCAGAGACTGGTGCGGCGAGCTCTGCGCCGTGCCGATCTGCTCATCGCGGTCTCGCAGTTCACCGCCGACCGAATCAAGGCCGTCAGCGGCCGCGACGCCACCGTGGTCGGCCTGGCACCCGCAGCCTGGGCCGAAGTCCCCACCGACAGCCGAGTGGACGCTGTTCGGTCCAAGTACGACCTTCCGGACCGGTTCGTGATGCAGGTCGGAACCGTGGAGCCTCGCAAGAACGTCCAGCTGGTGGCCGACGCAGCGGAGAGCCTGGGTATCCCGTGCCTGCTGGCCGGAGCCGGCTCGACCGGTCCCCACGCTCCCCGCAATTCCCGGGGGCTCGGATATGTCGACGTCGAGGATCTGCCTGCCCTCTATGCTGCTGCGACCGTCACCGCATACGCCTCTCGCTACGAGGGTTACGGGCTCCCGCCCGTCGAGGCCATGGCCTCTGGCGGCGCGGTCGTCGCCAGTGCAGTCGGTGCCCTCCCCGACGTCGTCGGTGACGGTGCCGTACTCGTCGGGTCGGAGAACGTGGACGACTGGGTGCACGCGATGAAGCCCATCGCCTTCGACGCGGACGTCCGTGCAGCCCTTGTCGATGCTGCGGCCGAAGCCTCCCGCGAGATCAGTTGGCGTCGAACGGCTGAACTCACTGCCGACGCGTATCGAGCCGCGGGCGTGGTCTGATGTCGGACGAGCTCGCGCTCGACGGCACCGAGCAGCCCCCGGACTACCGCGCGATCGCAGCGGATCCGAAGGCCGCAGCCAAGGCGACGATTGCCGTTCTGATCAGCAGAGTGATCATCGCGGCGCTGGGCTGGGTCGGCAGTGTCGTCGTCGCGAGGTCCCTCGGAGCGGACGACTGGGGCCAGTTCAGTTTCGTCTTCGCACTGCTCGGCCTGATGTCCGTCGTCACCGACCTGGGAGTCGGACGCGTCGTGCTGGCGAAGTTGATGGACGACGATCCCGAGGAAATCGGTCGCACGGCGTCGTCGTTCCTGGCTCTGCGCACTGCCCTCGGTCTGGTGGGTTACGTGTTGGCGGTTGCATACGTACTCCTGCTGCAGTATCCGAGTGAGGTGGTCCTCGCGACGGTGCTGGGCGGACTGGTGGTCGTGTTCGCCACACCGGGCCACGCTTTGAGCGTCCTGTTCCAGAGTCGCCACCGGCTGATTCTGGTCGCCGTCGCCGAAAGCGCCGGTCAGGCAATACAGTTGGCCCTGACCGTGCTGGCGGCAGTGCTGGCTCCCACCCTGCTGATCTTCGTACTGCCGGCTGTGGTCAACGAAGTGTTCAAACTGATCACCAAAGGGTTCGGCATAGGCAACCGTTCCATGGGGTTGCGACCGTCGAGGCACATCGAGGTGCGCCGTTGGGGTCCCTACCTGCGAGAGGCCGTACCCCTCGCCATCGGCTTCGCCCTCACCATTGCCATGCTCAAGATCGACATGCTGATGCTCAGCCTCCTCGACACGTTCGAGGCCGTCGGTCTGTACTCGATCGGCTACAAATTCTCCGACATGATCGACACTTTCGTGCTGGCCGCCGTGGCACCGATCAGCACCCTGCTCGTGGCATCGTGGCCCCACGACACCGCGGCATTTCGAGCCCGCACCCGTTCGGCCGCACTGCTGTTCGCAGTTTTCGGTGCGATGGCCGTGGCGGCGTTCGTACCGTCGGCCGAGCCGTTGATAGGCCTGCTGTACGGCGACAGGTTCGTCGACGGAGCGCACGCGGCGCGGCTGCTCGTCATCGGCGCGGCGTTGATGTCGTTGGTGATGCTGGGAATCTTTCTGCTGGCCTCGGCCGGGATGCAGCGCCACTACCCCGTAGTTGCGTTGGTCGGCCTGGCCCTGAACATCGGGTTGAACCTCGTGCTGATCCCACGGATGTCGTACGACGGAGCTGCCATCTCCACGGTCGCGACGATCGGAACCACCCTCGTCCTGCTGTGGATCGTGATTGCGCGGAGCATGCCCGTCCCCAGACTACTTCCGTTGCAGTCACTTTCGGTTGTCATCGTGATCACCGCGGCCGCCACCGTCGGCGGCTGGTTCTTGGTACAGCACTACCCCGGCCTGTGGCTGCTCGTGTCCGTCGGGGCGGCATTACTGGTCGCGACCTCATCGGCCGCGTTCGTCGCCGTCGGACTCGTCGAGTCACCGTTGCCGGGATCGGCCGAGAAAGGACGACACCGTGCACACTCGGAGTGAAGACCGCACACACAACAGACGAATCGCCCGATTTCAGCGGCAACTTTGTGATCAGAGGTTCGGTTTCGCCACCCTTTCCGACCGACGTTCTTGCTATTCCAATGTTGTTGAGATGCAGTTTCATTCACGACCGGCACGGCTACGCGAACAGTGCTCGCGCCCAGCTATCATCGACCCCGTCGGCTCCATGAATCACCGAAGCGGTAAATCCGCTCGCATCGACGACGGAAGGGTACGCGGTTGATGTCCGTCCACGATGCCGTACACCGGGGCGACGTGCCCCCACCGATCGACCTCGCAGGACACATGCGCGAACTCGGCCGGGCGTTGCTGCCCGCCGTGATCGTCGCAGTGTTGGTCGGTGCAGGCGTGTTCTACCTCAGAAGCGAACTCACCGACAAGCAGTACGCCGCGTCGATCGTCGCCGAGATCGAGCCTGCCCAAACCCTCGTTCCCGGTGACGCATTCATCGAGCAGATGCGCGCACCGTTCATCGAACTGGCCACCGATCGCGACGTTCTCGATCAGGTCCTCGAACAGGTCGACGCCGATATGGACGCGTCGCAACTTGCCTCCAGCGTCCAACTCTCTCCTGGCACCTCACCCGCACTGCTGACCGTGACGGTGACGGCCCGAACTCCCGAACTCGCAGCAGATCTGGCCGACGCGATGGTCTCGACGATGGCAAGTACCTCCTCCGCCAACGCGATCCGCGACTCCCAGGGGCGAACGGCCGAGGGCCAGTCCGCCGTCGACGCGCAGCAGGCACGGGTGAACGCACTCCCCGCCGACGATCCGAGTCGGCCCGCTGCACTGTCCGAACTGGCCGAACTACGCACCCAGCAGAGCGAACTCCAGGCAGCTGCGAGCGGAGATCGACTGGTCGTGTTGTCGAAGCCCGAGCAGAGCACCACTCCGGTCTCACCGAAACCGGTCTCGGAGGCACTCGTCGCGGCGCTCGCTGCGCTCATCGTCGCGGCCGAACTGATCGTGTTGCTGCGAGGAAGGCTGGGGCGCAAGCCGTCACGCTCCTGGGCTCGTCGGGTGTCCCGGAAACACGGTGCACACTTCGACCCGGCAACCGGCGACGCGGTACCGCCCGTCGTTGCGTCCCGGATCGCCGCCCTCGAGCGCAGCGACCGACCTACGACCAGAAGTGCGCGACATGCTGTGCCCAAGGGCGACAGCGTGATTCTCGTCCTGGTCGGCGAAGGTGCAATCTTCGAGTCGACTCACGGCCAGGGACCGACAACCGGCCACCATCGCGCCACCGCTGAATTCGGCTTGTCGGAACAGTGGTGGCAGTACACCGACGTGGGTGACGTCGAGACCGTCGTGATGCTGGTATCGAAACGGGGACGGGACAAGAAGGCGGCAACTGCGGCGCTGCGACGGCTCGACGACTTCGACATTCCCGTACACCTGGTATTGCAGAACAAGAACTCGACCCGACGAGCAGAACAGACCGCGAAGACGATCGCGCCGGAAGGCCAACGCCATGCCAGCTGACAGAATTGCCGTCGTACACGAAAGATTCACCGAGATCGCCGGATCCGAACACGTCATCGAACAGCTGGCCTTGCACTGGCCTGCAGCCGAAGTGTTCGCGCCCATTTCCCGCCCGTCCGGGGTTCCGTCCGGAATCAGCCGCGCGCCGCACACGTCCGCCCTCAATCGGGTGTACAACGCATTGGGCCAACGGTCGTACGCACCCGTCCTTCCGCTGATGCCGTTGGCCTTTCGCCGCATGCCGCTGCACGGATTCGACGCCGTCGTGGTGAGCCACCACGCCTTTGCCACACAGGCCGTGTTCGCCACCGACTCCCCGGTGATCGCCTACGTGCACAGCCCCGCACGGTGGGCCTGGGACCCCGAACTGCGCGCAGGTGAAGGCGGCGGCAGAGCCGGAGCGGCGATACTGACGGCGCTGTCCGCCGTTGCCCGTCGATGCGAGATCGCCGCCGCGCCGAAACTGACGACCGTGGTAGCCAATTCGACGGCAGTAGCTCAGCGCATCGAAGACTGGTGGGGCCGAGACGACGCCGTGGTGGTCCACCCTCCGGTCGATACCGACGGCTTCACCCCGGATCCGTCGATCGAGCGTGAGAATTTCTTCCTGCTCGCCGGCCGACTGGTCCCCTACAAGCGGCCGGACATCGCGGTGCGCGCTGCCGCCGAGGCCGACGTCCCTCTCGTGGTGGCGGGAGACGGCCGCGCGATGAACGCTTGCCGGGAACTGGCCGGGCCCAAAACGACCTTCCTGGGACGGGTTTCGCATGAGAAGCTCCTCGAACTGCACCGAACGACGCGTGCCCTGCTGATGCCCGGAGTGGAAGATTTCGGCATTGTCCCCGTCGAGTCCATGGCCACCGGAACACCGGTCATCGCACTCGGAGACGGCGGTGCAGTGGACTCGGTGATCCCCGGTGAGACCGGCCTGCATGTTCAGCCGGGATCCGACGAGGCCGTCGTCGCCGGGTTCGCCGAGGCCATGCGCTCGTTCGATCCAGCCGACTACGATCGCGCCGCCATTCGTAGATGGGCGGAAGGCTTCTCGCGGGCCAACTTCCGCAGCCGAATGCAGGAGGTCGTCGATGCCGTCCGCTGAGCGTAGTTATCGCTCGACCGCACTGGATCGCGTCTTCGCCGACACCCGCATAGTCACTGCGGTCGGTCCCGTCCGCGGCCTCGACATCGAGCGGACGCGTCGAACGCTCACTGCCGCCGAACATGTCGATGCGGCACCGCACATCGCGCTGGAACCACGTTCCAATGCCCGACGGTGGCGATACCGCAGCAACATCGCCGGCGACAATGTCACCTCGAGCACCAGCGACACCGAAGACCTGGGGCAGATGCTCACCGACATCCGGTCGCGACAGGGTGCACGCGGTCCACTCGAGGTGGTCGTGTTCGACGACCACCTCGCCATCGACTATTCGCACGGAATCGGGGACGGCCAGATCGGCGTCCTGATGTTGGCGGCATTCTGCGACGATGCCGACGGATCACTGGTTCCCGGACTTGCCGCAGGCTTACCGCCGAGCACGACGTGGAAAGCTCTGTGGCGTCACTACTCGCGACACCCGAGAACGCTGGCGGACTTCTGGTCACTGCGTGCTCGACACCGGCCGGCACCGAACGGCGGG
Organism: Rhodococcus sp. 1R11; assembly: GCF_004563845.1. NCBI lineage: Bacteria > Bacillati > Actinomycetota > Actinomycetes > Mycobacteriales > Nocardiaceae > Rhodococcus > Rhodococcus sp. 1R11. The sequence continues at coordinate 93,522 of NZ_SPNG01000002.1, read as the reverse complement.
TCCGGTCCCCGTCGCCGAATCGAGAACTGGGAGGCCGGAAAGGTCAGCCGGGCCGGGTACATGAGCAAAGCCGACGTCGACGAACTCAAGAAATGGACGGCCGAGAACCTGCCCGGAGCGACCGCTGCGTCGATCTCGATTGCTCTGTGGAGTGCTGCGCTACGAGCAGAATCCGTCGACGTCGACGATCACATCATGGTGCTGTTCAACAGCCGACGCTACCTCGATCCAGCCCAACAAGGCGCGCACGGGAACTTTGCCGTCGGTATTCCCCTGCATCTTCCTGCGAACACGACACCCGTCCGAATCACCGCGACAATGCGTGAGGTGATCGAATCCGGTTGGCCCATAGCAGTACTGGGCATGTCACATCTTCGCGATGTGGCGTCACGCATCCGACGTTCGGAACAGCCGCAGGACGAGAGCTCGGTCGTCGAGGTTCCCGAGACCTTGCGGTTGGCCGTGAGCGACCTCGGGAAAGTGCGGGTGTTCGACCACCTCGATTGGGCCGACGACGGCAGGCCCCCACAAATGGCCGCGTCGCTCGAACCGGACGGCCCGGACGGGTGCACGATGCTCATCGCCGAGATCGCCGGTGGGCGTACCTACACGGCCTCCTTCTGCAGCAAGATGGTCGATGTGGCCGTCATCGATGCAGCGCTACGGAGAATGTGTGAAGACCCAGTGGCACTGCTCCGCGATGCGTACTGATCTGCCAGAACCAGCTTTGCCGCACAGACGGGCCGACACATGACCGACGAATCGACAGTTCTCTTCCTCGCGCACACCGGCCAGGTGTCCGGTGCCGAGAAGGTGCTGCTGGATTTGATCGACGAGGCCACACGTCGCGGTCACGCCACCGTGATCGCCTGTCCCGCAGGCCCATTGGCAGATCGTCTCCCAGCCACGACACGGCACGTCCGTATCGACGAGCTCGGACTGGGTGGGCAACGTGGTGCCGCACGCGGTATCGCGGCAATCAGGATGGTCGCGCGATGGGTCGGGGCGGCCCGCGCGGTGCGCGCGATAGCCCGCGCACCGGGCACCGCCACGGTCGTGAACTCGCTGTTCGCGCTTCCGGTGGCGCGGTTTGCGCGGCCCGCTCACGGGGCGTCGTGGCTCGTACACGACACGATGACCTCTCTGAAGCAGCGCGTGGTGGTCCGGTTCGCCCGGCCGGCCGTTCGCGTTGCGGTGTCGGTGTCCGAGGCCACCGCAGAACCTCTTCGTAAGGCCGGCCTCCCCGTGGTGGTGTCACACAACGGCGTGCCGTGGCCGGTTCCACGGTTCGGCGGTGCGCTGCACTCTCCGCCGGTGGTCGGCATGCTGGCGTTGTTGACGCCGTGGAAGGGGCACCGCGTGCTGCTCGACGCCGTCGCCATGCTCCCCGACGTCCGAGTCGAGTTGGCGGGAGGAAGCTTTCCCGGAGACCGCGAATACGTCGACGAACTCCGCGCACGCGCCGCGGAACCGGATCTTGCCGGACGTGTCGAATTCCTCGGGCACACCGACGCCGAGTCCGCACTCCGCCGGTGGGACGTCGTCGTGTCGGCCAGTACTTCTCCCGAGGCAGGTCCGTTGTCGGTCTTGGAAGCGATGTCGCACGGTTTGCCGGTGATCGGAACCGATCACGGTGGCACGCACGAATTTCTCGCCGACGGTGCTGGGATTCTCGTCGAGCCCGGCAACTCCACTGCTCTCGCCGCCGCCGTATCTGCGGTCGTCGACGACACAGATCGACGGCGACTGCTCGGAGAAGCTGCCCGCTATCGGGTGGCCAGCAGGCACGACATCAGCGAGACACTGCCGGAGCTGCTGCACCAACTGACCAGCTGATCGCGCCGCTCTGTCGACCAGAAGTCGGTGAAGCCGAACGTCGACCGGTGCGACTGTGTTTCAATCGAGTCCCGATTGGAACGAGGGGGCACTGTGACTCGCGCACTGACGAGGTCCAACGAGCATTACCAATGGGGTGTGGGCGTGATGACGTCGCTCGCTGTCACGACCCTCGTCAAGCGGATCGTCTCTGCCGCTGCCCTGGCCATGGCCGTCGTGGTCACCCTCGAGCTGGCATTCGGATACGGCGCGACCACTCCCATCCCCTCGATCGTGCAGTGGACGTGCATGATCGCCGCATACATCATGGGGGCGTTCTGGTGGTTCGGTCCGTGGCCGACGCTCGGGCAAGCATTCGCCTTCGTCGTGATCGCCGACTTGTCGATCTTCGGAGCCACCATCACCGCGAACTTCGCGCCTGAAGTCACTCTCGGCAAATGCACCTTCTTGATCCCGATGGGAATGTTGGCGGGGTTCTTCTTCGACAAATGGCGGTTGGCTGCTCACATCGCACTGTGCCTGTTGGGAACATCGATAGTCGCGGTGTACATAGTGTTGGAACGCGATGTGGACACCTTCGTGGCGGTGGTGCTGTGGGCCCCGATCGTGGTGACGCTGACCGGCTTCGTGCTGATGCTGCAGCTCACGACGCAATCGATACGAACCGAGTTCGAGTAGTAGCCCGTCAGAACGCCAACAGGACTTTGCTCGACCGGGATGCATCGGCAGCGAGTGCGAACGCGTCGAGGGCGTCTGCCACCGGATACTCCGCGGTGATGACCGGTGCCACATCGAGTGAACCGTCGGCCAGAGCTCGGATCACGTCGTCCATCTCGCTGTTGAACCGGAACGAGCCGATGAGGTCGATCTCCCGGGTGATCGCCAACGACAGTGGCACGGGCTGAAGCCCCGCCGCCGGTAACCCGACCATGACGACCCGACCACCGCGAGCCGTGCCGTCGATTGCCGACGCCAGACCGCGGTGATTGCCCGAACACTCGAACGTCACATCGGCCTCGACCGCCGCGACTGCCGCGCCGTCGCGGGCGTCGATCGTTCGATGCGCTCCGAGTCGACGCGTCACGTCGAGGGCGTAGTCCTCGAGGTCCACCGCGACGATCCGCGCTGCACCGGCTCGGCGAGCGACCGCCACGATCAGGGCACCGATCGGACCGGTCCCGACTACGAGAACCGTCTTGTCGGACACCGCCCCAGCGCGCTCGACGGCATGCCACGCGACGCTCGCCGGCTCGGCCAACGCGGCAATTCTCAGATCCAGACCGTCCGGCAACACTCTGAGCATTCGTGTCGGGACGGCGACGTGACCGATGAACAGACCGTCGTCGTGCGGTACCCGCGCGGCGCTTCCCATGTAGCGGCATCCGGGAGACAGGTTCGGACGATCGACCGGATACTTCGCGCCGGTGGCGGCGGGAGTCGCCGGATGGACGGTGACCGGGGTGCCTTCACCGGGGCCGGTTCCGTCTCCTGCGCGGCGAATCACGGTGCCCGACGCCTCGTGTCCCAATCGCATCGGTGCCTTCAGCACCGATTGTCCTGCCGCCCCGTGCTTCCAGTAATGCAGATCGGAGCCGCAGATTCCGCCGTAGGCAATTGCGACGATGGCCTCGTCCGACGAGGGCTCGGGCACTGCCACTGATTCGACGCGGATGTCATCGGTGCCGTAAGCGATCAGGGCAACTGTTCTGTCGGGTAACGCATTCGGTTCGGTGGTCATCGTGTCGTCCGTTCCGTTCGAGGTGGGCAGGTCAGACCCGGTCGAGCACCGGATCGGTTGCGTTGGCCGGATCGGTCAGATCGCGGTCCCGAGTTTCCGGCGCGAAGGATGCGGCGACGAGCACCGATACGGCCATGATCATCATGTAGACCGCCACCGGGACCCAGGATCCGGAGAACGCGGTGATCAGTGCCGCACACAGCAGAGGAGCGATTCCGCCGCCGAAGACGGACGCGAACTCGCGGCCGAGAGTGACTCCGGCGTAGCGGTATCGAGCCCCGAAGATTTCCGGGAAGTAGCTCATCGTGACACCGACGGCCCCCTGGCACGCCAGGATGAATCCGATGATCATCACCAGGGTGATCAGTACGTGCGAACCGGTGCTCAGAGCCATGAACGTGGGAACCGGGAGAATCACGAGAAGGCTGACGATACCGATGTACACGGGCTTACGACCCACCTTGTCCGACAGCCATCCGAAGCCCCAGGCCGCGATGCCGCCGCATATTGCGCCGATGAGCAGAACCTTGGGTATGAAAGTGGGATCGACGCCGATGTCGTTCTTCATGTACGAGGCCATGAACACCTGGTACGTGTAGGACTGAGCGCTGATACCGACGGTCATGAACATGACGATGAACAGCGGTCGCTTGCCGTTGGTGAACACTTCCTTCACCGGGGCCTTGGGCCGCTCCTGGGCCGCCTTCAGTTCCTGGAACACCGGTGACTCGTTGAGCTTGCGCCTGATGATGAACGCAGCCACGGTGACCAGGATGCTGCTGAGAAACACCATCCTCCAGCCCCAGGACATGAGCTGATCGTCGGGGAGCAACTGGGCGAGGATCCAGGCGATGGCTCCGAGGGCGGTGCCGAGCGCCGCGCCGGTCATGACCAGGGCCGCCAATCTGCCGCGCTTTCCGATCGCGGCCGTCTCCGTCAGAAGCGTTGCGCCACCTGATTGTTCGGCACCAGCGCCGAAGCCTTGGAAAAATCGGCACAGGACCAGCAGCACCGGGGCCAGTAGCCCCACCTGCTCGAACGTCGGCAGCAAACCGATGGCCATGGTCGCGCCGCCCATCAGTATCAGCGTGGCGACCAGCACCCATTTGCGGCCGAGCCGGTCACCGTAGCGGGAGAAGAACAGTCCACCGAGCGGCCGGGCGAGGAAGCCGACGGCGTAGGCGCTGAAGCTGGCGATGATGCCGGCCGCCGGCGAGATGTTCGGAAAGAACAACTTGTTGAAGATCAGTGCGGACGCGGTGCCGTAGATGACGAAGTCGTACTGCTCGAGTGTGGTTCCGATGAGGCCGGCCCACGCTGCGCGTCGTACGGCGGACGGATCATGTTGGGCTGGAGCAATTCTGGGAGAATCGGCCGGTTCTGTAGTCGTGTCCATGGTTGTCCTCGGGTGAGTTTCGGCCTCGGCCGAACGAAGGAAGGAGAATGAGTCAGTCGAGTGTGGTCCGGGATGCCGTGACGACGGGGCGGAGCGAAGAACTCGCCGCTTCGACGGCTGCGGCCATCGGACCGTGACGAACAACAGTATCCACCAATTCCGCAGTGCGTGTGATGAATTCGGGAAACTGCGCCAACTCGATGGGGAGTATGTCGCCGCGTTCGAGAACCGAGCGGACGAAATCCTCACTGGACGCTGCCGAAGCGGCAAGTCCTGCCAAACGCGCACGTGCAGGGTCGGCCATCGCATGCGCATGCGGGCCCGGGTCGAAACCGTCGGGCGGGCACACGCAGCAGAGATACGCAGCCACGGTCAAGGAAAGGTGTTGCGGTACAACGCCGTTTCGCAGGTGATGCAGCGCTGGGACCGGGATCCTCTGCGCAAGCTTCGCCGATCCGTCCGAACCGACCTGCGCGGTCTTGTGGCCCAGAGCGGAGTTGGACCACCGCACGAACAGCTGGGCGATGTAGTCGTCGATATCCACCCCGTCCGGAACGGGCACGGTCGGGAGGTATTCGTCGACCAACACTGCGCGAGCTGCGGCCTCCACGAACGGGCGACCGATCGAGTCCGGAATTGTCGCGCGACCGTCGAGTGCGCCGAGATAGGAAATGAGAGAATGAGTTCCGTTGAGCAGTCGAACCTTCATCAGTTCGTACGGTTCGACGTCCTCGGCGAACACGGCACCGCCGGCCTCCCAGCTCGGACGTCCTGCGGCGAACTTGTCCTCCATCACCCACATGGTGAACGGCTCCGCCGGCACTGCAATGGTGTCCACAGCGCCCAGCTCGGCAGTGGACTCGGCGTCGTAGAACGCACTGCTGGAGGGAACGATGCGATCGACCATGGAGTTGGGGAACGTCACCGCCGCCGCCAGCCACTCGAGCACGTCGTCCGCACCGCATCGGTCCAAGAATTGACGCACGAGTGCTGCGGTGCGATCACCGTTCCCCAGCAGGTTGTCGCAGCTGGCCACGGTGATCGGAGCCCCGTGCGTTCGCGCCCGCATCGCCAGAGCCCTCGCGAGCTGCCCCACCGTGGTCGTCGGCGTATCCGGCCGCTGCAAGTCCTGTTGCACTGCAGTCGATTCGAGGTCGAGAGCGCCCGTCCGGGACGACAGCGTGTAGCCCAGCTCGGTGACGGTGATCGTCACGATTCGGACGTCCTCGTCCGCGATGGCCCGTACGACGGCGGCGGGGTCGTCAGCGGCAACCATTGCTCCCGTGTGTGCTGCGGGGACGCTCACCTTCGAACCCGACGGCGAGATCTCGACGACGCCGTAGAGGAGTTCCTGAGCGAGCATGGCATCGACGATCGTGCGAGATCTGTTCGCTACGCCCAGAATCCCCCACGAGCCGCCGTCCTGCGCCGATGCCGCAGCGGTGTACACGGCCTGGTGTGCGCGATGAAAGTTTCCCAGCCCCAGATGGACGATCCCGGTGCCGGTCGGTCGTGCTGGGGCGGCCCCCGAGCGAGCGAGCGCCGAACGAGACAGTCTGGATTCGCTCATCTCGTCACCAGTCCGTCATCGAGCCGTCGAGGCGACGAGCGACCGGGAGATACGCGGGCTCGTACGGGTACCGCGCCGCCAACGACTCGTCCATGTCGACGCCGAGGCCGGGGGCGTCACCGGGGGTCAGGTAGCCGTCCGCGAACGACCACGCGTGTGGGAACACCTCGTCGACCAGTGGGTCGTAGCCCATGAATTCCTGAATGCCGAAATTCGGGGTGGCCATTCCGAGGTGCACGCTCGCGGCGAGGGTGATCGGCGAGACGTCCGAGGGCCCGTGCGGTCCGCAGCGAACCTGGTGTACCTCGGCCAGCGAGAAGATCTTTCGGACATGACTGATACCGCCGGCATGGGCGATGGCCACCCGAATGAAATCGATCAGCTTCTCGGAGATCAATTGCTGGCAGTCCCAGATGGTGTTGAACACTTCACCGATCGCGAGCGGGGTCGTGGTGTGGTGACGCACCAGCCGCAGGGCGCTCTGGTCCTCGGCGGTGGTGACGTCCTCGAGCCAGAACAGATCGACGTCCTCGAGCGACTTGCCCAGTCGCGCAGCCTGTTGCGGTGTCAGCCGGTGGTGCGCGTCGTGCAACAACTTGAGCTCGGATCCCACGTGTTCACGCACCGCTGCGAGTACCCCGGGAACGTGATTGAGGTACGCATCGGTATCCCAGACTTCTTCGACGGGAAAGGCACCACGACCTGCGGGTTCGTATCCCTGCACGCCTCGGTGTACTCCGTACACGGACTCCAGGCCGGGAACACCCGATTGGGCCCGCACGGCGCGAAAACCCTGTGCTCGACGACGATCGACGGAATCGATCAGTTCCGACGTGTCCCAGCCGGTGGCGTGGGTGTACGAGAGAATGCGGTCGCGGACGGCTCCACCGAGCAGCTGGTAGACGGGTTGTCCGAGGGATTTACCCTTGATGTCCCACAGGGCGAGGTCGACGGCACCGATCGCGGCCATCGTCACCGGCCCACGGCGCCAGTAGACACCGCGGTAGAGGTATTGCCAGGTGTCCTCGATGCGTGCGGGATCTCGGCCGATGAGAAGTGGCGCAACATGATCTCGTAGGTACGACGCCACCGCGAGTTCCCTGCCGTTCAAGGTCGCGTCGCCGTAGCCGACGACGCCGTCTGCAGTGGTCACTTTGAGTGTGACGTAGTTGCGCGTAGGGCTGCAGACGATGACGTCCGCAGCGACGATCTTGTCGGTCACGAGCGCTCTGCTTTCTCCGTGAAGTTCTCTCCCGCAACGACATCGGTCAACGGTTCGCCCGCGGCGAGTCGACCGATGTTGGCCGTGATGTCGTCGACCCGACCCTCGAAGGTTTCGCGTGTGATGCCGGACGAATGGGGTGTCATCAGGATGTTGGGCAGTGTGTGGAACGGATGACGAGAGGGGGCACCGGTGCCGTCGGCCGACGGGTAGTCGTACCAGACGTCGATGGCGGCACTGCCGAGCGATCCGGCGGACAGCGCGTCGAACAGTGCATCCTGCTGCACGAGGGGGCCGCGCCCGACGTTGATCAGCACGCCGTCCGGTCCGAGAGCTGCGAGTTCGGTGTCGCCGATCATGCCGGTGGTGCGCTCGTTCAGTGGTGCGGACACCACGACGACATCTGCTTCGGTCATCAGGTCGGACAGACGATCGGTCGATGCGGCCCAGGCCAATCCGTTCTCGGCAGCGTTCACCGATCCGCTTCCTGTGACCGCGATGCCCCGGCACCCGAAGGCCCGCAGCAACTGCCACGTCTGTGCACCGATATGACCGAAGCCGACGAATCCCACCGTTGCCGAACCCAGCGAAGTCGACTGCCGAAGCGTCCTGTCGTACACCGGTGACGCCCACCGATCCTCCCGCATGAGGCGGTCCTGGCCGAGAAATCCGCGCCGGAGCACAACTGCGGTGGCTACGACGTATTCGGCAATCGAGCGCTCGTGGTGAAAAGTGTTGGCCACCAATGTCCGAGCGCTCAGGTCGTCGAAGGAAACGCCGTCCGTGCCTGCCCCCGCAACGTGAACCAGCTGCAGGTCGGGTGCCGCCTCGGCCAGTACGGCCGGGAACTTGCCGCCGACGTACACGGTCGCATCGGCGATGTCCGTGACGAGTGCATCGAGGTCGAACGTCTCGTGCCACGACAGCTCGACATCGGAGGCGACGCGGCTCTCGAAGCGGCCACGATGCGGTAGGAGGTTGGAATCTGCGATGACGACCTTCATTTCGAGTCGTCCTTTCCTGGTGCGAGAGTGCGAATCCGGGCGGGACCCGATGAGCCGCGAACCACGAGTTGGGTAGGCAGGTGGATAGTTCTGGGCGACGACTCCGGTTCGGCTGCCCGTTGGAACACCAGGTCGGACGACACGAGGCCTGCACGGCCCATCGGAACGTTGATACTCGTCAGAGCGGGATGCGCGAGTTCGGCCAGGGGCGAATCGTCGATGCCGATGACGCTGAGGTCCTCCGGTACTGCCAGGCCCATGGACCGCACCCCGTTCATGACGCCGATGGCCATGGGGTCGTTGTGGGTCATGACGGCGGTGGCACCCGTCGCGACGACGCTGGCAGCTGCAGCATGGCCGCCGGCCAAGGTTTCCTGCTGCCAGCCCAGTACATCGAGCACGATTCCTCGCGCCGCACAGAACTGTTCGACGGCGTCGACGCGTCGCTCGTTGGACCACGATTGCGGTGATCCCTGGACGTATGCGAGATGCGTGTGACCGAGTGCAGCGAGGTAGTCGACGGCCTGCCGAATCCCGTCCTCGGAATCGGCAACGACGCAATCACATTCGCTGGAGGATCGGTTGACGAGCACCAGCGGTGTGTCGCCCGCCAGCTGCACGATGTCCTCGGCCGGGAGTCGTGGAGCGCAGACGATCAAAGCGTCGACTCGGCCCTGCAGGTCACCGATCACTTCACGCTCACGGTCTGCGCTTCCGTCGGTGTCGGTGAGGACGATGGTCTGTCTGCGATGCCAGCCCTGCGCTTGCGCAGACTTGACGAAGCTGGCGAAGACGGTGTGGCCGATGTCGGGTACCACCACTGCGACTGTCGTTGCCGAGACCCGAGTGTCGGCGGACCGCCCCGAGGCCGCGACGTAGCCGATCTGGTCGGCGACGGCGATGATCCGAGCCAACGTGTCCGCCCCGATTCGATCGGGGTTGCTGAAGGCGCGCGATGCCGTCGACAGCGACACACCTGCTCGTTGTGCAACCTGCGTGAGCGTAGGTGCCACGGTTCACCTCCTGGGTTCTTTGTGATGCCGGGCACAACGATGACAGAGGTTGCGCAATATTGTCAATGGTTTGCACAACAGAGGCTCGGGCGTACTGGGGCTGCGGTTTGACACACTCGACTGCGACCACGTCCATAAAGAGGGAGATTCACCTTGCGCACCTTTTCGCACCCCCAGACCGGCACAACGGTGTCGAGCATCGTCCTCGGGTTCATGCGCATCCTCGACCTGGACGACGACAGGATCCGCAGGTTGGTCGACACCGCCCTGGACGTGGGAGTCACCGTCTTCGATCACGCCGATATCTACGGCGGCAGACCCCACGGGTGCGAAGAGCGTTTCGGACAAGCGGTGACGCTCACTCCGTCGCAGCGTGAGCGCGTCAGCATTCAGAGCAAGGTCGGCATTCGCGACGGTTATTTCGACTTCTCCGAAGACCACATCGTGTCGACCGTCGAGGGATCGCTCTCGGCTCTCGGCGTCGACCATCTCGACACCCTGCTGCTGCATCGACCGGACAGCCTGGTCGAGCCCGACGAGGTCGCGGCGGCATTCGACACACTGCACACGTCGGGCAAGGTGCTCGGTTTCGGCGTCTCCAATCACACCCCCGGCCAGATCGAATTGCTGAAAACAGCCGTCACACAACCACTTCTGTTCGATCAAGTGCAGTTGAGCGTCGTCCATTCGCCGCTGATCGCTGCGGGCCTGACCGCCAACATCGGTGCGCTGGACCAGTCGGTGGATCGTGACAACGGGTTGCTCGACTACGCGAGGGCACGCGGCATCACCGTGCAAGCGTGGTCGCCCCTGCAGAGCGGGACCTCGTCGGGTGTGTTCGTCGGAGATCGCGAGAATTACCCTGCCCTCAACGATGTGCTCGACGACATTGCCGGCCGATACGACACGACACCGGCCGCGATAGCGGTCGCGTGGATCACCCGCCACCCGGCCGACATCCAGGTGGTCCTGGGGACCACCACACCGGATCGGATCGCGGAAGCTGCTGCGGGGTCGGATATCCGCCTGACCAGGGCGGAATGGTACGGCTTGTTCCGCGCAGCGGGTCACACATTGCCATGATGCCGGGCATCAGGCTGCGTTACCTTGCCGTTACCAAGTAGCGACGAATCCGTGATGTTGCAGGCTCGGTTCGGTGATGTTCCGCTGCCAGGATTACGGGACAGCGCGCACCGGAACCTGCAGCCCTCGGGTTCCACTCCCCGCACGCCGGTTCGATAGGCCACCCGAACTGAGAGGTTCGCACCGTGACTGTTTCCGATTTCACCGATGTTCGCTCCACCGTCCCCGATCGACGCCACTCGATCGGGATCGAGTCCTACTCCCCCGATCTGACCGTAGTTCGCGCCGTCGGCGAGCTGGACATGAGTGCACGAGCAGATTTGGTGGCCGCTCTCGACGGCGCTCTACGGGGCAATGCGGTTGTGCTGCTGGACTTGTCGGCGGTGGACTTCATGTACTCGGGTGCCGCGAGCGTGATCGTCGATGCTGTCGAACGTTCCGACGGACGCGTCGAGGTCTTCGCTCCTACCCGGCCGGCGCGCCGGGTGCTCGATGCGGTGGGTGCGAGCTTCATCGGGGAAGATCCCTCCGCGCGCTGAGTCGCGAGGTTTGCGTGCCGATACAACCGGCAAACCTCGGACGGACAGCGACTCCAGTCGGTAACGACCGTGAATCGTCTCGAGAACTGGGGCGGCTTTCGTTTTGCCGCAATGAGTCCTCTTCACACGAGGCAAGGATCGACAATGTCCGACCAGTTCACCAAGAGCGACCCCACCACCGCTTTCTCCCTGCCCGATCGGGCCGACCAGCCTGAACTCGATCACCCGGGATTGACTCGCGATATGGTCACCGCACCGGATCACGGCGAGAAGTCGTACCGGGGTTCGGATCGGTTGCACGGCCGAAAAGCGTTGATCACCGGTGGTGATTCCGGGATCGGACGAGCTGTGGCGCTGGCATTCGCGCGAGAAGGTGCCGATGTCGTCATTGCTCATCTCGAATCCGAGGGCCCCGATGCCCAAACGACCGTCGACCTGATCGAAGCCGCTGGACGGTCGGGCCGAGCGATCGCCTGCGACCTCACCGACGAAACGCAGTGCACCACATTGGTCGACACTGCCGTGGAGGTTCTCGGAGGCCTCGACATCGTCGTCAACAATGCCGCGTTCCAGATGGCCCAGATGGGCGGCATCGCCGATATCACCACCGACCAGTTCGACCGTGTGCTCAAGACCAACTTGTACGCCTTGTTCTGGATATCGAAGCGCGCCGCTGCCGTCATGAGTGCGGGCTCTACCATCATCAACACCACCTCGATTCAGGCGTCGAATCCGTCGCCGGAGTTGCTGGACTACGCCACCACCAAGGCGGGCATTGTCGCATTCACCAAGGGACTGGCCGGCGACCTCGCCGGCCGTGGCATTCGAGTCAATGCCGTTGCGCCCGGACCCATTTGGACTCCCCTGATTCCTGCGACCATGCCTGCCGAGAAGTACGGCGAGTTCGGCGAGACGGTTCCGTTGGGCCGCCCGGGCCAGCCCGCGGAGTTGGCTCCGGCCTACGTCTTCTTGGCCTCGAACGAGTCCAGCTACATCACGGGCGAGACCATTGCGGTCACCGGGGGCACCCCGTTCAACTGACCTCGGTGTCGACGGTCTTCGACGCCCGCCACGCCAGCAGCACCCCGTCTCCTTCGGGTCGCCGCCATGGCAAAAAGAGCGCCACAGAGATCGCACATGCCATGGCGGCCCCGACGGTGACGAACGACGCCAGCTGAAATCCCTCCAGAGACGCGGCCTTCATCGCGTATACGAGCTCCGCCTTCTGCGTCGCGAAGATCGGGTTGGTCGGCGCCTTGACTATTTCGATGACGCTGACGACGGTCTCGCGGGCGAAGGCCTTCTGGTAGGGCTCCATGATTGCGTCGGGAATGGCGTCGATCCTGGGGCCCACATTTGTGGTGTAGATCGATGCGACGATCGAACCCAGCACCGCGACGCCGAGAGTTCCACCCACCTCGCGGGTGGTGTCGTTGACCGCCGAGCCCGCACCTGCTTCGTCGAGCGTCACCGACGACATGATCGATTCGGTGGCCGGGCCTTGCACGATCGCCAACCCGAGGCCCATCAAGATCATCGAGACGACGACCGGTCCCAGATACGGGGTCTCGACCTCCACCTGGCCCGCAATGAACATGCCGATGCTCATCACGACGAGTCCGAAGACGATGACGGCTGTCGTTCCGATGCGCTGCGCTATCAGCGTGGCCAGGGGTGCGCCGATTGCGATGGAGACCGCGAACGGCAGTGAATGAACGCCGAACTGCAACGGCGTCAACTCCATGACACCCTGAAAGTACTGGGTGATCATGAACAGGAAGCCGAACATACTGAAGTACGCCACTGCAATGGCCAAGGCGGGCAGTGAGAATCGTCTGACGCGGAACAGGTTCAGGTCGAGTACCGGAGACGGTGTTCGCAACTCCCACCATACGAACGCGGCAAGCGCGACACATCCGGCGATGTAGCCTCCGATGCTCGCCGGTGACAACCAACCGTTGTGCGGCGCTTCGATGATCGCCCACACCACGACCGTGATGCCCGTCAACGACAGCACGATTCCAAGTGGGTCGTACTTGCCCACATGTTCGGCTCTCGACTCCGGGACGCAGGCCAGTGCGGCCACCAGAACGAGCAGAGCAACCGGGACATTGATCCAGAACACCGAATGCCACGAGAAGTGCTCGAGCAGAAAGCCGCCCGCTGTCGGGCCGATGGCGATGGCGAAACCTGCCATCGCCGTCCACGCTGCGATGGCCAGCGCTCGTTCTTTGGCGTCGGTGAAGACATTGATGATGAGAGCCAACGTGGCCGGGAAGACCGCCGCCGCACAGACTCCCATCGCGGCGCGGGCGGCGACGACCTGCCCCAGGTCGGCGGCGACAGCGCCGCCGACCGACATCACCGCAATGCCCGCCAGGCCGATGATCATCACCTTCTTGCGCCCGTAACGGTCTCCGAGGTGGCCGAAAGCGAGCAGCAATCCCGCGAACGTCAGCGTGTAGGCGTCGACCACCCACTGCAGGCCGCTGATGTCGGCGCGCAGTTGCAGCCCCATCGACGGCAGGGCGACGTTGACGACGGTGTTGTCCAGTACGACGAGCAGCTCCGCAGCGCAGATGACGAGTAGAGCCAGGTAACGACCGCGAAGCTTCGTACCCTCTACGCGGTGTCGAGAAGTGGTGAGTGACGGCATGAGATCCCCTCCGGCTATGACGGGTGACATAGTTCCTGAAGGAAAGTAACTGTAACTCGGCGTTATAGCAATAGTCGCTATCGGGAACTCTGCCCGCCCGCTGCATCCAGAACCGTGTCGAGCAGAGCCGACAACTCCCCCTCGGTCCGATCCAGCGCGGTAGTCGATCGCTGCGCTTTCGCCACGATCAGCGCACCTTCGATCGCCGATATGGAGAACGTCGCGAGCGCCTGCGCCCGCTCTCTCGTCAACCCCCGTTGCCAGAGCGATGCGGCAATCGTGTCTTCCCACGACGAGAACGACTCACCGGCCGCGGTGACGGCACCGGGTGCATTCGCACCCTCGAGTGCGGCGGGAGCAATGGGGCAGCCGGACACGAAATCGCTGCTCGACAGCTCACTGCGAAAACCCTCGATGATCGAGCGCACTGTGGCCGCCGGCCCGGCCTGGGCCAACCCCTCGGAGATCATGGCTCCCATCGACGCACCGGCCGTTCGCGTGGCCTCCTCGACCAGTTGAGGCTTGCCCCGAGGAAAGTGGTGATAGATCGACCCTCTCGGCGCACCTGCATGCTCGATGACGTCGGCCAACGAAGTCGCTTCGACTCCGCGCTGCCGAAACAACTGCGCCGCACTGCGCAGCATGTCCTCGCGGGCACTGCTTCGATTCGCCATCCATCGCCCTTTCGATCACGTCATTGACGTGATACCGAGTTACATCTACAGTCTCGAATGACTATGACGGCAATCATATCCCGTCACGCTATCCCCGAACCGGAGTCACGCCATGCCCACTGAGACCGACGTCGTCGAACTGAGCACCCCACTCCCACTCCCCTGCGGGCACACCCTTCCGAACCGCGTGATGAAAGCGGCCTTGAGCGAGGGCTTGGGAACTGCCGAGCACGCACCCGATAACCGGCTCGAAACGCTGTACCGCCGTTGGGGCGCGGGTGGCTACGGACTGGTGGTGACCGGCAACGTGATGGTCGACCGATCTCACCTGGGCGAACCCGGCAACGTCGTCATCGAAGACGACCGCGACCACGATGCGCTGGCACGCTGGGCGAAATCGACCTCCGACGGTGGCGTCCCCATCTGGGTGCAGCTCAATCATCCTGGCAGGCAGGCCAATCCGATCGTCACCCGTGCCACACCGGTCGCGCCGTCTGCCATCGCGTCCGGCGTTCCCGGGCTACCGACACCGCGTGCGTTGAGCGAGAACGAGATTCGAGACATCATCGACAGGTTCGCCCGGGCCGCGTCGGTAGCGGAGGCGGCCGGCTTCGATGGAGTGCAACTCCACGGTGCCCACGGATACCTGGTATCCCAGTTTCTCTCACCCCTGTCGAACCGACGCGAGGACGCGTGGGGCGGAGACCTCGACGGCAGGATGCGATTCGTTCTTCACGTCGTGCGCGCCATCAGAGCGGCCGTGTCCCCCGGCTTCGCAGTGGGGATCAAACTGAATTCTGCAGACTTCCAGCGCGGCGGGTTCAGCGAGGAGGAATCTCGTATCACCGTCGAACATCTCGTCGAGGAATCAATCGATCTGATCGAAATCAGCGGTGGCAGTTACGAATCACCCGCGATGATGGGCACCTCCAGCACTCGCGATCGCGAAGCCTACTTCCTGGAATACGCCCGCACGGTGCGCGACGCAGCCGGGAGCGTTCCGCTTGCAGTGACCGGTGGTTTCCGCACCCGCTCGGTGATGAGTGCGGCCGTGCGATCGGGAGAATGCGACGTCGTCGGTCTCGGTCGCCCGACTGCTCTTGCCCCGGCAGTAGCCCGTTCACTGGTCGAAGGCTCCCTGGACAAGGTGGAGACTCCGCGCGTCGCGTTGCGAGTTCCGTCGAAAGCTGGTGCTTTCAAACAGATCAACGGCGCTCTGGACCTGCAGTGGCACACCGACCAACTGCAGCTTCTCGGCGATGGAGGGCAACCCGATTCGGGACGCCCCGCCTGGCGAACAGCGATAGCAATGGTGCAGCGCAACGGCTGGGACGCGTTTCGTAGTCGGCGCGCCGGGGGCACCACGACAGCGTCCGCCGCAGCTGCGAAGTTCCGCCGGGAGCGGTGGATCGGAAAGCACGTCGCCAACCCGCTCGTGAACGGGCTGGCGTCCGTCGGAGTCAGAACATCGCTGGTCACCGATATCGAGACCGTGGGCCGTCGATCCGGTCTGCGCCGACAGGTACCGGTCTCCGCGTCGTTCGACCGGGCGGGAGCGTGGGTGATCTCCCAGCACGGAACCAGGTCCGGTTGGGGAGCCAACATCGGCGACGAGCCGCGTATCAAGATTCGCGTCGGCGATCGCTGGCGAGCGGGCACAGCTAGGTTCGCGCCCGAGGATGACGTCAGTGCGCGAGCGCGTTCCTTTTCCGCGAACCCACTGTTCGGGCGGCTCATCGGCGCAGGTTTTCGCGCCCTCCAGACCGACCCGATATCTGTGCGGATCGATTTCACCGATTGACAGGATGAGTGCTCGACGGTTGATCGTCGCACGACGCATAATGACCCGATGGCACCGATACCCACGGGCACGCTGCGCGAGACCGAGACCGGCTACGCCCTCGAGCTGAGCCGAACCGTCGCCGCGTCACGAGAGAATGTGTGGGCCAGCCTCACCGAATCCTCTCGGACCGCGTTATGGTTCGGGCCCTGGGAACGGGTGACGGACGACAGCATCCGCGTCACCATGATCTTCGAGGACGGCGAACCCGTCGCCGACATGGCGATCGACGCCTGCGAGCCGCCCCAACGACTGGCCGTCCGTATGACAGACGAGGGCGGCTGGCCGCTCGAGGTCAGGCTCGCCGAGAAGGGCCGCGACACACTCGTCGTGTTGACCCACGGCCTCGACAGCACGGACGGCATCGGCGACATAGGTCCGGGCTGGGAGTACTACCTGGACATGCTGATCGCATCCCGGGACGCCGCACCGCTGCCGAGCTTCGACGACTACTACCCCGCACAGCAGGAGTACTACGCGTCTCTGCGGCCGGAATGACGTCAGTGATTGCGTAGCGCCTCGATCAGCTCTTTCTTGTTCAGCTTGGAGTAGCCCTCCAGGCCGATCTCCTTCGCTCGATCGGTCAATTCGTCGACGGTCCAGTCCTCGTACGATCCGGACTCGCCGCCCTTCTTGCCTACGTTCTTCCTGCCCTCGTTGGCCGCGGCATTCGAGATGCGCGCCGACTTCTCCTTCGAGTTTCCTTCGTCACGGAGCTTCTCGTACAGATCCTGGTCCTTGAGCTGGGGCTGGTCATCGTTGGTGGGCATGCTGGTCCTCCGTTCGATCGTTTGTACTGATACAACTACCCGGTGTACCTGCCGGCAAACACACTTGCCTTCTGTCGCTGTGGGGTAGAACAACGAAAGCTGGGTACCTTCGGGACATGCCATACCTGGATCGTGTCGCGGACGTGTTCGTATTGAATCTCGGCACTCGCGACGTGGAGGACACCGAGAACCGGATGGGGCCGGATTGGGTGGCCGAGGTCAACGCTCTGCTCGACGAGGTAGAAGCCAGTAGTGGCCCGACTGCACTGGTCACGACGGCCACCGGCAAGTACTTCTCCACCGGAGTCGACCTGTCCTGGGGTGCCGAGAACCTGGACCAGATCAACCGGTTCATCGGAACGGTGCAGGAACTGCTGGTGCGGTTCTTGACCCTCCCGATGCAGACGGTGGCGGCCATGCAGGGGCACACCTACGGCGGTGCCGCATTTTTTGTCATGGCACACGACTACCGCGTCATGCGCTCCGATCGCGGCTTCCTGTGCTTTCCTGGCGTCAACATCGGCGCAACCTACAGCCCGGGAACAGTCGACATGGTCCGAGCCAAGCTCGCCCCGCACACGTTCCACGAAGCACTGACCACGGGCCGACGCTACGGAGGAGTGGACGCAGCCGCCCTCGGCTTGGTGGACGCTGTGGCCACCGAGGAACGGCTGCGTGACGACGCACTCTCTCGGGCAACGGATTTGATCGGGACCCGCGGCCCCGTACTCGGCGAAATCAAGCGCACGATGTACGCGAGCGAGATACGTTCGCTGTCCACCCCGGTCGCCGGTGTGGACGAAATGGAATGGGCCGCGAACTGATTCTCGCTGCCGCTGCCGCTTACGCGTCGGCGACCAGCGGAGCGACCTCGGTACCGAGTAGCTCGATGCCGCGCAACAGATCACCGTGGGCGAGACGCGGATTGGTCATCTGCAGCGACAGTCGATCCACACCGCCGAGTTGTTCGCTCACTCGAACGATCTTGTCGGCCACGGTTTTCGGGTCACCCATGAAGAACGCGCCGTTGGGTCCCGACGTGGCGTCGAACTGCTGTCGGCTCGGTCGAGCAAACCCGCGCTCGCGTGAGATCTTGGTGAACATCTCGTTCCAGCCCGGGTAGATGGTGTCGGCTGCCGCCTCGGTGGTGTCGGCGACGAATCCGAACACGTGCAATCCGACTTTCAGCTTCTCCGGCGAGTGACCCGCTTGCGCGCCGGCGCGCCGATACAGGTCGACGAGCGGCGCGAACTGGCGCGGTTCTCCACCGATGATGGCGATCATCAGGGGTAGGCCCAAAAGCCCTGCACGAGCGAATGATTCGGGGGTTCCGCCGACACCGACCCAGATGGGTAGCGGATCCTGCAGCGGACGAGGATAGATCCCCTGACGGTTCAGCGCCGGCCGGTGCCGGCCGGACCACGTGATCTCTTCGTTGTTGCGAATCTGCAGCAGGAGATCCAGCTTCTCGGCGAACAAGGAATCGTAATCGGCCAAGTCGAGTCCGAACAGCGGGAAAGACTCGGTGAACGAGCCTCGTCCGACCACCAAATCGATCCGGCCCTTCGAGATCAGGTCGAGAGTGGCGAACTCCTGGAACACTCGCACCGGATCGTCGGCACTGAGTACCTTGACCGCGCTGCCGAGCCGGATGTTCTCGGTACGCGCAGCGGCCGCGGCCAGAATGATCGACGGAGCCGAATCGTAGTACTCGCTGCGGTGATGCTCGCCGATGCCGAAGGAGTAGAGACCGACCTGATCCGCGAGGGCGATCTCCTCGAGTAGGTGCCCCATCCTCTTCTCCGGCGCGATGACGCGGCCGTCGGTCGGATCGGTCACGGAAGAGACGAAGCTGTCTACGCCCAGGTGCATTGGGTACCTCTCGATTCGGGATGGACGAACCCATCAGCGTCGATGAAGGTTCGATTATTCCAGTGGAGGGTGGGCAGAAAACTACTACTCTCCCCAACGCTTCGACTCATCCGCCGCGAAGTACATCCGCTGACTTGCAGCGAAGCGGACCGACACAACGCGTCACTCATGAGCTGTTATCGTGCGTGTGCGTTGGTTTTCGATGGCCGTGCTGGTCATCGGATCGTAAGAGGGAATCCGGTGAGAACCCGGAACTGCCCCGCAGCGGTGAGTGGAAACGACCGCGGTCATCGAGCACTGGGATTCGTCCTGGGAAGCGACCGCCAGTAGGAGTCGTCCGAGAACGTCGTCGGACGGCGTGTCCGCGAGTCCGAAGACCTGCCACCGCGGCTGCGCCGCCGGCGTGGTCGCCTGTCGATCCCGAGGGACACGGTCGACGAGGTCGTCGTTCGCGCTGCGCGGATTCGCCTCGGATACCGTGCTTTTCGCAGTTCGCCAGGTCAGGGATCAGCGGAGAAAGTTGCGCATGCAGTCCAGATCGGTCCTGCCCCTCACTGTGCTCGCCGCCGCGATCTGGGCAGTGTCAGCCCTGTCGGCACTGATGTTCGGGGCCGCGCACATCCCGGCAACCGACGCCATGGGCTATCTGTGGGCCCAGCTGTCCGGCGGCACGATCGCCGTCGGTGACGTTCCCGACTACCGCATCGTCGTCGATTCTCGGCTGCCGCGGGTGTTGCTGGCGACGCTCATCGGAGCAGGTCTCGCAGTGGTCGGACTGGTGGTGCAGGCGATGGTGCGCAACGCGCTCGCAGACCCCTACGTTCTCGGAATCTCGTCGGGTGCATCGGTAGGCGCGACGTCGGTGGTCCTGTTCGGCACGTTCGGCGCCCTCGGCATCTACGCCCTCTCGAGTGCAGCGTTCCTAGGCGCACTCGCGGCAACCGCCCTGGTGTATGTGATGGCACGCTCCCCGGTAGGGCTGGTGCCCCTGCGCCTGGTCCTGACAGGTACCGCGTTGGGTTACGGGTTCTCTGCAATGACGACCGTGCTGATCTTCCTGGCACCTCAGGGCGACGGCGCTCGCAGCGTGATGTTCTGGTTGCTCGGCAGCCTCGCCGGTGCTACCTGGGCCGGCGTCCCGCTGGCCGCCACAGTCACCGTGGCCGGAGTCGCCGCGACCGCTCTGACGGCCCGCAGACTGAACGCGCTGTCGATGGGAGACGAAGTCAGCGCGGCACTGGGCTTGAACGCAGCACGGCTACGGCTGACTCTCTTCGTGACATCCGCGGCGATGACAGGGTGCTACGTGTCGATCTGTGGCGCAGTGGGATTCGTGGGTCTGGTCGTCCCTCACGTAGCACGGTTACTGGTCGGGGCCGACCACAGCAGGCTTGTCGTGATCACCCCGGTCCTGGGTGCGGCTTTCCTCGTCACCGCGGACCTGGTGTCCCGAACGGTTCTACCGCCGCAGGAGCTCCCCCTGGGGGCGATCACCGCGGCAGTGGGAGTTCCGGCGTTCGTACTGCTGATGCGTCGCCGCGGCGCGATGATCGGTGACCGTTGATGCGCGTCGACTACGACGACGTCGCAGTCGATATCGGCGGCACCCGCATCATCGACGACGTCACCATGAGCCTGGATGCCGGCAGCATCGTCGGCATCGTCGGCGCGAACGGGAGCGGCAAGTCGACACTGTTGCGGTGTCTGTATCGAGCGACCGAGCCCTCGACCGGACGTATCGAGGTAGGTGGCCGCGACATCACCGCAATCACCATGCGAGAGAACGCACGTCAGGTTGCAGCACTCACCCAGGACTCCTCGATGCACTTCGACTTCACCGCACGCGAGGTGGTCGCCACCGGACGTCTTCCACACAACGGCGCTTTCGGACGCGACCGCACCCGCGACGACGCCGCGTGCGCTCGTGCCGCGACCGTCGCCGATGTGGAGCATCTGTTGGACCGATCGTTCCTGTCCCTGTCCGGAGGCGAACGCCAACGCGTCCTGATCGCACGGGCTTTCGCCCAACAACCGAACGTGCTCGTGCTCGACGAACCCACCAATCACCTCGACATACGACACCAATACGCAGTGCTGAGCGCCGCTGCGAGCCTGCAAATCACGGTGATCGCCGCGCTTCACGATCTCAACATCGCCGCCCAATTCTGCGACCGCTTGGTCGTACTCCACGCCGGCCGCATCGTCTGTACGGGCTCACCCGACGAAGTCGTGACCGAGAAGGTGCTCTCGACCTGGTTCGGGATCGGCGGACACATCGTCACCCACCCACGCCTGGGAGTTCCACAGGTTCTCTTCGACGACAAGGACACTCGATGACCCACCTCTTTCGCCGGCCTCGCACGATCGCCATTGCCGCGACCGCCGTTGCAGCACTTGTCAGTTCGTGCGGAGCCCAGGTCGACACAGCCACCGAGCAGGGTGGCGATCAGGTGACGGTCACCAACTGCGGCGAGCCGCTGACCGTGACCGGTACCCCACAGCGGGTACTGACCAACGACACCGGCATCACCGAGATGATGTTCGCCCTCGGTCTCGCCGACCGCCTCGTCGGGTACACCAGCTACCCAGGCAAGGAGCGAGACATCGACTCCTCGCCGTGGAAGAGCAACTTCGATACGGCGCCGGAACTGGCCGACGCCTTCACCCGTGAGGTGATTCAGTCGGCGAACCCGGACTTCGTCTTCGCCGGCTGGAATTACGGCTACAAGGAGTCGACCGGCGTGACCCCCGATTGGATCCGCAGCATAGGCGCAGTGCCCTACCAACTCACCGAAGCATGCCGGCAACCCGGCAGTACTGCACGCGGAGTCATAGAACCCCTCGACGCGCTCTACACCGACCTACGAAACCTCGGCGACCTCTTCGGAGTTCGTGACCGGGCCGACCGACTCGTCACCGACTACGAGAACCAGATCGGTGCCGCGAACGCCGGGGCTCCGGACGGCCGAGACCCGGCACGGGTGTTCCTGTTCGACAGCGCCGACCCCGAGCCCTTCACCTCCGGCCGCACCGCTGCTCCGTCGCAGATCATCCGAGAAGCCGGTGGCAGCAACATCTTCGACGACCTCGACGATTCCTGGACCACCGCATCCTGGGAAGCCGCAGCCCAACGCGACCCCGAGTTCATCGTCATCGTCGATTACGGTGCCGGACCATCGAATTCGGTGGACGCCAAGATCGCGCAACTACGTGCACAGCCACTGATGTCCGGCACCACCGCCGTACGTGAGAACAACATCATTGCCCTCCCCTACGCAGCGCTCGTCGAAGGTCCACGCAACCCCGCCGCCGTCACCACGGTGGCGGACTTCCTCCGATCCAAGGGCCGCTGACCGTCCGCAAGAACGGGGCAGCGACACCTCGGTGGTTGCGGCTTCCGAGGCTCGAATCCAGTGCAGGCGCTCAGTCTTCGATCGTCACGATCGGAGAAGCCTGCTGCACCGTATAAGAGTTCCACGGCAGGGTCGCAAGGACGTCGGGCAGCCCGGGGTAATCGGAGACCCACGCTGTTGTCGGATCGACGCCTTCGGTTACGCACGATGCGAGCGCGACATAGGTGCCGGCCGGGATATCGGTGACGTGTTGGGTGCTGATTCCGATCTGGCCCCCGTCGTCGGTCGAATACAGCGACTGGCCGTTACCGACGACCTCCCACACCGGCGGCAGCACTCCGCCCGGTGCGGGAGCCAACGATGTGCCGCAGGCCAAGTCGCTACCGGAGTTGTTGGTGATCGTGTTGGTCACCGTCGATCCGTCGACCTCGAATGCATACGTCACGTCTGTCGATTGCGCCGCTGATGCCGTCGCTGGAAACGCCGCTAGTGCTGGCGCACAGAGCAGCGCTCCGATCAGAATCCGACTGGTCGATCGCATGGCAATCCTCCTGGTTCGCGTGAACTATGTCCGGGTTGTCAGTCTGCATCAAAAAATACCGATCAGCATCTTTCGAACCGAATGCAGCCGAACGGGGCGAGAAACAGGGTCGAGAACCGTTGTGTCGGTGTCGGATTGCAGACCGCTATGGGTCGCGAGTTTCTCGCACCGCTTCGGCACGCTTCTTGATGTATGCATTCCGAACGCACAGGACGCGCCGGAGATACAGCTTGCCTGGAATATCCAGGATCGCAGCGCCGAGTCGTCCGCCGCGGAATTCGACCGACATGATGTCGACCATCTGCGTGTGACCCCGGCGTGCGAGAAAGAAATGCTCGTGGCGCATCGAGGCAAAGGGTCCGGTGACCTGCTCGTCCACGAAATATCTCGCGGGCTCGTATTCGGTGATGCGGCTGGTCAAGGTGAACCACACACCGAGATGCCTGGAACGAATGTGGATTTCATCGCCCAAACGAAGAGCACTCCGCTTCGAATCGACTCGCACGCTCTCTCCGTACGCTCCCTGAGACTCGGCGTGAACGATTGCATCCGACTCCAGATCGAACACGTCAGCGGGGTTCGCCGCGATCGAAGTCGTGAGCCTGATGGTGAACGCCATGGGCACAGCTTTGCAGGAAATCCGTTTCGTCACGTTGGAAGGACCGTCTACGAAGGCGCAAATCGCTGGGTCGACCGTGTGAGGATTGGGCCATGTCTGCAACCTGGGAAGAGTTCACGTGGATCCCCGACGATTACCCGTGGGCACCGGACGGTGTGTCTTTCACCGTCGTCCGTCACGACGATGCAGAAGCGGTACTCGATGCGCTGACCACGTCGAGGACCGGCACCGTGATCGGCCTAGAAGGTGTCAATGCCGATGTCAAGGTCGTCGGCGTTGCACAGGTGGGTGATTGGGTTCTGGCGGTCGCACCGTCGGTGGCAGGGTTGGCCGATGAGCTGATGGCGCCGCTGTCGATCGGTGGCGAAGCCCTCACGTTCGCCACTCAGGTCGGCCACAGCAATGTCGCCCAGTGGGTCGACGGTGCTCGAACAGCAATGTTCGATGCGCTCCTGAAGGACGGGCCGGGTTTCGATGAACCTGACAGCCCCTGGCGAGATCGCATGCGTGAAGCTGGCGATGACCCCGAGGGCGAGGGTCCGATGCCCGACGGCCTGTTTCACACGCTGGAGGTCTATGTAGCGATGATCGTCAACCACACTGGGATCGAACTTACTCATGAACTGTTGCGCAGCGAACAGTTTCAGGTCGGCGACTCCCTCGAATAGTGGAGGGCTCAGCCGAGTACAGCCGGCTGTTGCGAGATGCCGAGGGATGGGCGACTCAAAGGGGTGTGGTGGCCGGCCGAGTTGCTGACGGTTTCTCCCTGCCGCTCGACTGGAACCGACCACTCACCGGCGGAGACGGTCGAGTGGGTTGACGACGCGGGCTACCGAACAAAAATGCCCGTTCACCAACTTCTGGTGAACGGGCATTTCGTTGTGCGCCACCAGGGATTCGAACCCCGGACCCGCTGTACGAGAGATAACAATTCAGGTGGATGCACTCGCGTCCATCATCGGCCCGTTGAGCTGGGTGTTCGGCGATTCGAGTGACCAGCAGTGTCCGCGTGAATCCACCCGGGTGCGCCCCAAAGTGATGAGTAAACGATGACCTCCGTCGAACCGCTCCCGGTCCATCTGAGTCCCGCATGGTCCGTCATCGTCTAAACGGACCGCCGTGGACATTCGACTCCACCACGATTGAAAGTGATGAGCTCCCTTGTACTCGAACGCGACCCGAATCAGGAGAGGCCGTACCGGCTACGCACCCGATGCCCGAGCTCAGCGATATCAACTTCGCCGCGAACATACGCATCCTGGTCTGCGCGGGTCGCCTCGGTACTGCAAGCACCCTCGAGAGCCCTGTTGATACGAGCAGCATCGATAGCCAGTACACGATCCACAGACGGTCGTCCTATCGACAATCGACACCTCCTCAACTCCAACCCAGACTACTGCTCCATAGGCCAGCGGAGGCGCTACCCGAACGCGAAAAAGCGAGCCGACCTCACGAATCTGAGGGGGTGAGCGAACATGGCAACTATCACACTGGACGTGCCGGGCCCCGACATCGTCCATGTGATCGCTAAACAGAACGCCTTCGTCGAATCAACCACTGATCACGTAGTGCGGAAACGGCAGTTTCCGCACCGTCACTAAGTCCTGGAGGCGAGTACCGCGCCACCGAGTAGAGGTGGACTGCCGATAAGACGGATAATGCCAGGTAAACGTCTGCGTATTGTTGCAGCACAACATTTCTCGTCTTCCTCGGTCTCGACGTCGGATCAATGCGAGAGGTCCTGACGCGGCGCAGATGCCGTCGGGGTGAGCGCGTTGCGTTGTTATTCCATGGCTTGCCGTCGGTACGGCCGCAAATGGCGCGGCGTCGTTGTGAGGTCAGATAGGACCGCTCGTAACCAGCCGCGCCGTCTCTGCCTCGCAGCGGCCCTGCACCGGCTCACGACCATCCCAGGAGCTAAGGGTTGGGGGTCAGAGCTGCTTGCGCATCTTTACACTTGTGGTTTCATATCCGGCTGACTCGTACATCCCGCGCGCGACCGCATTGAAACCGAACACGCTCAGTCCGAGCGTCCGTGCGCCCTCCGACCGTGCATGGTCTTCGGCGAGCTGCATCGCTGCTCGCCCATAGCCCTGGCCTCGGTGCTCTGGCTCGACCAGGACATCCCACACCCACCACGAGCTGGCGTCGTCCGAGTTGTCGCGGCCGATCCAGAGGTACCCGACGATCTGGCCGGTGTCGTCAACGAGGTCGAACACAGTGTTACCCGGGGTGGGAGCACCCGCTGGGAAAGCACGCTCGAGGGCATCACTGGAGTGCTCTTCAGCGGCGCGTGGCGTCTCACCTGTAGCGATCAGGTCCGTCTTGTACTCGCCCTGGCTCCGTTTCAGCCATGATGGAAACCGTTGGAGAGTGATCGGGACGAGTGTGATCGACATGCAGCCAGTCTGACAGCGGCCTCGCGCCGACCCTCGACAGGGGAATTGCCCCGGCTGCGCTATACGACCAGTTCCGATATGCAGACATACCAGCAAACCTTTGCATATGCTGTGCGGCAGCGTGTTTCGCATCTACGATGCCGCTTATTACGTGCTGTCTGACCAAGTGCACTTTTGAACGTTCTCGCCGAGGCATTGTTAGCCTGCAAGGCCTCGCTCTGTCCCGCGGAACGAACCGGGTCGCTCTGTGTTGGGCCCGCGAACAGTGACACAGCGAAAATATCGGTGTCGTATTAGTACGAGTCCGCGGCATCGAAGTTCGCGCCTTCGCGTCGGGTTTGGGTTCGATTGCGCAGCTGTAGACCCGGTCTGAGTGACGTCGATATTTCGGTACGTGATCTGCAACGAACGGATGGATAGGTGATGTTCTCCACGAAGCGGTATTTGATGGGTACAAGGTCGGACGGCACCTCGGACGTTCTCATCGAGGACAGCTACGACGTGCTGTCGAAGATCAACCAAAGCCCCTGAGCACCCTCGACCGCTACATCGCATTCCGAAGAAAGGATCAAACCTATGTTGCTGGTGTCCTACCGTGAAGGCCGCGAAGCTCGATTGGGAGCCGTATCGGGTGAGGTCGTCGTAGATCTCGCTCGCGCAAACGAAGTCTTCGAGCCGACCGCAGTCCGGCCCGAATTCAGCTCCATGGTGCCGTTTTTCGAGAGCGGGCCCCGCGGCCTGGAGGCAGGACAACGGCTGGTCGAATCAGCCTTGGCCGAGGGGGCCGAGACGACGACGCGGCAGCGGCAACCGGTGACCAGAACGCTTGCTGATGTACAACTGGTCTCTCCCGTGCCACGACCGCGCAGAGTACGCGACTACCTGACCCACATCGCCCACTACACAGGCTCGTTCGGTCGGGAAGCACCGCCACCTCTGCTTCAGTTTCCATTGAGCTACAACTGCAATCACGAAGCCATCTATGGACCCGAGGACACCATCCCCTGGCCCGCCTACAGTGATCAGCTCGATTTCGAGCTCGAACTGGGATTCTTCGTTTCCAGAGGTGGACGGAACATTTCGAGCAAGAACGCGGCGTCGCACATTGCCGGCATCTCGATCTTCAACGACGTGAGTGCTCGTGATATTCAGGTCTTCGAGATGGGTGCTCAGATCGGGCCCGCGAAAGGCAAGAACTTCGCCAACGTGATCGGACCCGCCGTCCTCACTTACGATGAAGTGAACGTCGACGAACTCGACGTGACCGCGAGAGTCAACGGCGAGGTATGGGCCACCGGGGTCGCCGGTGCGGCCAGCTACTCCTTCGAGGAGGTCCTGGCGTGGTCAAGCTATTGCGAGGATGTCGTTCCCGGCGAATTTATCGCTACCGGCACCGTCGGGGGAGGTTGCGGTCTCGAACTGGGCCGCTGGATCAACCAGGGCGATACCGTCGAATTGGAAGCCCAGGGCATCGGTGTCCTACGCAATCGAATCGGTGAACGAGAAATCGTCCCGGCGGATGCCGGATTGCCAACGTATGAGCTGTACCCGCCACGATTCGGATCGGCGTAGGGGTTCGGCTACAGCTGAGCAGCGAACCGGCGTGTACCGATCACGCGCACACGTTTTCCCGCCTCCCGGGCCGTCCGCGATCATGAACAAATGACGCTGCCTCGTGCTACTTCGACGCTGTTGAGAGCACTGGAAGTCGACGAGCACGTAGTCGGCCCCACTGTGCGGCGCGTCCGTGAGGAGATTGCGGCCTACGCTGCGGTTTCCGACGCTGCGATCGCCGCATCAGCTGAACGCAATCTACGCCGGGCGGTACGCACGCTCCGGAACGGCACAGTGCCCGAAATGGCGGACATCTGGGAAGCCGACACCTCCATCAAGGAGAGGCTGCGCGCCGGGGTGCCGATCGAGGATGTGATGGCCGGGTTTCGGGTGTCGATTTCCTGCATTCAAGACCGCCTCATGGAGCTCGCCGCAGAGCTGCAGATCGAGGGATCCGAAGTGGTTCGGCTGACGCGTGTGTTGTGGAAGCTCGGTGATGTCTTCTCGGCCCAGGCAGCATCGAGTTACCGGCAGTACGGCGTGGCGAGCGACCTCGCCGAACAACGTCTCAGGGACGAAGCACTGCTGTCGCTGCTGGACGGACCGATGGCGGCCGAGGCCCTCGACCGCGGGATGGCCGTGCTCGGCCTCGACCCCGAAGAATCGTATGTCCCATTCATCACTCGCCGAACAGATGCCGCGGGTTCGACGACACTTCAACGAGTCATCGCCGAGCGCTATCGAGGTGAGGTGTGCATCGTGGTGCCCACGGGCCAGCAGCTGTTCGGGCTGCTGCCGCGAGTACCGGACGCGATCGACGACGTTGTCCTCGCCATCGGCCCAGCGACCACGCCGGCTCATCTTCATCACGCGTTCGCCGTTGCCCGGCGGGTGCTCGACGCGACTGCTCCGACCGAAGTGGGGGTAGCGAGCCTCGACAAGCTCGGTTGGCGACTCGGGGTACCGATCGATTCCGAACTCGCCGCGTTTCTTCGCAGGCGGTACCTCGATCCGTTGCACAGTACGCGCGGCGCGGCCGCACCCGTCATCGCGGCGGTACAAGCCTTTCTCGAACACAACCGCAGCATCCCCCGTGCCGCAGATGCAATGCACGTGCACGTCAACACCCTGCGGTACCGCCTTGCGCGGTTCGAGGAACTCACCGGCAGATCACTGTCGGACACCGACACGGTCATCGAACTGTCGTGGGCGCTTCGATCCGTCGACATCGCCACTTCGTAGCCAGTTACGAACTGCACTACCGAACCTTGGATCCCTGTCCGTAGTTTTGGGTGTGATCTGGATCGCATAGTTGGTGCGTCGTGCAGCACCGCCGCTCGACGCCACCAGCGGCCATCGAGGCTGCCATCGAGTACCGGAGACAACTGTGACCGAAGAACAACTCAGCTCCACCAGACCTGTCCTCGTGAAGCCACCGAACCGAGCCCGTCAGCTCGTGGCCGTGTCGGTCGGTAATGCTGTCGAGTGGTTCGACTGGTACATCTACTCGATCCTCGCGATTTACTTCGCGGGCCAGTTCTTCCCCAAGACGAGCGAAGACAGCCTCGTTCCGCTGTTGTCGACGCTCGCGATCTTCGCGGTCGGCTTCTTCGCTCGACCCGTGGGTGGACTGGTCATCGGTGTTCTCGCCGATCGATTCGGCCGACGACGTGCACTGAGCGGAACGATCGTCGGCATGGGGATCGGCTCGCTGATGATCGGCGCTGTACCGACCTACGAACAAATCGGAATCGCGGCACCGATCATCCTGCTGATCGCCCGAATCATCCAGGGCGCGTCCGCAGGTGGCGAATATGCGGCCGGCTCGGCATTCGTCGTGGAGTCGGCTCCACCCGGCCGACGCGGTCTGTTCTCGAGCGTTCTGTACATCAGCGCGACCACGGCCAACCTCACTGCCATCGGCCTCAGCGCCCTCCTCGCTACCACGCTTTCATCCGAGGACATGACTTCCTGGGGGTGGCGCATACCGTTCATCTTCGGATCTGTTGCCGCCATGGTCGGACTGTGGGTACGCCGGCACGCCCAGGAGACCCTGCACGAGGACGTCATCGACAAGCCCAAGAGCGCCCGTGTGGGCATGTTCGACTTCTTCCGCGAGCACCCCAAAGCGGCTCTTCAGATCTTCGGCCTCACCGCGGCACCGGCTCTCGTCTTCTACGTGTGGACCGCCTACCTTCCGACCTACGCGAGCATCACGGTCGGCTTCGATGTGAAGAAGGGCCTGATCACCGGCGTGATCTCCCTGACGATCTTCCTGCTGGCACTGCCGTTGTTCGGTGCGTTGTCGGACCGGGTCGGTCGCAAACCCCTTCTCATCGCCTTCGGGCTGTTCTTCACCATCGCGACGATTCCGCTGCTGTCGTCCCTGCAACCCACCATGGGGAGCTTGCTGTTCGTTCAGATCACGGGCCTGCTTTTCATCGCGGCATGGGCAAGCATCAGCGCCGCGATCGTCAGCGAACTCTTTCCGTCCCGGCTGCGTAGCTCCGGCATCGGCTTCCCGTACGCCTTGGCTGTGGCGGTATTCGGCGGAACCGGCCCCTATCTCGCGACGTGGCTCGTCGAGATCGGGCACGCCGAGCGCTTCGGCTGGTACATCGCGTCGGTCGCAGCAGTGAGTACAGCCGTCTACCTTTTCCTTCCCGAAACCGCCAAAGCCCCTCTCAAATAAGTGATCTCGATCGATTCGTAGTCGCAGTCGCATCGAAGTTCACCGCGAAGGAAGTACATGAATTCACGAGTATGGATCGCCGGAGTGGGGATGACGCCCTTCGGAATACACCCCAACAGGTCCAATCACGACCTGGCCCGGCTCGCAATCAGTGACGCGATCCGAGATGCCGGCGTGAGCGCGAACATCGGCATGATCGATGTGGCGTTCTATGCGTCCGCCGCCCACGGGTTCCTCGAAGGCCAAGCGACAATATCCGGACAGATCGCTCTGCGTGGAATGGGCATCGGCACGATCCCCGTGCACAATGTCGAAAATGCCTGTGCAACAGGTGCATCCGCATTCAATCTGGCGGTGACACACGTTCGTGCGGGCGAGGCGGACGTGGCCTTGGCCGTCGGCGCGGAGAAGATGCACATCGGGGATCCACAGAAGACTATGTCGCTGTTCGATGCGGGTTTCGATGTCACCGATCGCGCTTCCCTCGAACGGACCATGGTGGAGCTCGGCGGTGATCTCGACGAACCCGACCTCGGGCACCGGTCGATCTTCATGGACATCTACGCCGCGATGGCCCGAAACCACATGCGCATCTACGGTTCGACGCCGGAACAGATCGCGGCAGTGAGCGCCAAGAACCACGCGCACGCCGTCGACAACACCCGGGCGCACTACCGCCGTGCGTTGTCTGTCGAGGACGTTCTCGCTGCACGGCGGCTGTCACATCCTCTGACTGTCCCGATGTGCGCACCGGTCACCGACGGCGGCGCAGCGGTCATCGTGTGCAGCGATGCAGGACTCGCGCGGCTACACACCGAATATCCCATCGAGGTTCTGGCCACGGTGGTCGGTACGGGCACGGACAGAGACACCACCACGTTCGACGGGCACCTGGCACAGCATGTCGCCACACGCGCATACGACAAGGCCGGCATCGGACCTGACCAGGTCGACGTGGCGGAGGTGCACGACGCGACAGCGTTCGCCGAGGTGCTGCAATCCGAAATGCTCGGGTTGGTCCCACCCGGCGAGGGCGGAGCGGCGGCCGAACGCGGCGACACCAGCATCGGCGGCCGCATCCCGATCAATCCCTCCGGCGGCCTCGAATCCAAGGGCCACCCCCTCGGTGCCACGGGGCTTGGTCAGGTCTTCGAGCTCACCGATCAACTTCGCGGCCGCGCAGGTCGCCGACAGGTCGACGGTGCGCGAATCGCATTGGCCGAGAACGGCGGCGGTTTTCACCGCGGCGAAGAAGCCGTGACCTCCGTCATCATCTTGAAAGGTACATAACCGATGGCCATCATCGACTTCTTCGACCGCGGATGGCGTGCTGGACCACAATCCATCGCCTACCGAACCGACAGGGAGAGCTGGACGTACCAGGACGCCGGTGAGATGTCCTGTCGTATCGCCAATGCCCTGTTGGACATGGGGTTACAATGCGAAAGCACGGTCGCGGTGCTCTCGCCGAACGCGCCACTGGCATGGATCTGTGTGCTCGGCGTCTGGCGAGCAGGCGGCGCGTGGGTTCCGCTCAATCCGGCGAATCCCGTGGCCGAAACAGCAACCCTGCTGGAACGTTTCGATGTCGAAGTCTTGTTCTACGATCCTTCGTTGCGCGCTCAGGTGGATCACCTGCGACAGCTCGGCACCAGCCTCACCCTGATCGCGCTGGGTGATGACAAGGAAGCACTCGATCTCGCTGATTGGATCGCTGAGCATCCGTCGACCCCACCCGACATCGACTACCGCATGGACGATGTCATCGCAGTATCGCCGACCGGAGGAACCACCGGTGAACCCAAAGGTGTGATGAATACGCATCGAAGCTTCTCGGTGATGGTGATCCACCAAATGCTCGCGCTGAGCTATGACGCACACGAGTCGGTGGTGAACCTCGCGGCGGCCCCGATGACCCATACCGCCGGAGTTCTGACTCTGCAGACTTCCGCTCGAGGCGGGACGGTCGTCGTCATAGAGCGTGCTGCACCGGACCTCATACTGACCGCGATCGAGACGTACGGTGTAACGGAGATTTTCCTACCGCCGACTGTTGTCTACCGATTGCTCGATGTTCTGTCCGACCGCACGGTCGACACCTCGACTCTGCGTTATCTGCTGTATGCAGCCGCTCCGATGTCGAGCGAAAAGCTGCGTTTGGGCATAGAGCAATTGGGGCCGGTTTTCATCGAGTGCTATGGCCAGATGGAAGCGCCTGCAGCCATCAGCTTTCTTCGACCCGAGGAACACATCGTCGACGGCCACATCGCGTCCGACGACAGATTGTCTTCGTGTGGAAGACCCTATCCGTTGGTCGATGTCGTAGTGAAGGACCCCGAGACCGGGCAGCGACTTGCAAGCAACGAGACCGGCGAGATCTGCGTGCGCGGTGACCTGGTGATGAAGGGCTACTACAAAGACCCGATGAAGACTGCCGACGTGATCAAGGATGGGTGGCTGCACACCGGGGATCTCGGCCGCATAGACGGCGAGGGTTATCTCCACCTGACCGACCGCAAGAAGGACATGATCATCACCGGGGGCTTCAACGTCTACCCCGGCCAGGTCGAGCAGGTGATTTGGGGCCATCCGGCGGTCGAAGACTGCGCTGTGGTCGGGGCCCCGGACGACGATTGGGGCGAACGCGTCACTGCAGTCGTCGAACTCAAACCCGGCCTCGACGCGGGCGAAGACGAGATCATCGCCCTGTGCCGGGCGTCATTGGGGGGCGTGCGCACACCCAAACAGGTGATATTCGTCGACCGCCTGCCACGCAGCGTCAATGGCAAGGTACTCAAAAAAGATGTCCGACAAAGATTTTGGACCAAGGCCGATCGCGCGATCTGAACGAGAAGGAAAAACATGAACGAGTTGGAAAACAAGATCGCCGTCGTTGTCGGAGCCGGATGCATCGGAACAGGATTGGGAAACGGCCGCGCGACAGCCATCACCTTCGCCAGGGAAGGTGCCACTGTCATCTGCGCCGACATCGACACCGAATCAGCCACGGCAACAGCCGAAATGATTCGCGGCGAAGGTAACGACGCGTCCGTCCTGACCCTGGACATCACCGACGAGAGCCATGTCGCCGATGCCGTCCGCACTATTCTTCACCAGCACGGCCGCATCGACGTTCTCGACAACAACGTCGGAATCGCTGCTGTCGGTGGTGTCACCGACGTCGATCCAGCGGACTGGCAACGCGTTTTCAAGGTCAACCTCGACGGCGCGTTCAACACGATGCGCCATGTCATCCCGGCCATGGTTGCCAACGGC
Organism: Rhodococcus sp. 1R11; assembly: GCF_004563845.1. Classification (NCBI taxonomy): domain Bacteria; kingdom Bacillati; phylum Actinomycetota; class Actinomycetes; order Mycobacteriales; family Nocardiaceae; genus Rhodococcus; species Rhodococcus sp. 1R11. Next base: position 59,875 of record NZ_SPNG01000002.1, on the reverse strand, counting down.
GGCGGAAGCATCGTCAACATCTCGTCGGTGGCAAGCATCCGGTGGAGCGGTGTCGCATATGCCGGCTATTACGCCAGCAAAGCCGCATTGAACCATCTATCACGCACCACGGCAGCCGAATTCGCCGACCGTGGCGTCCGGGTCAATGCCGTTTTGCCCGGATTGATCAAGACGCCGATGGTGGAAAGCGTCGCGGGAATCACCGACGCGTACAGCAGCACCGACATCGAACAGATGTGGAGCAAGCGTGATGCCCAGGTGCCCATGGGACGCATGGGCGAGTCATGGGATGTCGCGCATGCCGCGCTCTTTCTGGCCAGCGACCGCGCCAAGTACATCACCGGTGCAGAATTGGTCGTCGACGGCGGAATCTCACTGGGTATGGGCCGAGCGAGTTGATCACCACCGATTGGTCTCACGAATCCTCAGGGGTTCAACGTTCGGGTGCGGACGGTGTCGGCGTTGCAGCTTTCACTTCCAGGGCCCACGCCAGCTCGACGATAGTGTCCGTGGACTCCAACGAGACCGAGGTGAGTTCCTCGAATTTTCGGAGCCGGTATCGCAGCGTGTTCTTGTGCACGAACATGGCGTCTGCCGCCGCTGGGATGTTGCGGTCGCAGGCCAGGTAGTGCCGGACCGACTGCAACAGCTGTTCCCCGAACTCGCCGCGGTCCTCGAGAGGTGCGATATACCGCTCGTGTAGGAGTCCCGATATTTCGAGGTCCCCCAGAGCGGTGATTCGCCAACTCAGGTCCGGCATCTCGAGCACCCCCGCTCGACCCAACCGAATCGCAGCATCCAACACCCTGCTTGCGGAGGCGAACGACTGAGCGATGTGTGACAGCGGCATTGGCGCGCCGACGGCCACCACCGCGCCCTCTACTGCATTGGGCACTGCGGAAAGAAGGCCGATGGCGTCACCGCGGAATGGGGAGACGACGGCGGTACCGCTCGATCCTGCACCCCGATGCTGCAGGTCTCGGCAGATCGCCGACAGGTTTCCGGTACCCGTAGCGCGAGCGCGAACAGCGTAGAAGGATCCGCTCGGATCCAATCCCCGTGTTTCGCACGCTCTCGTCATCTCGGCCATGTTGCCGGTGCCGAACAGCAGCCCCTGTAAAAGATCGGCTTTGGCCTGGTCGTCGAGTAGCGCCGATTCCACCGACAGCCGCTGATACTCCAATGCAACGCAGGTCATGAATGCATCGCTCAGTGACCACAACAGTCTCGACGACCGTAAGGCTTCTTGGGCGTCGATGTCTGCTTCCATGGCCAGTTCGATGAAGCGATCGCTGATCACCGCCAGGCTTACCCGGTAGGTCCGCATCATGTCTTCGACCGGTATGCCCTGTGCGATTCGGTGCCGGACGACTTTCTCGGCGAGTTCGGTGAGTCGGTGCCGTGACGGCAGCTGGTTCGTCTGCAGGGTCTCCACGGCGTCGGTGACGTTCCTGCCGATGGCCTCGGCCAATTCGGGTGAGGACAGCGCGTCGTAGGTGCTCAGTTCGCGAACCTGCCGCTCGGTTCGGCGAATCACCTCCGGCACGTCCGCAGCCAGGCGGGCAAGCACAGCTGCCGACTTCGACTCGCTGTCCTGAACGCCTGGCTGGTTCAATTTGATCCTCCACCTGTCGGCCGACCTTCATGCTCAGTTTGTATCTCTGCACAATAGGGCGTGGTGATCGGCCCGGTCGATCCGAGGTACGCCGCCGATACCTGACAGAATATTGGATCCGGGGACCATGGGCGCTCGATCGGATGAACAGTTCGGACCGCCGAACAGCGTTTGCATAACGGTGGTCAGATGGTGCGTCCTGAATTTGCCCAGAACTGAGCCCTAACCTCCTTTTTGAGGACCTTGCCGTTGACGCTGCGTGGGAGGCTGTCGACGAAAATCACCTGCTTCGGTGTGCGTACGCCGCCGAGGTTCTGTCGGCACAGTGCAATCAATTCCTCGGCGTCGGCAGTGTGATTCGGCTTCAGTTCGACGACGGCGGTGACGCGTTCGCCCCAGTCGTCGTCGGGGGCACCGACCACTGCGCAGTCCTCGACGGAGGGATGGGTCCAGATGACTTGTTCGACTTCGTTGGGGTAGACGTTGAAGCCTCCGGTGATGATCAGATCCTTCTTGCGGTCGGTCAGGTGGAGATAGCCGGCGTCGTCGAGGTGTCCCATGTCTCCGGTGTGCAGCCACCCATCCTTGATCGCTTCTGCGGTCTTGGTCGGGTCCTTGTAGTAGCCCTTCATCACGAGGTCGCCGCGCACACAGATTTCCCCCGTCTCTCCACCCGGCACTGGCAGATCGGTTGTCGGATCGACCACCCGCAGCGAGACCAGCGGGTAGGGCCGCCCGCACGACGACAGCCGATCGTCGGGTGCAAGCTGACCTTCTACGAGGTGTTCGGACGGGCGGAGGAACGCGATTCCCGCGGGAGCCTCCACCTGCCCGTACACCTGGACGAACACCGAGCCGAGCCGGTCGACTCCGGCACGGAGCTTGTCCACGGACATCGGTGCGGCGCCGTAGAGCAAGTACTTCAAAGACGAGGTGTCGGCTTGGCGATGTTCGAGGACATCTAGTAGTCGGTAGACAACCGTGGGAGGGAGAAACAGGTCTGTGACACCGAAGTCGGAAATTGCCTCCAGCACCAGATCGGGGGCCGCGCGTTGAATCATTGCCACTGTTCCCCCGCGTGCTGTCGTCTGCAGCGTCAGCAAACCGGCAGTATGGGTCATCGGTGCCGCGACGAGGTTGACGATAGCGTCGTCGGCGTCGTATGACAGTGCGAGCATTTGGTGCACCACCATCACCGACAGGCTGCGATGTGTGTTCATCACTCCTTTGGGGAAGCCTGTGGTCCCACCCGTCGGCATCAGAGCAACGACGTCGTCCAGGTCGTACTCGACCTCGACCGGGGTGTCCTGGACATCGCCGATCCAGCTATCGAGCAGCGCTGTGTCGGTCGAGGTGTCGAACGGCACCGCCCTGACGCGAGGGCATACAGCCTCGATCGCTGCGACGTCGTGCACAAGGGAGGTGTCGTAGAGAATCAATTCCACATCGAAGCGCTCGATCAGCGCAGCGTTGTCCGCTGCCGGGCTGCCGGGGTTCAGCGGTACCCACGCGGCCCCGGAGCGCCAGATGCCCAATACACAGATCCACGCCAGCGGTGCGTTCGGCGACAGCACCGCAACTGGGGTCTCCTTCGAGATGCCCTCCCTGAGCAGCGCATGCGCGATGCGGCACGACATGCGACCGGCTTCGTCGTACGTCCATGATTGCTCGGCGGTGCGATAGGCAACAGCGGTCGGTGCCGACGCCCAGCCTTTGTCGAAGAAATCGATCACTGCCATTGTTGCTAACGCCCTCCCAGGATGATGATCGATGTCACGGCTTCTTCGCCTCGGTGAAAGCCGCCGCCGTTCTCGGCCAACGCAACTCGGGCACCGGGGACCTGTCGGCTACCGGACTCGCCGCGGAGCTGTTCGGTCAGCTCGAATATTTGGCCGAGTCCGCTGGCACCGATCGGGTGACCCTTGGATTCGAGGCCGCCGGAGGTGTTGACCGGTATTCGGCCGCCCAACGTCGTGTCTCCGCGCTCGGCGGCCGCGCCACCCTCACCGGGGGGAACGAGGCCCAACATTTCCGTTTGCAGTACTTCGGCGAACGCGGTGGCATCGTGCACTTCGGCGACGTCGATGTCCGACGGCGCGAGTCCGGCCCGCTCGTATGCTTCCGCCGAGACCACCTGGCTGATATGGCCGTCGAACGTGGTGGTGTCTCGGTCGGTGCCGGTACCGATCACCGATGCAAGGACCTCCACCGGCCGTTCGCTGCCCAGTCTGCGTAGACCCTCGTCGCTGCATACGATGACCGCCGCTGCGCCGTCGGTGACCGGTGCACACATCGGGACCGTCAACGGGTAGGACAGCTTGCGTGCTGCCAAGACCTGCTCGACCGACATGGCCTTGCGGTAGTGGGCACGCACGTTGTCGATCGCATGCGCATGGTTCTTCGCGGACACGGCAGCGATCTGTGCTGCGGTAGTTCCGTACAGCCGCATGTGTTGCCGCGCCATCGCGGCGTAGATATCCATGAAGATCGATCTGGTTCCGACGTCGGAATCGTCCACCTCGCCGCCCAATTGCAGAAGTGTCTCGTCGAGCAAGTGAGGTTTGGACTTGTCATATCCCGAGTCGAACAGCGCCATCGTCCTCGGAGCGTCGCCGATGTGCATCTTTTCCGTGCCCACAGCCAAGGCGACGTCGGCGTCGCCGGCGCGGATAAAAGTCACAGCGAGATTGACCGCAGATGATCCTGTCGCGCAGGCATTTTCGACATTATGGATCGGTATTCGTTGAATGCCCATCTCGCGCAGGGCGATCTCACCCGAGATCATGCCTTGGTCGTGCAGAATACTGTTGGTGGTGGAGGCGAAGAAGGCCACGTCGATGGTCTGTGGGCCTATCTCGGGTCCGGCATCCGCCAAAGCGTCGCGTACAGCCCACCGGGCCAGTTCGTAATTGGTCTTGTCTCGATGTATTCCGAACGGGGTCATGCCCACGCCCACGATCCACACACGTCTTGCCACGCCGTTACCTACTTTCCGTCGATGCCGCACATCGCTGCGCCAGGCTGTGCTCGGCTCGGAAGTACGGAGGCGTCCTGACACGAGACGGCCGTCTACCGACCAGAGATGACCTTCATCGAAAAGGATGATCGAGCTCTCAGTGGCTGGCTACGTCTTGTGCACCAACAGAATCGACGTGGTTTCGTATTCGGCGACAACCGCTGATGAAACCGCACTCCGCCGAGTGCGGAGCGCACGGCAGGCTCGAGCTCGGGAATCACTCACGGACCAGTTGTTCGAGGATCCACTCAAAGGGGCATCGCGTTGTACCCGGCCACAGTGACACGGGCCACAGGGGCGACGAGTATTACGCATGCCCCACACACGACGGTCTGTCGATGTGGAAGCGGCCACCCAAGCCCCGTGCCGTTCGTAGCTCGGGCATCGTGAACTTCGGAAGGGAGCGCCTCGCGCCATGGATCTTCTCCCCGGTGTGCGGTCGGCGACAGTAACCACCTCGCGGCTGCACATGCACTATTTAGAATCAGGGCCTTCGGATGGGGAACTGGTCGTACTCGTCCACGGCAACCTTTCCACCGGGCGGTTCTACGAGCACGTGATGACCGAACTGCCCTCGCGCTACCGCGTCATTGCACCCGACATGCGAGGCTTTGGCCGAACCGAGCACGCTCCGCTCGATGCGACGCGGGGCCTGTCCGACTGGGCAGACGATCTCGTGGCCTTGCTCGACGCTCTCGGCGTCGACCACGCACCCCATCTGGTGGGCTGGTCCACCGGTGGCGGGGCTATCGCGCGGTTTGTGATCGAAGGCAAGGCGGCTGCGTCCCTGACGTTGATCGACCCCGTCGCCCCCTACGGATTCGGCGGCGCGAACCCCGACGGGACACCGTGGTACGACGATTACGCCGGCAGCGGTGCCGGCATGGTCAATCCGACTTTTCTCGAACATCTCGCCGCGGGAGACCGGTCGACCGACAGCCCCTTCTCGCCGCGCAACGTCATGGCACCAACGTTCTGGGGCGGAGATCCACTCGCCTCATCCGAACAGTCGGACACGCTCTTCGAGGAATCGATGACGACCTGGGTCGACGAGAACAACTTTCCCGGCGACGTCGAATCCTCGGACAACTGGCCGGGGTATGCACCCGGAACTCGCGGAATCCTCAACGCCCTCTCACCCAAATATCTGCACTGGGACGAGATCGTCGAGCTCGAGAACAAGCCTCCGATCATGTGGACTCACGGCGCACTGGACGCTGTGGTTTCGGACAACTCGACGTGGGATGCAGCGGTGCTCGGCGCGGCCGGTCTTGTGGCGGATTGGCCCGGGCCGGAGGTCTGCCCGGCGCAACCGATGGTCACTCAGATCCGAACTGTGCTCGGCGAGTACGAAACTCGCGGCGGCACAGTTGTCCACAACTGGATCGACGGGGCGCATCATCTCCCGATCATCGGAGCCAAGGACGAGTGGCTCACCGCATTCACCACGTTTCTCGAACAACGCTGACTGTCCACAGTCACTGATCCACAACACATCACGACGATTATCACTTCGTGAATCGACAAGGAGCAAACACAATGTCCGATATCGAAACCAGACTCGCGACCCTCGAACGCGACCTCGACGACCTGCGCAGTCGCGAAGCCATCCGAGAGATTCTGCACCGCTACTGCCGCGGCGTCGACCGCCTGGACGCCGAAATCATGAAGTCGTGCTATCACGACGACGCCTACGACACTCACTGGTTCGGCAACGGACCGGCGCAGTCCTTCTCGGACTGGGTCATCGCCGAGGTGCTCCCTCACGCGCACACCACAGTCCACTCCATCACGAACGAACTCATCGAGATCGACGGTGACCGCGCGTTCTTCGAGAGCCACGTCCACGTGCTTCACGAGATGGCGGTCCCCGGCCAGAATCCCGACAAGCCCTACCTCCACCAGCTCGTCGAGTGCCGCTACGTCGACATCTTCGAACGGCGCGACGGAGTCTGGAAAATTTTCTATCGGCACGTGGTCGCAGACAACACCGTCGAGTTCGAGGTCCCCGTCTACCCCGTGCAACTCCCGGAGGAGGCGGTGGGCAAGCGAGACAAGCGTGACCCGGTCTATACAGGATTCGACCTGCAGAAGCTCCGGCCGGAGGACATCCGGATGAACTTCTTCGCTCCTTTCGTCGAGCGAAATACGGCCGCGGCCGAGTAGACATCCAACAGGCTCCACATGGACCCAGTCCCCACGCTCCGCACGACAGAGCGTGGGGACTGCATCGTGTACGACAGTCGTCGGTAACCCCGATCGCAGCCTTCTGTTCCGGTTTTCCAGACGAACTGACAACGTTGATGAAGTCGGACTGGTTACCGCCTCTGCCGAAAGTCTGGGTCATCCAGACCGAGCGATACGACTAGTCGGCCGTGGACCACTACACACGACCTGGTGGACTCGAACACCCCAACCTCTTTACCGCTATCGCCCGGACAGTCCGCCACGTGACCCACCCGGTCGCGCAACACATCACGTTGTGAAGCAGCGGACAAACGAGTGACTAGGGACCAAACCACAGGGGACACTTGCCGAACTGCTGGCCGGTCCCCGCCTCAGAATGGCCAAGGCTCATCCGACGATACAGCCAGGTGCATACCGTCGATCTGAAGTCACTGGCGCGACCATGCGGAGCAATACGACCGGTTTCGATATGCAAGGTTACATATAAACCGTGGCATGCGCTGTGCCACAGCGTATTTCGCTCGTATACTCCGCTGAATGGTCGGTGGTTCCGATGGAGCGGATGCGTACGAACAGTCCTCAAGCCATTGCGCCGGGACTACCTGCGGGTGTTCGCCGTAGCAATACGACCAGTTCTGATATGCAGGGATACCAGCAGACCTCTGCATGTTGCACCATATGAATCAGCGAGCTCTGACAGGGGCGCTTACCGCTTCAGTTCAGGCTTCCGCATGCAGCCTTCTGGATCGAGGTGTGCCGCGTTTGCTCATGTCGACGGAAAGCGTCGGGCGATTCTCCGATTACGCGCTTGAACGCGACGCTGAACGCACTATCGGAGCTGTAACCAACGGAATCGGCGATAGCAGAGATCGGGTCGGTGCCCTGACGTAGGCGGTGTGCAGCCAGTTCCATTCGCCATGAGGTGAGATAACCGAGCGGTCCGACACCGACTGCGCTCATGAAGTGTGAGGCGAGAGTCGAGCGAGATACCGAGGTCGCTGAGGCGAGTTCTCCGACCGTCCAACGGTGTGCAGGCTGCGCATGAATGAGCGCAATCGCGGCGGCAACGATTGGATTGTGCAATCCGCCGAGTAGACCCCGCGCTACACGGGGTCCGCTCACAACCTGCATGCGTAGTACACCGACCAGCATCGCCAGTGCCACACTTTCCGCGACGATCTCTGCTCCTGCTTCCCTCGAACGCATCTCGGTGTTGATCAGTGCAACCGAGGATCGAATAGTTGCGGCCTCCGGTCGATCGGAACTGATGTGCAGCACAGGAGGCAGTTGGTCGATCAATAGTGCGCGAGCTCGGGTTCCGAAGTCGAACCGCCCACCGATAAGCGACACGCAGTCCTCGTAATTGTCGCGGCCACCGCCGATGTGAGCCGTGCCATCGGTATCCAGTAGTGAGAACACCTCTCCCGCCGGCCTGGGAAGGGCATCGAGATCTGTCGCAATGACGAAGGGCCGACTTGCCGAGAGCAAGAAGCAGTCACCTGCCTTCAGCTCGATAATGTCGTTGCCGCTTCGTAGTACACAATGGCCTCGCAGGACTGCATTGAACTTCACTCCCACTGGTGCGTCGAAGGCCACCGACCACCGTCCGCGGCCGATCAGTCCAGCGGAGATGTGCGCAGATACTTCGGCAAGTCGAAGCAACTCCGATAAGGGGTCCACGTCACCTATTCTGGACTATCTCGAAGAGATTCGCGACTGCGAGCCATTACTCATCCAGATTTGCGGCGCTACGGTTGAACCATGCCTACCAAGAAAATTCCCTTCCATGCACATTCGACCGCTGCTGATGTTCTAGCAGGACTCGATTTAACTGGACGCCGCATGGTGGTGACCGGTGGCGGCGCTGGCATCGGTGCCGAGATCACACGAACCTTGCTCGACGCCGGTGCCGAAGTGACCATTGGAGTCCGCAGCCCGGAAAGCGTGACAGCAAGACTGGCCGCGGAACTGGGTAATCGTGTGCGGGTGGAGACACTGGATCTAGCCGATCTCCGCTCGGTGCGCCGGTTCTCGGACCGGTGGACAGGTACCCTTGACGCCCTTATCGCCAACGCGGGTGTGATGGCCATACCAGAACTCGAACGAGCCGCGTCCGGATGGGAGCAGCACCTTGCGGTGAACTTTCTCGGACACTTCTCGCTGATCCGCGGTCTGCATGCGTCGCTTGCGTCTGCGGCCGGCCGCATTGTGGTGGTGTCGTCCGGTGCACACCGCGATGCGCCTATGAATTTCGACGATCCGCAGTTCTTGCGTCGCGACTACGATCGTTGGAACGCGTACGCGCAGTCGAAGACTGCCGATATTTTGCTCGCGGTCGAGGCGAGTCGCCGTTGGGCGACAGATGGTATCACCGCAAACGCGGTAAATCCTGGGTGGGTGATGACCGACCTCCAGCGGCACATCGATGATGCCACGATGCGACAAATGGGTGCGATGGACGACAACGGCGAAATCATCGAACAGCCGTATTCGAAGACGCTCGCCGAGGGTGCCGCGCCGAGCGTTCTGCTTGCGGCCTCACCCTTGACTGCGACGGTGACAGGCTGCTACATCGAAGATAATCAAATAGCTCCGGTTACCGTGCAGGGCCCCGGAGGGGTTGCGCCTCACGCGGTAGATGCGCTTGCTGCGAAACGCTTATGGGCGTTGGCGGAGAACGTGACTGATCTCTGACGGAGAAACGTTCTGGGCATGCGGTCGAACCGGATTCGTCATCAAGACCACGACGACGGCCCCTACCGCGGAGATGATGTACGGGGCTGGGGTCAACGCAGACACTGCAATCACAACCGCTGACAGCGGGACTGCGATGTCGATGACGGTTCGCTTCGATCGCCGCAGTGCAAGGGCCCAGAACGCCAGCACGAATATTGCAATCGGAAGTGTGAAGATCGCAGCGCTGCGACCGTCTGTGAGTGCGGAGCTGCGGTCTTCGACGCGCGCCACGGCCACTTCGATCCCAACTGAAATTGCGCCCGCTGACGCAAAAATTACATAGTGTGCGTATCCGAACGCAAAGCTACTGCGCGTCGATATCAAGGCCTTGTGCTGCGCCACCGAAAAGTACAGCCACCACATAGCTGCGGTCACGCTCAAAGCTGATACCGCAAAGGTGATCAAAGGCCGCAGCGGGTCGCGCGCGTCGATCGCCCCGATTATTGCATTGGCCGAAGCCAACAGACTCTCCCCAGAACGATGAGAGTAAACAATCCGAATCTCTCGGTGATGTGTTCGGGGTGCCAGGGTGGACGTCGATGTCGTTCTGCCCACACAGGCGCTACGACCTCGGACAGTACAAGAAGTACAAAATGCGATTAGGCCTGCTGTTTCAGGAAGGAACAGACACGCGACCCAGAACGCCTGAAGGATCGGTGTCGAACGATGATGCGAACCAGGTGAAATTCATCCAGGCCCACCAGATCGCCAAAAAATCATCGCGTAGCTGACCACTGCGCCAGCGATGTGACTCTCTTCGAGGAGGTGCGCCATGTTCGCCGATGCTAAAGATACTGCAACGACGAAAACTAGATCAAAGAACAACTCCAATGGTGTTGCACTGCGGTGTGGTTCGCGAAAATCGCGCGGCTGCATAACCCCTAGCCCGCTGCGTTCTGCGAGTCGGCTCATCGTGCGTGCCGAGTGTCGGAATGTCCAGGCAAGGCACCAGCGCCGCGTCCCGAGAACCGGATCAGTTTGGTCGGGTTCATGACCCAATGCAGCTGCGCGATACCCGATGGGGTCGCAGTGGCGGTGAGGAGGGTGTATGGCACGTCGTCGCGGGACAGCAACACCGCTGGCGATCCGTTCGCCTGCACCCAGGTGATGGCTGCGCCAATCCAGAAATGCGAGGAGAACGCTGCGACGAATTTTGCCACTCGGTCATCGCCCATGATCGGAATGCGTGCGGCAAGAACGCCCGTCACTCCGCCGCCGTCGGAGGAGCTCACGACGTCGGCGGCGAGCAACGCGGTGAGTGCATCGAGGTCGCCAGTCTGTGCGGCGTCGACGAATGCAGCGAGCAAGCGCCGGTGGTCCGAGGTGCTCACCGTCGCCCTGCTGCCGGCTGCGATGTGTTTGCGTGCTCGAGTGACGAGCTGACGTGCGTTCGCCTCGGTCACCTCGATGATCTCGCCGATCTGGCGGTACGGATAGTCGAACGATTCCCGCAGGACGTATGCGGCCCGTTCGGTTGGCGAGAGCTTTTCGAGAAGCAACAGCACTGCGAACCCGAGGGCTTCGCCGCGTTCGGCTCCCAGGGCCGGATCGGCACTGGTATCGACGGGTTCGGGCAGCCACGGCCCGATGTAGGTCTCATGCCGGGCTCGGGCGGACTGCACCGCGTTGATCGCCAAGCGGGTGGTGGTGGTGGAAAGAAATGCTGCAGTGTTCTCGACCTTTGAGCGGTCGTAGGTCTGCCACCGCAACCACACGTCCTGCACGATGTCCTCGGCCTCGGATGCGCTGCCCAACATTCGGTACGCGATACCGAACAAGCGAGGTCGCACGAGGTTGAACTCGGCAGCGGCGTTGTCGAGTTCGGAGCGGGAGGGATAACGAGGCATCTCGGTCAGTCTTCCTCTGGTTTGTTCAGTTCGGTCGACTTGAAAGCGGAAACGGATCAACAACTCCGTGCGGGGACTACCGGTCTGAGATGTTGGTCTGCGGCGGTTCGATGTCGAAGGAGCCGCGCGTCCATTGACGAAGCTTGTCTGGTGCGAGGACGAGCCATACCCGGTTGATCACGCCGTACTCGATCGACAGGGCAGCGATACCGACCACACGACCGGCCTTCCTATACGCCAGACCAGACTGCCCGTTCACCGACTCAACGCTTACCGAGGTCTTTTGATCGGTGTTCGCGGTTTCCGCCAGGAGTCGGCTGACACTCTCGGGTCCAGTTCGTTCGCCTTCGCCGTCGACGACCGCGACGACATTCGCTGCAAACAGTGTTCGCATCGCCGCTGCGTCACCGGTTCGGCATGCCGCCGCGACGGCGAACACTGCTGCGTCGTGGGCGTTCGAGGTCAGCACTATTCGACGAGCTTTCCGGTGGTGTCCACTGTGCGCATCAGTGCCTGTATCTCGGCCGGTATCGGGGGGATCGACTCCTTACTGATCTTGCCCGGCCCGGACCAGACGAGGTTGACTCGCAACGACTTATCGATGTCGGGGAAGTCGGACCTGTTGTGGCATCCCCGGCTCTCGCGGCGTTCGAAGGCTGCTTCCATGGTGGCGCGCGCTGCGAGTGCCGATGCTTTCAGATCGAATGCGTGGGCCAGGTCGGCGTATCCGGCGATGTCAGGATGCACCCCGACCTCAGACATGCGATGTTCGATGACGTCGAGTTCCCTGAGCCCCGCGCGGAGTCCCGTTTCGTTGCGTACCACGCCGGCGTGCTCGGTCATGATGTTCCGAATGGCGCGTTGCAGGGCACGCACGTTTTCGCGGCCGTCGGCCGAAAGCAGTGTGTCCACTTCTTCTCGGGCCTCTGCGATCGCCTCCCGCGAACGCAACTGCGCGTCGAGACCTACGGAGTACGCGGCCGCGGCCTGCCCGACGATACGTCCGAACACCAACAGCTCGATGAGCGAATTGCCCCCGAGTCGGTTCGCTCCGTGAAGCCCGCTCGACGCTTCGCCGATCGCGTAGAGCCCGGCCACGTCGGTGCTGTGATCTTCCGGGCGCACCCACACCCCGCCCATCGAGTAGTGCGCGGTCGGGGCTATTTCGATCGGGTCCGTCGTGATGTCCAGCATCTGAAGTTCGAGCAAGGTCTGGTAGACGCGTGGGAGCCTGCGCATGATGACTTCACGGTCGAGATGTGAGACGTCGAGCCACACCCCGCCGTGTGCCGTGCCGCGGCCTTCCTTGATTTCGGTGTACGCAGCGAGGGCCACTCGGTCCCGAGTCGACAGTTCCATTCGCTCCGCGTCGTATCGGGCCATGAACCGCTCCCCCACCGCGTTGCGCAGGACGCCACCTTCCCCGCGCGCCGCCTCCGATACCAATGTGCCGGCTGCATTTTCGGGCTCGATGAGGCCCGACGGGTGGAACTGGACGAGTTCGGGATCACGGATTCGGCCACCAGCGTCGACGGCGAGCCGGAACGAATCACCGGTGTTCTCGTCACGTCGGGAGGAAGACCGACGCCAGATGCGATTGTGCCCTCCGGCCGCAAGAATGACGGCATCGGCGTGGATGACGTAGCGACTGCCAGTCGTCAGATCGAAGCCGTAGGCCCCGAACACGGTGTTTTCACGGACCAGGAGCTTGGTGATGTACACCGTGTCGACAGTGCGTATGTTCAGGGCTTCGGTGCGCGCTATGAGCGTGCGTTGGATCTCGAGGCCGGTGTAATCGCCGGCGAAGGCGGTACGCCGGAAGGTATGTGCGCCAAAGAAGCGCTGGGAGATGCGGCCGTCTGTTTCTCGCGCGAACGGCATTCCATAGCGAACAAGGTCGGCAATTCCCCGCTCGGCACCTTCTGTCACTACCTGCACGGTGTGCGGATTGGCGAGGAAGTAACTCTCTTTCAGGGTGTCTGCGGCATGCTGCTGCCAGGAATCCTCAGGATCCATCGCGCCCAGCGCAGCATTGATTCCTCCTGCGGCGAGGGAGGTGTGCGCGTCCATCTTCGGGCGTTTGCCGACCACGAGGACCTCGGTGCCGTGTTCGGCCAGTTCGATGGCAGCGCGCAGCCCGGAGCCTCCGGATCCGATGACAAGCACCGACGTCGTCAATCGCTGTTCGGTCGAACTCATGATGCCCTGCTCTCTCTTCCGACGAAGTGACGCTGACACCTCTATAGACAGATCAGCGGCGCGGTATGTGACGCGGTGCAGCCGAGAGGCCGCTCACACGCTGCGTCAGCTGCGGTCGTCGAGCGGCACGTACTCGAATGTGGGCCCCGCGGTAGTGACACCGTCGCCGGTCGGCATCGCCATCAAAGCCTGCGCTTGGGCTTTGAGCGTAAACATTGCACCGATTGCGGTGTTCATTTCCGTTGGGTTGCCGTTGAAGGCGTCCTCCAGAAGATAGAGAAGGAGGCAGTAAGTGTTGTTGAACTGCTCCTGGGCGATCCGTACAGCACTCCCAGCGGGCAAGTCCGCCACCTTCGGATTGATCCGCATGGGCCGCACGCCGTCGAAGTCCACTGCAATTGCTTCACCAGTCGGACCGGTCTGTGGCGTATCGCCTGTCCGAAATCGTCGTCTCTGTTTGAGCTCGATGAAACGGTAGTAATGTGCCACCTCGTCGAGCTGAGGATGGAAGACGTCCTTTTTGCCGTCCCAGGCGTCGGTCCGCGCGGCACCCTCCCCTTGTTCGACTATTTCTTTAAGGGCGTCGAGAGCGGACGCGAGATCGGTCACGGGAATGATGTTGCCCGCTGTGCTGCTGAAGTGAATCTCGTGCAGCTGTCTTTTTGGTTCGCCGCAGAACACAGCACCCTCTCCGAGGGTGCCGCACAGGGTGCGCAAGCCTGTTTCGATTGCTGCGTAGAACTGGCCAATGGTGTGGTATCCGTCGGCTTGCGGTAGTGCCTCAGCAGTTGCCGGTGTCTCGATAACTAGGAACATTTCCAGTGCCGCTGCACCGAACGGTGCCAGGTCGATTCGAATGGAGCTGTCACTGTGCGGCAACGTGTGCGGATATGGCGGCAGGAGTTCGGGCTTGTCGAGCGAGGGGGTTCCGCCCACTGCATTGAGTAGGTTCGCTGCGAGCGCCAGATGGAGCATCTCTTCGACGAAGACGCTACTGATGACCTGTGATGCTTCGAGATTGCGGTCGATGTCCAGTGAATACAGCGCGTACAGATAGGGGGGAATGGTGGAATGTTCTAGCTCGATGGCCCACTGCAGGTGGGTCCGGAGGTCGTCGAGCGTCTCGATGGTCACAATGCTGGTGGTCATGGCTGAATCTGATTTCACTAGTTCGGCGGGGCCGGCGGATTACGGAATATGTTCGCGCTCAAACGCGCTCGATCGACAACGTGCTGCCCGGCGGCGGGTGGGACCAGTCGCGTTCTGATTGACGCATACCCCCAATGGAAGGCCGTCTGAAACCCGTTACTCCCGCTTCTATGTCGCGACTCCGTCCGAGCAACACAACAGTCAGTGGCGGTCGATCACGGCTTGAGTCCGCTGAGGACATCGACTGCCAGCCACTTCTCGAACGTGGTTTCGGCGTGCTGGGCATCGGCACTCGGAAGGAGCTCGGTATCAGCGAGATGGGCTCCGAAGTAGGGTGCGTCGTCATCGACGACGACCTCGCGGGGGTCGCCGTGTGCTTCGAGGCCGCGGGCAACGAAGTCCGCGAGCGTGAAGACCTCTGGACCGCCGATTTCGACGGTTCCGTTCAACGGCGCTCCGACGCTGACGCGTCCGACTGTGCTTGCCACCTCGTCCGCCGCGATCGGTTGGATCGATGCTGACGACAGGCGCACCTGATCACCGGATGTCGCCCCGCGAGCGATGGACTTGAAGAATTCGAAGAACTGCGTTGCATGGACGATGGAGTACGGAATCTTCGATTCCTTGATCAAGGCCTCTTGCTTTACTTTGGCTCGCATGTAGCCGCTGTCGGTGAGGCGTTCGGTTCCGACGACCGACAGTGCGACGTGATGTCCGACGCCGGCAACAGATTCCGCCGCCAAGATGTTCGTGGTTGCGCGTGTGAAAAAGTCGAGGACGGCCGCGTCTTCGAACGACGGGGAATTGGAGACGTCGACGACGACATCGGCTCCGGCGAGCACGTCGGCCAAGCCTTCCCCTGTCAGCGTGTCGACGCCCGAGTTGGGTGACGCGGCGACCGCGTCGTGGCCGTGTTCTCCGAGCTTGGCGACCAGCTTCGATCCGATCAGTCCTGTACCACCGATGACAACGATTTTCATGAGTCTCTCCCGCTGTATGCCGGCCGGCCGTGGTTGGCTGTCCGGTCAACCCTTCGACCGGGTAGCCGCCCGATTTGTGACAGCAGCCCACGGTGTCACGAATACTCGGGTCGCTCTGTCCTTGAAGGTGTGGCGCGTCCTATGCCAGGTGCATCGTCGAGATTTCGTGACGGACATGCCACGCCGACCGTCCCGGGCGAGGCGCAATACGATAAGTCCTGATATGCAGCGTTACCGGTAAACCCCTGCATATGCATCCGGCGAATAAACACGCATCGCCTCGCCCAGACCGCACACGCACAGATGTCGGATCACGAAGTCTGTGATGAACTGCTACACATGGCCGATTTCAGCGACTACCAATTTCTCCGCGAACCGTTCGAGGGCTGGATCCTCAACGGCTACTGCGTAACCCTCGTGGCCGACACCTCCGCCGAGGAGTTCCTTCGACTGGTCGACGCCGAGATTTGGCCCGACCGTGTTCGTGGATACGAAGAGATGAACCTGGCCTGGCCGTCAACGTCGGACCATTACGTTGGAGTGGCGGACCTGCCGGGCCGCTGGACGCTCGTCATCGAGACCGCTGCCGGCCACATGGGGATCTCGGAATACGTACTAGGACCTGTTGCAGCAAAAAAGCACGACATCGTGTCCATCTACGGTGCCGAAGGTTCCGGTCGGATTGACTGGTGGACAGACGGAATTCTTGTCGCCCATATGGACGTCAGCTATCTCGAGTACGACAGTGCCTGGAGCGGGGCGGACCCTCGCCGTTTCGAGGACGTATGGAACGCGGTCGTCCCCGCCGACCTTGACGATGGTGTCGATAGTGGGTGGGTCTTTCCTCAAGCGCTTTTCGCAGCCGCCGAGAACATCACCGGTACACATCTGAGCCAGGAAGTTCTCGCGTCTTCGGAGTTCACCTTGGCTACGGTTCGGGCGATCCTGCCGCCGGCCGCCGGGGAATACACAAGACGCCTGCGCGATGCAGGCTGGGATGCGCGGACGCTCCACCCCTGATGACACCAGTTTCCGCGCCGTCATTACGAGTCGACGGGTGCGTACAGCTGACGGGGGTGATGGCTCGTAGTTGTCCCATTGACACACCAACGGCCTCAGGGCCAATCGTGCACACTGCGCCGGGTGCGGACCGCGGTAGAGCTACCACGGGCGCACTCGATCTTGAACCATATTCAAAAAGCGCGAACGAACAGATCTCGAAGATTCAGACGGCAGTAGCCGAGATCGTTGTCCGCAGCCCGGCATCGATGCGGTCCATGGTCGACACGAAGGCGTGCGTCATGTCGATGTCGAGTCGGTCGGAGAGGACGAAGATCCACCACAGGCACTCGGCGAGTTTGTGTTGCAGTTGGTCGTCGACGTCGTCGTCGATATCCCAGGTGCCGTCGTGTGCGAGTATCAGCCGGCCGATGGTGCCGACGTCGTTGGTGAATCCGAGCATCAGTTCGTGCAACGACCACACCTTGCCGTTGAAGCGCTGTTCGAGAATCTCGTAGAGTGCGCGGACTTAGAGGGCGCGGTCCTTAGCGGGGTCGAGATCGACCGGACTTGTCGAGTCTGGAGTAGATGCCATGCCGGCAACGCTATAGCCGATCATCTCACCGCAAGAAGGGTGCACCGCACCCTTCTCGATCGCAGCATTCACTGAACCAGCGGGCGACAGCGGCAATTACCGCACCGTCAAGACATCTTGACGCGGGTGCAATTGCCATGTTGGCTCCTCGCTGAACGTGGCCCCCTTGGTGTCTTGGGTGATCCCCGCGTTCGATCTGGCCAAGCCGCACGGCCTGACACTGAACGCTGGGCAGTGTCGGCTTTGCCGAGCCGGTTGCGGACAAGTGCAGGTGACCTACCGATGAGGGCGCTGTGTGGTGCCGGTCGCGTGCGTGGAGTAGTCGATGAGGCGGCTGCGGAGTGCAGGATCGATCAGCCCGGCGCGGTCCGGATCGGTCAATCGCGTAAACAGTCGACGCTTGTATTCGTCCACGTTCACACCGAATTTGACGAATATCTCTTCGAACGGTGCGCCGCCGAACGGCTCCCACATCGCGGCAAAATCCACCAGAGCATCCCCCGACTTCTTCGTGGCCATTGCTGTCACCGCGCCGCGGCAGTGTCACTGTCGTCGAGGTCGCTGTCGTCGACGAACACCAGAACACCCGTATCGAGGGCGATCGCCCACCGATGTGGTTGCGCCCAATCCCGACCCAGTCGATCGCCGGGAATCAGCGAGTCCGCGAAGTCCTCGACAATCGTTCCACCGACCACGCCGTTGTCGCGTCGAACTTGGACCTTCTCACCAACGGTACGCCCGGACTTTGTGTTACGTCGAGTATCGGTCATGACGGTATTGAAACAGATGGCAGAAGCACGTGAGGTGCGGACGGGAACTACGAGGAAATCCGTTGCCAGGAAACAGATTCGCTGCGTGACACCGAAAGTTCCGACGTAACGGGCAGATCGCTGGGAGGTTCCCAAGTTGGATGTCAGAACCCGAATCACGGGCCGAGCGTCGTCCGAACTGCAATGCCGCCAGCGAAGTCGAGAGTTCGTCGTACCTCACACGACGTCGATACCGGCATTCGCAACTATATCCAGGGCAGCGACGTGTGCGTCAAGGGTCGAACCTGCGCATCCAACGGCCTGCACCGACACCCCTTCCTCCACCGCAGTGCTGACCGGGCGGCCAGGTCGACGACCAGTAAAACCATCACCACGATGTCGGTGCCCCCCCTCGTCGGCAGCTGCGCGTGAAGGTCCGGGTTGGTCCACACGTCCCGATCGTGCTTGGTCACCACCAGATACCCCGATTGCGGACGAATACCATGCGGCGATGTACGAAGAGGGAAAGTCGTTGAACCCAATCGTGATCGACGCCTGGGGTCGCGTCACCGCGGGTGGCTTCCCGCCGGGGAGGGTGTGATCGGGTCTGCCGAGTTCGCGGTCAGCTCTTCAGCGCCGCTGCCAACAAGGGCACTGCGTTCTTCAGTGCGTACCGGGTTCCGGCCACAGAACCGGCCGAGAATGCACTCGAGAGGTTCAGGTCGCCGAGGACGACCAGATGTCCGTCGCGGGCGGAGGGCAGACCTTGGATGCTTGGGTTGTCGGTGATGACCTCGGGTCCGCTACCGATGGGGATCATGACCGTCAGGTCGGCGTCGAGTTTCGCGATGTTCTCTTCCGAGAGATCGACGCTGAATTTCCCGGGCTGTGCGAGGTCCTGAATGGCCGGGGTGTTCGTCATTCCGAGTGCTTCGAGGAAGTCGACGCGGGCATCACCTCGCACGTAACCCCCGCTCTGTCCGCTGTACACCGCGCCGACGGCCACCGATTTTCCGGCGAACTCGGGGTTGGCGGCGATGGTCTCGGCGAACTGGGCCTTGGTCTCGTCTATCAACTTCTTGCCTTCGTCGACTTTTCCGAGTGCCGCCGCGACGATCTCGGTCTGTCCCTCCCACGTGGTCCCGTAGGCGATGTCGATTCTCGGTGGGGCCGCAACGGTGGGGGCGATGTCGGACAACTGCTCGTACAGGGCCTGGTCGTTCGTGCTCCTGGTCCAGAGGATCAGGTCCGGTGCCAGGGCGGCCACCGACTCGACGTCGACGTCGTAGGTACCCAGGATCGTGGGGTCGGTGTCGTACTTTTCGGTGACCCAAGGACCGAGTCCGTTGCCACCGACACCGAGCCAATCGCTCGCTCCGACCGGTTGCACGCCGAGGGCGAGGGCGGTCTCGGCGTCGGACCAGCCGAGTGCGACTACGCGCTGCGGGTTTGCTGGAACTTCGACGTCACCGAACATGTCGGTCACCACGGTGCCGCCGGACTCGGCCGGTTCGGCACTGTCGCCATCGGAGCTGCATGCGGTCAGGGTGAGCGCGAGGGCGAGAACTGCCGCAGACAGGACTGAGGATCGTGAAATAGACATAGGGAAGGCTAACCTATAAACCGCGGAAGTGTCCCTATGGGTCGAGCACGACGCATTCGCGGCACCGGGGCGGATCCTCACCCAGATCGCCACCATGCCCGACGACCGCTCCTACCCGTGGATCGCGCGCACCACCGACAGCGGCGGACTCGGATACCGATCACCACAGAAGAAATTCGCGATCGGCCTCGGCTTCGACATCGCCTATGCGAACAAACTGGTCTACGCCGACAACCGGGGTACCACCGCTGAGACCTTCGCCCGACCGCTGACGGTGGCTGCAGGATCGTGACCGAAGAACTTCAAGCAGGA
Source organism: Rhodococcus sp. 1R11 (assembly GCF_004563845.1). NCBI lineage: Bacteria > Bacillati > Actinomycetota > Actinomycetes > Mycobacteriales > Nocardiaceae > Rhodococcus > Rhodococcus sp. 1R11. Next base: position 39,888 of record NZ_SPNG01000002.1, on the reverse strand, counting down.
CCGGTCCCGACCCTGCTCAACGCCACGTTGCGGAACAGCCTGGCTACTTTCATCAGGAATGGCTCGAAGGGCTCATTGCTCGGGCCCAGGTAGACGCCGGATCGGCCGCCTACACCTCCGTCAAACAGATCGAGCTGTGGGCGGCTGGTCGAGGGTCTTGTGCTCGAGCATGGCGACACGGAGTCGCACCGGCGTCGAGCGAGGCAGATGGGGGCCGCGTTGCGCTTCGTGCTTTCGGCTCGTTTGCGGTAGTACCAGGCGCGACTGGGACCGTACATCCTTCCCAATCTTGGGACACCCAATTTACTACGTCCGGAACGGGCCACCGTCAGGAAGACGGTCGACACAGACGACGACGGTGTTCGCCACAGGTGATCACCCGTCACTGTTTCGGTAATTCAACATCGGAGAGCCGATCTCGAATCTCGGATCCACGCACGGGCACATTCCCTGCGTAGAGCGGCAACAGTTGTAGACAGCCGTTGCTGCGCCGATCGAATGGACCATCTTCTGTCCATCTCTGTTGCACAGTCGTAGTAGTCGGTGTTAAGTGGAGCTATACGCGCTAACCGAAGGGAAGCTCATGGCTGTTCCGCCTCTGTACCGAGATTTCGCAACTGTGGCCGACGTCGAGAAGATGTACGACATCGAGGCGACGGTCCCCGATTTCGGTGCATACGCCCAGGATTTCGTCCTACGCAGCGCCGCCTACCGTGAGCAGGCGGTGGCGATGCTCGACGTGCAATTTGGCCCCACCTTGGAAGAGACGTACGACGTCTTCCTACCCTCAGGCTCAGAACAACACGGCACCCGACCAGCACTCTTCTTCGTCCATGGGGGCTATTGGCGCGCAACCACCAGCAAGGTGTGGAGTTATATCGCAAAAGGCTTGACCGAGCGCGGATACGTTGTCGCCATAGAGAACTATGCCCTGTGCCCCACGGTGACCATCGCCGAGATCATGCGACAACACCGCGCTGCATATGCGCACTTCCACACCCATCTTTCGGCGTACGGAGTCGACAGCAACCGCATCGTCATCGGCGGACACTCTGCCGGTGGGCATGCAGTCGCGACGCTACTCACCACGGATTGGGCCGGCGACTACGCGCTCCCGGCCGTCCCCTTCGCAGGCGCGCTGGCCGTCAGCTCAGTGGTCGACCTCCGACCGTTGCGCTACACGTTCCTGAACTCCGACCTGCGACTGGACGCGTCCTCTGCAGCTGAACTGAGCCTGCACGATCACATTCCGGATCAGGCCCCTCCCACGGTAATTGCGTACGGCTCGCGCGAAACCCCAGAATTCGAGCGCCAGTCCGCCGAGTACGCAGCAGCGCTCGACCAGCGCGGCCACACTGTCGACCTACACCGTATGGACAACAACCATTTCGACATTCTCGACACCCTGGCCGACGGACAGGGCCTACTGGCCCGCGAAGTGGTGCGACTGTTCGACATGGCGTAGCCGCAACCCATCTCGCCACTGAGCAGCAACCAATCTCGCAGTCGAACAGGACCACCGATATGAGCGCACCAACGTCGAAACGAAACACCATGCAATGGACTGGGAACCGGCGTACGACAGGATTGACCGTACTGCCAGACCACGAAGGTGCCATGCTGTTCTGTCCCGCTGAATCGGTAACCGCCGACGAGGTCGCCATAGCAGTGCGCTTTTCCTCCGGGCTGATACATGCTGCCATGTTTTCCGACGAACTCGATCGCCTGCGCATTCCCGACCAACCCGTATACGACAGTGAGAGAAGCGAACTAGGCTTTACCGTGGCCGTGGACGCAGTGGGAGTAGGCACCGGAATCTCGGCAATCGATCGCAGTTTCACACTCCGAAAACTTGCAGATCCGGGCACGAATCCCGAAGACCTGCGGCGACCAGGTCACGTCATGCCCGTTCGATGCAGTCGGCCATCCGCGACCACCTCCAACGTCTACGAACGTGCACTCGACGTGATCACCGCAGCCGGACATGCACCAGTCGCACTGATCTGCCGACTCGTTCACGACAACGGGTCCGTGGTCGACAGCATCGACGCCCACTGGTACGCAGAACGCCACGGATTGGCAGTTCATTCGTAAAGCGGCTGCGGCACTTCGCTACCGCTACAACCCAACAGATCGACGACAGGCCAAACACATGTGGGACGCCCTCCTGCGAGCAATGCGATTCGGACCCTACGCACGCTACCTCCACGAGGAGGGGTTTCACCGAGAACCCCTCTGCGCTGTCTCGGCATGGGCGGTGGCCCACGGTGCCATAGCCCAATCACTGGAATCGAATCCGCTGCCCGATTGACTCCGGGGTTCCACGTGCTCTGACCATCGCACCCGACGGAACAATCGCACGCTTCTCAACCCTCTGACGACAAACCGAGGGTGTACAACCAAGCGACAACGGACAATACAGTCGGCGAACTCCACCCAACCCAGTGGCGGCCGACTGGATCGATGACCACTGCCGCAGACAAAACGGACCCACACACGTGGTGGACCGACGTCCCCGGGCTGTGGCGCTCAAGCGACATTTAGAGCACCGTCGACACATCCTGACGATCGAGATCGAACCAGACACCTGATGTTCGACAGGTGGAGGAAATTGTCCAGTTGGACGCCTTCGCAGCGCGAACGGTCCGCGCAAGTCTGGACGCAGTGGGAATGAGGATGACCGCCGGCGACATGACCTGCGCCAATTGAAGTTCTGCACGACGGTGGTCGAGGGCGGAGTTCGGAGTCCACATCAGTTCGATTGCACTCACCGTCGGCGGGTCGGGATACAACCTGGTAATCCCGCCTCCGCGGCGCACCTCGCTCAATCGGAACCAGTCGGGGACCATAGTCGCATTCAGTTGCATCTCATCTGTCGCTGCCGGCTGCACCGGCGATCACACGTGTGGCCATCTGGCCGGAGGTTTGTGGAGGTGTTTACGCCTGAGACTCGCCGCCGTCGACGAACAGTTCGCTCCCGGTGATGAAACTTGCGTGCGGAGACGACAGGAAGAGGACGGCATCGGCGATCTCAGAGGGTTGCCCGAGGCGTCCGAGCGGAACACCGTCTGCCATGCCGTCGAGCAAGGCACGCGCTTGTGCCGGGTCAGCCGCCAGGCCGGCGAGACCAGGCGTTTCGGTCGGTCCGGGGGTGACGGTGTTGACTCGGATTCCTTTGTCTGCCAACTCTATTGCCCACACTCGACTGAACTGCCGGATCGCAGCCTTGCTCGCTGAGTAGACGCCGAACGATGCGATGGCGCGTGACGCAGATGTCGAGCCGGTGACAACGATCGATGCGTTCGCGTTCAGCAGCGGCAGCGCTTTCCGGACGGTGAACACGGTTCCGCGGACGTTGATTCCGAAAGTGTGGTCGAAGTCTTCGGGCTCGAGGTCGGCGAGCGCGGAGAATGCGCCTCCTCCTGCGTTGGCCACGACAACATCGAGTCCTTGGCCTCGTTCGGCGATTGCTGCATACACACGATCGAGATCTTCGAGATCGGAGACGTCACCCCGCATGCCGGTGACCCCGGTCCCCAGTTCTGCAACCAGAGCATCGATTTCAGCCTGCCGACGACCGGTGACGAAGACGTGCGCGCCTTCCTCGATGAACCTGGTGACGACTGCACGGCCGATGCCCGATGTTCCTCCGGTGACCAATACAGTGCGCGAGTCCATCTGTCCCATGGTTGCCTCCTACTAGGTTATTGACCGTTCTGTCCAAAACTAGCAGTTATGGTCCAAACGGTCAAAATTCCAGTCGCAGACTACGGCGTCGACATGCAGTCACCGTCACCAGTCATAGGGAGAGCGCGTAGAGAGGCCAAAGCGATGCCGGTCAGCTCCGCTCGGTCGACGCCCGCGTTGCCCAGAACCTCCATACCGCGAGTTACTGCGACGAAATACGCGGCGAGTGTTCCAGCATCGACATCCGAATCGATCTGACCGATCGCTTGCGCGTCGGCGAGGCAGCGGCGGTACGTGTCACGCAGCGCCGTGTATGCGGAGAGGGCCGTATTGGCTACATCCGAGTCACGTTGCGCCATTTCCATGGTTGCTGTGATGAACAGTGAACCGAACGAGTGCCCAGTGCTCAGGGCAATCGCCAGCTTGAGCATTTGGGCACGAATCTTTTCGACCGGGGTCGACGACGCATTCGCAAGGGCATCGTCGACTGCTGCCACGGCCTCCGTCGCCTCCGCAGTGAGCGCCTTCAGGAACACTTCGCGCTTACCGCCGAAAGCGTTGTACAGACTCTGCTTACCGAGCCCGGTCGCCTTCACAAGGTCATCGAGTGTGGTGCCGCCGTAGCCTGCGATCATGAACTGCTCTCCAGCAGAAGCGATGACGTCCGCTTCGATGAACTTACGAGGGCGTGCCATGCCCTGAGGATAACAGTTTTGGACTGTCTGGAATATAACGCTGATATGGCGTTACGGTTATCGCTCCGTCAAGAAGCCTGGCCGTTGTGACATGTTGACAGAAGCCTTGAATACGTGATGGCGGGCGAGGAGAAGTTGGCGCTCAAACGGCAGTTTCCGCACCCAATCTGGATTCGGCACGGCCGACGCTGATCCGGCAGGTTGAATGCACTCTATGACAGTCACAGATTCTTGGTCCGCATTCATGGCGGTGCTCCAAGAGCTTGCCCCGGTCACCGCAGCGTCGATCCGTCCGCCGCGACCCGCCGCCGAGCGCGAGGCCGCCGAGGATGCCACCACCGTGTGGACCGAGGAACTACGCGAGTTCTACGCATTGCACGACGGCCAGAACGCCATGAACCAGGGCAACTGGGCCGGATCCGCCTTACCGGGGTTCATCCTGCTCTCTCTCGACGAAGTCCAGCAAAGGCACACGAGCCTGCTCGAAAACCCACACCGGATCGACGATCTCGGCGACGAATGGCCGGCGATCATCCGCGCCCAAAAGGCCGGTGAGACCGCGGAGATGTTCATCAGCTCGTACGTCCCGTTCGCCGAGGAAGGTGCCGACAGCAGCACCCTGTACGTCGACACCCGAGACGGGACCCATCGCGGATGCGTGCGCCACTTCGCCGCCGACTCCGCAGACGAAGGATCCCGCTACCACCCCTCCGTGGCTGACTACATCGATTCCGTCTGCCGCAGCATGAAAGACGGCACCGACTTCCAGGAGCTCAGACCCACCGTCGAGGACGGAATCCTGAACTGGGAGTTCGAAATGCCCGAGGCGCCACCGCAACCACCGGCCACAGTAATTTTCCTACCGTTCGCGCCCACCGACTTTCGTCCCTCGCAGGTCAACGACGGCGACGACCTGGTCGATCTCGACGTCGTTCACCGCACCGTCATCGACACCGCCCGTGCCCTGCATCCGGGGTCGGTGGTCGAGGGTGCCCGCGCGGTGTATCGCCGACTACCGCGCCAGCGCGGAGCCAACATGAACTGGTGGGTTCAGGTGAATGGCACCGAAACCGTTTACACCGTGTTCGCCACCGGCACCGGAAACGACATCATCGTCGTCGAACTACCACCCGGTCGAGTCGAATTCGAAGTCGCGGGGCAATGATTGACACGTGCGTGCGCATCCCATCCCCTTTGCTACCTCCATGATTGGCGGAACACCGCATGTCTCGTTCGACAGTGAATGCACTAACGGCCTAGCCGGCTGTCGATGCGAACGCACGCTACATATGCTCGGGCAAAAGTAACACCATTGTCCGCTGCACCCTCGACGGATAGCTACCTTGTAGCGCGCGTTGATTGAGAACCAACGTAGAGCGCCCAGGCTGGGGTGGATGTAGTTTTCGCACCTGGTTCGTTCGGCAACCGTAGAGGCGTTCGGCCGGTGCGGTGATGGTTGCGCCGGTCGGCGGTCACGGGGTCGTTGCTGCTGTTACGCGATCGGAGCTCATTGCAGATCCCATGAAAGCTCCCCTCGCTCGAAGCGAGGGCGCCCGCCCACGAACAGCGAATCCCGAAGCAGCACGTCGTTCAAGACCTCCAGCAGTGCACTGATCGATCGGAACGCCGGCCCGTTCGTATCCGCATCGACCGGATCGAACACCGTCACGCATCCGCTCAGCTCCCCCTGGCGTACATCGACCACGAGCGCGACTGCGTCTCGTTCGGCGAGTGGTACGAAGTCGTCGATGAACCCGTACGCGGGAACCGCGGCCGTTCGCGATGCCGCTTCACCGTCGGACGCAGAGTCCCACGCTTGCACAAACATGGCGCGAAAGCTGTCGGACTGCGCAGCCAACAGGAGATTCAGGTTCGGCAACAACGTATGTCGTTCGTGTTCGCCGAGCGAGTTCACCAGCAGAAACCATTGTTCCATCTCCGCCGGCAACTGAGCGTCACCCTCGGCCGAATCATGCTCAAGTCCCGATTCCCGAACCGCCGCCGACAGTGCGGTCCCGAGGGCGACAGCTCCACGTTCGGTCAGTGTGTGGGCCAGGATCGACCATCGCGATACCACCGAGCCCGAGGGCACCGTGGGGTTCAGGACGCTCGTCACGGGCACGTCAGGGACTGAATGCGCGTAGAGCGGCTCGTCGGCGTCGATGGGCAGTGGTTCGGGCGGCGGGCTGGCGAACTGGGTCATGTCGACTCGGTCGGTATGTTTGAGCAGCGCGCGTTCCGCGGGGGACGATGACGCCCAGACGCGAATGCGAACTTCCGGGTTCGGTCCGGATCGGCCGCGCGCCGATACCTGCATTCTGACGAGACCGTGGAGTTCCGCAAATTCGTTGGACAGCAAGGGAAGTCGTTGACCTACGGCGTCACAGATTTCGAGTTCTTCGGTGACGACGAGGTCGGCTTCTTCGACGACGTCCCATTCGGCAGTGTCGCTGCTTGGAGGCATGGACAGCACTTCTGCGCACATGGTGACGTCGTAGACGGTGCTGCGGTCGAAGATGTCGAAGGCCGACACGATCAGTTGCGCACCTTCCTCCGTCGGGATGATCGCTGGGCCCGGGTATGCGCCCTCGACGCTGGTAACGGAGTCGACCCCACGACGTTGGACACGCACTATCGCAAAGGAGGTTGACAACGTCTCGCACATGATCACCGCCCGACGCTAACCGAGTCATGCGCGCGCCACGATCAACATGGGTTTCGCGGCAGTTACCGCACCGTCAAGATGTCTTGACCGTGTGGTTGATTCACACCGTTCGTGAACCGCGTTTTGGGGTGTCGGGCTGATGTGGCGCTTCGGCACCGAACCATGTACCCGTGGACATCCACTGTTCGTAAAAGTACAGCCACTCACTTGCCCACGGGATGATGGTGTCGGCAATGAAGTGCTCGGTGCCAATGAACTCGTCTTTGTAGTACAGGCAGAGCTCGTTTCCCGGAAAAATGTGTGGCAGTGGTTCATTCGGGCGGGTGTCGAGCGTCGGGTGCAACACTTTCACAGTTGGGCGTTGGCGATGTCTATATCGAACGCCTACTTTGTAGTGGACACTGATCGGGGTTGGCTGCAGGGTTACCGACCAGACAAGCTCCCCCTTCTTCACGATCGGTCCCGGTTCATCCTGGAACTGCTGCTTCAAACGGCCGGCCTGATGTGCAACAGTCAATTGTCGTCCGCGCGGTTTAGCCACCGTAGAACCTGTGCTCGCGAACGGGGGTCGTTGTCGTTGTGGTGGTGAGTAGCCCACCGGTTGCGAAGTGAACTTGCCCGTTCTTGCGTGCGTTGTTGGTTCGTTCGCCGATAGTCTTTTGGGCATTTTGCACTGGCGCGTCGCCGAAGGATTTAGCCATCCGTTGGTGCAGTGCGACTGCGCCATCCGTCAGGCGGAGGAGGTCGCGCAGATCGCGCTCGACAGCCGCGCGCCAGGCGTGGAACTTCATGCGGCGATCTTCGTACTCGTTCCATTTGTCGGCGAAGTTTTCACCAGCACATGCGGGGTTCTCCACCCAGTATCGACCGTTGCGCTCGTCGATGTGTCTGGGCATGCGCTGTACTGCTTTGATTGTCGCGTCGGTCAGGTCCGTTTCGCCCTCATATCCCTTGGCCGCGAGGGTTGTGATGAGGCTGGATGGTGGCCGGTGATCGAGGTCGTCTGCGAAGTACATATCTCGATGTCGCTTAAGGATCTGAACCACGCGGTGGAGTGGCGTTCGGACCCGATGTTTGGGCACTGCGTCGACTGACCCGTACGCGCTGGCAAGGATGGCGCGTTGCTCCTCGAACTGTTTGGCGCATTGCTCACGGAACCATAAGACGTATCCGAGTGGGTCGGACTTCTGCCAGTTCCACAAGTTGCGGTCCGTCAGTTCGATCGCGGTCTCCGACCGCGAATCGGCGTCTGGAATGGCGGGAAGGACGTCCATGTGGAACTTGCCGTAGTGCAGGCACCACGAGCGTCGACCCTCGGAGAGCTCAGCAGGGCTCTCACAGATGTCACTGTCGTGGTCTTTGCGGTAGTCGGCGAGGAGTGCGCCAACCTTTTCCTTCAGATCCTTCTGCGTGATCGACGTCTTTGCGACGTCCAGTTGAGTTACTAGGTCGAGGTCGTACTCACCGGTGCGATTGTGGGGGCGGACGACGGTGCCTAGCATGAAACTGCCCTGAACGAAGACCTGCGCGTTCGCTTGGGCGAGGTGCTCGCCGAGATGCAGATAGCAGCTTTCGGCCGCTTTGAATGCGGCGTCAGTGATGTCGAGATGCTCGATTGTTGTTCCGAGGAGCTGCGAGACCTGCGCTTCTCGGGTGTCAGCGAGGATGGTCATGTGCGATACCTTCGTGTCGAGTGGGCGACGAGGACGAGCGGGGTTTCACGCCGTCTCGAGAGCTAGGACGTAGGTGTTGTCGATTCGGTCGAAAATTCTGAGTTTGGCGTGTGCTCCCGCCATATGGGCACGACCGATCTCGACCGCCGCGGCCGCGGACACCGCTAGGATCAGATTGATCGGGCGATTTCGGTGATTCGCTTCGAGAGTTGCGAGTAACTCCCGCCATTTATCGATGAGAGCTTCCAGGTCTTCGACGCTCTGCAAGATCTTTGGGTTGAGGTTCGCGCCCTTGGCGAAGATGTCGTAGCGGGGCCTACCTTGTAACTCTGCCGGGAGTGCATCCAGGTCCACTGGTCCGCTGATGCTGAATGTGACGACCGGATCGCCGTCGCCTGCCACCTCGTAGACCTCGAACGTGAGGTCCTTACTCCTTCCTTCGGCGTACCAGCCCCACCCTTCTCCCGTTCCGCGTCGGCGGTTATGCACGGTGACGTTGGTGACGTCATCCAACAGGACACCGAGCTGCACGAGGATCGGTATTCGCGCTAGCGCGAACACCGAAATATGGTCGATTTCATTGATCTTGAGGTGGTTGTTCAGCGGTTTCAGGCGCTTGACGAGCGTGAGGATCGACGATTGCCAGTAACTGGCGTCGCTGTCGTCCTCACCGTCTCGGGGACGCAGGTCGACCTCGCAATTTTGGCTGTCGTCGTGAAGGCTGAAATCTGGAAAGCGCTGCTCGCGCAGCAGTGTTCGGATGACAGCTTGCTTGCTGAAATCGACGGCCCGTCCCCGGATGTCCCCTGCAACACGGATCACGGTGGTCTTGGGTCTGCGCAAAAGCCCGGTGAGTTCCCGGACGTCTCGCTCGTGCTGGTGTTTGAATGCAGCAAGCTGTTCCTCGCTGTAAGTGGCCCAGTGCTCACGGGTGTCGATTACCTTGTGCTCGCCCGGACACAGCAGCATCAAATTTTCAGGTTGGGCCCGTTGCTTAAGCGTTTTTTGGCTCGCACCTCGTGGAGATCCCCGCTCTGCGGTGGCGCCGACGATGTGGGCTAGCTGTCCTGTGAACACTGATTGGCCGGTGTTCTCGTTGTCGGCCAGGAACTCTTTGCAGAAGGTGCATCGGCCGCCGGCAGCGACCCACACCCTTCGTGCGTCGAGATCGTCGACCCGTACGCGTTTCCCGTTGCGGTCGATCGCCTTTACTAGTTGAGATTCCTCCGTCGAGTCGCAGTTGTCATGCGAGCGGTCGGTTTTGGTCATCGGTATCGGCTCTGATTCCTGTAGTTCGAGCACATCTAATGGTTCCATCGGCTTGTCGTTCGCAGATCAGACACGTCAGCTTGAAGGCGAGTTGATGTAGAGCCCGCACGTTTGAGCGCATCCCACATAGACAGATCGGCGACGATGGAACACCGGGGTCTGCGTGCGCCGTCGTGAATAGCCCGGCTACGCAGACACGCGATGATCCGTCGGGTCGCTTCTGCAACTGGGACGTGGAGCTAATGTCGTCGCTGTCGACCGTTTCGAGCCATGGTCTGAAGTAAGCGTCCGTAAGCTGCGAGGCTTGGATAGGTGCGACGTCGCCCCAAAGGGGGCGTCATCGCACGACGCAGACTTACCGAGGTTTCGGTTGGCGCTTAGCCTTTTGACCTGCGGGGGTCGTTTCCAGGTGCAATCGTGTCCTTTGCCCGGATCTTCCCATCGCGGTCCTGAATGCTGAGATCGCCACCGCCGAGGTTGCCGACGATCTGGCGTCCCCGGGCGACGGCCTCTTTCTGAGTCGGTGCGTGTGCACTGGAGCGCGTTCCGCCACCTTTGACGTCCCAGCCGCCGTTCGGATTCGTCGTGACGATTCGGTCGTTCTTCTTCACAGGATTCCCCTCGGGATTCGAGAGAAGAGCCGCACCAGAGTATGAATAGCCACAGAGTGCTTGCGTAGATGCGAGCCCTGTATGTAACCTCCCCCGTACAACGGCAAATTGTTGGGTTTGAGGTCTAGCTGGTCACGTACTGGCTGGGCCTCTTCTCATTTCGATACCAGCTAGTGCTGGCGTTGACAGTGTTACCTGACCCTCGTCGGGTAGCAAGGGGTTCTTGAGCCCGGAACGGTCGGTTCGTCCCCATTCTCTATATATCCGCATCTCAGCGGCCCTGTGTGATATTAGTCACTAAATTACACCCCTGCAATTTTCCCTGCGTTCCCAATTTGCCCTCCCGCTGCCCCGTGAAGCGCCTGAAGGCGACCCGGTAGGCGATTTAGTAAGGAAGGGTGCCCAATCCGTGCAGAAGCGCAATAAACGCCAACCGTCCGTAGCAGGCGCAAGCTTCGGCTGGTCACGGCCGTATATCACAAGGGTCCGACACTGCCTGTGTATAGACCTGTGGATAACCTGTGGGTTGACATGAATAGGGATGTGTAGACAATGCCGGGACCAGGATCGCGTTAGTCGTCTTTGTGCGCGGTGCGCCATCCACAGCTCCGGCAATGCGCAGCGCGCGACAAAGGCCGGAAGTGTATTCAGAGATGAAAGTCAAGACGACCAAGGTCGGCCCCCAGCCCGGTCTTTAGACTGCCTAAAAGATCAAACTTCGCACCGGCAGGGCATCGTCAAAGGAACCGCTGGCGGTTGAGTAGTCGGGCTAGGGATACTCGCGTACCAGTTCTGGATGCCTTGCTCGGAGGTAGATGCCACCGAAGGTGATGCGATCAGCCGCCAGCCAACTCCACGCCGACTGAACGAAATCGTTCAATTCGGCCACTGCGTCTGCGACCGTCCATACGACCTTCTCGTCGGACCGAAGGACCACCGTGGGGTCGTCCCAGTCGATGGCAGCTGCTTCGGTGTCGAGTTGTCCGTGCGCTGCGATAGCCGCGAGATCCTCCCCCTCGTCGAACATCCCGAACTGGACCAGTTTTTGGAAGTCCCGGTCTGCAATGAGATCGAAGTTCAGCGCCGCGACCAACCAGCGCCGTGGACTATCGCGCGAGACCAAGACGGCTGCGATCGAAATCCGTCCGGATTCACTCGACGCGGGGATAGACCCGACGACCAGAGCAACCCGGTCGTCGGCGACAGCTATAGGTACGTCTTCGAGCCAGGGCAGCTCGCCGTGAACGCCGAGAGTGAACACGTCGTCGTACCGCCCGGCCAACAGGTCTCGAAGCAAAGGTCCCGTGCTCTTACGGGCGATCTGCCATCGATCGCGTCGAGCGATCGCTTGAACGAGAGTGGTGACGACCGTGATGAGCGGCCCGAGGCGTCGGTCCTCTCTGAAGCGGTTCTTCATACGCCTCCTCGGTGAATTGTCGAGGTCTGCATCAGCGTCGTCATCGTGGTGCGAAGTCATGGCATCGTGGTGACGTCGAGGTGCATCGTGCCTTCCGAATCGGGGTGTTCGATGTACCCGAACGCCCCGAAAGCGTCGTCGACATAATGCAATTCGATGGTCCGTGCGCCGGAATTGGCTAGTGCATGGGTGATTGCGTGGACCAGTTTCGTCAGCACAGACGTTGGTGTGTTCGGTACCGAATCGACGACATCGACGACCGCGGTGGTGTCGTCGTCCCATCGTGCTGCCGCGTGGGCGACGAACGGTCTCCCGGCCGCGTTGTTGACGTATGCCTGCAGCCACGCGGCGAGATGACCGGATGACTGTGCAGCAACGGCTTTGTCAATGTTCAACCCCGCTTCGGCAAGCCAGACTCCGGACTTGTCGTGCTGGGGCACGTTCGAGATGTAGTACGCGCGATCATGTTGAAGGCCACCCTCGGGCCACGACACATTCAACGCCCCGTCGTTCATTCGCGTACGTGTGCCCCAGAACAGCAATCCGGTCCGCAAGTTTTCCTGCCAGTTCGCAAAAGTCTCGGCGACCAGGGAGCCGGGTGTATCGGCCGGCGGTCCAGGTAGGTCGTCGACTGATTGAGGTAGCCGCAATGACAGCGCGAACGTGTTCGGGTTCTTGGCCCAGAGGAAATACACACGGGCAGTGTCGTTTTCGATATGGACGCGCGTGGCACGAAATTTGCTGTCGATCACCCCGCGCAGACGAACACGGCGCATCAGATGTCGTGCGGCGTCCCCGGCTGAGGCCGTGAGGTCAGCGGGGTCGACTCCGGTGACTTCGACCCGCCAGCCCCCATCGGCATCGGTGTTCGGATCCCGAATCTCGTCGGTGTCGAAGAAGGGGCCGACGCGTTCGATGTGCGCTGCCAGTGAAGCGGATTGGGGTCTGATCTTGCGGGCAGAGCAGATGCAATGCCATAGCCGTGGGAAGGCGAAGTTGTCTGGAGCGAGCGTGGGTTCCCCGTCTTGCCCGAGCAGTACCACGTAGATCCGTTGCTTGAACCACATGCGAACGCGCACGCGTTCAGAAGGATGCTCGTCCCTCACCAGTTCGTAGGCGTGGTCAGCCCAACGGTCGCCGAGTAGCGCGCGAGTCCATGCTTCGCTTTCGACCTCGGTGACGGCGTCGAGTAGATCGGCGCGGGCAGATGCGCGGTCGGGGTACGTTGCCGCGAAGGCCTGTACGTGAATGCGCACTGCTACCGGATTGGATTCTGTAGGAAAGGATCCGAGGTCCCCGGCGTCTTGATAGCTGTGGCGGAGGTGGATTTTCAGTTCGGCATCCAGCAGCGATGGACCCTCGAGCGGGTTGGTGTCTACCGGCCAACGCTGATCCGAATGTGTGGAATCAGGTGTCGAGGCAATTTGTGCCAGGAGGTCTCTATGTACTGCTACCGCAGAGCCGTAGCGCGTCGCAATATCTGCGGTCATGGCAAACAGGTCGGGCGGCACCTGATGTTGGCCGCCGTTGGAGTCAGCGGACCGAGACATACTTTCTAGGTGTTGTCAGCATTGCCACATGCTAGCCCATTTCCGAAAATCGGCACCGTTCTCGCGTTCATCGAAACCACGGTCAGTCGACGAAGTCAACCGCAGACGGCGTTAAGGTAACGGAGTCTGCGCATTCGGTCCGAACGACGTCTAACTCAGAACCGTTGTTGCACAATCGTATCCAAACGCGTCTCTGCTCAGTTGACCCGTCACAGCCCGATCTCGTTGACAGCGTTGCCAAGGAGAGGCGCGTGCTCGCGGCGATAGACCTCGACAGAGTCGAGGCTGGCGTGGCCTGTCTGCCGGGCGATGGCGGATCCGTCGGCTCCGTTGCGGGTGCCTTGGGTGACGAAGCCGGCGCGCAGGGAATGCCCGCCCAGCTTGGCGAGCGCGGTTGGGTCGAAGCCGGCGTGGTGCGCCCGCCGGCGGATGGTCTGGTGGATCGCTGCTCCGGACAGCGGCTTGGCACCGAGGTTTCCGTTTTTGGCGATTGCGCGAAACAGCGGCGCGCGAGCGGCGGTACGAGGTAACCCCTCACTGCACACGTGCGCGTCGAACGGTTCGCGATTGCGGAGTAGCCGGATCACTGATGGCCTGCCGCCGAGGTCGAACGCAGCGACGACCTGAACCCATCGGACGTACGCGCAGGGTGGGCAGGTCTCGCAAGAGTCTGTGTACGGCAGTGCCTTCATCGCTCCCCTGCCCTCTTGGTCGGTCTTCGACTTCCGCAGTCGGATGTGCAGACCGTCGTGTCGATGCACAGCGACGTCTCCACAGACCATCTCCGACAGCTCGCTACGGCGGTACGCTCCGGCGGTACGCTCCGGCGAACCCCAGCAACAGGATGGCGGAATCACGGCGCTCGAGGACTTCGTCCGCCCATCCGCGGCACCGTTCTCGGGAGGTCCCGACGAGGAGTTTGATGTCTTCGACCAGTAGCGGGGCTCGCGGGGTGCGGGGTCGGTCCCCAGCCAGGGCATACTCCCGCCCGGATTCCCGACAGGGTGGCGGCGACGAGTTCGTGGGCAGTCGGAGACAGATGGCCTGTTGTGCGGTGCTGATGATTGATCGCCGCTATCCACGTGCCGAAGGTGGCGACGGCATATGCCCGCTCCCCTGTTTCGTTTCGGGTGTCGGCGGCGTCGACGAGGTAGGCGGCGACGGTGATCGGGTGCGCCGGTAGCGTCACGTGACCATTCGTCTCGCACCAGGTGGTGAAGCGTCTCCACGCCGCGGCGTAGGTCTTGCGGGTTCCCTCGGACCGGGAGGAGTGCACGGCACTCGCGATCCGCTTGGCGACGGCGGGTGGGATCTCCGGCTCGACCGCGACCGACCTGCCAGCGTCGGCGGTGCCCGCAACGTTGGTCACGGCAGGTGTTCGGCCTGGTCGGAAGTCCATATCGGCAGCCTAGCGCAGGTCACCGACACGCCTGCAGCGCAAAACTGTGCTGAGCTGGCGTTTCGCCCTATACGGTGCGGAAAATGCAATTTACGGCTGCAAAACAAACACCAATACAGACCAGCTGGTTGCTAGCGCAAGGGGCATGAAGTCGTTACGGTGCCTAGTTACCGATGGCACGGAAGCGTGGGAGGCGAAGGGCAGATGCCAGGGGAATGGAAAGCAGTGGTCACCGGCGCGGGTTCGGGAGTGGGCCGTGAGGTCGCCCTGCAGCTGGCGCGTTTGAACTGGTCCCTTTCCCTCGCGGACAAAAACTTTGATGCCCTCATAGACGTGCAGTCACAGTGTTCGTCGACCACCGATGTCGCACATGTGACCCATCTAGATGTAGCTGATCGAACTGAAATGGACTCATGGGCAGCGACTTCACGCTCAGTACTAGGCGGTATCGATGCGGTGTTCAACGTCGCAGGCATCCTCTATACCGGCGATGTCATCGATACTCCCCCAGCTGACTTCGATCTCGTGATGGCAACCAACTTTGAGAGCGTCGTGAACAGTTCTCGCATCTTCATGCCGGACATCTTGAAGTCACGTCGAGGCCGAATCGTCAACGTGTCGTCCGCATTCGGCTTCATGTCCGCACCCGGGTACTCGGCGTACAACTCTTCCAAATTTGCCGTTCGAGGCTTCACCGAGGCCCTCAATCAAGAACTGCGGCTGGCGTCACGAACCGCGCGTGCGACATGCGTGATTCCTGGTGGACTCAAAACGTCGATCGCGCGGACGGCACGGGCGGCACCGGGCGTTGATCAAGCGCGGACTGCCGATTTCTTCGACAGCCGCATAGCCCGAACCACTCCTGAAGTGGCCGCCCAAAGGATCATTGCGGCTGCGTGGAAGGGAAAATCGCAAGTGACAATAGGTAATGACGCCCGTCTCGTCGCCGCGACCACGCGCGTGCTTGGCCCTCATTACCAACGACTGCTGCCTTCGCTCCAAGCACTGCGGCGGACCTAACAAGTCGTCATCAACAGAAACCACTCACCAGACCTGCGGGGGTCGGTCAATAATGTCGGATAACTGGATCCTGATCGAGACGTTCGGAAACACGGAGCCGTCCGTGATCGGAGTTGGGTCTTCGCCCAAATCCTTTGTTCCACCTCGTAAAGTTCTCCGTAGCTCCGCCAGCCACGAAGAAGCGGTAGTCGCGGTGGCGGACATGCTTTCCACAGGAACCATGGTGGATCGACTGTCCAAGGACCGTTGCAGGCGAGTACTGGCCGAACCACTGCGAACGTTTGCGGGCCGTACGCACGGGGCATGGGTGTGGCTCGGCCGGCGCGATGAGACTCCACCTGCACGAGACGCCGCCGGGGCGTGGCAGTTCAACCTCACGAGGAGCACAGCGAGCGGTAGCGACGATTTACTCGATTTGTACCGCGTTCCACAAGATGAGCGCGAGACCCAGCGTGCACTCGCGGGAGCGTTCACCCGACTTGTCACCAACCGTGACGAGAGCGAAGCTATGGCCAAGATCGTGCAGTCAGCACCCGGCACTACCCATCAAGCAGTTTGGACAGTGAGGCGGGACGACGGCGAACTTCGGGCCGCGCACTTCTCGTGCCGGATGATCGCCGAAGACCAGGCTGCGGGCACCGAAATAATCCTGAGGGGCATCACGCATGACATCGGCCCCGCAGGGGAAATCAATATCGCTCCCCCACCCACGATACTCGAGCATCGCGTCCTGGAGGCGTCAACCAAGGAGGGCGAGTACCGCGCACTGGTCAACCTCAGGACTCTGAACTTGTTGCGCTGGTACAACTCTGAACCTGCACCGAATATTTGCTGGGAAAACCTTCCCGACGAACCGGTACCGGCCATTCATCCGGACGACGTACCAATTGCGAAGCAAATGTCGAATGCACTCGCACGCGAACGCACTAACGGCGTGCTTCGATTCAGAACTCTCGACGGACATTGGAAGCCAATGAAAGTCAACGCGGTTTTGGTCTCGCTTGATCAGCACACCACGGCCGGACTTGTCACTCTGACCGAATTGCGTGAAGAGTAAAGATCTCGCGGATCCATGCGGATCCACGGAGACTATTGCGGACCCAGGTCGATCGCAGCGCCTGCACCGAACCTACGTTTAATAGTTGCGTTTTTTATAAGGACTGCGCGCGTGTCGTGCGCGCATCGCGAGTTCGACTCCATGCAGCTGCCACCGTTCGGGTGGATACCCCATACGCTTCCGCAAGCGACTCGATGCGCTCCTCCGTCTCAGGCTTCCGCCCCCGCTCGATGTCGGCGAGAACAGTGGCCGACATCCCCAACATCCGCGCCGCGTCGCCCTGGGAAAGCGCCGCATGCACCCTCAAGTCTGACAATTTAAGCTGAGACTCCGGGATCGGAACTAGGGCTGCGACCGACGTGTGCAGGGCATTCGCGATTCGACCAAGCGTCGCTGGCGGCGGCGTTGAACGCCCCGTTTCCCAGGTGGATACCGCTTGCCTAGTCGCGCCCACAGTCGCCGCAAGGTCGTCAGCACTGAACCCAGCGCGTACCCGAAGCTCGCGCAACCGATCGGCCCGAAATCCACGAACCCCGCTTCGCGGCACTGTCCCCACTCTCTATCGACCTTCCATGACAGCTTCATCTTCCTTGATCCACGTCATCCTCGACGTCTTGTTAGTTTTATAGTTGCGCGCTAACGTTGCTTCTATGCGCTTGCCCGTTCCGAGTTCCACAACCTTCAACCAATTGCGCGGTGCACCAAACCTGTTCTACAGTCCTGTTGCGCGCCCAAAAGGGATTCCTCGGTGCTTGTCGCTCTCGGCACCGCTTGTAGCGCGGGACATCAGGACGGTTTGCTCACAGATTCCGTCCGATTATTCCTGTCGGGAGTTCCACATGTTCATGTCGCTCACCCTTTCCGCTCCACCATTGCCGTCGACCGCTAAGCCCAGAATTGGGCAGCTTCGAAGTTCAGTGTTGGGCCAACACGGACGGGGCGCGACGACAAGTGCATTCGACCGACATTGCCACTTTCGCCGAGGGTGTGGGGGTGGACCACGGTGAGTGCCGCACGGGATGCGATGAAGTCAAATTTCCTCGCACAGAGACAGTTTTGCGCGTCAATCGTCGTGAATCGGACACATGGCGACTTGATTGCATGCTCGCTCGACCACGGGCATTCCGGTCGCCACCAGTACATCGGTGACGACGGAGCCCTGCTAGCCGAGTGGGGTCCATCCACGTTGTGCACTGATCGGTCCATTCCTTTTAGTGAGCCGTAGACCTCGCAGTTCGGACTGCAACCCGACCCGAGTGGGCTTCTGCTGATAGTCCCGCTCGTGAGCTACAGGAGCTCCCCCGACGTCCTGTAGCTCGAACGGTGGACCGGCGCGAGGGTCGCGCAGTGAGCGCATTTCATCATGTTCAGCGCTGCGCGGCCCCGCCGGGACATCGCCCCTCGAACTCACACCCGTTCTCACAGAAAGGATTCCGATACCCGATGTGGCTTTTTCAGCAGCCTTGGTTCTGGTCGGTGGTCTTCGGCTGGCTCTGAGCCTCTAGCACGTGATGGGTGCGTGCGACTGGCCCACAACCTATGGATCGCACGCACCCATCCACTGTCTCTACTCACTTGATCTAGAACCAATTGTCGCCAGAACGGTTGCTCCGCAATCGCATTCACCAGAACGACCCGATCGCCGGGTCGCACCAGGAAGGGATCGACACACAATGCCAGCAACACCGGGTCGCACCAGGAAGGGATCGACACACAATGCCAGCAACACCGGGCACCGGACACCACCGCTCATCCAACACGCGAGGGCGGGTGATCAAATCGCTGCCCGCCATGGCCGCGGTGACGATCGCCGGCCTGACCATGCAGGCCGCTCCCGCGCAGGCCGCACCCTCGCAGCCGGGCGTTATTGCCCCGCAGGAATCGCAGCCGGGCGTCACCGGCACACCGCAAACGGCTCCGGCCACCCCGCCGCCGGCCGCACCGGCAGAACGCCAGTACCTACCCGGCTACCAGCCCTCACCACAGGTCCGGCAGACCCCGTCGCGTAGCTACGACGACTACCTGGCCGGTAACCAGCAGTCCTCGTACTACCAGAACACCTACTACGAAGCTCCTGCTCCGCAGGCCGCCCCGAGTGAAGCACCCCCGGCATTGCAGGCGACTCCGCCGCCCCCGCCGCCGGTCCCGACGGTGCAGCGCAAGGTCATCGCCCCGATCGACGCACCTGACGGTTATTTCCTCGTCGGCGGTGAACTCGTTCCGTACGACCCGAACATCGTGGACCGCAATTTTGTCGAGCAGTTCAACAACACCACCCAGGCAATCCAAGCCGACGGTGGTAACTGGCTCGTGGACAACGGTTTCGCCGATGCACCTCGTGCCGACCGCATCGCGGCCGGTACCGCAACCGGTGTCATCACCGGTGGCGCTGTCGGCCTGGCTGCATCGGTGGCCCCGGCCGCAGTGATCACCGGCACCGGTGCCGCTATCGGTGGCGCGCTCGGACTTGCGGCAACGACCGCAGCCACACCCGCGGTCATCTGGGCCGGACCGGTGGGGTACATCTTCGTTCCCGGTGCGGCCGCACTCGCCGGTGCCGGCGTCGGCGCTGCCCTGTCGGCACCGATCGTGTTGGGTCTGACCGGTGCTGGCGCTGCCATCGGCGGTGTCCTCGGTGCCACCGTTCTCGGCGGCGAACAACAGATCATCGAAGAGCCGGCCCCCGCACCCGCGGTGGTTCCCCCTGCCGCCGACAGCGTTCCAGAGATCCCGCCGGCCGCGACGGTCGATCTACCCGGGCAGGTTCGCGACACTCTCGCCGCTGACCCGAACGGCCGCCAGGTTCTCGCGGCCGCCGACACCGCAGTCCAGAACGCGGCACCGCTCGTCGACAAGGCCGTCAGCGACGCGTCGGTGTGGACCGCACCGGCCGTCGAAGCAGCACAGGGGTTCACCTCGAAGGCCCTCGAGCAGCCTGCCGTCGCCGACACCGTCGCGGCGGTCAACACCGCAGCCGCACCGATCATCGACCAGGCCAACGCCGCGCTCGCAGGATTGAACGCCGCCTTCGCCCCTGCGTGACCGCTCTCTCCCCGGATTCACCTCTCCCCCAAAGGATTCACCCTCATGGCGCGTGAGCACCACGGTTCGTCGATCGTCAGCGCCACCGGCCCGAGCCGGTCACCGAGACGTCCACAACCACCGCGCGCCGCATCCGGATCCCGTGGCCGCAGTCGTCGTCGAGCAGCCCTGCTGTTCGGCGGCGCTGCTGTCACGGTCGCCGCGGTCGTCACCGGCGTCATCGTGGCCACCGGTGACGACCCGGAGCCCGCGCAGGACCCACTACCGGCCGATGCACTGATCACCTCCGCGCCGTCGACGTCCACCGACACCTCAGCTCCCAGCGAGAGCTCACCGACGTCTGCTCCTGCCGAGTCCGCGCAGGGTGATTGCTCTATGCCCGCGGGCGGGCAGGACAGCGGCGAGAACGCCATCAGGGCATTCGAGCACCGCCTGTACGTCGAACGGTCCGGCGCTGCCGCGTTCGAGCTCATCTCCCCGGCCGCCCCGCTGTTCACCAGCGTGGCGAACCTCGATGCAGGTATCGCCGCGACTCCGGTCGGCTCGACGTACTGCCTCGACCTCGATCCGGTTCTGCCAGGGCTGTTCACCCTCACCGTCAGTCTCGTTCAACCCGACGGGACACCCGGCCCGAAGTACCGAACCCAGCGCGTCACCACCTCCGTGGTCGACGGGCGTCATCTCATCGAATCGATCACCGAAGTAGGGGAATAGACCATGCGCAGTGCCGTCTCCGTCCGACTCGCCGCCCTGACCGCCACCGTGGCCACCGGACTCGTCCTCGTGGTCCCGGTCGCCTCCGCCGCACCCGCAACCGGGTCGCCGTGCGCGCGATACGTGGCGGTCCTGGCACCGGGAACCACCGAGACCCGCGCCGATGCCGACCCCACCAAACCGGCCGGGATGCTCGGACAAGTCGGCCAGGAGTTGCAGCGCCGCTACGGATCTCAGATCCAGGTCGTCTACCCCTCCTACCCGGCACAGGCGTTCCTCCAGTCGGGCATGACGTACGCGACCTCCAAGACCGAAGGCGATCGGGCCACGGTCGACGCCCTCACTCGCTGCCCCGGCTCGAAATTCGTCATCGGCGGCTACTCCCAGGGCGCTCAGATCGCCAACGACGTCGCGGTCGATATCGGGACCGGGTCCGGACCCACTCCGCCGGCCTCGGTACTGGCGGTCGCACTGTTGGCCAACCCCAAGCGCGGCACCGCAGGTGCGAAGGTCGTCGGTCCCACCCTCGCCGGTCAGGGAATCGGAGGACCCGACGCCCGCGGATTCGGTGCCCTGTCGGGGAAGGTCTTCGACATCTGCCACCCCGACGACAAGTATTGCAACACCGAAACGTCCTCGAACTCCTTCCTGGCCTCGCTCGGTCGCATCCTCGCCAACCCACCCGGCACCGTCGAAACAGCAGCCGGAGCCACCGTCACACCCGGCACCGGCGCGCCCACAGCCACCGCAACAGGCCAGTCCACCGCGACATCGACGCAGCCCACCTCGACCAGCGCCACCGAAAGCACCCCCAACCCCACTCCGTCGACGTCGTTGACCCCCGGAGCCGCGACAGCCACCGGCGCAGGTGTAGGTGCAGGTGCGTCGTCGTTCCTGGACGCAGTCACCTCCGACTACGGATTCGCCGACCTCTCCGCCGCACCCGGTGCCGCGTCCTCGCTGGCAGCGTCGGTGGACAAGCTGCAGACCGCCGGCGCTCCGACCTCGACCTCGTCGGCTCTCGACATCGCCGCGATCGGCCAGCAGGCCAAGCTTCTGTCCGGCACGTTCGCACCGGTCGCCCAGACACAGTCGTGGATGGCAGCGAACCCCTCCGCACGCGAGGGCCTGCGCACCGCGGCCGAAGGGTCACCGGAAGCAGCGACCAGCGGAGTCGTCGACGCGCTCGATCAGATCGACATCCCGAAGATCGTCGGTGCCGCCGACCAGGTCGTGAGCTTGGCGAGCAGCGTCCTGTCGGGGGCATCGGCTCTGAGCGGGTCGGCCCCGTCCGCGGCCGTCGCGGCTCCCACCGATGCTGCGAGCACGTACGCGGCCTTGTCCGGCCCCGCGCAGACGTTGAGCACGAGCGTGTCTCCGCTGGCCAGCACCCCGGCCGATCAGCTGGCGACCGCGACATCGGTTCTGTCCGCCATCAAGCCGGTCACGATCATCAACCAGGTTCTCGGCGTGGTGACCGGTGTGACGTCGGTCGACTACAACGGCGTCGCGGCGAACCTGCAAGCCCTCCCCGGATTCTTGCTCTCGGGCAACATCAAAGAAGCGCACCGAGTGTCGGGTGAGCTGAACAATCAGCTCTCTCCGCTGGTGAAGATGGCTGCCGGTGTCGACCTGTCCTCGATCGCACGGTTGATCAGCCTGATTCCGGACCCGTCCGGCACCGCGGCCGCGACATCGATGGTGGCGGGTCTGCTGGCGAACGTCGACGTCATCCGCCTCGCCCGCGACGTCGGCCAGCTCCAAGAGGTCGCATGGCAGGTCGTCGAAACCGGAAACCTCCTCGTTCTCGGTCAATTGCTGCCCATCGGAATCGATCTCGCCAACGTCGCGCTCGGGGTCCTGATGCCGAGCCAGAAGATGTCCGCCGACCAACTGCACGCACCCACGGATGCGATGACCGCGCTGATGAGCACACAAGCCCAGAGCAGCGACCTTGTCGGACTGGGAAATTCGGCCTTGGCGACGGTCACGTCCCCGGACGCCGCAGCGCTGGGGCAGGTCGTCGACGCCGGGGTGACCGCAGCGAGCTTCCTGGGCTCGCGGGTGCACGAGTCCTACGGCCAGTGGCTCGTCGACGGCAAGCGCACCGCCCTGCAGGAAATGGTCGAGATCTACACCGACGCAATCGGAGGCTGACTCCGGCACCGACACCTGTTCTGCCAGAACACAACACCGCATATTCACACCGCATTTTCACCACCAGATGAAGGACATTCGGCAATGGGCACGCAGTCCAGCTCCACCAAGACCGGCATGAAGGCCGGGGCCGCGGTCATCGCGGCTCTGGTCGCGCTGGTCGGCGGCGTGGTGCTGGGCAGCGACAACCCCAAGAAGGTCGACGACTGCCTGCCCACGGCCCCGGTGTCCGGGCAGGTGGCACCGGGACCGGGAAACAAGACCCAACCCGTGCTGGCCGGAACCTACGAGATCACCTCCGGTTTCGGTCCTCGGTGGGGCACGATGCACCGCGGCGTCGACTTCGCCGGGCCCTTGGGTACCCCGATCTACGCGGCGACCTCGGGAACCGTCGCCGAAGCCGGTCCGGCAGCGGGGTTCGGCAACTGGGTCATCATCGACACCACCATCGACAGCCAGCGACTGTCCACCGTCTACGGCCACATGAGCGCCGACACGATCACCGTGAAAAAGGGCGATCAGGTCACCGCCGGCCAACACATCGCCGGCATCGGCAACGAAGGCGGATCGACCGGCCCACACCTGCATTTCGAGGTCTGGCAGGGCGGGCGACTGCCCGACGGCGCAGGAACACCGACCGACCCGCAACCCTGGCTAGCCGCTGCCGCCGAACCCACACCAGCCGCACCTACGACCCCGGACACCGCGGCTGCCTCGTCCCCGGCGATCGTCAATGCCGCCTCGGTCCGCCCGATCGGCGGGGCCGGATGCGCCCGCCCCGCGATCGGCGGCTCCGACCTCAAACCAGGCAGTGTCCCACCCGAATTCGAGCCCTGGATCAACCGAGCAGCGGCCACCTGCCCGGAGATCACCGCACCGCTCATCGCCGGGCAGTTCAAACAAGAGAGCAAGTTCGACGTCACCGCCTACAACGTCCGGTCCGGTGCCACCGGGCCGGGACAGTTCCTGCCCGCCACCTGGGAGCAGGAAGGCGTCGACGGAGACGGCGACGGCAAGCGGGAGATGAACTCGGTCGCGGACGCGGTGATGTCGATGGCCTCCTACGACTGCAAGATGGTCGAGCTGTCGAAGAAGGGCCTCGCAGACGGGCGACTGACCGGCGACGTCGTCGATCTGGCGCTGTCGATGTACAACTGCGGCCCCGGTGCCACTCTCTCCCAGGGCCACACCTGCGCCAACAGTGAATCCCAGGGCTACATCACCAACATCCGCAAGTTCGCGATCGAGGAGTTCACCGCACCGGTCGCGGCGATCGTTCCCGGCGGCCCCTCGTCCGGATCGGCGGTCGTCGACGCCGCAACCCGGTGGCTCGGCACCCCCTACGCCTGGGGCGGAGGCGACGAGCACGGACCGACCGTCGGCACCCGAGACGGCGGGGTCGCCGATATGTACGGAGACTTCGCCAAAGTCGGCTTCGACTGCTCCGGTCTGGTCAAATACGCCGTCGCCCAGGCCACCGCGGGCCGCATCGTGCTCCCGCACCTCGATTCGGCCCAGATCACCGACTCCCGCGGAACGACCATCGCCAACCCCGCCGACCTGCGACCGGGCGACATCATCCAACCCCACTCCGGACACATCTTCATCTGGATCGGCGCGAACACCGTCGTCGAAGCTCCCCAGTCCGGAGACGTCGTGAAGATCTCGCCCTGGACCCCGCCCGCGTCCGGACTGAAAGCCAAACGCTTTGTCTGACAACACGCTTGAATGCCCGCCCTACCCGTCCACCGATGAAAGGCAGAACCCCAAGATGACCGTTTCGGCAGCAACCGAATGGGAGCAAGCAGCGGCCGCAGTGCACTCGGCCGCCGACACCCTGCGCGACTACACCAGCGCGGACCTGCGGGCGTGGGCGAAGGAGAACAACCTGTTCGCACGCTCGATGTGGCCGAAGATCAAACGCGAACTCGTCAAACAGCTCGACATCGACTACGACGAGCTCCGCGAGAGTGAAGCGATCACCCGCAAGAACGAAATCGCCGCCGCCGCAGAGAATGCACCGCTGATCGAGCTGTTCGCCGCGGGCGACGATCGCGGCAGCTTCGCCATTCTCGGACCGGTCGACGACGCCGCCTGGTACGGCACCTTCCACCGCAACGACTCGGTGTTCCGCAAAGGCAACCAGACCTCCGCGGACGACTCCGCGGCCGGCAAGGCGATCTTCCTCGCCGGCAAAGCCCGCGAAGACGCCGGCGTCGACGCGGTGCGCCTGCTGCTCCACATCAGCAACCCCCACGTCGACGGAACGGCACTGGCGGGCGTCGCAGCCAGCCACGGGGTCTCCCTCGAACTCGACATCACCGACGACAACCGCGCAATCGACTGGTGCGAGGAAACCGGATTCCAGGCCTGGCAAGCGATCCGGCTCTCGGACCTGTTCGTCGACGAGGACCCGTCGTGACCGCCGCACGCAAGGCCGCCATCGCCGCCGCCCTCCTGGTCGCGGTCGGCCTGGCCGCGGGTTGCTCGTCCACCGACACCGCCGCACCGTCGCCCACCACCACCGCAGGTGCACCGGCGCGGCAGTGGACCCCCGGCGCGGCCCCCAGCGCCACCCAGAACCGCCCGCCGGCCACCACCCCCGCCCAGGTACCG
This sequence comes from Rhodococcus sp. 1R11, assembly GCF_004563845.1. Classification (NCBI taxonomy): domain Bacteria; kingdom Bacillati; phylum Actinomycetota; class Actinomycetes; order Mycobacteriales; family Nocardiaceae; genus Rhodococcus; species Rhodococcus sp. 1R11. The sequence continues at coordinate 14,316 of NZ_SPNG01000002.1, read as the reverse complement.
GACACCCTGGCCGGCGTCGACGACAGCGATCCTGTCGCGGTCGCCGATGCGGTGGTCACCACATGGTTCACCTGGAACACCGCCGTCGACGACGGCCCGAACGACGCCGCCGCCCGTACCGGGGCCGCTCTGACCGACCGCTTCCGTGAGCAGATCCTCGCCACCACCCCCACCGGGAGCCCGGGCGGTCAGTGGCTCGAATGGGCCGCGGTCGACGCCCAGGTCTGGCCGACGGTGTCCAACGTGCCCAACCAGGGCGCGGTCGACACCGCGAGCGCTGTGCACCGGATGTACCAGGTCGAGCAGACCGCGATCGCCGCCGACGGCTCGGTCGCCGGCGTCGACACCGTCCAGGTCGCCGTCCTCGTCGTCGGCGACGACGGCCGCTGGAAAGTCGATGCGATGCAACAACTGTGACCGATGACCGCGCAGCACACCCCGGATCCGCCCCCTCCCCGAAAGGAACTCCGATGAGCATTCCTGACCCGTACAGCGAGCACCGCGAGAACTACGAAGCCGAAACCGCCGTCGACCTCCGCAAGCAACGCCTGCGCCGCCAGAGCGACCCCGAGCCTGCTGCCCCCGAACCCACCGACGATGACGGCGAGCCGCAGGCCACCGAGCTCACGGGCGACGAGGTGTTCGCCGACCCCTACCAAGTGGGTCAGGATGCGTTAGCCGCCAACGAAGAACCTGTTATCGACGTCCCTGCCGAGTACGGCGGCCGCGACTTCGACTCCGAGACCGCCGATCTCGACAAGCGCCCCGCCCTCTGGGGACTACGCGGCCGGGTCAACGCCGCGTTGGGGTTGACCCGCCCACCTCTACCCGATTCCGCCGAAGCCCGGTTCCGGCAGTCGGTGCGACGGGTCCAGCAGCCGCTCCCGGGATGCATGGTCGTCTCGGTCATCGGCCTCAAGGGCGACGCCGGCAAGACTTCCACCACCACGGCGCTGGCGAACACCTTCGGGACTCACCGCGGCCGGGGAGTCGTTGCCTGGGATGCGTGCGAGAACTCCGGAACTCTCGGCCATCGCGCGGACCGCACCACCGACCCCGAACTCGGACCGTGGGACATCCTCGAGAATGCCCGCGCGCTGGCCTCCGCCGACGCGGTCTCGGGCACCCTGGGGCACTACCTGCGCCTACAACCCACCCACGACGAGGTGTTGGCCTCCGACAGCTCGACGAGCCGCCAGAGCGGTATCGGGTGGGACGAATGCGCCGCGCTCATGGCTGTGCTGCGCCGTCACCGTGACCTGATCATCGTCGACACCGGTAACAACGCCACCGCCAGCAATTGGCAGTGGGCAGTGCAGCATTCCGACATCCTGGTCATCCCGCTTCCGCTGCGCCGCGACATGGCAATCCTGACGATGAACATGCTCGACGGCATCATCGCCCGCGGCTACGAGCACCTGGTGCGCTCGGCACTGATCCTGACCGTCGTCCTGCCCGGCGACAAGGACTCCGTCGATACAGCACTGCGGCTCGAGGGCTGGCTCGAGAAGGAGCTCGAGGCCATCGGCGGGGTCGGACGCATCATGCGGATGCCGTACGAGCCGAAGTTCGCCAGCGGCGAGCGAATCCACTATCACGAGCTGAACCGAGCCACCGTCGAGGCGTACACCAACGTGGCCGCGGAGATCGCCGACCGGCTCGCCGATCGCGCGTACGAGCGGACCGCCGAGTACGCCGATGCGTATGCCCCGCAGGAGTTCACGCGTCCCTCGCAGGCCGAGCGCCGCCCGGCACGTCGCCCGTACTCGATACCCCCGCACTCGATACCCCCGCACTCGATACCGCAGCCCGCTCCGCAGAGCTACGACGACGGCGAGGACTACGACCGGCCGCCGCCCCGCGGGCAGTGGCGGCCGCGAGCCGTCCCACCCCGAGACCAACCACCCCGAGAGGACCCGTTCCGATGACCACCGAACCCGTTGCCCTACCCGATTCTGTTGCCCCACTGATTGTTTGCAGTGAAAGGACGCCACCGATGACCACACCGACTCCCACACCGATCCGGGGCCGCACCCTCGCTCGTCGCGCAGGGAAGGCCGCAGCGATGACCGCCGCCGCACTCACCCTCGCGGTCGTCTTCGCCGGCCCCGCCTCCGCCCAGGACTTCAACCCGATCAACGGCATCAAGCCGTCGTTCGAGTTCCTCGGCCCTGCCTTCCAGAACGTGTGGGCGCGGGTCGCCGCCTCGATCTGGGGTGTTCTGCTCGCCGGTGCGTCGGTGAAACTGCTTGTCGCGCTGTACAAGATGCGCGCCGCGAAAGCCGGCGGTTACGGCGCGGAGATGAGCGATTCGATGGGCGAGGCGAAAGTCGCCGGGGTCGCGGTCGGCGCTCTGGCCATCGGCGGCGTCATCGTCGGCGCGATCATGTTCGTCGCCAATCCCGGCTGACCCGGTACGAGAACCATTCCTGCTCCGCCCTATTCGATGAGAAAGAAGAACTGACATGGCACGAGATTTCTCCGCAGTCGGCAGCACCGGCTCGACCACCAGCGCGACGGGATCGGCGTCCGGCTCGCCCGGATCGGGCCTGTTCGGGCTGCCCAAGTGGGTACTGGCAATGATCGCCGCCGCCGTGGCGTTCGTCGTCGTGATTGCCGTGGTCGTGTTGACATCCGGGGGAAGCGAGAGCTCCACCGATGACGGAGCCGACGCGATCCGCGCCGCGCACGGCCCGACCACCACCATCGACGGCGTCCCTGCCGGCTACACCCGCGATCAAGCGGGCGCCCAGACCGCCGCGGTGAACTTCACCCAAGCCAACGGCCAAGCCTACGCAGGTCGCATCGATGCTCAGCGCCTCAAAGACGTTGCCGTAGCCGCAGAACCGACACCGGCGTTGACAGAGGTCCTCGACGTCTCGTCCGAGCGCCAGGAGACCGGGCGCGGCACGGTCAACGGCGTGCCGATGATCGTCACAGTGGAGAACTTCTCGCAGGATTCGGCGACGGTGTCGGTCTGGGGCATGGGAGTGAGCCAGAGCCGGGTCAGCCAGGACAGCGACAAAGTCGGCATCTTGGCCATCTACTCCACCACCACCGTGACGATGGTGTGGGAGAACGACGACTGGAAGGCCAAGGACTGGAGCTACAAGTCCGGCCCCACCCTCGAGGAAGCACAGTTCCCCGCCGATGAGTCCTCCCTCGCCAAGCAGGCCGCGGACGGCTTCTACGCCTTCTACGTCAACTGATGAAGGGTCGGCCTGCGATGTGGCGAAGGATTCTGTTGACGATCGCGGTGGCGGTCATCGCGGCCGTCGGGTTCGCGTGGCCCGCGGCCGCGCAGCCCGAGGCTGTTCCGGCACCGGTTCCCGGTGGCGGATCGACCGCGACCACGACGGCGAAGAAGCTGCCCGAGACCTTTCCTGCGGATCTCCGCAAGTACATCGCAGGTACCGACGAGTTCAAAGCAGCACCGTGGTTCACCGGGCCCTGCAAGGACAAGGGCGGCGACATGGGCCAGTACGTCGGATCGGTGATGAGCAACGAAGGCCGCCTGCTGTACTGGACGGCCACCGAGAACGACCGCATCGCCCGGTGGACCGCCGCGGTGTCCGTGCGCAAGGACCCGGTCCTGATCGGTGTCCTCATCGATGCCGGCGCGGTCGGCTCGCAGACCACCGGTGTCGATCTCGGGGTCGAGCAGAACCGCAAGGCCGCGCTGTCCATCACCGACGATGCGGTGCTCGAATCGTTCTACCCGCCGGTCTATCCCGCCGGCGATGCCTCGATGGCACCGCCGGCCCCGACCTGCGCACAGGATCTCGCTCGGTGGACGACCAAGACCTCGAGCACCTGGGGCTTCGAGTGGGCTTCGACTCCCGATGCGGCCTCGCTCGCCGAGATGAAGGCGCAGCCCAACGCCGACCAGGTTCCCGAGCAGGCCTGGACCGACGCGTGCGCCGACGGCGTGCCCGGATCGCTGTGCATGCACGCGATGTACGTCAACTGCAGCAAGGCAACCGACCGCGACGACGAGGTGACCTGCCGAGAATGGAACACCAGGGTCGGAAAACTGTTCGGCGGCACCATGAACTGGATCGATCAGAACACCAGCTTCAGTGACCGTCTGAGTGAGACCCTCGAGTCGGCGTTCAAGGCGACCCCGCAGTACAAGGTCGGCAAGATGTACGTCGACGGGTTCTCTTGGGTATGGGACAACACCGTCGGCACGGTCGGCGACATCGTCGCCTTCGTCAAAGACCCTTCCGACGTCATCGACTCCTGGGCCAACAAGCTCAAGAGCGCCGCCGTCGGCACCACCACATCGGTCCTGCATGGACTCGCCGGTGTCGGTGAGTTCAACCCCACCGACCCCGAATTTCTCAAGGTCTACGCGATGTCGACGGGTCTGGGCATCTTCGTCATGGCGCTGATGGTGCTGCTGGCGATCTACAAATCCTGCGACGGCAGCAGACCCGCTATGGAGCTGGCCAAAGACCTGTTCGCCTACGCCCCGGCCGGGGTGATGATGATGCTGTTCGCGCCCTCGTTCGCGCAGCTGTTGATCTCGCTCGCACACGAGCTCTCGGTCAGTCTGGTCTCACTGCTCGGCAGCTCCACCGACGAAGTGGTCGACAACATCTCCTCGGTCCTGGGCCCGTTGACCGACACCACCCTGATCGGCGGTGCCGTCGGTGCCATCGTCGGGTTCGGGCTGATGTTCCTCGGCGCGTTGTCGCTGTTCTTCGGGTTCTTGATGCACGCGAACGCCCTGCCGATCCTGGGCGTGGTCTCGGCGATCGCCTTCGGCATGTGGGTGCATCCGACCTGGCGCAAGAAGGCCCTTCGCCCGGTGATGGTGTTCCTGGGCATCGTGTTGTCCAAGCCTCTGCTATTCGTCCTGCTCGCCGCGATCTTCGCGGCCATCAACATCTCCGCGTCCGGAGCGGTCGCGGACGACGGTGAGCTCGAATCCCTCGGGGACCTCGGCTCGATTGCCGTGTGCCTGGTGATGATCGGACTGGCCCCGTTCGCCCTGCTCAAGTGGTCTCCGATCCTGCCGAGTGCCTCCGATTCCGCCGACTTCGGCAGTAGCGGGTCGGCGACGGGTCAGATGATCGGATCGAGCGCCGGAATGTATCAGATGCGCGCCGGCGGCGGCGGAGGAGGAACCGGGGGCGGGGGGAGCGCGGCCTCGCGCAATGCCGGTGTCGCCGATGCACCCGGCCGCGTCGGTGGCGGCGGCGGTGGTGGCGGCGGCGGTTCCCGGCCGGGTGGCGGCTCGTCGGCATCGAGCACCCACGCCGGTCAGCAGAGCGGCCAGACCGCATCGAAGTCCGGCGGTCTACCAGGCAAAGGCGGTGGCCACGGCGACGCGAAAGCAGGTGGCTCGGAATCGAGGCTGCTCGCCGCCGCCGGAAAGACAGCAGGAATGGCCGCAGGTGCCGCGACCGTCGTCGCTCCGATCGCCCTCGCCTCGGCCGGGGCCGCGATGAACAAAGCCGGAGCGGCCGCACAGAGCGCACCCGAACACCCCGACAGCGATAACTGATGTCACACAACACGAACGGAGAGACCATGACCGCCACGGCTGACATCGGCTGGTTCGGTCCGCACGCAACGCCGACCGCGCGGCGGGGGGCGCGGCGGTGAGCGGGCCACGGTCGGCGATTCTCGGCCGCCAGACCGCGCGCCGGGGAGTGCTCCCGTTCCCCGAGCCGGTCGTCGCCGCATGGGCAGCCACACTGGTGGTCGCCCTGTATCTGCTGTTCATGGTCGGGCAGTCGACGTGGACGTTGGCGATCGACGCCGTCCTGATCGGCGGCGTTCTCGGCGCGACACTCGATTTCGGCCTGCACGAGTCCTACGCGGCCCGCAAGGTCAAAGCGATCCGAAACCGGCAGCGCCGCAAGAGAGGCGAGCACGTCTGGGTCTCACCTTCCGATCCGCACTACGGCGACCCCGCCCTCGATCCGGGGTGGACGATCCCGGTTCCGCTGTACCGCACCGAACCGGTCGACCTGGCCGGAACGGGCCTCGACGACATGTTCATCCTCGAACACCGCACCCCGGGCGACAACGACTACTACTCCGTTCTCATCGCGAAACAGGGCCTGGCCGAAGGCCTGCGCGGCGACGACGCGTGGGCGGTCACCTCGGCGGCGTTCGGGCGAGTACTCGCCGGGTTCGCCAAACGGTCCTCGTTCGTCCGCGGCCTGGAACTGCTGCACCGCAGCGTCCCCGCCGACATGGTCCCGCACGAGAACTGGGTCGCCGAACAGATAGCGGCCGGCGACCCCGACATGGCCGTGGTTCCGGCGATCCGGTCCTACGGACAGCTGATCGACCGGATGAGCCCGTACTCCGAAGAGCACCGCTCCTACGCGGTGCTGATCTTCCCGAAGTCGGCCTCGTTCCTCGCCGAAGCCGCGCGCATCGCCCGACGCAAGGACGCCCCACTGTTCGGCGGTATCGCCCAGGTCATCCGCGATGACACCGCCCGCGCCGTCAGCGCCCTCGAGCGCGCCGGAATGGGCCGAGTGGAGGTCTACGGCGAACAGCGCGCCTGCGCGGTCCTGCGGGCATTCCAGGACCCCAGCTACCCCCTCGACGCCCACAGGGGCGTCCGGTGGGACAACTGCTGGCCCTCCTACGTCGGACGGGACGAATCGGTCGAGGTCGCCGGCACATGGCACACCCGGGTCGGCATCATCCCCACCCGCGCCATCGAACCGGTCGAGGTCGGCCCGCTGTGGCTGGCAACCCTGCTCACCGGAGTCGAACCCGACGCCGGCGACGACGAGATCCCCGCAGCACCGACCATCCGAACGGTGACCGCGCGAATGGACTTCGTCGAGGCATCCAAGGCCCGCGCTGCGACCAAGAAGGACGTCACCCAGGACAAGGCCCGTCAGATCACCGAAGAGCGCAAGGGAAAGATCACCGACGGTGCATCGGAGGTCGCGATCAGCGAATCCTCCCGTCGCCGTGAAGATCTCATGCCCGGCACCGGGCACCACGGAATGATCTACACCCTCGCCGTCTCGGTCACCGGCCACGACGAAGACGACGCCCTGCGGGCGTGCACACGCGTCGAACAGGCCGCCGACGACTGCGGTATCGGCGAGATCGAGTGGCAGGACAACCGCCACGACGTCGCCGCATTCGTCACCTTGCCCCTCGGCCGCGGACTCGCGGCCACCAAATGGACCCGCTCCCGATGAACCGAACCCAGAGTCTGCCGACCACAGAACGAGGCGAGAGACGATGAACAGTACCGACAACAAGCAGGACCGACGCCGTGGCCACGCCGCCAAACCGCGCACCGCCCGCCGCTTCTCGCTGACCCGGCGAAGCAAGCGCACCGGCCCCGATCTGGCCGCGCAGGCCGACACGGCCGCCACCCTCGCCGCGGCACAGTCCGCCGGCATGATCACCACCCGCCGGCACCCGCCGACGCGGAAGAAGTGGCTCGACCGGTGGGGCTGGTACGAGATCCGCGTCGAGGGCGCGTGGACGACCACCCGGCAGGGCGAAGCGCTGAACCTGGCCACGATGCGCCGCTCGGTGCGTCACGAGGGCCTGCTGACCGGGCTGAACAAGATCAGCCAATCCGGAGTGATCACCGACCCCTACGCCCTCTACGGGTCGGAAATCGAGAACATCAACATCGCCGTCATCGGAGACATCGGCAAGGCCAAGTCCTCGCTCATCAAGACCGCGATGTGCCTGCGCCAACTCGCACTCCCGAACCGGCAGGTCGTGGTGATCGACAAGAAACGCCAGGGCAACAAGGGCGGCGAATACAGCGGGATCGCAGATGCGGTGAGCGCTGGTTCGATCCGATTCCGCACCGGCACAACAGGAATGCGCATCAACCTGCTCGACCCCGCGATCGCCACCGGCGTCGAACGCACCGACGGAGTCGCCCCCGCAGGTCAGGAAGCGCTCGTCGGGGCGGTCATCGAGGACACGATGGGCCGGCCCCTGGTCGAGACAGAGAAAGCCGCGCTCGGGCTCGCCCTGCAAGTGGTCAACGACCGCGCCGCCCGGGAAAACCGCGAACCGATCCTGATGGAACTCGCCGACGAGCTTCTCGACCCGTCCGCCGGCAGCGGTGCAGCGTTCGGTGAGCAGTGGGCGCAGGAATCGCGGCGTTGGGGTCTCAATCCCGGTCTGGCGCTGCGGGAGCTGTGCCTGGGTGACCTCAAGGGCCTCGTCGACGGCGCGACCTCACCGGAGGTCCGCGCGGCTCTCGATCACCCGTTCGTGCACTTCGATGTGTCGGCGTTGCCGAACAAGGGTCCGGCCCTGCGGGTGATCATGACCGTGATCAACACCTGGTTGGCGAACGTGCTCGCCTCCCGGTCCGCCCGGCACATGCAGACCCTGTTGCTGGTCGAGGAAGGCTGGCACGTCGCCGACGGCTCCACCGGAAAGGTCTTCCGCGAGAACATGAAGCTCTCGCGCGGTCTGGGACTGTCGACCGTCTCGGCGTTCCACCACATCTCCGACCTGCCCGTCGATTCGCCGGCGCGGGCGCTGATGAAAGAAGCCGGCATCGTCTTCCTCTACGGGCAGGACCGGGTCGAGGACGCCGAAGAAACCGCACGCATGTACCACCTGCCGCCGGGGTCGACCGAAATCATCATGTCCCTCGCCAAGGGCCACTGCCTGGTCAAATACGGCAACGCCGACCCGATCCTGATGGAACACGTGCGCTCGGATCTGGAAATCGCACTCACCGACACCGACGAAGTGATCAAAGGAGCAGCAGCATGAGAGGACACCCCGAAGCCATCATCGACAGCGGCGGCTTCGCGTATACGTGGGACGGGCTCGCCCCGTTCCTCGTACCCCTCGCGATCTTGTGGGCCGTCGTCACCCTCGACCAGATCGCGACGACGATCTCACACACGAGACAGCAGCGCGGGCGTTCCGACCTCGAGACCGCCCACGAACAGGCGGCACCGGTGGGGACGTCTCGATGACCGACCACTCACACCGTGCGGCGCTCTCGCACCCGACGGCGAACAACTCGACCCTGATAGGTCTGGACGTGACGACCCTCGACGCTGCGGGCAGTACCACCGTAGGCCGCTTGTTCCGCTCTCGTTCGGCAGCAACGGCATTCGCTCTGACGCACGCCGCGCAGTCCTGGGCCACATTGGTCTCACTCGACTTCACCGTCTTTGAGTGCGATACGGCGTCGGTCGATTCGGCATCGAAGGGCATGTTCTGCGCGTGGGACGAAGTGTCCGTGACGGGCTCGGTAGCCGAGACAGCCTGCGCTCTGGCGATTCTCGACGAATACAGCCTTGGGGTGAGACGGGCGAGGTTGCCGCTGCCCGCTGCTCTGACAGCCGAGATCTCCACGCTGAGCAACGCCGTCGCATCACCTGTGCATCCATCACGGGTCGACGACCCCGAGACGGTGGAGGTTCGCCTGTGCAGCATGCGGCCGGAACCGTTGCCGCACACCAGAACATCGATAGGGTTCTACGGCAGCGACGATGCGGAGCGGGTGGCCGGGGTCCTGGCCTACCGGTTCGGCGGCGACATCGCACCAACGACCGAACGGGGCTGCATCCAGGTCGACCACAGCGCCGACATCAGCGACAGTGACCGCGCCGCAGTCGCCCGCTACACCCGCATTGTCGAACTGCGCGCCAACATCGCCGCACTGGACCCGCGACGAGACATCGCGCCCATCACGCGCCTCGACGGCGAGCTCGACACCCTCTGCTCGGCCGTACTACATCGACGATCAACACCCTCCCCCACTCCCGTCGCCGGAAGCGACGTGGTCCGCAGATACCTGCCCGCGCCTGCTCCGCGGCCCGACCCGACCGAGCGCGGGCCCCGATGACCGCCCGGGGCTACATCGCACCTCACCGACGTCGAACGCAGCACTTCACCATTCACACACTCCCAAAACAGGATCGGGACATTCGATGACCACCCCAGAAGCTCGCCCCACTCCCCCGGTACTGCCCTACGGCACCGGCCCCGTCGTCGGTTTCGTCGCCGGTGCACTCGCTTCCGTGGTCGGCGGCGGCTACCTGTCCGGGCTGCTCGCCGGCACCGGTCCCGCACTGCCCGCCGGCATCTACGGGGTGACCCCCGTGGTGGTAGGCCTGTTCAGCAACCCATCCGACCCCGCGTCGGCGTGGCCGGCCGACTCACAGCCGGGCGGCCCGATCCTGACCTGGCTGTGCATCGGCATCATCGCGGCCGCATGCATCCTGCTCGGAGCGGTCGTGTCGGCGAAGAACATGGCCCGCAAAGCATCTCGGCGGGTGCGTGCGAACGGATTCGCCGACCGAGCGGCGCTCGCAACTGTCGGGATCGACGAGAAGAGCGCGGTGAAGAAGGCCAAAGCCACCCGGCTCTCACTCTCCGACGTCCCGGTCCGACGGATCGAGGCAGCAGCGGAGACCACGCGCATCGGGACGCTGTACGACGACAAGAAACAAGGGGTGTTTCTGCAGTACCGGGACGGTGTGCTGGTCGAAGGCCCTACCGGATCCGGTAAGACCTGGCGCATGTTCTACAAGGCGGTCGTCGAGGCGATCGGGCCGGTGGTGGCCACCTCGACCCGCGGTGACCTTCTGCGCGCGACGTGGGCCGAGCGCGCGACTGTGGGCAGGGTCGAGGTGTTCGATCCGGACGGACTGACGGTGTATCCGAACAAGATGCAGTGGTCGATTCTCGACGGCTGCGACGACCCCGAGGTGGCCATGCGGCGCGCCGCGGCGTTGGTGCAGGCCATGCCGATGGACGGCACCTCGAATGCGAGCTACTGGAACGGCAAAGCCGCGATGCTCATGCGCGGTTACCTATATGCCGCAGCGGTATTGGATAAGGATCTGGTCACACTGCGGGTATGGGCTGCCTCGCGCAACGTCAAGCCCGTGCACGAGGTTCTGTCGAGGGATCTGCCGGACTGGGATGCAGACCTGAGTCAGGCGCTGGAATCGAAAGCCGATTCCTCTGACGACATGATCGGTGCCTGCACACGCCTGCTCGAGCCGTTGGCGTCGCCGAAGCTGATGCGCTCACTCAATGTCCCGCTCAGCGAATCGGCGGATCTGCGTTCCCTGATCACCGAAGGCCGCAACACCATCTATCTCATCTCCGAGGGTGGCAGTGCGTCGGCGGCCGCGATGACCACCGTGCTCTCGGCCGAGCTCTATCACGTGGCGAAGACCCACGGCCTGACTCAGCCCGACGACAAGATCGACCCGCCGCTGCGCATGGTGCTCGACGAGATGAACAACGTCGCAGCGATCCCGAACATGCCCTCGCTCATCACCGACTCCGGTGGCCGCGGAATCCAGATATGGGCAGGAGTGCACTCCCGGCTGCAGAACGAACAACGATGGGGCCACCTCGCCGGCCAGCAACTGTCCAACGACTCCCCAACTCGCCTGTATCTGACCGGTCTCGGCGACGCCGACGAACTAGCGACGATCTCGAAGGGCTTGGGGATGCGCGATGAATACATGAGCGCGTCCAGAATGGCCGGGCCCCGGTCAGTCCCGGTGATGGCCGGCAGCGACATCGCCCGGATGCCCGCCGATCAAGCATTGCTGCGCTACCGGGAGGCCAAACCGATCAAGCTGCACGTTCCCTCCGTCTGGGACGTTCCCGTGCTCGCCGCCCGTGTGAAGGCGAATCAGAAGGCGTTCGACGAGTACTGCGCTACCGGGCACGAGGAGAGCTGACGTCATGGCACTCCCGTCGTACACCCCCGGCTCGATCGACTGGCCGTACCTGGACAAGGACAGCGCCGCCCGACTGTGGGTCGAGCTCGGTACCTGGGTGGAATGGCTACGCGACCGCTACGAGCTCGGCCGCACCATTCCTCCGTGCTGGTTCAAGCACGGCCCGGTGGTCGAAGAGCTGACCGCAGCGATGTTCGCGCGCCGTGAGGCGTACCAACAGGGCAAGAACGCCTATCACGGCGGGCCCTCAGCGTGGCACTACCAAGTTCTCTGGCCGATGGTGCACCGGATGAAGTCGATCACCGACTTCGAGCAGTGCACCCCTCACTCGTGCGGCTTCACCCCGCCGACGCCGGCCGTCGCCGACGACTTCTCCGAATTCATCGCCACCGACATCGACGAGCGCGACGACGCACCGACCGAGCCGACCTCGGACGACGATGCTGCCGCCGCTACCCCATCGGAACTAACGATGGAGGACGTCATCGACCTGATCGACACCGACCGTGCTGTCGCAGAAGATCCCGCCGACGACTTCACCGCCGTCATCATCAACGACGCACGGTGGGAATACGACGAGCACACCGAGACCTACCGCCTCATCAGATAGTTTCGCCGAGCGAAAACGAACAATCTGCGCAGACGCGGCCCCGCGCGCAGGGCAAGATCGTCCGATGCACCTGAGCGCTATTTCTACGCAACTTTGGGCGGCTCTGTCTTCGGACACAACGACTACACCCATTGACTCTTCGATCACAGTCACCGTCAGCGAGCTGAAGGACCTCCTCGACCAGTCTTCCGGGGGGTGGCTCACACAGCCATTGGCAACACTCATTGCCGGAGCAGGCGTTCTGGCGTCCGGCTACCTCGTGTATCGCACCGGCAAGCACACCCGCACGCAGGAGCGAGAGCACTTCGAAACCTCCTATGCGCTGGAAGTCGTACGGGGCCTCAGAGACCGGTTCACCACGATCGCTAGTCAACTGTCAGATCCGTCTGCTGCCGTCCGAACCGCCGGAATCTACGCGATGGAAGCTCTGGCCGAAGACTGGTTGCGCCGACCAACTCCTGCGGTCACCGAGGCGCAAGCGTGCATCAATGTGCTGTGCAGCTACCTCCGAACGCCATACGTACCGCAGCAAGGTGCCGGCAATCAGACCGGCACAATCGTGCGGTTCACACTCTCAGACCGTGTAGTCGAAGAGCGATATTCCTACAGACAGGACGACCTCGCGGTACGGCAGAGCATCGTTCGCGTTCTCGCCGCTCACTTGCAGCCGATCGAAGACGATGACCGACTGCCCCGCAGTTGGAGTGAGCTTGACTTCGATTTCAGCGGCGCATATTTTCTGGACTGCGACTTCTCAGGTGCAATATTTCGTAAACCAGTAACCTTCGAGCGAGCACACTTCCACGGATCCTCCACCAGGTTCTCAAATTCTAAATTCGATGCTAACACGGTTTTCAGCGACGCCGAATTTCACAGTGGTCGAACAAACTTTGAATCAGCTATTTTCGGAGATGGTTCGGGAAGCGTTCGCACTGAATTTTTGCGCACAAAGTTCCTCGGAGTGGAAACAAATTTTGATAACACAACCTTCACAGGCACCTCCGTCGAATTCGGATATTGCAAATTCCTTGGAAACGTTGCAACGTTCATATCCACGCGATTCCGGACTAAGTTCACAAAATTTACGGACATCGAATTTTCAAGCGAGAACACCTGGTTCACCGAGGCGACATTCGACGGCGAAGAGAATGCCTCGTTCCACAAATCAATTTTTTCGGGTCAGAGCACTGATTTCGCCAGGGCCAGATTTCAATGCAAGGTGTTAAGCTTTAAAGGCACTTTCTTCACCGGAGAGGACGTCTCGTTTCACGGCGTCGACTTTACCGGGGAGCGCACCTATTTTTCCAATGCAGAGTTCAGGACGGGACAAACCTCGTTCAACGAGGCTCTGTTCGATCGTGGGCTCACGAGCTTTCATAATACTCTTTTCGCCAGCAGCTATCAGACGTCATTCAACCAAACAGAGTTTGTTGGCAAGCAAATCGGCTTTGCAAATGCACGATTCGAGAGTCAAACAACGTTTGAGAACCCCCAAGTGTTCGCAAATGTGGACTTCGATTGGACCAGAAACACTGATAAGACGCAGCCAATCACGGTGCTGCCCCGTCAGTGGCCACCACAAGCGGGACCACCAGGCAGGTGAGCTCACCTCGAAAGACCGGCTTGTTCGTTGTTCCACCCGCTGTCGCCAGTTCCGAGATACTGAAGGGCAGAGACGGGCCGCGCGGAGGGTGTGGCACGCAGCATGGGGGTCTTTGTGACAAATCGAGGTAAGCCGCGCACGGGTAAGACGACCAAGGATCGACGCCGAGACGCACGACTTGCGAAGAAAACACCCCTCATCACGCCGTCCAGTACCCCGACCCTCGAACTACCGTCCGCCCCGATGTTTCCAGTGATCTCAGATCACGCCGGACTGATCGCAATGGACCACGCACGTCGGACTGAGTACTTGAGACAATTCGACTCCGGCTCACTGATCCACACATTGGCTACTGTTCAATCCCGGATTGACGTCGCGGCGACCACCGATTGGTCGGAAGGCCGCGTAGAACGCAC